>JAJQAA010000030.1 GCA_021204045.1 Clostridiales bacterium
CCTAAATCAAGGCTTTGAGACGATTTGAGCTCAATTCAACTGTCGAAGACCCGAGACAGGCATAGTGGACTCAAAACCATGGACTTAAAATTTATTGACGCAGTCAACCGAAAATAAAAGAGTTTACTTTTTAAATGTTTTCGTGTATAATAACGCCGTTGGAAGATCTGGAGACGTAGCGAAGCGGCCGTAACGCGGCGCACTCGAAATGCGTTTGTCGGTTTATCCCGGCACAAGGGTTCGAATCCCTTCGTCTCCGCTTTTAGCAGGGCTCCATTTCGGACAGTCATCGGACTGTATCCGGGACGGGGCCTGTTTTTATCTTGTGTGAAATATCTTGTCGTTCTTTGAAATAACAGGATGATATTTGAGTTTAAAATACAGAAAACAAAACATAAAGGAGCGAAATACGGATGACAAAACAGGAGCTGGCGCTCGCCGCGATCGAGCGTCTGAAAAAGGAGTATCCGGATGCAGGCTGTACGCTGGACTATGACCAGGCCTGGAAGCTGCTGGTCAGCGTGCGCCTGGCGGCGCAGTGTACGGACGCGCGCGTCAATGTGGTCGTGGAGGGATTGTTTGCGAAATATCCGACGGTGGCGGCGCTGGCGGCTGCCGATGTGGCGGAGATTGAGGAGATTGTCCGGCCCTGCGGCCTTGGCCACAGCAAGGCGCGGGATATCAGCGCCTGCATGAAGGTGCTGCATGAGCAGTACGAGGGCCATGTGCCGGATGATTTTGACGCAGTGCTGGCGCTGCCCGGTGTCGGCCGTAAGAGCGCAAACCTGATCATGGGCGACGTGTTCGGCAAACCGGCGATCGTCACGGATACGCACTGCATCCGCCTGTGCAATCGCATTGGTCTGGTGGACGGATTCAAGGAGCCGAAAAAAGTAGAGATGGCGCTGTGGAAGATCATTCCGCCGGAGGAAGGGAGCGATTTCTGCCATCGCCTGGTCTATCATGGACGCGAGGTCTGCACGGCACGGACGAAGCCGTACTGCAGCCGTTGCTGCCTGGCGGATATCTGCGAAAAACATGGAGTGGAGGCGCATGAGTGAGAAGATTACGAGAGAGCTGTTTGCCCGGCAGGATCTCGGTTACCGCAATTTCAGCGCCGGATTGACGCCGAATCTGGATCCGGCCGTGATCATCGGCGTGCGTCAGCCCGCGCTGCGTCTTCTGGCAAAATCGATCGCGGGGACGGCGGAAGCCGCGGCCTTTTTACAGGAGCTGCCGCATAGTTATTATGAAGAAAATAATCTGCACGGCTGCCTGATTTCCGGCATGCGGGATTATGACGCCTGCATTGCGGCCACAGAAGCATTCCTTCCGTATGTGGACAACTGGGCGACCTGCGACCTGATGTCGCCGAAGGTGTTTCGAAAGCATTTGTCCGAGCTACTTTCCCATATCCGTTCCTGGCTGCGTTCCGGCCATACGTATACGGTGCGTTTCGCGATCGGTATGCTGATGAAATTTTATCTGGATGAGGCGTTTGATGAGGAATACCCGGCGTTGGTGGCGTCTGTCCGCTCGGAGGAATATTATGTCAACATGATGATCGCCTGGTACTTTGCCACGGCGCTGGCAAAGCAGTGGGAGCGCGTGATTCCTTATCTGGAGGAGCGGCGGCTGGATCGCTGGACGCACAGAAAGACGATCCGCAAGGCTATTGAGAGCCGCCGAATTACACGGGAGCAGAAGGAATATTTGCGGTCACTTGGATAACGGCAAAAAGACAATGAAAAAACAATCATCATCCAAATCTTGATAATTCACTATATTTCGGCTATAATAATATCAGAAATTAAATTAGCCGAAAGGAGAGCGGCATGTATATTCAAAGGCACGCGGAGAAAGCGGTTACCCAATTGTCCAGGATGTTTGGCGCGATATTGGTGGCAGGTCCAAGACAGGTGGGAAAGACGACGATGCTGCGGAATATTATAGGAACGGATATCGGTTATGTTACTTTAGATGATCCCATTTATCTCACAAGCGCAATCGGGCAGAGCAACACGTTTTTAAAAGACAACCCCCCTCCCGTATTTATTGATGAAGTGCAGAAAGCGCCGGAGTTATTCCCGCAGATCAAGATGATGATTGACAGGGATCGTGGTAAGGGTCTGTTTTATCTTTGTGGATCGCAGCAATTTTATATGATGAAGCATGTAAGCGAATCTCTCGCGGGGAGACTTGGTATGCTGACGCTTCTGGGTCTGTCTCTGCGAGAACGGCTGGAATGTGAATTTAATGAGCCGTTTCTTCCGGATGACGGGTATTATTCACGACACAGGAAAACGCTTCCAGGCGTGTCTTACGATGATATCTGGAAAATGATTCACAGAGGCTGTATGCCGGAGCTGTGCGCAAATCCTGATTTTGACTGGCAGATGTTTTACGGGGCGTATGTCAGGACATACATTGAACGTGATGTGCGGGAACTGGCACAGGTGGGGGATGAGGTGAAATTCATCCGATTTATGTCCGCGATTGCGGGAATGACAGGGCAGCTCCTCAATTTGCAGTCTGTGGCGAATGATGTTGGCATCAGTCAGCCTACCGCGGATCGCTGGCTTTCTATTTTGACGGCGTCCAATCTGGTTTATCTGCTGAGACCTTATTCTAATAACCGGATCAGCCGGGCGGTAAAAACGCCGAAGCTCTATTTCCTTGATACGGGCCTGGCGGCTTATCTTACGAGATGGAATACGCCGGAGGTATTAAAAAACGGAGCCATGTCCGGTGCCTTTTTTGAGAGCTTTGTTATTTCTGAGATTCTGAAAAGTTATTATAACAAAGGAATCCTTGACCCGCCGCTGTATTTTTACAGAGACCGGGATAAGAGAGAGATTGATCTTCTTATAGAAAAGGATAATACATTATATCCGATAGAGATAAAAAAGCACGCGGATCCTTCTAGCAGAGATATCGCTCATTTCTCCGTGCTGGATAAGCTGGGAACAATCATGCGCGGGCCAGGCGGCGTCGTCTGCCTGTATGATAATCTGGTCGCGCTAAAGGGGGAAGACCGGGTGATACCGGTTTGCTATCTGTGATGGAAATTCAGTTCAGCTCCCCGATCCCGGAAATCCCCACATAAATATGTGAAATCTTGTACCAGGTCGGGAAATCCGTGACGCCGCTGAGGGGCAGCCCGAAGATGGACTGGAAAGCGCGCACCGCGTCGGCGGTGCGTCCGCCGTAGATGCCGTCCGCCGTGATGCGTGGGATGGAGGTGTAGACGGCGGCGATTGCGTCGAGCTGCTCCTGGAGCTGCATGACCTTTTGTCCGCTGCTGCCGGTTGTGAGGTCATAGCCGGGCCAGGACGCGGGGATGCCGGAGATTTCTTCCGCGGTGTTGACGTAGATGCTTTCCCCGTAGAAATAGCGGAGAATTTCGATCGGACTGTAATTCCGCTCGCCGAGATCGAAGGAACCCCACTGGCTCATCCAGCCGCGCTGCAGGCACTGCACCTGTCTGCCGTCGCAGTACTGGGTGAGGATCAGCTGGCGTACGCCGGGGCGCGCGAGATAGCTGTCAAAAATCTCGTCCACGGTCACGGAAATGTTTTCGTAGATGTTGCGGCCGTAGATCCATTTGTGGTCATAGGCGGTCGACGAGGTGATGGTAAAATCGTAGCCGCGGTTGCGGTAATGCTCCGTGAACACACGGTTTAAGGTAAAACTCATGATTGCCAGGATATTGGCGGTAATCGTCGCCTGCGGCCAGGTCGCGTAGATCTCGCTGGAGGCGACATTTTTGATGTAATCCCGGTAGGAGACGTAGTAATCCCGGGCGGACGCGCCCGGTGCGCCGTCATGTACGACGATGGTCTGGGGCACGACGACGCGGCTGAGCACGATATTGCCGCTCTCGCCAACCGGCTGCACCTCGGTCTCGGCGACTTTGGCCGGATATTCGCCGTAGAGCGTATGCTCCGGGATCACGATCGGGTCCGGCAGGGGCTGCGGATCATCCTCCGGCTCCAGGCGCACGGGCTGGATCGCGGTCTCGCCCGGCAGCACCTCCGTGCCGATAATGCGGGCGGTCTGAAAGCCAGGAGCGGAAACCGTGATATCGTATTCCGAATAGGGACGCCCGCCATCCGGATCGAAGCTGTAATCGACGGGCGGAGCAGGGAGAGCGATCTGTTCGGTCTGCCCGGAGGAATTGGTGCGCAGCTGCACAGGTATCTGCCCGGCTTCTGCCACGGCACGGATCGTAACCGTGGCGTCTGTGACCGGATACTGATTCTGAATATTAACGACGTTGACCTGCAGAAGACCGCGGGCGGTCTGGGTGACATCGGATGAGGACTGGGGCATGGAAAATTCCTTGGAGCGCTTCTTACTGGAAGGATATGCGGGAAGGGGCTGGGAGGTGAAGTCTATTTTTTAAGAAAATATATTATTCGTATAGAACCCCGAAAAACTCATTGGTTTTTTCGGGATTTTATATTGAAAACTCATTGGTTTTTTTGTATAATGGCATAAATGAAATTCCGGGGGAGAATGAACGATGTATTTGAAACGCAAAGTTGATAAGTTTCTTTCCGATTGGAAAGCTGAAACAGGCCATAAGCCGCTGATTGTAAAAGGCCCACGGCAGGTGGGAAAGACAGAATCCATCCTGCGGTTCGCGAACAATGCCTATGCCAATGTGATCTATATTAATTTTGTGGAAGAACCAAAATATAAACACATATGTGAGGAAGGTTACAGCACGGACGAAATCATTAAAAACATATCCCGCATGGATCCGACGAAGATATTCCGAAATCAGGAAACGCTGATTGTTTTCGATGAGATTCAGGAATTCCCGGATATTGCGACTTCACTGAAGTTTTTTCATCTTGACGGTCGGTTTGACGTCATTTGCAGTGGTTCGCTTCTGGGTATCCATTATCGCCGTATTGAAAGCAACAGCGTGGGTTATAAAACAGATTATGATATGTATTCCATGGACTTTGAAGAATTTCTGTGGGCCAGAGGTTACGATGATACGCTGGTTGAAGATATGCTGTCGCACATGCGGACGATAACGCCATTTTCCACGCTGGAACTAAATTTGTACAATGGTCTGTTCCTGGATTATTGCATATTGGGCGGGATGCCCGCGGTTGTGCGGATGTATGTTGAGAATGGTACCTTCGAGGGGACTCTGGATGTTCAGCGCCAGCTGATTGAGGATTACAAGGAGGATATTCGAAAATATGCGGAGGGCATGGATCAGACACGCATTTTGAATGTTTTTCGCCATATTCCGGTGCAGCTTGCCAGAGATAATAAGAAATTTCAGATATCCAAGGTCGCGAAGGATGCCAGATTCAAGGATTACCGTGGCTGCATTGAATGGCTGAACGACGCCGGATTGATCAATGTATGCTATTGCCTTAATTTTCCTGAGCTGCCGCTGAAAGGCAATTTTGATGAAACAAAATATAAAATTTATTTCCGGGATACCGGACTGCTGGTCGCACAGCTGGACGACGAATCTCAGGAAGATCTGCGTGCGAACAGAAATATGGGTGTATACAAGGGCGCACTCTATGAAAATATTGTGGGGGAAGCCCTGGCGAAATCGGGATATGGTTTGTTCTACTATAAGCGGGACGCCGGGACACTGGAAGAAGACTTTTTTGTTCGCAGCAAACGCAGCCTTCTGCCCCTGGAGGTAAAAGCGACAAATGGTACCGCGAAATCCCTGCGGACGCTGATTCAGAGCAAACGCTATGAAGATATTCAATATGGATTGAAGCTTGTTTCCGGAAATATTGGCTTTCGAGATAATATTTATACATTTCCTTATTTTTGCGTGTTCCTGTTGAAGCGATACCTGCAGAGCGTTGATTATTGAACGACTTGCATTCCATTATTTATGGAAGGCAGGAATTGCGGAAAAGGGTATTGAAAAACCGCATGAAATCATGTATAATCTTATCAATTTGGGCTTAGGAAAGGATTGGAGCATATATGAAAGCATATCTCATCCTGGAGGACGGAACGGTGTTCGCCGGTACGAGCATTGGTTCCGAACGGGAAATCGTCAGCGAAATCGTGTTCAATACGTCGATGACCGGTTATCTGGAAGTTCTCACGGACCCGTCCTACGCGGGACAGGCCGTGGTGATGACCTATCCGCTCATCGGCAATTACGGGATCTGCCATGAGGACATGGAGTCAGCCAAACCGTGGCCGGATGGCTATATTGTCCGTGAATTATCCCGTCTCCCCAGCAATTTTCGCAGTGAGGACACCATTCAGCATTTCCTCGAAATCCATGATATTCCCGGCATCTGCGGGATAGATACCAGAGCTCTTACCAAAATATTGAGAGAAAAAGGCACGATGAACGGCATGATCACGACGACGGAGTATGCCGATTTGTCCGAGCCGATTGCGCGTATGAAAGAGTACGCGGTACGGGGCGTTGTCCGCGCGACATCCTGCAGGGAAAAAGAGGTGCTTGCCGGCACTGGTAAGCGGGTGGTGCTGCTGGATCTGGGCGCGAAACGCAATATCGCCCGTTCGCTCAATGAACGCGGCTGTGAGGTGACGATCTATCCCTGCGATACATCCGCGGAAGAGATTCTCGCGGCGAAGCCGGACGGCATCATGCTTTCCAACGGTCCGGGCGATCCCAAGGAGAATGTGGAAATTATCCGTGAGATCCGCAAGCTGTACGAGTCGGATGTGCCGATCTTCGCGATCTGTCTTGGGCACCAGCTCATGGCGCTGGCCACGGGGGCGGATACCTTCAAGCTGAAATACGGTCATCGCGGCGGCAACCATCCGGTGCGTGATCTGGAAACCGGCCGGGTTTACATATCATCACAGAATCATGGCTATGCCGTCGATATGGACAGCCTTGACCCGGCGGTCGCCGTGCCTGCGTTTGTCAATGTCAATGACGGTACAAACGAGGGCCTGCGTTACATCGGAAAAAATATATTCACAGTGCAGTACCATCCGGAGGCCTGTCCCGGGCCGCGGGATTCCAGCTACCTGTTTGACCGGTTCCTCAAGATGATGGGAGGGAACGAATAATGCCAAAGAATCCGAATATCAAAAAAGTCCTGATGCTTGGCTCCGGCCCGATTGTTATCGGCCAGGCCGCCGAGTTTGACTACGCAGGCACACAGGCCTGCCGGGCGTTAAAGGAGGAGGGCATCGAGGTAGTGCTCCTAAACTCCAACCCGGCGACGATCATGACGGACAAGGACATCGCGGACCGCGTCTACATCGAGCCGCTGACCCTCGAGGTGGTCGAGCAGCTGATCAAAAAGGAAAAACCGGACAGCGTCCTGCCGACGCTGGGCGGCCAGGCGGGGCTGAATCTGGCAATGGAGCTTGCCGAGGCTGGCTTCCTGGAGGAAAATCACGTCCGGCTCATCGGCACGACGCCTCTGACGATCAAGAAAGCGGAGGACCGCGAGCTGTTTAAGGAGACGATGGAGAAGATCGGCGAACCGGTCGCTCCGTCGGATATTGTGGAAAATGTCAATGACGGCCTGCGCGTCGCGCAGGAGATCGGCTACCCGGTGGTACTGCGGCCGGCCTACACGCTGGGCGGCAGCGGCGGCGGTATCGCCGAAAACCCGGAGCAGTGCCGTGAGATCCTGGAGAACGGCCTACGCCTTTCCCGCGTGGGTCAGGTGCTTGTGGAGCGCAGCATTGCCGGCTGGAAAGAGATCGAGTACGAGGTGATGCGCGATGGCGCGGGCAACGTGATCACGGTCTGCAATATGGAAAATATCGACCCGGTCGGCGTACACACCGGCGACAGCATTGTCGTCGCCCCATCGCAGACGCTGGGCGACAAGGAATACCAGATGCTGCGTACCTCGGCGCTGAATATTATCACCGAGCTGGGAATTACGGGCGGCTGCAACGTGCAGTACGCGCTGCACCCGACCAGCTTTGAGTACTGCGTGATCGAGGTCAATCCGCGTGTGAGCCGTTCCTCTGCGCTGGCCTCCAAGGCGACCGGCTACCCGATCGCGAAAGTGGCGGCGAAGATCGCCCTCGGCTATACGTTGGACGAGATCAAAAACGCGGTGACGAAAAAGACCTATGCGAGTTTTGAGCCGATGCTGGACTACTGTGTCGTCAAGATGCCGCGCCTGCCGTTTGACAAATTCATCAGCGCTTCGCGCACGCTGGGCACGCAGATGAAGGCGACCGGCGAGGTCATGAGCATCTGCACGAATTTCGAGGGCGCGCTGATGAAAGCGATCCGCTCGCTTGAACAGCATGTGGATTGCCTGCAGTCCTATGATTTCAGCAATCTGAGCGAGGCGGCGCTGTTCCGTCAGCTGACGGTCGTCGACGACCGCCGTATCTGGGTGATCGCCGAGGCGCTGCGCCGCGGCATGTCCTACTCGACGATCCATGACATTACCAAGATTGACGTCTGGTTCATCGACAAGCTGGCGATCCTTGTCGAGATGGAAAAAGAGTTGAAAGCGGGACCGCTTGACGCCGAGCTTCTGCGGGAGGCGAAGCGGATCGAGTTCCCGGACAATGTGATCGCGCGTCTTACCGGCGTTCCGGAGAAGGAAATCAAGGCGATGCGCCATGAAAACGGCATCCGCGCCGCTTACAAGATGGTCGATACTTGCGCCGCGGAATTTTCCGCGGAAACGCCTTACTATTACTCCTGTTATGACGGGATCAGCGAGGTCGAGGCGGACAATTCGCGCAAGAAAGTGCTGGTGCTCGGCTCCGGCCCGATCCGCATCGGCCAGGGCATTGAGTTTGACTTCTGCTCTGTACATAGTACCTGGGCCTTTGCGAAAGAGGGCTACGAGACGATTATCGTCAACAACAACCCGGAAACCGTGAGCACGGACTTCGATATCGCAGATAAGCTGTATTTTGAGCCGCTGACGCCGGAGGATGTGGAGAGCATTGTGGACATCGAGAAGCCGGACGGAGCCGTCGTGCAGTTCGGCGGCCAGACGGCGATCAAGCTGACGGAGAGCCTGATGAAGATGGGCGTGCCGATTCTGGGTACGGCTGCCGAGGATGTCGACGCAGCGGAGGACCGCGAGCTGTTTGACGAGATTCTGGAGAAATGCCAGATTCCGCGCCCGGCAGGACACACGGTGTTCACCGCCGAGGAAGCGAAGAAGGCGGCAAACGAGCTTGGCTATCCGGTGCTCGTGCGCCCGTCCTATGTGCTGGGCGGTCAGGGCATGCAGATCTGCATCAATGACCATGATATCGATCAGTTTATCGGCATCATCAACCAGATCGCGCAGGATCACCCGATTCTCGTGGACAAGTATGTCTTTGGCAAGGAAATTGAAGTCGACGCGGTCTGCGACGGCGAGGATATCCTGATTCCGGGTATTATGGAGCACATCGAGCGCACTGGCATTCACTCCGGCGACAGCATTTCGGTCTATCCGGCTCCGAGCATCACGCCGACGGTTGAGGCGACGCTGGTCGATTATACGGAAAAGCTGGCGCGCGCCCTGCATGTGAAAGGTATGATCAATATCCAGTTCATCGTCTCCGGTGAGAAAGTTTTCATCATCGAAGTCAACCCGCGCTCGTCGCGGACGGTACCCTACATCAGCAAGGTGACGAGCATTCCGATCGTGCCGCTGGCGACGCAGGTGATCTGCGGCCATACGCTGCGCGAGCTCGGTTATACGCCGGGGCTGCAGAAGAAAGCGGATTACATTGCGATTAAGATGCCGGTGTTCTCGTTTGAGAAAATTCATGACGCGGATATCAGCCTGGGACCGGAAATGAAATCCACCGGCGAATGCCTTGGCATCGCGACGACGTTCAACGAGGCGCTTTATAAGGCGTTTGAGGGGGCAGGCGTTAAGCTGCCGAAGCACAAAAATATGATTATTACCGTGCGTCAATCCGAGCAGGAAGACGCGGTAGAGATCGCCAGACGTTTCCAGAATGTCGGCTATCGGATCTTCGCGACCCGCGGCACGGCCGCCACATTGAACGCCCACGGCGTCAAGGCGCTGCCGGTGCGCAAACTGGAGCAGGAGTCTCCCAATATTCTTGATCTGATTCTGGGACATGAGATCGACCTGGTCATCGACGTGCCGCAGCAGGGCGCGGACCGCAGTCGCGACGGTTTTGTGATCCGCCGCTATGCGATCGAGACGGGCGTGTATGTGCTGACCAGCCTGGATACTGCCGGCGCCCTCGCTACAAGCCTGGAGAACCGGGCGAAGGAGCTGACGCTGATTGATATCACGACGGTAGGGAGTAAGTAAGAAATCACAACCGGGATGTCGCAAATAAAAGCGGGTAGATAAGAAAGCAGCAAAACGGAGAAATAACATGTCGATAGAAAAGGTGAAAGCTTATCTGCGGGAATTTGGTCTTGCGGATCGCGTGCGGGAGTTTTCGGTTTCCAGCGCCACGGTTGAGCTGGCGGCACAGGCGCTGGGTTGCGAGCCGGGACGGATCGCCAAAAGTCTTTCGTTTCTGACGGACGCGGGTCCGATTCTGATCATCGCCGAAGGCGACGCCCGCGTCGATAACAAAAAGTTCAAAGCACAGTTTCACCAGAAAGCGAAGATGATCCCCTGGGATGAGGTCGAGACGTATATCGGCCATGCCCCGGGCGGTGTCTGTCCCTTCGCGGTCAACGACGGGGTAGCGGTCTATCTCGACGAATCACTGAAACATTATGATGTTGTTTACCCGGCGGCCGGGAACGCCAGCAGCGCGGTCAAACTGACGATCGCGGAGTTGGAGCGCTGCGCACAGGCCGCGGGCTGGGTGGATGTATGCAGAGAAAAGACGGAAAACCTGGCATCGGAATAATCGGATGCAGGTTTTCCTGTTGAGTATTCTATCATTCTGAAAGTTATTATCATTTTATCTTTTACAACTTTTTCTTACTTAATTGTCCCTATGTAAATCGCCATAAGTCAAATCAAAAAAAATTAACCCAAAAGGTAAATTTATTATTGACAAAGAGATTTGCTCATGATATTATAAATTTACCTCAAAGGTAAATAAAAGAGGTAAACAATTGAATATTACGTACAAAACGAAGAAAGTTGAAAAAATTTGTACCAGTGTAAAAGCAGCTGAAAAAATCTATGGAATACGAATGACTGAGAAATTACACCAGCGGCTGGATGAATTATCCGCAGCTGATACGGTTGAGATGATGATACAGTTTCATATCGGCAGATGTCATCCGCTGACACAGAACAGGAAAGGGCAGTACGCGTTGGATCTGATTCATCCATACAGACTGGTGTTCGAAAAGGATGGAGAAAAGATCCAGATCGCAAGGATTGTAGAGATTGTTGATTATCATTGAGGAACGTAAGTGAGGAGGAGGCAGCATTATGACGAGAAGCCGCAGTTATATCGCAACGCCGCCGGGGGCGACTTTGAAGGAGCAGCTGGATGACAGAGGGATGAGCCAGAAGGAGCTCGCGGCCAGGATGGATATGTCGGAGAAGCATATCAGTAAGCTGATGAACGGAGATGTGCAGCTCACCCCGGATGTTGCCGTCCGCTTGGAGACGGTGCTTGGCGTACCTGCCAGCTTCTGGAACAATCTGGAAGCGATTTACCGGGAGAAGCTTGTGAAGGCAGAGGCAGAGAATGCGATGGATGCGGATGCCGAGATAGCCGGTCAGTTTCCATATGGTGAAATGGCGAAATCTGGGTGGGTTCCCGAAACGAAAGATGCGAAAGAGAAAGTCGTTTTTTTGAGAAAGTATTTTGGCGTGGTTTCCCTTTCTCTTCTGGATAATGTGCAGATCACGCGGATTGCTTGCAGGAGACTTGCGATTACGGAAAAGAGCGACCTGGCGCTCATGGCGTGGGCGCAGGAAGCCAGGATACTGGCGCGTAATACAGTGACCTCAGCTGTCAATTCAAAAAAGCTTATTGCGCTGGTGCCCGAAATTCGCAAAATGACGGTCATGAAGCCGGATGAGTTTTGTCCGCGCCTTAAACAATCGCTGGCAGGATGCGGCGTCGCGCTGGTATTTCTGCCGCATTTAAAGGGCTCCTTCCTTCAGGGAGCGACATTCCCTGACGGAAATAAAATTGTTGTCGGTCTCACCGCGCGGGGGAAAGACGCGGATAAGTTCTGGTTCAGTCTTTTTCATGAGCTGGCGCATATTATTTTAGGTCATCTGGGTCGTCCGGCCGGGACGTCCGACGAAGATGAGGATGTCGCGGACCGATGGGCGGGAAATGCTCTGATCCCCTCGGGGGATTTTGAGCGATTTGTTGCGGAAAAGGATTACACGAAAGAAGGCGTGCGCGGGTTCGCGTTACAACAGGGGATTGCCCCGGGGATTGTGGTGGGCAGGATGCAGCGCGAGGGCGTGATTAAATATAGTGTGCTCAATGAGCTGAAGGAACATTACGTTATAGCCGGTTCGCAGTAAGGGTTTCGTAAGAATTGCTTAAGAAAAACCGCCTTGTATGAGGCGGTTTTTCATGGTATAAGTGTATTAACAATCTTAATACAGTTGAAAAGCACAGTTGCAAGCAGGGGAAAGGAGAGGAACCATGCGATGATTCTGCTGGATTACAAGGACAGTCGCCCGATCTACGAGCAGGTCGCGGAGAAGCTGCGGGAACTGATGATTCTCGGTGTTCTCGAGGAGGACAGCCAGATGCCGTCAGTGCGTAGCCTGGCGACGGAGCTGTCGATCAATCCCAATACCATTCAGCGCGCCTACGGCGAGCTGGAGCGTCAGGGTGTTCTCTACTCCGTGAAGGGAAAGAGAAGCTTTGTCGGCAGCGTCCGGAAGCTGCGGGAAGCGCGGCGCGCGGCGCTGATCGGGAAGATGGGAGCCCTGGCAAAGGAGTCGCACAGCCTGGGTATGACGGAGGAAGAGTTTGTGACGGCCGCCGGCGAGGCGTACCGGGAAAATGGCGAGAAGGGAGGAGAGCAGGTATGATTGAAGCGATCAATCTGACAAAAAAATTTGACGACATTACAGCGGTTGACAACTTGAGCGCCGTGATCCGCGATGGCAGCGTATTCGGTCTGATCGGCACAAACGGCGCCGGCAAGAGCACGTTTCTGCGCATGGCGAGCGGCGTGCTGCGTCCCGATTCCGGGAGTATCCGTATCGACGGCCAGGAGGTTTTTGAAAATGAGGCGGCGAAACGGCGGTTCTTTTATATTTCGGACGACCAGTATTTTCTGAGTAACACCACGCCGGGCGACATGCTGTCCTATTACCGGAGTTTTTATCCGGATTTTGATACGGAGCGTTTTCATCTGCTGATAAAAAATTTCGGGCTCGACGAGAAACGCAAGATCAACACGTTCTCCAAGGGCATGAAAAAGCAGGTCTCCGTCATCTGCGGCATCTGCGCGCGCACGGACTATCTGTTCTGCGACGAGACCTTCGACGGACTTGATCCGGTGATGCGCCAGGCGGTTAAGAGCCTGTTTGCCAATGACATGGAGGAGCGGCATCTGACGCCGATTATCGCCTCGCACAACCTGCGCGAGCTCGAGGATATCTGCGATCATGTCGGACTGCTGCACCGGGGCGGCATCCTTTTAAGCCGCGATCTCGATGAGATGAAGATGAATATCCACAAGGTGCAGTGTGTGTTAAAGGACGGCATGGAAGCGGCCGATCTGGTCGGTCTGGATATCGTGAAAACCGATCGGCGCGGGCGGCTCCTGACGTTGACGGTGCGCGGCAGCCTTTCTGAGGTGGAGCACTGCATGCAGACGGCGGAGCCGGTTTTCTATGAGACGATCCCCCTGTCCCTGGAGGAAATCTTTATCAGTGAAACGGAGGTAGTTGGCTATGACGTCAAAAAACTTATTTTTTAAGCTGATTAAAGAAGATCTGAAGAGCCGCATCTGGCTGGCGGCGCTGGTCGCGCTGGAGTTTTTCTTCCTGTTTCCGGTAGCGGCGGCTTTTAACGCCGGGACGATACAGAATTATGATACGTATACGGCGGGCCTGAAGGCGTACAAGAATGCGATGGAAAACTGGTTCGCGTTTTCCAACAGCGCCATGGTGATGGCGATGATTGTGACTGCGCTGGTTTGCGGGCTGGGGAGCTTTTCCTATCTGTATTCCCGCAGCAAGGTTGATTTTTATCACAGCATTCCGGTGCGGCGTGAGAAAATCTATCTGGCGAATTATATCGATGGTATCCTGATTCCTGCCGTGTTTTATGCGGTTTTCCTGATTGCCGGTGTGGCGGTCGCCGCTTCCAACGGGCTGGACGCGGGCAGCCTGGCCGGGATTGCCCTGGAGGGCTACGGTCTGACGATGATCTACTACATATTCGGCTACACGGTGATCGTGCTGGCGGCGCTGCTTACGGGGAATCTGGTGGTCGGCTTTCTCGGAGCAGGAGTATTTGCGCTGTTTGCTCCGGGTGTGATCTATCTGGCGCAGCAGTATTTTGTCAATTTCTTTGATACTTACACGTATCTGTCTTTTGAGAATGTGGAGAAATGGGGCTACCGTTTTTCACCGCTCTCGGCCTATCTTGCGCAGGTGAGCCGCTATCTGATGGGGGAAGCGGTGTGGACGGAAGCGCTGGTGACGCTGGCCGCGGCTCTGCTGCTGGCCGTCGTCGGTTGCCTGATCCACAAACGCCGGGCCTCGGAGGCCGCGGGGCGTGCGATGGCTTTTCGCCGCAGCTGTCCGGTTATCCGCTGTCTGGTTGTGCTGGCCTGCGGACAGTATCTGGGGCTGTTTATGTGGAGCATGCGCACTTCCGTGGGCTGGGCGGTGTTCGGTGTGATCGTCGGCACGGTGATCACGCACTGCCTGATGGAGATCATTTTCCATTTTGATTTTCGTAAGCTGTTCTGCGGAAAGCTGCAGCTGGCCGGCTGCGGCGTGGTATCCCTGCTGGTGCTGTTCGCGTTCCGCTATGATGTATTCCGTTACGATGAATATCTGCCGCAGGCAGATCAGCTGCAATCGGTTGTGGTGCAGATTTCCAATTTAAACGACTGGGTATCCTACGGCTATACGGAGCAGCTTGATGACGGCAGTTATGTATGGGTGCGCAGCGGCGTCACGGATGCGATGATGGAACGGATGGAGTACCATGATTTTGAAAATCTTTTAGAGATCGCTTCGGTCGGCATTCTCCATGCGAGAGAGGATGACCGGGACAACGAGGGCAGTAAGGTATACATGACGGATTCCGGTGAGGTAGTGTTCCTGACGCCGGAGGAAGCGGAAGAGATGGGTCTTTCCACTGCCGCAACAGAGCAGTTTTCCACTGCCACAACAGAGCAGAAAAGGGAAATGGAGGCGGCTGCGTATACTGTGATCGGCGGCGCGGACGGCCCGACTTCGATCTTCCTCGCGGGAAAGGACAACCGGATTTATCAGAGAGATGACGACGATTTCCGTGTGTGGACCGGTGTTACGATCTGTTATACGTTAAACAGCGGCCGCAGTGTTTACCGCACGTATCATGTGTATGCGGAGGAGATTCTGGACGCGCTGAATATGATCCGGAACGACCAGGAGTATCTGGAGGCGGCTTATCCGGTCTTTACAAAGTCCGCGGACGAGATCGCCAGGGTGCGTTTCCGCCGTTTCAACGGGGATACCATCCTGGAGGGGCTTGGCGCGGATGAGAAAAGAAAGCTGCTGGAGACCTACCAGAAAGAATTCGCGGCGATCATGGTCAGCGAGCTTTATGAGGAAGCGCCGGTCGGTTTGATTCGTTTCACAACAGAGGCGGATGAGGAAAGCCTTGCCTGGTCGGAGGCCAATCCCATGGATTACTATACCTCCTGGCGGGAATTCCGTTATCGCTATTACAATTACAACAGCGGAGACGTTGAGTCGGTGGATTATTATCCGGTTTACGAATCGTTCACAGAGACCGTGAAGCTTCTGGCGGCTTACGGCATTGAGATCGGGCCGGTCTACCGGGACGCGGAGGTCGCCTCGCTGACAGTCAATTACAGCTTTTTTGAGGACGACAGTTACTGGTCCACGGATCTGACGATCACCGATCCGGATGAGCTTGAGGAGCTTCAGTCGCTGTTGGTGGACGACGGCCTGATTTATTACAATATGTTCTACCGGAAAGAGAATTATATCAGCGCGTCGGTTCGCCTGCGGAAAGCGTCGGACGGCTGGCGGTACGCGCTCTTCCCGGCCAGGGATGTGCCGCAGTGGCTGCAGGACCGAATTGAGGAAAATAAGGAGCTGGAGGAATATTAATCGTAAAAACGATAAATAACAAAAGAAATTAACAGAAAAAGAGATTTACAATAAAAGAAATTTATAGTAAAAGAACAGCCGCGGGAGTCCGATTCATGCGATCGGCTTTCGCGGCTTTGTGATTGTAACTGGTGGTAACTTTATTGTTGATACAAGGAAATTCACAGTTTTCTGGACAATGCAAGATCGAAATGATATTATGTAATTTGCAGACGGCAATTTATTAAATAAATATAGAAGACGGAAAAATAAGTGTGGACAGGGAAATGATTTCAAAAACAGGAATAAAACCAGAGGTGATTGATCAGATCCGCTTCCTTGCGAAGAAATATGATGTGAAGCGGGTGATTTTGTTCGGTTCGCGCGCGCGGGGAGATTTTTACCCCAAAAGCGACATTGACCTGGCGGCGGAGGGCGGGGATATTGTGCGATTCTCACTGGATGTGGATGAGGACACGTCGACGCTTCTGGAATATGATATCATTGATCTGGGGAAAAATATCCAGAGCAGCCTGAGGGAAACGATTCAAAAAGAGGGGATATTGTTATATGAAAAAGTTTGATCAGTTCCGGTCGAATCTGAGAGTGCTGGAAACTGCGGAAAAGGAAGATCTGACCAATGAATTTATTATCAGCGGGATTATAGATAAATTTTTTATCCAGTTCGAACTGGGATGGAAAGTATTGAAGGAACTGCTGCGCTATGAGGGACAATTCGCGGCGGCAGCCGGTTCTCCGCGGACCATCATCAAGGCGGCATTTTCTTTTTATGATTTTATGGAAGAGGATGTATGGCTGTCCATGCTGAATGCGCGCAATGATATGACGCATATATATGACTCGGAGGCGGCTGGAACAATGGTTGGAATCATTTTGCAGGAATATATTCCGGCATTCCGTCGTTTTGAGGATGGAATTAAGGAGTTTTATTCCGGGAACATTCTCGGAAACGAAGAATGATAAATATTTTTGTCAGCCTGGAGGAAGCCTATGATTGATCTGCACGGGATGATTTCCATCCCTTATTTAAAAAAATCGTTTTACCGGCAGCTATAGCGGCATGCGCTATCTGTTGCAAAAGCAGGAGCGGGAAGAAACGGTGATTGAGGCGGTGATCTGGCCGGAACCGATGAATTTTGAGAATACCGCTGATGAGAAGAAACATTCCAAGGATTTTCCATTTAATCAGGATGGACTCTGGGAAGCAGTAGACTGGCTGAATGCGGAGCATGAGGCAGGACACTATTGAGGGAATTTCTGATAACGAAGGGGCGCAGCCGGGAATAGAATAATACCAGGGTCAGAACGAACAAAAGAATCAGAACAGAAAGGAAAAATGATGCATGAGGAGCTGATTCATATTATTTTGGGAATTATGATCCCGTTTCTGGGCACGACCCTGGGAGCGGGCTGTGTTTTGTTTGCCAGACACGCGATAAAACCGCTGGTGCAGAAAGCTTTGATCGGGTTCGCCTCCGGCGTGATGGTCGCGGCGTCTGTCTGGTCGCTGCTGATCCCGGCCATGGAGATGTCTGAGAGTTACGGCCGTCTGGCGTTTCTCCCGGCGGTGAATGGGTTTGCGTTTGGTATGGCGTTTTTGCTGGTGATGGATCACATCGTGCCGCACCTGCATATGGGGGCGGATAAGCCGGAGGGCGTGAAAAGCGGTCTGGCGCGGACGACGATGCTGGTGCTTGCGGTGACACTGCACAATCTTCCGGAAGGCATGGCGGTTGGAGCCGTATTCGCCGGTATCCTGACCGGGGAGGCGACGATTTCCCTGGCGGGCGCATTCGCGCTTTCGATCGGCATTGCGATTTAGAACTTCCCGGAGGGCGCGATTATTTCGCTGCCGCTGCGCAGCGGCGGTATAAGCCGGGGGAAAGCATTTTTTATGGGAGTGTTATCCGGTATCGTCGAGCCGGTCGGCGCTTTTCTGACCGTGTTGCTGGCGCGGCTGGTCGTACCGGTTCTGCCATACTGCCTGTCCTTCGCGGCCGGAGCCATGCTCTACGTTGTAGTCGAAGAGCTGATCCCCGAATCCGCCGAAGGCGAACACTCCGATATCGGCACAATCGGTTTTGCCGTCGGATTTATGGTAATGATGACCCTGGACGTAGCGCTGGGATAGCAAAAAAATCAGAATAAAGCAATCAGAATGCCATCGGACAGGATTACGATAAGGCTAGGAGACACCCGGATAAAAGCAGGAAATCCGTTGACAAATAACTTCAAGGTTGATATCATGAATAAAGAAAAGCCGTGCGCGAATGAACGAAGAAGCAAAAATTCATGCTTGCATGAATTTTTGCGGAATCGTGAATGAGCATAGGGCGGAGCCCGCACAGCGATACCGAAGGCGTGCACAGCAACGTGCGAAGCACGCGAACTGTGCAGCACGGCGAAGTAGCGAGAGCCAAGTGAGCATAGGGCGAAGCAGCAAAACAAAGAACAGAAGGAATCCCATTACCATGGACAGAATTGTATTATCATTGCTTGTGGACAACACCTCGGGTGTGCTGAGCCGCGTTGCCGGTCTTTTCAGCCGCCGGGGTTATAATATTGAAAGTCTTACAGTGGGAGAGACCGCAGATCCACGTTATTCCCGCATGACCGTTGTTTCGACGGGCGACCAGGAGATCCTGGAGCAGATCGAGAAGCAGTTAAGCAAGCTGGAGGATGTTCGGGATATCAAGGAGCTGAAGCCGGGACATTCCGTGTACCGGGAGCTGATTATGGTGAAGGTGAAGGCGGACGCGTCGCAGCGCCAGGCGATCACCGCGATTTCTGATATTTTCCGTGCCACGATTGTCGACATCGGGAAGGAATCTCTGACAGTGATGCTGACTGGCGATCAGTCCAAGCTGGACGCGCTGATCAGTCTGCTGGAGGATTATGAGATTCTGGAGCTGGCTCGGACCGGGATTACCGGCCTTTCGCGCGGCGCGGATGACGTACGCTGGCTGCCGTAGACAGGAAACACGACCAGACAGTCTACCGGGATGCCGGTATTAATGTGCAGCGATAAGGAATGCCAAAGACGGACAGTAAGCCGCCGGCAACAGCCTTTTTCAGCATAGAAAGAAATTTTTCAGGAGGAAGAAAGATGGCAAAGATTTACTATCAGGAAGATTGCAACCTGTCTTTGTTGGAAGGAAAGACGATCGCGATTATTGGTTACGGGAGTCAGGGACATGCGCACGCGCTGAATCTGAAAGATTCGGGCTGCCATGTGATCATCGGTCTCTATGAGGGCAGCAAGTCCTGGAAAAAGGCGGAAGCCCAGGGATTTGAGGTTTTTGTCGCGGCTGAGGCGGCGAAAAAAGCGGATATCATCATGATTCTGATCAATGATGAGCTGCAGGCGGATATGTATAAGAAGGATATTGAGCCGAACCTGGAGCCGGGCAATATGCTGATGTTCGCGCATGGTTTCAATATTCATTTCGGCTGCATCACGCCGCCGGCAGATGTCGATGTGACGATGATCGCACCGAAGGGGCCGGGTCACACCGTTCGTTCCGAGTATCAGGAAGGCAAGGGTGTTCCGTGCCTGGTAGCGGTGCAGCAGGACGCGACCGGCAAGGCGCTGGAGCTTGCTCTGGCTTACGCGCTGGGTATCGGCGGCGCGCGGGCAGGCGTTCTGGAGACTACGTTCCGCACCGAGACCGAGACTGATCTGTTCGGTGAGCAGGTAGTGCTCTGCGGCGGCGTCTGCGCTCTGATGCAGGCAGGCTTTGACACGCTGGTTGAAGCCGGATATGATCCGCGCAACGCTTATTTCGAGTGCATCCATGAGATGAAGCTGATCGTCGACCTGATTTACCAGTCCGGTTTTGAGGGCATGCGCTATTCGATCTCCAATACGGCTGAGTACGGCGATTATGTCAGCGGTCCGAAGCTGATTACCGAAGAAACCCGCAAGACGATGAAGAAGATCCTGGCTGATATTCAGGATGGTACGTTTGCCAAGGAATTCCTGCTTGATATGTCCCCGGCCGGCCGCCAGGTACACTTCAAGGCGATGCGCAAGAAAGCCCAGGAGCATCCGTCCACGAAGGTTGGCGAGGAGATCCGCAAGCTGTACAGCTGGAATGATGAGAGCGGCAAGCTGATCAACAACTAAACAAACACAAGGTAAATCATAATAGCAAGCCCCGGACAGGATCTGCCCGGGGTGTTTATGCAAGAGGAGGTCTTTATGGCAAAAGTTTACGCAATGATCGCAAATGGTTCAGAAGAAGTGGAATGCCTCGCCGTCGTGGATGTGCTCAAACGCTGCGGTATCGAGGTGTCGCTGGTTTCCGTGCATGAGGAGCGGGAGATCGTCAGCTCGCACGGCATCCGTATCCAGGCGGATGAAATTGCTTCGCAGGCAGCATTTTCGGATGGCGACGCGATTTTCCTGCCGGGCGGTATGCCGGGGTCGGAGCATCTTTACAATTGCGCTCCGCTGCGTGAAGCTCTGAAAAAAGCGCACGCGGAAGGACGGAGGATCGCCGCAATCTGTGCGGCGCCGGCGGTGGTGCTGGGTCGTCTTGGGTATCTGCAGGGCAGACGCGCGACTTGCTATCCGGGCTTTGAGAAGGATCTGCTTGGAGCGGAACATACCGGTGAGGGCGTTGTTACCGACGGGAATATCACAACCGCACGGGGGCTGGGTTATGCTCTTGATCTCGGACTGGAGCTTGGTGGCCTGCTGGCTGGCCTGGATGTGGCTGCGAAGGTAAAGAGTCAGATTCAGTACGATCAGGTGTAGTCTTTTAAGGGAAATATTCCTGTCTTTCGTATATGCGAACAAAAACCATATATACGAAAATGACAGAATATGAAAGCACTTTCAGAAGATTTAACAGAAATTTTGTGCAATTTTTTTTCTTTTTTTGCGGGAAAAAACTTTACTAGCATTTAAAATATGTTATACTAATTAGCGGACCGCTGGAAATGGAAAGATATAACGGTGGTAATTGACACGCTGGATTAGGAGGAAAACACAATGGCGAACAAGTGGGTTTATTTGTTTAGCGAAGGAAATGCCGGCATGAGAAATCTGCTGGGCGGAAAGGGAGCGAACCTGGCGGAGATGACAAATCTCGGCCTGCCGGTTCCACAGGGCTTTACGATCACGACGGAGGCCTGCACCCAGTACTATGAGGATGGTCGCAAGATCAATGATGAGATCATGGACCAGATCATGGAGTACATCACAAAGATGGAGGAGATTACCGGCAAAAAGTTCGGCGACAAAGAGAACCCGCTTTTGGTATCGGTTCGTTCCGGCGCCCGCGCTTCCATGCCCGGTATGATGGATACGATCCTGAACCTTGGCCTGAATGAAGACGTGGTTGCGGTTATTGCTGAGAAGTCAAACAATCCGCGCTGGGCCTGGGACTGCTATCGCAGATTTATTCAGATGTATTCCGACGTCGTTATGGAGGTCGGCAAGAAATACTTCGAGGCTCTGATCGATGAGATGAAGACGAAAAAGGGCGTGAAGCAGGATGTGGAGCTGACCGCGGAGGATCTGCGCGAGCTGGCCGGACAGTTCAAAGCCGAATATAAGGCGAAGATCGGCGAAGACTTCCCGGATGATCCTAAGGAGCAGCTGATGGGCGCGATCAAGGCCGTGTTCCGTTCCTGGGATAACCCGCGCGCGAATGTATATCGCCGTGACAATGATATCCCCTATTCCTGGGGCACCGCGGTAAATGTCCAGTCCATGGCGTTCGGCAACATGGGCGATGATTGTGGTACAGGCGTGGCGTTCACCCGAGATCCGGCTACCGGCGCCAAGGGACTATTTGGTGAATTCCTGACAAATGCACAGGGCGAGGACGTTGTGGCCGGTGTGCGTACGCCGATGAAGATTACGGAGATGGCGGATAAATTCCCGGAGGCGTTTGAGCAGTTCAAGCAGGTCTGCCAGACGCTGGAGGATCATTATCGTGATATGCAGGATATGGAGTTTACCGTGGAGCACGGCAAGCTGTACATGCTGCAGACTCGTAACGGAAAGCGCACAGCGCAGGCGGCGTTAAAGATTGCCTGCGATCTGGTTGACGAGGGCATGCGGACGGAAGAAGAAGCTGTGGCCATGATCGACCCGCGTAACCTCGATTCCCTGCTGCATCCGACCTTTGACGCCGCGGCGATCAAGGCGGCGAAGCCGATCGCGAGAGCGCTGGGTGCGGCTCCCGGAGCGGCCTGCGGCAAGATTGTGTTTACCGCGGAGGACGCGGAGACCTGGGCCGCGAGAGGGGAGAAGGTAGTCCTGGTTCGCCTGGAGACTTCCCCGGAGGATATTACCGGCATGAAAGCGTCACAGGGTATCCTAACCGTTCGCGGCGGTATGACGAGCCATGCGGCCGTCGTTGCGCGCGGCATGGGCGCCTGCTGCGTATCCGGCTGCGGCGATATCGTTATGGATGAGGAAAATAAGAAATTCACGCTGGCCGGAAAGGTATATCACGAGGGTGATGTGATTTCCTTCGACGGTACGACCGGCTGCGTATACGACGGCGCGATCTCGACAGTTGACGCCAAGATTGTCGGTGAGTTTGGCCGCATCATGGCCTGGGCGGATAAATTCCGTAAGCTTGGTGTTCGCACGAACGCGGATACCCCGGCAGATGCGAAGAAGGCAAGAGAACTTGGCGCTGAGGGCATCGGCCTGTGCCGTACCGAGCATATGTTCTTCTCTGGCAACCGTATTGACGCGTTCCGTGAGATGATCTGTTCTGAGACGCTGGAGGAGCGCGAGGTCGCTCTGGAAAAGATCCTTCCGGAGCAGCAGGGCGATTTCGAGAAGCTGTATGAGGCGATGGAGGGGAACCCGGTCACGATCCGTTTCCTGGATCCGCCGCTGCATGAGTTCGTGCCGACCGAGGAGGCTGATATTAAGAAGCTGGCGGACGCGCAGGGCAAGACCGTGGAGCAGATCCACGCAATCTGCGACGCGCTGCATGAGTTCAACCCGATGATGGGTCACCGCGGCTGCCGTCTGGCCATTACCTATCCGGAGATTGCAAGGATGCAGACCAAGGCCGTTATCCGCGCCGCGATCAATGTGCAGAAGGCGCACGCGGACTGGAAACTGGTTCCGGAGATCATGATTCCGCTGGTTGGCGACGTGAAAGAGCTGAAATATGTCAAGAAGATCGTTGTCGAGACCGCGGACGCGGAGATCGCTGCTGCCGGAATCGACATGAAATACGAGGTCGGCACGATGATCGAGATTCCGAGAGCCGCGCTGACCGCGGATGAGATTGCGCAGGAGGCGGAGTTCTTCAGCTTCGGTACCAATGACCTCACGCAGATGACCTTTGGCTTTTCGCGCGATGACGCCGGTAAGTTCCTGAATTCTTATTATGATATGAAGATTTTTGAGAACGATCCGTTCGCGAAGCTGGATCAGATCGGCGTTGGCCGCCTGATGGAGATGGCATTGAAGCTTGGTAAGTCTACTCGTCCGACTCTGCACTGCGGCGTCTGCGGCGAGCATGGCAGCGATCCGTCTTCCGTAGAATTCTGCCACAAGATCGGTCTGGATTATGTGTCCTGCAGTCCGTTCCGTGTGCCGATTGCACGTCTGGCAGCTGCACAGGCCGCTCTGGCAAACTAAACGTAGTTTTCGGAAGGGAGTGTTTTCCGCCTTGGCGGGAGGCATTCCCTTTTTCGTCATAATAATCAATACAGCGCATGTTCTGCGCAGGAAGGAAGACAAATGTCAGAAGAATTTAATCTCACACGCGAAGAATGGAACAAACAAGTAGATGATTTTATTGCCGATATGGCGACGATTGTGGGTGACGCAGTTGCTTCCCCGGACATTCCCAACAGCTGGCCACAGAACAACGAGGATGTCACATTTGAGGCTGTGCGCTGCTGGAATTACAATATTGGCAACAATGATCCGCTGTATAATGACAGGGAATACGCGGAGAAAAGCTGCTGGGGCGGTCCGATCGCCTCGCCGGGACGGTTTATGGCTTACATTGCCGAGGGCGCGTTTCTGCCGAGCGAGAGGAACGGCATTATTCAGGGTATGAACCATATGTACGGAGGGACGATCTATGAATATAAAGATGTCGTTCGCTGCGGCGCCCGGCTCCATATTAAGGATGAGTTCCTCGGCGTTAAGGAAAAACCGGTAAAAAACAAGCCCTACCGGATGCTGATCGAAACCGGAAGGCGGCATTTTCTTGATGAGAATGACAGAGAAGTGGTTACGGTTACCGCCAATACGGTAATTACCTGCGCCTATCCGGAGAAACGTGAGGAAGGGGACAGCGCGGTTTTTGGAAAAAAGAAAAAGCCCTTCTACAGCGAGGAGCAGCTGGAAGCATTGCATAAGCATTATGAGGATTGCCTTGCCGGGAAAAACCGGCGCGGCGGCACGATCCGTTACTGGGAGGATGTCACGGAAGGTGAGGAACTGCCTTATCTTATGAAAGGACCGCTTGACATTGTCGATCAGGCAAGCTTTATGGTTGCGTGCGGCTATCGTTTTGGCAGTGGCGCGACCAAATGGCAGCAGGTTTCTCCGCGCCGCAATGTAAAGGATCCGGAGACCAATGAGTGGACCTATCCGGTTATTTTCCATATTTCGGAACGCATGAGCCATGTGATGGGCTATCCGCTGGCCACGATATTTGGCGGGTTCGGGGAGGCCTGGACGTCGCAGATTGTCACGGACTGGGCAGGAGATCACGCATTTGTCAAACGGCTTGCGCACCAGATTCGCCGCCCCAGCTTTGAAGGCGACCTGATCACGGTGAAAGGCCATGTTGTCCGCAAATATATAGAGAATGGAGAACATCTTGTCGATATTGAGATGTGGACGGAAAATCAGGACGGCGTGATTTTAGTGCCTTCGAGCGCGACGGTCCGGCTCGTTTCGCGTGATGATAAGTAGCATGGATGAGTGTGTTGCCTGTGATGACATGGCTGTTTTTGCCGCCTGAGAAAAGGCGGCAGAATGGAGATTACGATGAAAACGATATACGAAACGCTTCGGGTACTGGATCTGGCTGACCGCAACGCTTCGTTTGTGGGTAAGCAGCTGGCGGCGTTCGGAGCCGAGGTGCTGAAAATCGAAAAGCCGGAGGGTGATGATGAGCGGCGGCGCGGTTCGTTTGCGGGCGGTACTGCGGATCCGGAAAAAAGCATTCCGTTCGCCTATAACAATACCGGCAAGCGCAGCGTGACGCTGCGTCTGGAGACAACAGAGGGACAGGAAATTTTCCGCAGGCTTGCCTGGACGGCGGACGTCATTATTGAAACATTTGAACCTGGTTATATGAAAAAACTCGGTCTGGATTACGATATGCTCAGGAAAGAAAATCCCGGTCTGATTATGTGTTCCGTCACTCCGTTTGGCCAGGATGGTCCGCATGCGCACTGGAAGGCGAGCTCGGATCTGATTACGGACGCGATGGGCGGCCCGATGATGGACCGCGGCCGCGTCGGCCAGGCGCCGCTGCACTATGGCTATGACGTCATGTCCGCCGGTGCTTCGATGTACGCGCTGTTCGCGATCCAGGCGGAATATCACAGCCGTCTGTCTACAGGGGAAGGCGCATATATTGACATTTCCCAGCAGGAATGCTTTGCAACCTGGAAGGATCAGTTTATCGGCGAGGCTCAGGTCAATGACTGCAGTCTGGTGCGCGTGGGCGGACCGGACTATGCGCTGCCGTTCATCCATACATGCGATCAGGGTCTGGTATTTGCTTCCGTAGCGACCAAATGGCAGCAGCTTATGGACTGGTTTGAGGAAGAAGGACTGGATATTTCCGTGTTTGACGACCCGTTTTATGAGGAATATGCCCGCGAGATTCAGACTCCGATCAACAGTGTGCTGATGAGTTATTTTGACAAATTGGGTGAAAAATACGGAAAAATCGCTTTTATGGAGGAGGCGCAGCGACGCGGTTTCCCGATGGCGGCAGTCGAGCAGGCGCATACGCTGATTGACAATCCGCACCTGAAGGCGCGCAAATATTTTGTGGAGGTCGATCATCCGGTGATGGGCGCTTATCAGTATCCGGGCGCGATGGCAAAGATGTCGGAGTCGGAGCAGATTCTGGACGTCCCGGCTCCGCTGCTTGGCGCAGATACGGATATGGTTCTTACAGAACTTGGTTACACAGAGGAAGCAATCGCGGCTCTTCGATCGGAGAGCGTTATTTAAGGCCGGTCTGGCGTAGAGAGGAGTATGGATACCATGAACAGACGTTTACTGGAGGACATTACGATCGTGGATCTGACCTGGGTCATGGCCGGTCCGGGAGCGACAAAGCTGTTTAACGATCTGGGTGCGCGCGTGATTCGTATTGAGAGCAACAAGACGCTGGATGTGCTTCGTACCGGCTGTCAGCGCAAAAATAACGACAGCTTTTATAAGGAAGGAGGCTGGGTGTTTCAGGATTTCAACCATGACAAACTGGATATCGCCCTCAATTTAAAATCACCGGGCGGCCGCGAGGTTTTTGAGGAGCTTGTGAAGATTGCGGATATTGTCGTCTGCAATTATGGCGTGAAAGCGTTTCGCAAGCTTGGGCTGACCTTTGAGGACCTGAGTAAAATTAAGGAAGATATTATCGTCCTGAATGCCTCGGGGCTGGGGGACTATGGCCCCTATAGCAGTTATATTACGTACGCGCCATCATTGATGTCCGTAACCGGTCTGATCGGCCTTTACGGTTATGAGGGCGCCGATACGCCGGAAATGCCGACGCCGCTGGCCGATTATTTTGGAAGTCTGACGCTGGCAAATTATATGCTGGCTGCCATCGAATACCGCCGCCGTACGGGTCATGGACAGTTTGTCGACGTTGGCCAGGGGGACGGCGTGACAGCTTTCCTCGGCCCGGCGATCATCAGCGCGCAGGCCAACGGGGTTAAATATGGCCGCATCGGCAACCGCGACTGGAGTGAAACCTGTGTGCCGCATAATGTTTATCGCTGCAAGGGCGACGATGACTGGCAGTGGTGTGCGATCGCCTGCGCCGGCGAGGAAGAGTGGCAGAAGCTGCGCGGTGTCATTGATCCGGAAGACGAGTGGTCCGGGGCGGAAGAATTTGCCACCCACGACGCCCGCCTGGCAAATGTGGAAGCGCTGGACGAGCATATCTTAGCCTGGACGGCAGAACGGACGCCGGAGGAAGTCGGCAGGCTTTGCCAGGCTGCCGGGGTTTCCGGTGCGCCGGTTCAGACCAATTATGATCTCATCCATCGGGATGAGCACCTGCGTGAACGTGGCTTTTTCTGCTCGCTTGATCTGGAGCCGGAGGGAAAATATCCGGAAAATTTCGAGGTTACCAACATGGTTGCCAGGATGAGCAATGTCGAGCGCCCCGTACGCTTCCATCACGCGCCGGCCTGGGGAGAACATACGGAATATATTCTCAAGGAAATTCTGGGCAAAACACAGGAATGGATCGACAACAATCTGATTCTTTGAAAATTGAGCTGTACAAAATAAAATAAAGGTGGATAAGAAAATGGTTAACGCGCTGTCATTGATCCCTCCGCTTCTGGCGATCGCGCTCTGCTTCGCCACGAAAAATGTCCTGATGTCCCTGTTTGCCGCGATTGTGGCAGGCTCGGTGATCGGAAACGGATGGAATTTCATTGCTCCGATTATTGATACCTACATGGTAAACGGGATCAAAAGCAATACGAGTGTGATTGTCGGTATGCTGTTTCTGGGAATGATGCTCTCATTTATCCGGCGTGCGGGCGGTTATAAGGGGTTTGCGGAATTCTGCCAGAAAAAACTCAACAGTGAGCGCCGGACGCTGATTTCCACGTTCTGGTTTTCCTGCTGCCTGTTTATCAGCGGCTATCTGGCAAATCTGTGTCTGCCCCGCGTGATGCGGGTCCCGGCCAGGGAAAACCGCATGCCGATCATGAAGGTGCCGATGATTATCACATCGGTGTGCTCGGCGCTCTCTACAATGACCCCGATCACAATGTATATTCTGTTTTTTTCCGGCCTGATCGTTTCTGCGGTCGAAGGTTATGACGGCATGACGTTGTATATTTCTTCGATCCCCTTTATGTTTTACGCGATTGTTTCTCTGATCTTTGCGGCGGGCTACGCATACGGTCTGATCCCGGATATCGGCCCGGTTCGCAGGCTGACAGCGGGAGTGAAGGCGGAGGAACTGGACATCTTTGGCCGCAAGACCGGTGATGAGACGAACGAGGAGAACGATCTGAGCATATTCAGAGGACCGGAGACTCCTTCCGATGTATGGGCGTTGTTTGCGCCGGTAATTGGCATGGTCGCGGCGATCGTGATCCTTTCTCTGGCGAACGGATCGATTGTTGTCAATCCGGCTTTTCTGGTCGGCGCGGCGGTGGCGGCCGTTTATGCCCTGGCAAAGAAAGCGATCCGTTTCGCGGATGTTTCCGGCCTGATGATCGGCGGAGTCCGCGATCAGGCAGGTCTGCTCTGTATTCTGGTGTTTGCCTACGCGTTTGGCCAGATTGTCAGTGAACTCGGTTTTAACGCATTTGTTGTGGAGATTGTGGGAAACAATTTCTCAGCAGGCGTTGTTCCCTTGATTGCATTTGTTATTTGTTGTATTATTTCCTATGGGACAGGTTCGCTGTCCGCTGCGGCGGTTATTGTCTTCCCGATGGCGGTACCGCTTGCGCTTGCGACGGGCGCGCCGATCGCGCTCACAATCGGAGCCTGCGTCAGCGGTTCACATTTTGGCGATCTGTCGTCCCCGGTTTCGGATAATATTATCATGCCGTCGGAGGCGGCGGGGATTTCTCCGGTTGAGCTGTCCCGGGCACTGCTGCCTTACCGGCTTATTCAGGCCGTGATCTGCTGTGTGGCGTTTTTTGCTGCCGGCTGCGCAATGGCCTGAAAATCAGGGGTATGCGAAAACAACCTGCAGTATCATTGGCGTTTGCCCCAACAACTTTTTTCCAGAAAGGAGATATCTATGAGCAATACCTGTGTTTCTGACGCGGTACGTTATATTGGTGTGAACGACCGGACGATTGACCTCTTTGAAAGCCAGTATCCGGTGCCGAATGGGATCAGTTACAATTCTTATATCATTTTCGACGAGAAGATAGCTGTCATGGATACGGTGGATGCGCGCGCGACCGGGACATGGCTGGAAAATCTGACGGACGCGCTGGATGGACGGAAACCGGATTATCTGGTTGTCCTACATATGGAACCGGATCATGCCGCCAATATTGAACGCTTCATCGGCCTGTACCCGGAGGCGAAGATCGTTGGCAATGCAAAGACATTTGCCATGATCAATCAGTTTTTTACGCTGGATCTGGCGGACCGGAAGGTCGAGGTGAAGGAGGGCGCTGTGCTTTCGCTCGGCAGTCATACGCTTCAGTTTGTCATGGCGCCGATGGTACACTGGCCGGAGGTCATGGTCGCCTATGAGCAGTCAGAGAAGATCCTGTTCTCAGCGGACGCGTTCGGTAAATTCGGCGCGCTGGATGCCAGTGAGCCATGGGATGAAGAAGCTGCCCGTTATTATCTGAATATTGTTGGCAAATACGGCGCGCAGGTGCAGGCTCTGCTCAAAAAGGCCGCGGCACTTGATATCGGGATGATCTGCCCGCTGCACGGACCGGTTCTGAAGGAGAATCTGGAACATTATATCGGAAAATATCAGACCTGGAGCAGCTATGAGCCGGAGGTACACGGCGTGCTGGTCGCGTTTGCCTCGATTCACGGGCATACGGCTGAGGCGGCTGAAAAGATGGCTGAACTGCTTCGCGCGGCGGGAGAGGAGCATGTGGAGGCGCTGGATCTGGCCCGCACGGAAGTTTCGCTTGCGGTGCGCAAGGCGTTTTATTATGACCGGATTGTCCTGGCCGCATGTACTTATGACGGAGGTGTATTCCCCTGTATGGAGGAGTTTTTGCTGCACCTGAAAACCAAGAACTGGCAGAAACGTAAAGTGGGGCTGATCGAGAACGGAAGCTGGGCGCCGATGGCCGCAAAGGTGATGCGCGGTATTCTCGAGCCGATGAAGGCAATCGAGATTGCGGAGCCGGTTGTAACGATCAAATCCGCGCTGAATGCTGCCAGTCTGGAAGCGATGAAACAGCTGGCTGCGGCGATTGTTGGGTGAGAAATCACGTAAAGAAGTTTGAAAAGTACCGCGCAATTTGACAATTCACAAAAAATATTAACTTTTTTGAGAAAAAGCATTGACAAATTGCGCGGAATCTGCTAGTATATACCCATAAACAAGAGAGAGAACGAAATCTTCTGAAAGCAGAGAAGATAAAGAAAAAATCTAAGCAAAGGAGGTACGGACCACCGAAGACGTAAGTTAAGTTTCCTCAATCGAATGAAAAGAGGACATCCGATACATCAGACGGATGTGAAAAGAAAACCTGATAGATAAGGTTACAAAGCAAATTCAGAAAAGAAGCTCCATAAACGGATGGAGAAAAGGTTCGATAAGAAGATCGGACGCGATTGAAGGAAACAGGGAAAACGAATCTGCGGAGCATTCACCAGACAAAACAGAGCGAAAAGGAAACGTTATCAGCAGTGAAAGCAAGCGGTTCTGATATATGACGAGAAAGTATATGAGAACAGAGAGCAAGCGAATCCGGGTAACAAGGTAAATTCAGAGAAGATCGATCGGGACGGTGAAGGGATCAGAAGCAGAGGGGAAAATTTCATATAGAGGACGTACAAATCTGTACGGGATAGCGTTGAAAGAATCGCTATCAGAAAAAAGGAAAAGAGAGGTGCAGTCCAGTGGACAACGAAGAGTGAGAGGGATACCAGTTGATGGAAAATCAGTTGGTATCCTTCTCGTTTGCTGTGTTTGCAGCTGTTGCAGCAGCCTGAGGCGTCAGCCCTTCCAGGTCAAAGGGAGGGGTATATTCCTCGCGGGCGCTGCTCTTTTTTTGCATAAATCCCAGATCAAGGCCAAGGTTCAGCGCGGCATCGACGACCTTCTGGTACTCGTAGGTGGTAACGCGTCGGTTGAGCTCCGGGAAAGCGGGGTCCGTGCGGTAGGGCGTGTACTGGCTCATCAGGCTGAGGTAAAAGCTATGCGGCGGCAGCTCTGAGGCCAGCCAGCGCAGAAGCCGGATGGAATCGTCCCGGTGACCGGGCAGCACGAGATGGCGGATGATGACGCCACGGACCATGAGGTGGACGTCCTCGGAAGCCCCGGCGCTGCTGACAGGATGATCGTTTTTGGTAGCCCCGGCGTTGTTGACAGGATCATCATTTTTGAAAGTCCCAGCGTTGTTGACAGATGCATCATTTCCGGCGGATTCAATGTTTTCGGTGTAAGTCTGCAGCAGTGGCCTTCCGGTCTGCGCGACCATCTGCCGGATTGCCGCTGAGGCCACAGCAAAGTAGTCGTCCGCCCGCGAGAATTCCCGGGAAAGAGCAGGATCGAAATATTTTAGGTCGGGCAGCCAGATATCGACATAGTCCCGGAGTACTCGCACCGTTTCCACGCGCTCATAGCCGCCGCAGTTGTAGACGACGGGAATTGTCAGGCGGCCGCGGACAAGATCGAGGGCAGCGAGAATCCAGGGCAGATACTGAGTCGCGGTGACGAGATTGATATTGTGCGCGCCCTGACGCTGCAGGTCAAGGAAAATTGCGGCGAGATCCGGAACGGTGAGGGATTTGCCGGCCGGGGTACTGCTGATTTGGTAATTCTGGCAGAAACGGCAGCGCAGCGTGCAGCCGGTAAAGAAGACGGTACCGCTGCCGTGGACGCCACTGATACATGGCTCTTCCCAGGGATGCAGAGCTGCCCGGGCCGCCCGGATGGAGGCGGGACAGCCGCAGAAACCGGGGAGGTCCTCACGACGTACCCCGCAAAGGCGTGGGCAGAGGCGGCAACCCTCCCGATCGGAATAGAGCGGGGCGAGCGCGGAAGCGGCCGGGGTTTTGTTTCGGTTAAGGCTTGTGGTAAAATAGTCAATATTCATAATTTTGATAATGCAGGTTTGCTTTCAGATACGAATGTTCCAGATTGTCGATAAGAATATCATGATGAAGAGTTTCTGTCAATGAGTTTTCCATGCAAAAAAAGGAATCGCAAAACCTCTTGAAAAACCATCCGTACTGTTATATAATTGGTTTCAGGAAGTAATTCCTGAAATGCTCGACAACCTTACCAATGTTGAACCTACGTTTGTGACATCGGGATTCCAATATTTGTGGGTAGATGCCAGGCCTCCCTTGAGTGGAAGGCAGAAGCTCACGTGAGGTTGCCCACCTGGCGTAAGGCTAGGCGTCAATACGTAAGACCGGCATTTTGGGATTATGAAAGAAGAAAGCAGCGAGCAATCGCTGCTTTATCTTTTTGTGAATTTATGATAAAATGTACAAAAAGGGCAGAGCCAGATGAATGTCCAGGTGACCGCCGTGCTTGCACGAGCGGGCATAAGGACATCCATATGGCGAGCGAAGCGACCGAGAAAAACCGCAGGTTTTTCGAGGCTCTGCCCAATATCCTTATTAATAAAGTGATAGTAAGAGGCATTCATATGAAGCGCGACCAATATCACAATCACATATCATGGGGCCTGACCGTCTTCGCGGTATTTGCGGCGACGGTGATGCTTATTTTTGCGATTATCCGCTTCGATGAGTTGAAGGGACTGTTTGGGCAGATCGCTTCGATCCTGGCGCCGATTACATATGGCGCGGTGATGGCCTATCTGCTGACGCCGGTTTACAACCAGACGCGCGCGGTGTGTCTGCGCTGGTCGGAGAAGCTGTTCCGGGATCCGTCGCACCGCGGGAAGCTGGGCGCGGTGGTGGCGACGATCGTCAGCGTAGTGCTGCTGTTCGCGGTCCTGGCCGGATTGATCTCGATGATGATCCCGCAGCTGATCAAGAGCGTGGTTGGCATTGTGGAGACGCTGCCGTCCAATTTCGCCCGGCTGCAGCTGTGGCTGGAGCAGCTGCTCGCGGACAATCCGGATCTGGAACCGATTATATTAAAATATTACGACGAAGCGTGGGCGAGCTTCCAGAGCTGGCTGACCAACGACGTCATTCCCAATATTACCCGTGTGTATACGATTATCACCAGTGTCTCGACGAGCGTTTTCAGCGCTTTGAACGTGCTGAAAAACTTCCTGATCGGGATCATTGTTATGGTCTATCTGCTTAATATGAAGGAAAAGCTGATGACGCAGGCCAAGATGATCCTCTATGGCGTATGTTCCGTGCGGGTGGCGAATAAGATACTGGAGGAGGCGCGGTTCGCGCATCACGTATTCGGCGGCTTTATCATCGGCAAACTGATCGATTCGCTGATTATCGGGATTATCTGCTTTGTGCTGATGGGTTTTATGAATATGCCGTATGTCCTTCTGATCAGCGTGGTCATCGGCGTGACAAATGTGATCCCGTTTTTTGGTCCGTTTATCGGCGCGATTCCCAGCGCCCTGCTGATTTTGCTTGAGGATCCTTCCAAATTTATCTGGTTTGTGGGCTTTATCCTGCTGCTGCAGCAGTTTGACGGCAATATCCTCGGTCCGAAAATTCTCGGGGATTCCACCGGGGTTTCCAGCTTCTGGGTGCTGTTTTCGATTCTGGTTTTTGGAGGAATGTTCGGTTTTGTCGGCATGATTATCGCTGTGCCGACCTTTGCCGTGATTTATAAGCTGGTGACGGAGCTGGTGACCTGGCTGCTGCATCGTCGAAAACTGTCGGCTGACATTGCGCGTTATCAGGATCTTGATTATATTGATCAGGAAGATCACAGTTATATGAAAAAGCAGGAAAATTCATGAAAAAAGGGCAACTGATGGGCTGGCTGGTCGGGGTACCGGTTGTGGTGCTCCTGCTGATGCTGGTGATTGTGTTGTACGAGCCGAAGAAAGAGGGGATCAGCCGGGCGGAGGTCGCAAAAGCGGTCGTCCTGGCCGTCTGTTCGCCGGATGAGCTGGAGGCCTGGCGGAAGGCGGAGGCGTCCTCGCGTTTCGCGGCACAGTCGCAGAGCCAGTGGTACGTTCCCTATTTTGATTATCTTTATGCGAATGGGTATCTGAGCGAGGAGAATACCCCGGCGACCGGTGAGGCGGCGGAAGGGCAGCTTACATACGGGGAAGCCCGGGGAATTGCGGAAGCGGTGGATCCCGCGCTCGTTTCCCTGATCGGCTCAGGACGACAGGACGCTTCGCGGGCCTATCCGGAGGAATACTGGTGGCTCTTTTACGATTCGCTTTTGAATTATGCCGATCCGGACGGGCAGGTGCAGCGTTGCACCGTACAGATTTACGGCACGCCGGAGACCGTACCCCAGGCCGCGGCCTGGACGGCCTATACCAACCTGGGCAGGGTGGATTTCGCGGGATTGTCTCTTGATACCTATGTGGATCATGAACTGACTGTATTGATGCGCGATCAGGCGTTGATTCATATCGTGGAGGACAAGGGCGGAAAACTGACCTGCCGCAATGTCTGGCTGGTGGACGGAGACGCGGATGGCCTTGACGTCTGCCTGGGTGATCTGAGACGGCGCATTCCTTTCGGAAAGGCGTCAAAAAAGACGGAGGAGCTGCTTTCCAATCTGGCCGACCTGGAGATGGAGGACGGAAAGATTACAAAGGTATCTCTGAAAAAAGAACGCATTGACGGCCGCATTCTCTCGGTTCAGGAGGAGGCGATTGAGGTAGAGGGGTACGGCCTTGTAGCGCTGGATGAAGAATTCCGCGTTTTTAAAACCTATGGGAATGTTGAAACGCAGTCGCTTTCGGACATTCTGATCGGGTATGATAATCAGGAGCTGGTGGTTGCGAGGGGGAAACTCTGCGCGGTACTTACCGTGCGGGAGTTTGACGCGGAAACGATCCGCGTGCTGCTGATGAATCAGGGGTTTTCGGGGGTGTATCATGAATCAGTGAGCCTGGTGTGCGATGGCGCGCTGGTTCTGGCGCAGGGAGAGACGACGGATACGGTAGTCGGCGGTGAAGAACTTACGTTCACGCCGGGCGATGAACGGCTGAAAGAAGGCCGTCTGATCCTGACGCCGGAGGACGGCGGGGAGATCCGTGTCACATCGCTCTCGCGTTCGCAGGGGATTCCCTCTTACGGCGGACGCCTGGAGCTTCTGGATACGGAGAATGGTCTGGTGCTGGTCAATGAGCTGTACCTGGAGGATTATCTGAAAAAGGTGATTCCCAGTGAAATGCCGGCGAGCTATGAGAAGGAGGCGCTGAAAGCGCAGGCAGTCTGCGCCCGCACTTACGCCTATGTACAATTGCAGAGCAACAGCTACGCGGCTTACGGCGCACATATCGATGACAGCACGAATTTCCAGGTTTACAACAACGTGGACAGTGACCGGCATTCCTCGTCGGCGGTTGACGAGACCTGCGGACAACTGCTTGTCTATGAGGGAGAGCCGATTACGGCCTACTATTTTTCTACATCCTGCGGTGTTACCACGGACGGTTCGGTCTGGGGATCGGATGGTTCGGGGACGCCCTATTTAAAAAGCGTACAGCTGCGGCCCGGCCGGGACGATACGGATCTGACAGATAATGACCGTTTTGCCGCATTCATCAAAGACATGGATACCAGCGCTTATGACAGTGAATTCCCGTTTTTCCGCTGGAGCGCGGCGACGAACGCCGATATTCTCAGTGCGAATATCAGCGGCGTCGGGCGTGTGGAGAGCGTGGAGGTGACGGAGCGGGGCGCGGGCGGCGTCGCAAAAACCCTGCTTGTGCGCGGGGACGAGGGAGAGCGGACGATCCGCGGTCAGAATCCGATCCGGGCCGCTCTGGGCGATGCGTCGCTGTCAATTCTGCGACAGGACGGGAAAAGCGTTGACGGATGGAATTCGCTGCCCAGCGGTTTCCTCACAGTCGAGGAAACGGGGACGGACAGCCAGGGTGTAAAGCAGTACCAGATTTACGGCGGCGGCTACGGCCACGGCGCCGGCATGAGCCAGAACGGCGCGCAGGGAATGGCTCTGGCCGGGATGAGTTATACCGAAATACTGACCTTCTTTTACGAAGGCGTGGAGCTTGAGGAGAAATAAAATGAAGATTATTGTATGCATGAAACAGGTGCCGGCCGGGACGAAGGCCGAGATCGATCCCGAGACCGGGGCAATGAAGCGCCTGTCCGGAGACACGCGGACAAATCCGTATGATCTGTTTGCGCTGGAGACGGCGCTGAGCCTGCGGGAGCAGCTGGGCGGCACCGTGACGGTACTCACGATGGGACCGACTCACGCGGAGGAGATGATCCGCGACGCCTATACGATGGGCGCGGATGAGGGCGTGATCCTTTCCGACAAAAAATTTGCCGGCGCGGATGTACTGGCGACCTCGTATGCTTTGGCGCAGGCCATCCATGTGCTGGGCGACGCGGATCTGATTATCTGTGGCAGACAGACGACGGACGGCGATACGGCTCAGGTCGGACCGGCGCTCGCGGAGCATCTGGGGATTCCGCACGCCGCATGGGTGTCGGAGATCGTCTCCATCGATCAGAAAGCAGTGTGTGTGCGCCAGGATCTGGCGAGTGTTACCCAGGTATCGGAGATGTCTTACCCCTGTCTGATCACCGTGGACAAGGACATGTGCGTGCCGCGGCTTCCTTCGTATATCCTGAAGAAAAAGACGGCCGGTCGGCCGGTCCACATCCTCACGTTTGAGGACATGCCTGACCAGGATTTGAGCCGTTACGGACTGATCGGCTCGCCGACCTCGGTGGAGCGGATGTTCGCGCCGCCGGAGGTGGAAAAGCAGGTTTATCTGGAAGGCGATGCGGACGAAAAAGCCGGGAAGATTTTTTCTATCCTGACAGGGAAAAAGATTATCTGAGGAGACAAAGGATATGGAACTTTTAAAATTCAATGCAAAAAAATGCACACTGTGCGGAATCTGTGTGGATAAGTGCCCCTTTGGCTCGCTGGCGATCGAGGGGAGCGGGATTACGGTAAATGAGACCTGCCGCATGTGCGGAATCTGCGTCCGTTCGTGCCCGGAGAAAGCGATCCGCTTTGAGCAGAAGGCGAAAGCGTTTGATAAGAACCGCTGGAAGGATTTTCTGATTTTTGTGGAGCAGGAGCGCGGCGATATCCATCCGGTTACATATGAGCTGATCGGCGAGGCGCGCAAGATGGCGGCCAAGGTCGGCTATCAGGTCAACTGCGTGATGATCGGCGGGAAAGGGACGGCGGAAAACGCGAAGCAGCTGCTTCCCTACGGCGTCGATAAGGTTTATGTCTATGAAGATGAATGTTTTGAAGGCTTCCGCGCGGACTGCTACGCGCAGGCAGCGGCAAACTGCATCGCAGCGGCACGCCCCAGCGCAGTGCTGATCGGCGCGACCTCCCTGGGAAGATCTTTAGCGCCCCGTCTGTCGACGCGTTTCCATACGGGACTGACGGCGGACTGCACGGAGCTGGATATCAAGCCAAACACGGACATGGTACAGATCCGCCCGGCTTTTGGCGGCAATATTATGGCGCAGATCGGGATCACGAGATCCCGCCCGCAGTTCGCGACGGTGCGTTATAAAGTTATGGATCGCGCTGCGAAGGTGGCCAATCCCAAGGGCAGCATCGTTCTCTGCGAGGTGACGGAGGAGATGTCTCACTCCGGGATCCGCATTGTCTCATCGGAGATGATCGCAGCGAAGACGAATCTCGAGGACGCGGAGATCATCGTCGTAGCCGGGCGCGGCGTGCGCAACGAGGGCGGTGTGGAGCTCTGCCGGAAGCTGGCGGATGCGCTGCACGGCCAGCTAGCGTTCACACGGCCGATGGTGGAGAACGGTTTCGGTGACCAGGCGCACCAGATCGGCCTTTCCGGTCGCACGGTCCGTCCGAAACTGATCATCACCTGCGGCGTATCGGGCGCGATTCAGTTTACTTCCTGTATGTCTGCTTCCGAATGTATTGTGGCGATCAACGATGATCCCGCGGCACAGATTTTTGGAAAGGCTCATTATTGTATCGTGGACGATCTGTTCCGGGTTGTGCCCCGGCTGACCGAGCTGGTACAAAACAGGAAGGAGGACTAAACCATGGCATATCCATACAAGAAAATGACAGAGGCGGATTTTGACCGTATCCGCGCTATTACCGCGCCGGACCGGGTGTGGGTCGGCGAGCAGATCGCCCATGAATATTACAAAGATGAGATGCCGGAATACGGCGTTTTCCCGCCGGAGCTCTACGTCGAGGTGCTGAACAAAGAAGAAGTTTCCGCGATCATGGCTTACGCCTACCAGGAAAACATCCCGGTTGTCTGCCGCGGCGCGGGCACGGGCCTTGCGGGCGGCGCAACCTGCAAATACGGCGGTATCATGCTTTCTGTGATGAAGATGAACAAAATCTTCCCGGTTGACCACAAAAACCAGACCGTGACGGTGGAGCCGGGCGCGCTGCTGGTGGACGTCCAGGCCGCGGTATCCGCGGAGGGGCTTTTCTATCCGCCGGATCCGGGCGAACGGACGTCGTCCATCGGCGGCAACGTGATCACCAACGCGGGCGGCATGAAGGCGGTCCGCTACGGCCTGACGCGCGACTTCATCCGCTGCATCGAGGCGGTCATGCCGGACGGCTCGATCATGAATTTCTCCTCAAACGTGGTAAAGAACACAACCGGATACGATATCAAGGATCTGGTGATCGGCTCGGAAGGTACGTTGTGCATCCTGACGCAGGTGACCTTAAAGCTCCTGCCGCAGCCAAACTGCTCCTGCACGCTGGTTATGCCATTCAACAGTCTGGAAGAGTGCGCCGATATGGTACCGAAGGTGCTGGAGCTGTCGTTTGTGCCGACGGCGATCGAGTTCCTCGAGCGGGAACTGATCGAGATCGTGGAACGCAACCTGCACAAGAACTTCCCGGTCAAGCAGGGCGACGCCGTGCTGATCGTTATGTACGACGCTTCCGATCAGAGAGAGCTGGACAGCGCGGTGGAGGCCACCTCCGAGGCCGCTCTGGCCAATGGCGCGATTGATTGCTGTATCGCGGACACGGCGGAGCGCGCCGGATCCGTGTGGGCGGTGCGTGCCAACATCCTCGAGGGCATGAAGGCAGATTCCGTCTCCCAGGAGGAGTGCGACGTGGTTGTGCCGCGTTCCCGCATTGCCGAATATGTAAAGGCGGCGAAGAAGATCGCCCTGTCCCACGGAATCTGTGTGGAGCCGTGCGGCCACTGCGGCGACGGTAACATCCATACGGAGATGTTGCGCGGGCCGGAAATGAGCGACGAGGAATGGAAATCCGCCATGCACGCCAGCCTGACCGAGCTCTACGCATTGTCCAAGCAGCTTGGCGGACAGCTTTCCGGCGAGCATGGCATCGGCAACGGCCGCCAGGCCTTCCTCGCGGAATTTGTCGGGCCGCGCATGATCCAGCTCTACAAGGCGATCAAGCTCGCCTTTGACGACAAACTGATCCTCAATCCCGGCAAGGTGATCGTGTTCGACGAACAGTAGATTCGGAAAATATTTAAAAAATTTTGATTCGGATGTATAAACAGAGGCGGGAGGGAAATACTGAGATTAGTACCAAAGAGAAGAGAAATACTTATCCTCCCCTTTTTAATCGGTTCCGGTGCAAGGACGCACCGGGGCCGATTTTTTCGCGTAAATAAAGGATTTTTCGCGAGTCGGTTCATGCGGCGTTGGCGTTTTTTGAAGCTTATACACCAATTATACACCATTTTGCATTGCGTGTGACGAAGGCTTTTTAATTTAGATGAGATTTGGTCAGAATGTATTCCTGAACAGCGCCTTTTGGGATTTTCCAGAGCTTTCCTATCCGGAAACATTTGATTTTGTTCTGCTTTAGCAGTGAATATGCAGTGTTTTTTCCTATTCCGAGCATCTTCTGAAGTTCTTTGACTGTGATCAGTTCTTGATAATCATTATACATAAGAACGCCTCCTGATATTACTATTTACTATATGTTAAATCAGTTGCCGGTATCAAAAGATATTTAGCGGCATAGATGGTGCCGTAAGAGGAAATAATGAGAGTAAACGGCAATAGCAGTCATAACATAAAAGTAAAAAATAAGGAAAGGAAATGATTATTATGAACGATGTAATTTCTCCAATCCATTTTCTGGATTATGACAAAATCAGTGACACGCTGCTCTATTTCAGCAGGACTATTTCATTGCGGTTTAATGTCCGTCTGGCCAGTAAAAACAGAGACGGACGGAGAAAGCCATATCATGTGGAATATAGATACCCAACGGAGCAGTATAGTAATGTCGGTGAAGTGATCTCTTTGAAAAGAGATTTTAGATTCTATTTCAGTATTGAAGACGCTGACGATTTGAAAAATGGGGTTATGATAACGCCGCAAGATGTAACGATATTAAAGCTGAGAATAGAGAATAGTATATTACCATGGTTCATAGACGGGAAGAGGAATATCTTTGGTGAGAATCCCGATAATGGTAAACTTATCATAACCGGCCAGTGGGAACCGCAATATATGATATTTAAGGACTACAAATACCTCGAATTTATGCCCATTGTACTGGAAGATGAAAATGGTAAGACTGATCGTGGCATAAGGATGTGTATGAATAGTACCGGTAATTTTACGGACATGTCCTTGTATACATTCATGGAGTTTTATTATTACATAGCTAATACGGATATGTACTCGGTTGCGGCGAATATGCTGGTATATGTAAAAATGCAGCCGTATGGGACGAATTTGGTAAATGTTCCGCGATGACAGGGAACCAAGGGAATCGCTCATAAACAATTTATACTTTTTCTGTGGCGTTCGCTTGCCGTGCATGTTATAATTCTTCAGTAAAGTATCATATTCAGGACAGACAAAAAGGACAGCC
>JAJQAA010000026.1 GCA_021204045.1 Clostridiales bacterium
CAAGGCGATCATGGTGCTCGACCACGGGCGCATCATCGAGCGCGGCGACCACGACAGCCTGATCGCGCAGAAGGGCACATATTATCAGCTGTATACCGGGGCGTTTGAGCTGGAGTAGACGCCGGGATGCAATTTTTCAATGAAAAGCCGGAGATGATCCGGCTTTTCTGTACGAAAATTAAGTCTTGAATTATATATCATATATGATATAATCTTGAAAAGGGGGGGATGCTTATTTGAATTGGAACATAGAATTATATGCTACGGAAAATGGCGATGAGCCAGTAATGTTATTTTTAAATTCGTTATCAGGAAAGCATCGGGCAAAAGCAATTTGGGAGATTGATTTGCTGGAGAAACATGGACTGTCCCTAAAAATGCCGTATGTAAAGAACATTCAGGGAGAAAGATATAAGGGATTAATGGAGTTGCGGGTACAGCAAGGGAATGATATTTCGCGAATTTTTTATTTCCTTCCGCTTGGCAATAAATTTGTACTTCTGCATGGCTTTATTAAGAAAGATCGAAAAACTCCTCAAAAAGAATTGGAGACTGCATTGCGTTACAAGGAGGACTATGTAAGGAGGTTTGGAAGTAATGGCTGAATTGAGAAAATGGACTCAGGTAAGAAATGAATTATTGTCTGATCCGGAGACTGCAAAAGAGTATGAAGAGCTGCGTCCGCAGTATGAAGTGATTTCTCAGATCATTAGAGTACGGGATGAACAGGGTATTACACAGCAAGAATTGGCAGAGAGAACTGGTATCAGGCAGAGTAATATCAGCAGATTTGAAGGTGGTAATTATAATCCATCTCTTGAGTTTCTTGCGAGAATTGCCAGAGGACTGGGCATGGAGTTGCATATAGAATTGCGTCCGGGACGGTAATGTACCGGTTACGGATATACATCTCTTGCGCGAAGAAGCAAGGCCTGGGGCATAGGCGAGTAAAGAAGAAAGTTATATGTTTGGTAATGTATTAAAAAACTTTTCTTTGCTTCCTATCTTTTTTATGTTATGATTATAAAAAATGTGGCAAATATTGATCATGAGCGAAGCTCATGATATAACGCGCGGGGCATCCCCGCGGCGAAAAGAGGAAGCGGATGGGCGGATCGTACAGAAAACAGACACGAAACATCGCGCGGCCGGCAGCAAAGCTGTCGGCGGCCTTGTTGTTGCCGTCGATTCTGCTTCTGTCGTCGATTGTATTCCTATCCGTCCTGATCAGTGGCTGCGCCGCGATTCCGAAGCAGCAGAAGGAATACAACGCCCAGTATTTTGAGTATTTTGACACAATTACCAGCATCACGATCTGTGCGGAAAGCCAGGATGCCTTTGAAGATTACCGGGATGCGGTGGAGGAAGATCTGAAGCATTATCATCAGCTGTTTGACATTTATCACAACTACAGCGGCCTGATCAATGTAAAGACGATCAATGACAACGCGGGGATCACGCCGGTGACGGTGGAAGCGGATCTATTTGAACTGTTGGGAGAGTGTGTGGACGATTATGAGCTCACCGGAGGTAAGATGAATGTCGCCATGGGAAGCGTCCTCGCGATCTGGCATGAGTACCGGGAGCTGGCGACCAAAGGGTCGACGTGGGCGAAGGTACCGGACAGTGTGCGCCTGCGCAACGCGGATGCTTATACGGATATTTCCATGATGAAGCTGGACGCACAGAACCGTTCGGTTTATCTGCCCGTGGAGGGTATGAGCCTGGATCTGGGCGCGGTGGCCAAGGGCTGGGTTGGCCACCGGATCTGTGAGGATCTGCGGGAGCTGGGCGTGACCTCGGCACTGGTGAGTATCGGCGGAAATGTGGAGACGATCGGCCTGCGGCCGGATGGGCGGCAATGGCGGGTCGGCATTCAGAACCCGGATACCTCGAGCGAGACACAGTATCTGCACATCGTCGGCCTGCAGGATAAGGCGCTGGTGACCAGCGGCGTCTATCAGCGGTATTATGAAGTGGACGGCGTGCATTATCACCATATTATCAATCCGGATACGTTGATGCCGGAGTACAATTACGAATCCGTGACGATCCTCTGCGACAGCGGCGCGCTGGCGGACGCGCTTTCTACGGCGGTATTCAACATGGAGCCGGGGGAGGGTCTGGCCTTCATCGAGGGTCTGGATGGCGTGGAGGCCATGTGGATCATGGCGGACGAGAGTGAAGTGTTCAGCTCGGGATTCGCGGAGTATATGGAAGAGTAAGACCGGCCAGAGCGCCGCGCGAATGGACGGCTCCGGTAAAATCGAAATTGGATGGGATAAAACAGTCGCGTGGGAGGAGACAGAAGAGAAAATGGGACAGGAGAACAGAACCTCGCTGCGCGGCAGCCTGATGCTGGTGCTGACAGCCCTGGTCTGGGGCGTGGCGTTCGTGGCGCAGAGCGAGGGCATGAATTATGTGGGGGCGTTTACGTTCAATGGCTGCCGGTTTTTGATCGGCGGCCTTGTGCTGATCCCCTGTATCTGGGCGCTGGATCGCCTGGAGATCGGGAAACCGGCGGCCACCAGTTCGCGGGAACTTGCCAGACGCCGCAGGACCGGTATCGTCGGTGGAATCTGCTGCGGCTTTTTTCTGTGTGTGTCGAGCGCGCTGCAGCAGCTTGGCATTACGCGAACGACGGTGGGGAAGGCTGGTTTCATCACAGCTCTCTATATCATCATTGTCCCGCTGCTTGGTCTTTTCCTGGGCAGGAGGATTGCGTGGCGCGTCTGGGTGAGCGTCGCGGTCGCCGCCGTGGGCATGTACCTGCTCTGCATTACCGGGGGATTTTCGATCGGGCGCGGGGATTTTCTGGTGTTTCTGTGCGCGATCGGGTTCTCGTTTCATATTCTGGTGATCGATTATTTTTCCCCGCGCGCGGACGGTCTGGTGATCTCCTGTGTGCAGTTCCTGACCGCGGGTGTGATTTCGGCCATATTGATGTTCGCGTTGGAACAGCCCTCCTGGGGCGCGGTATGCGCGGCGGCTTCGCCGATTCTCTACGCGGGGCTGGTCTCCTGCGGCGTGGGCTATACGCTGCAGGTGGTGGCGCAGAAGGAAGTCGCGCCGACGATCGCGACGCTGATCATGAGTCTGGAATCCGTTTTCTCGCTGCTGGCCGGATGGGTGATTCTGGGACAGCGTTTGTCGGGGCGGGAGCTGGTCGGATGCGCGCTGGTGTTTGTGGCGATTCTGCTGGCGCAGCTGTGATTGCTGTGAATTAGACCTCTGCGGATTGCGGTGAATCGGAACGCTGCGGATTGCGGCGAATGTTCGCATGGTCTGTTGCGGCTGTTCCAGATAATGGAAGATATGAAAAACTGACGTGTCAGACATAAGCCTGAATACGTCAGTTTTTTCATTTCGCGGTAATGATTGTCAGGTCAGGATTTTACTGTAATCGTCCGTGCCGTCGTCCTCATAGACGAGGAAGTCGCTGATTACGACGCCGACTTCACTGCCCTGCGTGAGTTTGTCGTAGGTGTGGGATTCCGCGGTGACTCGCAGTGTTACGTCACCGAAAGACACCTGGCAGTCGTTGACGTCGCCGAGATAGAACATGGAAGAGAGCGTGCCTTTCAAATGCCCTTCGGCTTCGGTCAGCTTCATGTTTTCCGGGCGGATTGCTACTACAACGTCGCCGCTCAGTGGGCCGTCGTAGTCCAGCCACTGATCGACACCTTTCAAGTGGATTTTCCCGTTGGCGGAGGTTCCTTTGACGAAATTGACTTTTCCGACAAAGTCGGCGACAAACTGGTTGGCCGGGTGGCGGTAGATATCGATCGGAGAACCCATCTGCTGGATGACGCCACGGTTGATAATGAAGACGCGGTCGGACATCGTCATCGCTTCCACCTGGTCGTGCGTCACATAGACGACGGTAATTCCAAGTTTACGCTGGATTTCCTTTATTTCGTAGCGCATGCTTTCGCGCAGCTTGGCGTCCAGATTGGAGAGCGGTTCATCCAGGAGCAGCAGCTTCGGCTCTGCTACCAGAGCCCGCCCGAGCGCCACGCGTTGCTGCTGGCCGCCGGAGAGCTGTGAGGGCATTCGGTCGGCGTACTGGCTTAAATGGACGACCTCCAGAATCGCCGTAACTTTCTTCTGTATTTCCGCTTTTGGCATTTTCTTTATTTTCAGCGGGTAGGCTACGTTGTCGAATACGTTCATATGCGGCCAGACGGCGTAGGACTGAAATACCATGCCGATTTCGCGTTTTTCCGGGGGAACAAAGACGCCCGGAGCGCTGACCGGCTTACCGTCAATGAGGATTTCGCCGCTGGTCGGTTTCTCAAAACCGGCGATCATTCGCAGCATTGTTGTTTTCCCGCAGCCGGACGGCCCAAGAAACGTGATAAACTCGCCGTCCTGAAATTCATCCGTAAATTCCTTCAGTACAACTACTTTTCCAAACGCCTTCGATACGCCGCGTATTGTTATCACAGACATTTTTCATCCCTCCTTAAATTGAGAATTTTCCCTTAGTCAGTTTATCCATCACAACATTCAGTACGATGACAACGACCAGGATGGCCGTGGCCAGCGCGGACGCTGTCTGCTGGCTGTGATAGGTCTGATAGGTGAATAATTCTACGCCCAGCGTTTTTGTGTCCGTAGAATACAGCAGGTTGGACATGGTCAGTTCGTAAAAGCACGGCATGAAAATCAGAAACCAGCCGGCCACGATGGACGGCACGATCAGCGGGAACAGTACGTCTTTTAAGCGCCTCAGCCAGCCGGCGCCGGAAATCTGCGCCGCTTCCTCCAGAGAAGGGCTGACCTGTGAGAAGGCCGAAACAACGGTACGCATACCCATCAGCATGTATTTGATCATGTAGGCGACGACCATAATCATCATGGTGTTGTAAATGTTGATGCCGAATTTACCGGACATCGTCATGATCAGTGCCAGCGCGATAACGACGCTCGGCGTACCCGAGCCGACCGTAATCAGGAAATCCGGGATCTGTTTTCCCCTGACGGTCGTGCGCTTGAGCAGATAGGCCATGATCAGGCAGACCACCATGCCCAGGGAAGCTGCCCAGACGGCGGAGATCAGGCTGTTTTTCGCGGAACCCAGGATGGATTTGCGCGAGGTAATGGTGTGCCAGTATTTTGTGGTAAGGTTGCCCGGCGCGAACAGGGATTTGCCCATGTTGACCGTAAATGAGGTCGTCACTACCGAGAAGAAGGGAATGATGACCACGATCAGCGCAAAACAGCACACGAGCAGGGTGATGGGAATCCGCCATTTGCCAAGATCCACGATATTCGGACGGGTCGATTTGCCGGATACGGTGATGTATTCTTTCTTTCCTACTACGAAGTTTGAGATGTAGAGGATGATCAGCGCGATCGCCATCAGGAATACCGCAAGGTTGGTAGCGTCGGTCAGTCCCTCCTGAGAGCCGATATAGACGTAATCGACGATGCGGGTCGTTACCGTATAGATCTGGCCCGGGGCGCCGATGATGGACGGAATGCCGTAACAGGAAGCCGCCGCCACGAAGACGAGCAGGGCTGCCGCCACAATGCTCGGGAACATCAGGGGCAGGGTGACGGTGAAAACTGTCTTGAGCGGGGAAGCGCCGGAAATGCGGGACGCTTCTTCGAGAGACGGATCCATCTTCTCCATCGCCCGGGAGATGGTAATGAACGCGTAAGGGTAGTAAAATGTGGTCAGTACCCATACCAGTCCGCCGACGGAATAGATGTTAAATGGCGTCGATTCCAGATGGAACAGATTCTGGATAAATACGTTCAGGGTTCCGACGGAAGGGTTTAAAAGCCTCAGCCAGGCCATCGCGCCGACATAGGGCGGAACCATATAGGTTGTCACGAACAGCGTGCGGAAAAATTTTTTGCCGTAGAGGTTCGTGCGTCCCACCAGCCAGGCCAGCGGGAAGGCCAGGATCACGCCGAAAATCATCGCCAGTCCGGCCGTAATGATCGTATTCTTCAGGCAGAGCCAGTTGAGGGGGTAGGAGTAAATCCGTTTGAGGCCCTCGAGCGAAAAGCTGCCTGAGGAAAAGAAGGAACGGTAGACCAGGTAAAGCAGCGGAAATACCTGGAATATGAGCAGGAAACCGACGATCGCGAGAATCACGACCCATTTGATGTCAAAATATACTTTCTTTTCCAATTATTCTGCACCTACTTTCCAAAACATGGGGATAAAGAAAAGGGATGCCGCAGGCGGCATCCCTTTTTCAACGCTCTACTGCGGAACAGTTACGTTCTCCTGGAACATGGTACGGATATCTTCTCTTTCGTGGAAGCATTTCTCCCAGTCAACCGGCATCACGTTTTCAAGGATTTCCTTGGTCGGAATGGCGTCATAGGGAGCATCCGGATAATCGCTGCGCACAGAGTGCATCCAGCCGGAAACAATGTATTTCTGTCCCTCTGAGGAGAGGAACCAGTCCTCGATCGCTTCGCAGGCAGCCGTGTTGGCATTGGAGTTGTAATCGTCGTTTACGATCATGATCGTGGACGGGATTGTGATCGTGCCGTCCGTCGGATAGATGACTTCAAGCAGAGAACCTTCTTCTTCTCTCTTCTTGAGAACGGACTCTTCGAGGATCATGATTTCGCTGCACTCGCCGGTTTCCAGCTTGGTCAGCGCCACGGAACCGGATTCGATGGCAACCTCCTGCTGACCCAGGGAGGCGAAATAATCTTCGCCGTAGGCGTCGAGCAGGGCGACGATCGAGGCATATGCGGTGCCGGAGGTCAGCGGGTTGCTCATGGAAATTTTGCCCTTGAGGGAGGTGTCGGTAGCGAAGCCTTCCAGAGTGTTCGGGATGCTGTCCTTGCTCACCTTCTCCGGATTGTAGGCGAGAACCATGTTGCAGACACGGACCGGATACCAGTAGCCTTCCTCGTCATATTCAAACAGCAGCTTGTCTGTTTCGGCAAACTCATGCGGGAACAGAACGCCCGCTTCCTTCAGTTCCAGCGAATAGGCCGGTTCGGCGACCATCAGCATGTCGCAGCCAAGTTTTCCGGCATCCAGCTCCGCCGCGACTTTTGACTGCAACGTGCCGGTGCCGCCATAGAAGAACTCAATATCCGCGTTCGGGAATACTTCCTCAAGTTTTTCGTCCATGGCCTCGATGATATCCTCATACATGGAGGTGTAGATCATGACCTTGCCGGTCACATCTTCCGGATTGATGGTTCCGGATGCCTCCTCCGCTGCCGCCGCTTCGGTTTCTGCGGCTGCGGCCTGGGTCGCGGCGGCTGTGGTTGCCGCTGCCGTGGTGGATGTGCCTGAGCTGCCGCCCGAACAGGCCGTCATGGCTGTCATGGCCGCGCACAGGGTTGCTGCAAGCAGTTTTTTCTTCATAATGGTGATTCCTCCTTTTTTGAATTTTGTACAAACAGTAGCAAGTACCTAAATTGTAGCAAAAAGCACAAAAATTAATACCAAAAATCCGGTATAATTGGAGAAAATCCGGTTTGTTATTTCCTTGACATTTCTGCATCCTACCCGTTCTGTGCAGAATTCTTATCGCGCTCCAGGAGTTTTTGGTAATCCTTTACAGAACAGCCCATATATTTGTGAAACACGGAGCCGAAATATTTGTAATCTCCGAAGCCGCAGCGCATGGCCAGCGTACCGGGACGGTTTTCTCCCTGGCGGATCAGCGCCAGCGATTGCTGGATGCGGAAACGGTTGAGATATTCGTTGAAGGTGATGCCGGTCGCCTCTTTAAAGCGGCGGTTGAGAAAGGTTTCGCTGTAATGAAAAAATTTGACCAGATCCTGCATGAGGATTTTTTCGGCATAATGCTCCTGAATATAGGTGATCATATCCCGCACAATGGCCGCCTCAACGGGATTCTTCTCATATTCCCGCAGCGGCGACGCGTTCATGAGCTCGTCATCCTGCTTTAAGCTGGAGTAGTAGACCTCTTTTGCGCGACGGTCCTGTTTCGCCGTGCTGACGGCTTCGCGGATTTCTTCGATGCTGAGCGGTTTTAAAAGATAGGCCCGTACGCCGCAGTCGATCGCCCGCCGGGCGTATTCAAAGTCTGAGTAGCCGGTGAGAATGATCGCGGAAAAGGGCCAGTCGTGTGTGCGTTCCAGCATCTGGAGGCCGTCCATGACCGGCATGTTAATGTCGACAAAAACGATATCCGGCTGCTTGTCACGGATTTCCTCGATGCCCTCCAGGCCGTTGCGGGCTTCGCCGACTACGCAGCAGTCCATTTCTGCCCAGGGGATGGCATAAACCAGCCTGCGGCGGATCATATCTTCATCTTCGACAATTACGACACGATACATTATGAATCCTCCTCTATTTCGTTTCTGGTTGGGCAGCTGCAGCGACCGGTTTTAGCGGCTGCACGACATCCACAATCACCTGGAGCCCTTCCGGGTCAAGGCAGCGCACCTGCAGGCCGCTTGACTCTCCGTGCTGAAGATAAAGCCTGCGCGCGATATTGTACAGTCCCTTATGGGTTGTCGCGCATTCCTGTTTTAAGCTGGCGTTGAGAATGTCCGCGTCTTCCGGCGTCATCCCCACGCCATCGTCCGTCACGGACAGATGCAGCATATTGTCCTGGACATAACCGTCGATCCAGATGTGCAGGTTCATTTTGCTCCGGAAACCGTATTTAATCGAATTTTCCACGATGGGCTGCAGAACCAGCTTGGGCACCAGGCAGTCCAGACAGTCGTCTTCCAGGGAGAGATGATAGCAGAAACGTTCCCCGTAGCGGTATTTCTGGATATCCAGGTAGCTGTTCAGATATCGCATATCCTCGCGGAATATGACTTCCTCCTGATGGTCGTCGATGCTGTAGCGCAGAATCCCGACCAGCTTCATGATCAGTTTGTCGGCGGTCTCAGGGTCAAAGATGATCTCGCTGCGCAGGTTTTCCAGCGTGTTGTAGAGAAAATGAGGATTGAGCTGCGCGGTCAGCTGATTGATTTCCGCGATTCTTCGCAGCTCCAGCAGTTCGGTATTGTGCCGGTTGAGCTCCTGGATGCTGTCGAGCATGTGATTGATTTTCAGGCCGACGTCCGCGAACTCGTCATCGGTGTCCATGCAGATGCGGTGCGCGCTGTCTTTTGTCACAATGATAACCATCTCTTCGACGAGCTTCTTCACGGTGGCCGCGTTGCTTTCCGCCATGGCCCGGGACATTTCCTGCGCCATCCAGAACCAGCTGATGCCCAGAAACAGAATAATGCCGCTGCCTATGAGGAATAACCAGTTGTTCTGCGGGTCGTAGAGCAGGGAATAGATCCGTACCCGGCCGTCGAGCAGGGTGCTGCCGCTGATTTCATAGCGCTCTCCACCCAGAGAGAGGATGCCTTCCTGTATTGGTGGGGAGAAACGGTTGATATCCTCGATGAAGCTCTGGCGGCTGCTGTAAATAACTCTGCCGATGCGATCGGTAATCACGCCTTCAAAGTTGGAGAGCGAGAGCAGAGAGACCCAGCCCTCGCCGGGAAAATACAGGTTCAGATATCCCTGGATCATCCCATCCAGAAAAACCGGCCGCGAGAGGACCAGCTCCGAATAGCTCCCGGAAAGGTAATAGACGCTTAAATGGACGTCGCCGTCTTTCTGTTCGTAGGTGCTGTCGCAGATGGCGCGATTAAAACTGCTGCGGTACTGGTTCCATTCACCCGCCTGGAAGCTGTTGAAAATAATATTCCGGCCCTTGTCGGTGAGAATAAGCTCCGCGCTCAGAGGGCTGACTGCGTTGAATTCATAGAGCAGGTACTGCAGGCCGGCCGGGTCGGCGTCATAGAGCAGGCAGCTCTGACAGAAGCTGTTTAAGTCTTCCCCGCGCAGAAAATCGGCTCCCTGGCTGTAGACGTTCTGGAAAACCGATTCAAACAGGGAACGGTTTTCTTCGAGGTTTCTGCGGTTTGACATGATCAGAAACAGATAGATTCCGGCGATAAACAGCGCGATTCCGGTGCCGACCAGGACAAAAATACGGTTCTGCACCATTTTCTGGAGGCGCTGCTGAAAACCTGTATGAATGGGCTGTTTTTTTGCGTTATCGTTCATCCTCGGTGATCTCTTTCCAGATTTTTAAATAGCGTTCCAGTATTTGCTCACGCTGCTGCTGTAAGATACTTTCGTCTTCGGTAATTACAGGGATTTCCTTCAGATCGGTCAGGAACTGGCTGGTCTTGGCGTCGCGTCGCACCGGACGGCTGGTCAGCAGGGTGCCGAAAATATCCTGCATGTCTTTTCCTGTAAGAAAATCCAGGAAGAACCGGGCGTATTCCGGGTGCGCGGCGTTTTTCAGGATCGCGGCTGTCCGCGGGACGAAAAGGCTGCCCTCCCTCGGGTATACAATCTGGATATCCGCGCCTTCGCGCATGAGGTTCGCGCAGGCGTCCTCGCTCGCCAGTCCGACGAGATATTCGCCTTTTGCCACGCTGGTGTGAACAGAATCGGAACTGGAAACGATACCGGTTTTGCCTGCCTGCTCCAGCACACGGCGCGCCAGCAGCCAGGCGTTCTTATCTTCGGCCCCTCCGCCGGTGAGCAGGATATTGTACAGCTGCTGGAAGCCGGAAAAGGAAATGGAAGGGTTTGCCATGATAATCCGGCCGGTCAGGTCCGGCTGCAGCAGATCGGAATAGCCGGTGATCCCGAGACCTCTGGCCAGAGTCTGGTTGAGCACCAGGCAGCTGCCGTTGAGTACATAGCCGGTGGCAAAGCCGGAAATGTTCCGGTATTGCGGCAGAATGTATTTGTCATTTACCGAAACATACTCCAGAAAAAGATCTTCCTCGCCGTAGAGGTCGGAGAGCGAGAGCCCCATAATCAGGTCTGCTTCCGGCGAATTGCCTTCCGCGTGGATTCGTTCCAGAAGTTCCGTCTTTTCTCCCTTAATTAAATGAACCTGGATGTCGTATTTTTCTTCGAACAGCGGCACGACCGCGTTCATCACTTCATCGCGTTCGGAGGTACAGATTACGAGACGCGCGCGTTCCTCGGGCATCTGTCTGTTTGTCTCAATACGCCGTGAGAGGGGAATCCAGATAAAGGCAAGCGCAGTCGCCAGAGTGACAACAGCCAAAATCCATCTCAAAAATTTATTCATGAGTGCCTCGTTTTAAAGTGGTTACTATTCACGGGGTGGGGAAAAGACGGACTGAGATTTTGACTTTAAATT
>JAJQAA010000054.1 GCA_021204045.1 Clostridiales bacterium
AATTTAAAGTCAAAATCTCAGTCCGTCTTTTTCCCTACCCCGTGAATAGTAACCGGTAAATTACGATCGCAGTAAATCACCGCAGTAAAAAGTTGACATTTACATATGGCGGTGCTAAAATGAACAATCAGGAAAGCAAGGACGCAGAGAAGGGGTTCGCTGTGTCTTTTTTTCTGTAGCATACAGAAAAAGCTCTTCAATTTAATGGGGGTGCCTATGAAAAAATACATCGCGAAACGAATCTTACTGATGTTTCTGCTTCTTCTGGGGATGAGTTTTATTGTCTTTGCCAGCCTTTACATAGCGCCCGGAGATCCGGCGATCATGGTTGCGGGTATGAGCGCCACCGAGGAGGATATCGCGAGGGTCCGTGTCAGCCTGGACCTGGACAAGCCATTTCTGGTGCAGTATCTGATCTATCTGAGAAAGCTTCTGACACTCAATCTTGGTACATCTTACACGACACGACAGCCGATTCTGGATGAGATCATGGTAAGACTTCCCAATACATTAAACCTGGCCTGCGCCAGCATGATTCTGTCGGTGGTTGTGGGAGTCCCGATGGGGATTATCACAGCGCTGAAAAAGGATACGCTGACGGATAATGTTATTACGACCATATCGCTGGTTGGCATCTCCATTCCCAACTTTTTGCTGGGCGTTATCCTGATGTATATTTTTTCCGTGGTTTTAAAATGGCTTCCGTCCGGTGGCATGACACATTATTTCTGGACGGCGACCGGCATCCGGCAGGCTATTCTGCCTTCTATCGCGCTGGCGAGTTCCACCGTGGCGAGTTTTATCCGGATCGGGCGTTCCGCCATGCTGGATGTGCTTCAGTCGGACTATATCCGCACGGCAAAGAGCAAGGGCTTAAAGCCAAAGGTGATTATCGTGGTACACGCGCTGCGCAATGCGCTGATTCCGCTGGTTACGCAGTTTGGTACGAGCTTCGGCGGCCTTCTGGGAGGCGCCATCATCACGGAGCAGGTGTTTGTAATCAATGGAATCGGTACCTATCTGATCAGCGCGATCAACAACCGCAACTATCCGGTGGTGCAGAGCACCGTCATGGTGATTGCCGCGATGTTTATCACGATCAACCTGCTGGTGGATATTTTATACTGTGTCATTGACCCGCGGATCAAGTACGAGTAGAAAGGAGACGGTGGTTATGGAAGAAATGAAACGCACGCATCCCGTGAAAACCGCGATGGAAAAGCTTTTTCAGAACAAACTGGCCACGCTTTGCTTTTTCTTTCTGATTGCGGAGATTATTCTCGTACTTCTGGCTCCGGTGATTGCGCCTTACAGTTATGAGGAGCAGGACGCGACAATTAAGCTGCGCCCGGGCATCTGGGCCGTCGTTACGGCGGAGACGGACGAGAGCAGCCCGGATTATGATCCTCAGGAGCTTTATGTACCCGGACATATTCTGGGAACGGATAATTTCGGCCGGGATGTGTTTTCCCGCCTGCTTTACGGCGGCAGGATTTCCCTGATGGTTGGTTTTGTGTCCACCTTTATGGGGCTTGCGGTAGGGGTGATCTGCGGAATGCTGGCCGGATATTATAAGCGGCTGGACAATCCCATCATGAGGGTTATGGATTTGCTGTTCACGTTTCCGGGTATTTTGCTGGCGATGCTGGTGATCGCGATGCTCGGCGTGAATACGTTCAATACCATGCTGGCGATCAGTATCTGGTCGATTCCGTCATTTGCGCGGATGGTGCGGGGTAAGGTGCTTCAGATCAAGGAGGAGGATTATATTATGGCGACCCGCTCTCTGGGAGCGAAGGATTCACGTATCCTGCTGGTACATGTGCTGAGAAACTGCATGCCGATCATTATCGTGATCGCCACGATGCGTATGGCGACATCCATTATCTCGATTTCCACGCTCAGTTATCTCGGAATGGGCGTGACGCCACCGATGCCGGAATGGGGCGGCATGATCGCCGCGGCCAAGGAATATCTCTGGAAAAGACCCAGCCTGGTGTTTGTCTCCGGCTGTGCCGTTATGCTGACGGTGATTTCCTTTAATATCCTGGGAGATAAGCTGCGCGATATTCTGGATCCCAGCCTGAGGGATTGATTCTCATTGCATCCTGTCGGTTCTCTGAATCGATTTGGTATATTTTTCAAAAATGAAGGAGGAGTAAGTTTATGAAAATGCAGAAAAAGCTTGTAAGCGTTCTCGCTGTTTCGATGCTCTGCGCCGGTCTTCTGTCCGGATGCGGAGACGGAACCACGACGCCGACGACTACCGCCGCAGCGATCGCGGAGACCGCCGGAAGCGGAAGCGAAGGCGCGGAGAGTGCAGAAGCTGCGGAGAGCACCCATGAGGAGAAAATGTTCCATATCGCGCTGACTGCCGGTTTCACCGGTTTTGATCCGCTCAGGACCAATGACAGCGCGTCCACCTATGTGAATGCTCAGATGTATGAGACGCTTTACCGGATCGATCCGGTCACCGGCGAGTATAACTGCCTGCTGGCTGCCGAATATCCGGAATTTTCCGAGGACGGCATGACTGCGACGATCAAGCTTCGCGAGGGAGTTACCTTCCACGATGGCACGCCGTTTAATGCGGAAGCGGTAAAGTATACGATCGAGCTGATCAAGGATCCGAATTTCGGCTCCGCCCGCGCATCGATCGCCAATTCCATCGATGAAGTGGAGTGCCCGGATGATTACACGGTTGTGATGCACCTGGCCTATGAGGATGGTGTGCTTCTGGCGAAGCTGGCTCACACCAATTCGGCAATCGTTTCCCCGACCGCTCAGCAGAGTCAGGATCTGATGGTGGATCCGTGCGGAACCGGTCCCTATCGTTTTGTAAGCTCGGTGTCCGGCTCTGAGGTGGTTCTGACCCGCAACGACGATTACTGGGGCGACAAGCCGGCTATCAAGGATGTGACGATGACCTACATTTCCGAGGAATCCACCGCGGTAGCCCGTATGGAAACGGGAGAGGCAGACTTTATGCCGAACCTGAGCGTGGAGCAGCTGGATCGCGTGAATGCGATGGAAAGTGTGACTGCGGAGACCTCCGAGGCTGCACAGATTTATTATATGGCGCTTCGTGGAGATTCTTATGTGAATCCCGTGATGGCGGAGAAGGACTTCAGAATCGCGCTTGCCAAGGCCATTGACAAGGAAGGTTATGTGGCAAATATCCTGGAAGGTTATGCGGATCCGGCTAAGAGTATAATCGGGCCGAAGATCACCGGATACGACGAGGAAGCCACTACCCATAACATTGATTATGATCCGGAAGGCGCAAAGGCAATCCTGGATGCCAATCCGGGCTGGGCGGATGAAGAGATCCTTTTCCTGGTGCCCTCTACCCCTGCCTACACGAAGATGGGCGAATATTTCCAGGCGAACTTAAAGGCCGCCGGTTTCAACAACATCAAGATCGAGACGATCGACTGGACTGCATGGCTGACGGAGAGCAAGGTGGACAATCGCTTTGATATTACGCTTGCCGCATGGTCGAATGTGACCCGTGACGGTTCCGAGCTGATGGAGCCGAACTTCCATTCCGTCAACGGCGCGCAGCGTCTGCGTATTCCTGCGGAGGACGCTGAGGTGATCGACGCCTATATCGAGGCGAGCAAGACGACTTCGGATATGTCCGTGAGAACGGAAAATCTGCTGCTCACCAACGCGATGCTTCAGGATAACGCGTATGTGCAGCCGATTTACCACAATACAAACATGTACTGCTACAATAAGGCGTATACCGGAATTACCCGTGATGCGGGCGGCACATTCTATGTAATGGATTTCGACTACGCGGAATAAAAACAAGACGATTACCGACAGATTTTCGGGAGGGAAATTCCTATGGGAAAGAACGTGCTTGAAGTAAAGGATCTGGTCACGACATTCCGGATCAACAAAAAGGAGTACGAAGTGTTGCGCGGCATTTCCTTCCATATCGAGGAAAACGAGACCTTGTGTATGGTTGGAGAATCCGGCTGCGGAAAAAGCGTTACGACTTTATCCATCATGGATTTGCTTCCCAATAATGGACGGGTTCGTTCGGGGAGCATCAAACTGAACGGACAGGAACTTACGACGTTGTCCTCTCATGAGCGCAACACGCTGCGCGGCCGTCAGATGGGAATGATTTTTCAGGAACCGATGACGGCCCTGAACCCGCTGTTGACGATCGGCCGCCAGATGACGGAAGGACTGGTGACGCATCAGGGTCTCAGCAAAAAGGAGGCCTATGAGGTCGCCGTATCCTGGCTGGAACGGGTAGGCATTGCCAACCCGGAAGCCAGGATGCGCCAGTTCCCGTTCCAGCTTTCCGGAGGCCTGCGCCAGCGTATCATGATTGCTATGGTGATGGCGGTGCAGCCGGCTCTTCTGATCGCGGATGAGCCGACGACCGCCCTCGATGTGACGATTCAGAAGCAGGTGCTGGTTTTGCTGAATCGTCTGAAGAAAGATGTGAAGACCGGGATCCTGTTCATCACGCATGATTTGGGCGTGGTAGCGGAGATCGCGGATCGGGTGATTATTCTCTATGCCGGGCACAAGGTGGAGGAAGGCAGCATCGGCGAAATCTTTTCCCATCCGCTCCATCCCTATACGGTCGGGCTGATGGGCGCGGTGCCGAATGTCGATGAGGATGAGTTTGAGATCCGGGCGATTCCGGGGACCTTCCCGAACATCACGGAGGAGATCGGAGGTTGCCGTTTCCATCCGCGTTGTCCTTACGCCACCGAGCGCTGCCGGCGTGAGATTCCGGCGGAGCGGGAATACGGAGAGCGGCATTATGTCAGCTGCCATAAGGTAGAGGAGGAGCAGAGATGAGTGATGAACGAAAGATCCTTCTGGACATTAAGGAGCTGAAAAAGTATTTCCCGGTTCGCAAAAATGTGAGCGTGAAGGCGCTGGAGGATGTCTCTTTTTCCATCTATGAGGGAGAAAAATTCGGCGTGGTGGGAGAGTCCGGCTGTGGGAAATCCACTTTAGGCCGCGTGATACTTCAACTTTACCCTCAGACCAGCGGCGCAACTGTTTATTATGGGCGGACACTGAACCAGATGTGTCCGCGGTATCTCGCGAAAGAGATCGGAAAACTGCCCGAATATCAAAAAAAGGCGTCCGAATTTTATCAGAAGGCGCTGGCAGTCGATAAGGAAGCGGCCGCTCTGGAAAATCAGCCGGGGCAGGACAAAAAACGGGCGGAGCTGGAAGAAAAGTCTCTGGAGATGAAAAAGAATGCTTCCCGTCAGCTGCGGGAAGGCGCCCGCACGGTCGGATCCATGATTTTGTGCAGGGATCTGTCCGCGGTTCAATCGCTTTTTGAGCAGGCGAGAAAGGAATCCGCCGAGGCTGCCGCCATTTACAAAAAAGGCGCGCAGACGGAAGCGTTTTCGGAGCACGAAAGGAAAGCGGGAGAGTTACGGAATCAGGCGTGGACCCAGTACCGGGGGAAAGACATTCTTCCGATTGTGGAGCGCGCCGCAGATCCGACTTATCTGGACGAGCTGGATCAATATTATGAGACCGGGATTAACCTGGGAAAACTGACCAGGAAAGAGATGCGCGAGATGCGCAAGGAAATGCAGATGATCTTTCAGGATCCGGCCGCGAGCCTGGATCCGCGTCAGTCCATCGGCAAATCCATCGAGGAAGTCTTCATCATCAATGCGGATTATCCGCCGGCGGTGCGCAAGGAAAAGGTGATGGAGCTTCTGGAAAAGGTAGGGCTGAAACGCGAGCATTATTATTCTTACCCGCACGCCCTTTCCGGAGGACAGAAGCAGCGTGTGGGGATCGCCCGCGCGATTGCTCTGGACACCAAATTTATTGTCCTGGATGAGGCGGTTTCCGCACTGGATGTATCGGTGCAGGCGCAGATTCTGCTGCTGCTTAATGAACTCAGCGCGGAAAAGCATCTGACATACTTTTTTATCACGCATGATCTGGGAGTCGTAAAGCATTTTTGCGACCGGATCATGGTGATGTACCTGGGAAATGTCTGTGAGCTGACGGATTCCATAAAGCTGTTTCATAAACCGCTCCATCCTTATACGAAATCCCTGCTGGCCGCGGTGCCGCGTCTGAAAGTGGGGCAGGAGCATTCCACGGAGTCTGTGCTGGAAGGAGACGTTCCCAGCGCGATGAACCCGCCGAAAGGCTGTCCGTTCCACACGCGCTGCTCTCAATGTATGGAAATCTGTAAGCAGGAAAAACCGGCGATTGCGGAAATTGAGCCGGGGCATTTCGTAGCCTGCCATTTGTATGATGATGCTAGGGTCAAAAGGTCATGAATCGAATGCTTGCATTCGAATTCATGACTTTGGGACCCGCAAAAACATGAGAAAGGAAGACCTCCAATGAAATTCTCCTTTGATCCGGTTTATCAGCGCTATTCCTCTTTGCGCTATCCGATTTATGCCAGAAACGGAATGGTAAACTGCTCCAGCCCCCAGGCGGCGTCCGCAGGACTGGAAATTCTGCAGAAGGGCGGAAACGCGATGGATGCGGCCGTGGCCGCCGCTTCTGCGCTGACGGTGGTGGAGCCTACGGCCAATGGCATCGGTTCCGATGCCTTTGCCCTGGTATGGTCGGAAAAAGATAAAACGCTTTATGGACTGAATTCCAGCGGTCCGGCGCCGATGGCAGCTTCCGCGGAGCAGATTCTGGAAGACGGAAACGATGAGAACGGGCAGATGCCGACATATGGATGGACGCCCGTGACGGTTCCGGGAGCGCCGAAAGCATGGGCGGAGCTGTCAAAACGGTTTGGACGTCTTTCCCTGGAGGAGACGTTGATTCCGGCTGTGCGCAATGCCCGGGAGGGTTATCCCTGTGCTCCGAATCTGGCGCTGATGTGGAAGCGGGCTTACGAGAAATATAAGACGGTTTGTACGGGACCGGTATTTGAGGAATGGTACCGGACATTCGTACCGGAAGACCGGCCCTATGAGGCGGGGGAAATCATTCGTCTTCCCAATCACGCGGATACGCTGGAAGCGATTGGCGCTACCGGAAGCGATGTCTTTTATAAAGGGGAGATCGCCAGGAAAATAGATGACGCAAGCCGAAAGGCCGGCGGATACCTTCGTTATGAGGATCTGGCGGCTTATGAGGCACGCTGGGTGGAGCCGATTCAGGTGGACTACCGCGACTATCAGGTCTGTGAGATTCCGCCGAACGGACAGGGAATCGTGGCGTTGATGGCGCTCAATATCCTGAAAGAATTTTCCTTCACGGAAAAGGACTGCGTTTCCACTTACCATAAGCAGCTGGAAGCGATCAAGATGGCATTCGCCGATGCGTTCCATTATGTTACGGATCCGGATGAAATGGAGCTGGATTATCACCGGCTTCTGCTGCCGGAATACGGAGCGCAGTGCGCCCGGGAAATCACCGACAGGGCGCAGGTATATACGCATATGGTTCCGCCGAAAAGCGGTACGGTTTATCTGTGCTGTGCGGACGGCGCAGGAAATATGGTATCGTATATTCAGTCCAACTATATGGGATTTGGTTCCGGCATTGTGATTCCCGGTACGGGCATATCAATGCAGAACAGAGGTCATGATTTCTCATTGAATCCGGAGCATGTGAATGTCATTCGTCCGGGCAAGAGAAGCTACCACACGATTATTCCCGGCTTTCTGATGAAGGACGGCACCCCGGTCGGACCCTTCGGTGTGATGGGCGGATATATGCAGCCGCAGGGACATTTACAGGTGGTAATGAACTTTGTGGATTTCCATCTCGACCCGCAGCAGGCGCTGGATGCGCCGCGCTGGCAGTGGATGAGAGACAATTCGGTGACGGTGGAAAGCCGTTTTGATATGGAGATTGCCCGCCAGCTGGCGCAAAAAGGCCATAATATTCGTCCGGATCTCTCTTTGAGCAGTTTTGGCCGGGGGCAGATGATTGTCCGGCTGGACAACGGCGTGCTGGTCGGCGGTACGGAGTCCCGGACAGACAGCAATATTGCGTGTTGGTAAGCTGGGGCCTTGGAAGCGCTGGTGTCGGGAGACTCCGGTGATATTCATGCAAAGTTCAGCTGTAAAATTCAGGTAAAACCTGCGTAAAAAATCAGTTGACAAAACTGCGCCATTCGGCCTATAATGAAACACAGTTATAAGAAATGCAGTTTTAAAACACAGTTATAAGAAAAACCTGTGAGGAAGAATAGTAATCGGCTAATGCCAGTCCACAGAGAGCTCCGGGCGGTGGGATCGGGGTGTCGGGCGAACCGATGAATGGCCTTCTGAGGGCGGTTTTGAACGGGAAAGCGAGCACGGCGATGTGGCGATGATGACGAGGTCGCAGCTGCCGGGCGGCAATTTCCCAAGTAGGAGCTGACGGGATCCCCACCCGTTACCCATCGGGGCGCGTATGATGGTACGTGAAGCGAGCGGATATCTTTTAAAAGATGTCAAGTTGGGTGGTATCGCAGAGGTTTATGCTTTTGTCCCATGTATGAGGGCAGAGGCATTTTTTATTTTATGGGAGATTCTGTTTTTGTAGAATAAAAATGCTTTGGCAAACTTTTCTTTCATCTGCCGCCCAGGATTTTTGTATGTTTTTGGATACAAATAAACTAAATTAATAAAGGAGAATGGTTATGAAGAGAATGATTTCCATGGTATGTGCGGCCGCGATGATGGTGAGTCTGGTGGCCTGCGGCGGGCAGAGCACGGCGTCGAGCACAACGACGGCGGCCAGCACAACGGCGGCCGCAGACAGCACTGCTGCAGCAGCGGAGACAGAGAAGGAAACGGCCAGCGCCAGCAATAAGCTGGTGGTTTACACGTCGATGCCGGAGGCTGTCGCTAACGCGATCATTGATGGTTACCACGAAGCGACCGGCGTCGAGGTTGAGGTTGTGGTCGCCAGCGGCGGAGAGCTGCTGACCAGAATTGATTCTGAAAAAGAGAATCCGCTGGGTGACGTGATGATGAGCGGAACCATCAGCAATGTAAAAAATGTTTCCGATCTGTTCGCGGATTATCAGACGGAAAATGAAGATGCTGTGATGGACAGTATGAAAAATACCGAGGGAAATCTGACGCGTCTGGATGTGATCGGCAGTGTCCTGATTGTCAATAACGAATTGATCGGCGATATGGAAATCACGGGTTATCAGGATCTTCTGAATCCGGAGCTGAAAGGGAAAATCGCCATGGCTGACCCGAACAAGTCCTCGTCCGCATGGGAGCATGTGGTGAATATGCTTTACGCCATGGGTGAGGGAGATCCGGAAAAGGGCTGGGAGTATGTGGAAAGCTTCTGCGCACAGCTTGACGGAAAGCTGCTGGGCGGTTCCTCTGCGGTTTACAAGGGCGTGATGGATGGCGAATATACGGTCGGCCTTACCTCGGAGGGCAGCGCCGCAAACCAGATTTCCGCCGGTGCGGACGTATCGATTGTACATATGGCGGAAGGCGTGATTTTCAGCGGCGACGGTGTCTTTATGATTAAGGGCTGCAAGAATGAGGAGAACGCGAAGAGCTTCCTGGATTACTGTACATCGCTGGAAGCACAGACCATGATGAACGATTCCTTAAACTGCCGCACCGTCCGCACGGATGTGCCGGAATCATCTACACTGCTTGCTATGGATAAGATCAATACGATCGAGGTGGATCAGGATTTTATCGCTGAACAGAAGAAGGAATGGATGGATAAGTTTACGGATATTTATATGGATCTTCAGTAAAAGTCCGGAAAGGCAGGAAGAGGTGTTCGGATGCAGAAAAAAAGAATAAAACTGGATTTTTGGAACATTATGACCCTGTTCCTGCTGCTTATTTTTGCTTTGTTTTTGATTTATCCGCTGTTTTCCATGGTGCTGAAGGGGTTTCAGAGCCCCGAAACCGGGAACTGGTCCCTGGAAAATTTCCAGAAGTTTTTCAGCAAACGGTATTATTACCGGGCGCTGATCAACAGCTTTAAGGTCACGTTTTCGGTGACGTTTCTGGCGGTTCTGGCAGGCGTTCCGATGGCGTATTTCATGTCCAGTTACCGGATAAAAGGCAGCGGTATTCTGGAAATACTGATCATCATATCCATGATGTCGCCCGCGTTTATCGGCGCGTACTCCTGGATCCTGCTGTGCGGCAGAAGCGGGGTTGTTACTCAGTTTTTCAATAAAACTCTGGGGATTTCATTGCCCTCCATCTATGGTTTTGGCGGAATCCTGCTGGTATTTACCTTAAAGCTTTATCCGTTTATTTATCTGTATGTATCGGGAGCTTTAAAAAAGATGGACGCTTCCCTGCTGGAAGCGGCGGAGGGCCTGGGCTACCAGGGCCCCAAAAAGGTATTTGGCGTCATCCTGCCGTTGATCACGCCGACGATTCTTGCCGGAGCGATGCTGGTATTTATGAACGCGCTGGCTGATTTTGGCACGCCGCAGCTGCTGGGAGAAGGGTTTGTCACGATGCCGGTGCTGGTCTATTCTGAATTTGTCAGCGAGAGCGGAAGCGAAGCGCATTTTGCCGCGGCAATGGCAGATATGATGATTCTGATCACGGCGGTTTTCTTTTTCCTGCAGAAATGGTATGTGAACCGGCATTCCTACGCGATGAGTTCGCTGCGGCCGATTGAAAAAAAGCGCGCCGCGGGAATCGGCGGACTGCTGATGCATCTCTATATTTATGGAATGGTACTGCTCTCGGTCGTTCCCCAGGCGACGGTCATTTACACATCCTTTTTGAACGCGAATACGTCCATCTTCCTGGAAGGTTATTCTCTCAACAGCTATCGCCGGATATTTTCCTCTCTGGGCGGGGCGATCCGCAATACCTATCTGTTTGGAATCGCAGCGATTGTTCTGATTGTTTTGTTTGGGGTGGTGATCGCTTACCTTTCCGTGCGGCGTCAGAATCCGGTTACCGGGATTCTCGATACGGTGACCATGTTTCCGTATATCATTCCCGGTTCGGTTCTGGGAATTACCCTGCTTCTGGCGTTTAACCACAGACCGCTGATTTTGAGCGGCACGGCGCTGATCATCATTATTTCCCTGGTGATCCGCCGGATGCCTTACACGCTTCGTTCCAGCTCGGCGATTCTGCACCAGATTAATCCCAGCATCAAGGAAGCGGCAATATCGCTGGGAAGCGGACCGGTTGGCACGTTTTTCAAAGTAACGGTACCCATGATGCTGCCAGGCGTGCTGTCCGGCGCGATTCTAAGCTGGATTACGGTGATTAATGAGCTGTCCTCTTCCGTGATACTCTATACGGGAGGTACAAAAACGATGTCCGTCACGATTTACCAGGAGGTCGTGAGAGGAAACTATGGCACCGCGGCGGCGCTGGCGTCCATTCTGATCGCGACCACCGTCCTGTCGCTGGTGATTTTCTTTAAGGTCAGCGGCAAGAAAGAGGTGACAATGTAAGGCTGACGAGATGTTACACAAAAAAGGAGCGCTGCTCAATCATCCGTTATGGATGGCGGAACAGGGCTCTTTTTTCGTTCATCATATCGCAACGGATGTCTTATCAAAAACCGTATTTTTTCTTCACCTGGCTGGCGATAATGGTGCGCTGGATCTGGTTGGTTCCCTCGTAAATCTGAAGGATCTTGGCGTCGCGCATGAGCTTCTCCATGGGATATTCTTTCATGTAGCCGTAACCGCCCATCACCTGAACGCCGTCCACGGCGCATTTCATGCCGGTGTCGGTGCCGAAGGTCTTGGCGATGGAGGCTTCCAGCGTGTAGGGAAGACCCGCGTCCATCAGCTCCGCGGCGTGCAGGTAGGTCTGACGTGCCGCCTGGACCTGAATCTCCATATCGGCTAGCATCTGCTCCACCATCTGGAAATTCGCTACGGGCTGGCCAAACTGCCTGCGCTGCTTGGCATACCGTGTGGCCTCCTCAACCACGCGCTGTCCGATGCCGACACCGAAGGCGCCTACGCCGGGACGGGAGTGATCCAGGGTATCCAGAATATACTTAAAGCCGCGGTTTTTCCGGCCAAGCAGATGATCCTTCGGGACACGAACATCCTCAAAGATCACTTCACTGGTGCAGCTTAAACGCATGCCCATCTTGTCCTCTTCCTTGCCGATCGAGATGCCGGGACGATCCCGCTCCACGATGAAGGCGGACAGTCCCATCGCGCCCGCAGCCTTGTTGGTGGAGGCCAGAATGGCGTAAATGCCGGCGATCGGTCCGTTGGTGATAAAGGACTTTGTGCCGTTGATAATATAGTCGTCACCGTCCTCAACGGCAGTGGTACGGACGCTGCCGGCGTCGGAACCGGCGCCCGGCTCGGTCAGACAGAAAGCGGCGTACTTTTTCTCGATAAGGGTATCAAACCAGAGCTTTTTCTGTGCGTCGGTACCCGCGACGAGAACGGGGAAGGAGGCCAGCGCGTTGGCGATCAATGTGGTCGCGATACCGATGTCGCCGCGGGCAAGCTCCTCCGCCATGGCGAAGGCCTGTGCGTTGGTAAGACCCGGGCCGCCGTACTCAGCGGGAATACAAAGCTGGTTCAGTCCCATATCACAGGCTTTGTTCAGCAGCTCTTCCGGAAATTCATTGTTTCGTTCTAACTCCCCAACGGAGGGGATCACCTCGTTGTCCACAAATTCCCGGACCATGGCGATCAGTTCCTGTGTCTCATTATCAAAGAGCATAATGGAAAAAACTCCTTTTCTTTAAAGTAGGAAAAGGGGTGATAAGGAACTAACCTAAATCGCCCGCTTTTACTCCAGATAAATAATAACACATTTGCCGGGGGTTGGCAATGATTTTTAGTACCACACATTCATCAGCAGGAAATCCCGGATATGTTTGTGCTTGATGCCGCCGCGGCCGAGATCCGTATCATCCATGGATACGACGTATTTGGGAAAATTGTCCGGAATGTCCTGCAGGACGTCAAATTTTCTCCGGATAATGTCCGGGCTGGAGAGAAGATAGCAGACCTGGACATAGACCCTGGTGCTGTGCTTTTTCGCGACAAAGTCGATCTCCCTTGTGCCGACCCGTCCGGATGTGACGGTGTAGCCGCGACGCAGCAGTTCGACGCAGACGATGTTTTTCAGGGTCTGCTCGATGTCACAGTATTCCTGGCCGTAGATGGCACTGCGCAGGCCATGGTCGGTGATATAATATTTTTCGCCGGATGAGATGATCTTTTCCGCCGGCAGCTCTTCACGGGGGACGCGGCAGAACAGATAGGCGTCCACGCAGGCCTGGAGGTAATTGGCCGCGGTGTCATGCGAGACTTTGCGGTTTAAGTAGCGGAAAAATTTGGTGAGTCCGGAAGCGCTGCACGCGTCGCCGACGTTGGAAAGCACATAGAGCATGATCTCATTGAGAAGCTCTGCGTCCCGGATTCTGTTTTTCCCGACGACGTATTTCATTACAATCGCGTAGAAAGCATCCTGCAGATACTGTGTGCAGGCGTCCGCGTCCCCGCCAAGCCGGTCAAGGAAGGGAAGGCCGCCGTCCCGGACGTAATCAAGAAAAGCAGTGTCAGTGCTCGCAGAAGGCCCAGTCATCCTGCGGGCCTTGAGAAACTCGGAAAAAGAAAACGGATAGACGCGGATGACGACGCAGCGGCCAAGCAGGTGCGCGTTTTCCGCGGCAGAGAGGAAAGTACTGCTGGAGCTGGCAATATAAATATCACAGTTGATGGCAGCGCGGCAGGAGTGCAGAAAGCGATCCCAGTCCGCGACTTCCTGCAGCTCGTCCAGAAACAGATAAAATTTGCTCACTCTGTTCATGACGCCCTGCGTGCGGCTGCGGATCTCATCGTAGAGCGCGTCGGCGCTGCAGAGATTGGAATTTCCCGGCTGTTCAAAATTAAAATAGATAAAATTGTAGCCGTGGATGCCGCGGTCAAGGAGTTCCTGTTGAATCTGCGCAAGCAGCGTTGATTTCCCGCTGCGGCGCATGCCGACCAGTACCTTGATCAGATCGTTGCCGAGGTATGGCCGCAGCTGGTTCAGATAAAAATCTCGTTTTAGCATGGCTGGAGATCCCTTCTGTAAGGGGTGGTTTTTGTTACAGATTTCGTCGCTTTTCCGGTCATTGTGGCCGGTGCTTTTATTTAATATATCGCTTTTATAAGAGAAAATCAATAAAAATAAAAAAGATTTTGCCTTTATAACAATAAAAACAAAATCTTTAAATATTTTCAGCTTTTATAAAAGCTGAAAATTTACTGACCCGACCCATTTTGGGAACTACCCATTTCCAGAAAGTTTCATAACCGCGATTTGAGCTTGGAGGTACAGATTGTACAATTGTACATATCAAAATCTTTTTTCTTCTTCGAGGAACGCGCTGATGATACGGTCAAGGCCTTCTTTTACGAGTGATTTTGGGGAAGTGAGACAAATCCTGCCCCATTCATCGCCGTCTTTATCTGAGAATACCGATCCCATTTTGAGCATGACATGTTTGTTTATAATACGGCGATTTACTTCCTCTCCGCCGAGTTTATACGGACGGAAATCAACCCAGATACAGTAGGTTCCTTCCGGGACAATTACTTTTGCGTGGGGAAGCTCCTTATGGAAGCGTTCGACAGTATAATCGATCAGCATATCGATATATTCGTTTAACTCATCCACCCAGTCTTCGCATTTGGTATAGGCAGCAATTACCGCAGATATACCGAATGGCGTGGACACCTTTTTTACACGGTATTTTGCTTTCAACTCCGGATCCTGGATAATTACATTTGTCATGGAAAGGCCAGCGGTGTTGAATGTTTTGTTAATTGCCGTTGTAGAGACGACTCCCTTTCCGCCGAGAACTTTCATAACAGGCAGACAGGTGTTTCCTTTGCGGATAATGTCCACATGAACCTCATCCGATACGATAATCACGTGATTTCTCCGACAGATGTCTCCTATTTTCAGAATTTCTTCTTCGGTAAAAATCCTTCCTGTGGGATTATGAGGCTGAATCAGGAGAATCATCGTATTTTTTGGGTCTTTTGCAGCTTCTTCCAGTGCGTCATAATCGATGGTATAATAACAATCTGTTTCAATGAGCGGCACATCTACTTCATGTCATCCAAGTGGTTCGATATCTTCGCGATAACCATAGCTCGGTACAAAAAGAAGGATGCCGTCACCAGGTTCTGTAAAATAATGAATGCAGTGCTGAACGGCGATATGGGTACCATTCATGCAGGGAAAAATATCGTCTGCTTCAAAATGCCAGTCATATCTTCTGGCGAACCAGCCGGTAACAGCATCATAATAGTTATCAGGGATCTCGGTATAACCATAGATTCCGTGTTCTGCTGTTTTTATCAGAGAATCAATAATTGCAGGAGGACATTTGAAATCCATATCTGCTGTTTGCATGGGGATGCGGTCATCGGGAAGTGGATTGCCGTAGTTGTAGCGTTCACGGTTTGATTGAATATCACTCCATTTGCTGCTGTACTGATAGAGGGCGTCTTTTCTGTCAATGATGGAATCAAAATCGTATTTCATAAATAGTGTATTTCCTTTCGTAAATAAATTTTTTAAGCACGTAATTATTGACCAGATACCGAGCACAAAGAACATAATATAAAGTGCGACGGTATTGACCAAGATTACCGGGAAGCATGGGAGCGCTCTTCTGGCTCGCTTGCACTCATTATATCGTGATTTCATCACGATCAAAATTCGCCGCTCGCCATGAGTGCACGAGCGCCCTCCTGGCTCGCTTTCGCTCATTATATCACAAACGGGAGTTTCAGGCCGTTATTTTAATATGAATTTAAAAATATATGTGCATCAGTCCCAGCAGCCCGCCATAGCAGCAGCCGACAAACAAAATCTGCAGGGATGCCCGGATAAACAATGGCAGCCAGGCAGGGAGCGGAAGCAATACGGCGAAGAAGCGGTGGATACCCAGGGAGATAATCAAGAGCAGAGCCGGTTTGACGAGCATATCCCAGGCGTTCCAGGTGAAGGGGACGAGATGCTTCAGCGAGTGCAAATGTAGTAGTGCCAGCAGCAGCTCACTGGCGAGCATACCGATGAGGCAGGCATGGATACCGCAGCGGGGGATGCCAAATACCACAAAGCCAATACGCAGAAGCAGTGCGGCGGTATTCTGCAGGAAAGTCGTGCGCGTGCGGCCGAGGCCGTTTAAGATACTGCCCATGGTGGTGGCCAGGTATAAAAACGGGCAGAGCCAGGCGAGAACCTGTATAAACTGACCGGCCTGCGTGTCCCGGAAGACGCCCAACCCCAGCTCCATGCCGAATTCCGTAAAGATACCGATACAGAAGATGCCCATGTAGAGACTGTAGCGCAGGGAAATGGAGATACTGGCGGCGATGCTGCCGCGACGGCCCTCCGCCTGGGCCTGCGCGACATTGGGCAGCAGGAGAACGGCCATCGAATTGGTGATCGCGGATGGGAAGAGGATAAAAGGCAGCGCCATGCCGGAGAGTACGCCATAGACGGCGAATGCCTCATTATCGGAGAGACCAAAGAGACGGAGACTTCCGGGAATCCAGACGGCTTCGGCGGCGCCGAGCAGATTGAGAACAAGGCGGCTGCCCATGAGTGGTAAAGCCAGTGCCATGAGCGGCTGAGCGGCAAACAGATCGATGAGAACATGAACGTTATCTGCTTCGGAACTTGCTTCAGAGTTCGCTCCGGAGCCCTCGTCAGAGCCTGCTTTAGAGATGCTGTTTTGCGACGGAGCCAGCCGCAGGCAGAGTGCATTAAAAAGAAAGGCTCCGACCTCGCCGATGAGATGGCCGATGACGGCAAGGCGAACCGTGAGTATATGTCTCTGTGCGAGCGCAGTGAAGGCCAGAAGAGAGACGAGACTCATGCGGATCAGTTGCTCAGCGACCTGGGAGAAGGCCGGAACCTGTGGACGCTGCATACCATAATAATAGCCGTTGATACAGGAGTGGACGGCCGCAAACGGTACGGAAAGCCCCATGAGCGGCAGAAGCGGTGCCAGGCGCGGTTCGAGCAGGATGTAAGAGGCCAGCCAGTCCACGTAACGGCAGATCAGGAAGGCCAGTGTGGCGGCCATGGCCAGCGAAAGGATCAGGCCGGTGGTCAGAATGCGTCGCCCACGCTGGCGGTTGGCGGCAATATATTGCGACAGGGCGGTCTGCATGGATCCGGCGCACAGCGCGAAGCAGATGCCGTAGATGGGGTGGATCAGGTTGAACTGTCCTAGCCCTTCGGCTCCGATTGTACGGGAGAGAAAGATGCGGTAAAAGAATCCGAGCACACGGCAGAGAAAGCCGGTTCCGGTGAGCAGCAGGGTTCCGGCAAGAAACGCCCGCCTGTTTTTGGAAAGCGGAAAAGAAAGCAGGAAAGAAGACAGAAAAGTGGGCAGATGCATGGAAGCCTCCGCGGCGCGAATTATTACAATATATGGGTCGGGACAGGAGGAAATGAAAAAAGAGGAGCAGTTTAAGAAAAAATTCTTTAATCTCTATTGATTTACTAGGAATTAATGTTATAATAGGGCTAATTCTTCAGAAAGGTGGTTTTTGTGGTTATGAAAGAATTGATATATCTGGACAACGCAGCTACGACGAAGACCAGACCAGAGGTAGTGGAGGCGATGCTTCCCTATTTCACAGAACGTTATGGCAATCCGTCTTCGATTTATGATTTTTCTTCGGCGCCGAAGGAGGCTGTCGCAAACGCGCGCGAGACGATCGCAAAATCGATTGGCGCGAAGACGAATGAGATTTATTTTACGGCGGGCGGTTCCGAGTCGGACAACTGGGCGATCAAGGCCACGGCGGACGCGTATAAGGCTAAGGGCAATCATATTATCACCAGTAAAATTGAGCACCACGCGGTGCTGCACACCTGCCAGTACCTGGAGGATCACGGCTATGAGGTGACGTACCTTGACGTTGACGAGGACGGCGTGGTCGATCTGGAGCAGCTGAAAGCGGCGATCCGGCCGACGACGATCCTGATTTCGATCATGTTCGCGAACAATGAGATCGGCACGATTGAGCCGGTTCGGGAGATCGGCGTGATCGCGAAGGAGCACGGGATTCTTTTTCACACCGACGCAGTACAGGCTTATGCTCATGAGCCGATCAATGTGGACGAGTGCCACATTGACATGCTCAGCGCCAGTGGCCACAAATTCAACGGGCCTAAGGGGATTGGCTTCCTCTATATCCGCACCGGCGTCAAGATTCGTTCGTTTATTCACGGCGGAGCCCAGGAGCGCAAGCGCCGCGCCGGGACGGAAAATGTGCCGGGGATCGTGGGGATCGGAAAGGCTGCCGAGCTGGCGATGGAGACGCTCGCGGAGCGGGCCGCAAAAGAGAGAGAGCTGCGCGATTATCTAATTAAGCGTGTGATGGCGGAGATTCCTTACACGCGGCTGAATGGCCATCCGACAAAGCATCTGAGCAACAACACCAACTTCGCGTTTCGTTTCATTGAGGGCGAGTCGATGCTGATCATGCTGGACGGGCAGGGCATCTGCGGCTCCAGCGGTTCGGCCTGTACCTCAGGTTCGCTTGACCCATCGCATGTGCTGCTGGCGATCGGCCTGCCGCACGAGATCGCGCACGGTTCGCTGCGTCTGACGCTCAGCGAGGAGACGACGAAAGAGCAGATTGATTTTGTGGTGGATAGCCTCAAGTCGATCGTGGAGCGGTTGCGCAGCATGTCGCCGCTGTATGAGGATTTTTTAAATAAGCAGAAGCAGTGATTATGGGGGCAGGGTACGGGATATCCGCTCATGGATGGCCCGTTAAGCGCCCGGACTTACAACAGGTAAAGTGGGATACGCCGCTCTTGCGATGCCCACTGCATAGGACAGGAAAGGACGAAGCAAATTATGTATACAGAAAAGGTTATGGATCATTTTCAGCACCCGCGCAATGTCGGCGAGATTGAGAATGCCAGCGGCATGGGTACGATTGGCAACGCCAAGTGCGGCGATATCATGCGGATCTATCTGGATATCGATGAGAATCAGATCATCCGCGACGTAAAATTCAAGACCTTCGGCTGCGGTGCCGCGGTGGCGACGAGCAGCATGGCGACCGAGATGGTGAAGGGCAAGAGCGTGCAGGAGGCGATGGCGGTCACAAACAAGGCCGTGATGGAGGCGTTGGATGGGCTTCCGCCGGTCAAGGTACACTGCTCGCTGCTGGCGGAGGAGGCAATCCACGCCGCACTCTGGGATTACGCGGCAAAGAACGGTATCAAGATTGAGGGCCTGGAAAAGCCCAAGAGCGATATCGGTGAGGAAGCCGAGGAAGAGGACTATTGAGCGGAAAAAGCAGTGAGCGAAAAAAAGCAGTGGGCGGAAAAAGGTAGTGGACGGAAAAAAGGTAGTGATTGGCATGTCAGGCGGCGTCGACTCTTCGGTGGCCGCCTGGCTTTTAAAAGAGCAGGGCTACGACGTGACCGGCGTGACGATGCAGATCTGGCAGGATGAGTCCGAAGCGCAGCAGCAGGAGAATGGCGGCTGCTGCGGCCTTGGGGCTGTGGAGGATGCGCGCCGTGTCGCCTGGCAGCTGGGGATCCCTTATTATGTGATGAATTTTAAGGAGGATTTCCGGTGCGCGGTGATCGATTATTTTGCCGCGGAGTATCTGGCCGGGCGCACGCCCAATCCTTGTATTGCCTGCAATCGATATGTGAAGTGGGAGTCGCTTTTGAAACGCAGCCTGGATATTGGCGCGGACTACATTGCCACTGGTCATTACGCGCGGGTGGAGCAGCTGGCAAACGGTCGCTTTGCACTGCGCCGCTCGGCGACGGAGGCGAAAGATCAGACCTACGCGCTTTACAATCTGACGCAGGAGCAGCTGGCGCGCACGCTGATGCCCGTAGGCGCTTATACAAAGGATCAGATCCGCGCGATCGCGGAGCAAATCGGCCTGACGGTGGCGCACAAGCCGGACAGTCAGGAAATCTGCTTTATCCCGGATCACGATTATGCCCGCTTTATCGAAGAATATACGGGTGTGAAGCCGCAGCCGGGACATTTTGTCGACCGCGCCGGAAATATCCTTGGTGAACACAGAGGGATCACGCATTACACGGTCGGGCAGCGCAAGGGGCTGGGGCTGGCTTTCGGTCACCCGGTTTTTGTGCTGGAGATACGGCCGGAGACGAACGAGGTGGTGCTTGGCGAGGCGGAGGAAGTCCTCACGGATCGGCTGGTTTGCGGCCCGCTCAACTGGATGTCGGTCGACGGTCTGCACGGTAAGACACATCAGGTGCGCGCTAAAATCCGCTACAATCACCGCGGCGCGGACTGTGAGATCCGCGAGCTGGATGATGGCATGGTAGAATGCCGTTTTGCGGAGCCGGTGCGTGCGGTGATGCCCGGGCAGGCGGCGGTGTTTTATGACGGCGAGTATGTGATGGGCGGAGGGACGATCCGATGAGAGAGAAAACAGGACGAGAGTTTTCCGGACGAGCGGAGAATGGACGCAGATTTCATGGATTTTATGAAAGACGCGGATATGGCGTCCGGGTATTGTCGGCGTTTGCTGTTTTCATGGTAACGTTAATGTCGCTCGGCGGCTGTCAGATGAGAGAATATGGGAAGATTGATCTGACGCAGGCCGGGGAGGAAGCCTCTTTTGCGGAAAAATCACAGTCGGAGGCTTTTGTGGAGCGTGTGGTTGCGGAGAAAGAAACGCGCGAAATCCGGATTACGGCCGAACCGCTTGCTGTGGTCAGTACGGCGGCGGAGATTGTGAAAGGACCGGGGGAGAGCGCGGGGGCGGAAGCAGAGATCCAGGCAGATGTACAGTCGGAGGCGCAGACAGATTTACAGTCGGAAACGGTCGCCCTCGATCCATCCTGGAAATACGCGGATTTTGCAAAAATCACCTCCGGCACGGCTACATTGTACCGTTCGGAGGAGGAGAATCGTGTTGGAAAAGTAGTCTGCGTGAACGCGGGGCATGGCACGAGCGGCGGGAGTTCGGTGAAGACGCAGTGCCATCCGGACGGCACGCCGAAAGTGACGGGCGGTACGACGAGCGCCGGTTCGACGACCGCGGTCGCGGTTTCGGGCGGCATGCAGTTTGCCGACGGCACGGCGGAGGCGGAAGTGACGCTGGCGCTGGCTCTGGTGCTGAAGGAAGAATTGCTGGCGCGCGGTTATGATGTGCTGATGATCCGCGAGAGCAGCGATATCCAGCTGGACAATATCGCGCGGACGGTGATTGCCAACAACGCGGCGGACTGCCATATCGCTTTGCACTGGGATTCGACGAGCAGCGACAAGGGAGCGTTTTACATGAGCGTTCCGGATGTCGCCTCTTATCGCGCAATGGAGCCGGTGGCCTCGCACTGGCAGGAGCATCACGCCCTCGGAGAGAGCCTGATCGCGGGCTTAATCGGCGCGGGCGTGAAAATCTTTTCCGGTGGAAGTATGGCCATGGATCTGACGCAGACCTCCTACTCGACGGTGCCGTCGGTCGATATTGAGCTGGGTGACAAGGTGTCCGACCACTCCGCGGCGGCGCTGAATGTGCTGGCAGAGGGGCTGGCGGACGGCGTGGAGCGGTTTTTCGGGGAATGAGGAGTACTGTTTTACGTTATAACATGAGAATTGCAGTTAAGTCAGGAAAAATCGGTTGTGGGCTTATTTTTTCTGATTTAACTGCAATTTCTGCATATAAAGCACAAAAGCATATGCAGAAAACAGATAAAAATGTCTTGATTATCTGCATATATTTAGATAAAATATATGCAGAAAGGAAGAGCGGAATATGAGAAAATTCGATTATTCTTTTTTGGATAATGGTTTGCTGCCAGCTAATTTTGTAACATTAACGGCTAATATCGCCAGTTTGAAAACGATGGCTGGCATTCGTAAAGAAGAATATAAAAATATTTTTACAGAATTGGAAGTTGTGGCAAAAATACAGTCAATCAAAAGCTCCAATGCCATCGAAGGTATCGTAACAAGTGATGAACGGATCGCGGCGATTGTCAATCAGAATAGTGCGCCGTTAAATCACAATGAGGCGGAGATTGCCGGATACCGTGACGCACTTAACGCAATTCATCTCGGACATGATTATCTGGACTTTTGCCAGAGAGATATTCTGCGGCTTCATGAGACTATGATGGCTGTCGCGGGATACGGATATGGCGGGCAATATAAGACGGAGGATAATGTGATTCTGGAGGTCGATGCGGATGGCAGCCGATGTGTGCGTTTTCGTCCAGTTTCCGCACGGGAGACGGAGGCGGCAATGGAGCAGCTTGAGTTAGCATATCTGGACGCCCGGAGTAACACGAATATCAATCAGCTCCTTCTGATTCCCTGTGTGATTCTTGATTTTTTGTGTGTGCATCCATTTCGGGATGGCAACGGCAGAATGTCCAGGCTTCTTTCTTTGCTGCTTTTGTATAAAAACGGCTATGACGCGGGAAAGTATGTTTCTTTTGAGGAACAGATCAATCATTATAAGGCATGGTATTATGACGCGCTGAAGCAATCTTCGAAAGATTGGGAATTGAGCAGAAATACGTATTTTCCGTTTGCTGAAAATTTTCTGAGTACGCTTTATATGTGTTATAAGGAACTGGACAAGCGGTTTGGTGTGGTCCATGGCAGGAAAATTACAAAAAAAGCGCGAATAGAGGCAACGGTGCAGAATAGCCTGACGCCGCTTTCCAAAGCGGAAATCTGCCGGATTTTGCCGGACGTCAGTCCTACTACCGTGGAGGCTGTGCTGGGAGCTATGGTGAAGAACGGGTTGATTAACCGGATTGGTCAGGGGCGTGCAACCCGGTATATCAAAGCGTAATCATTCATTGCTCCAGGCACAGAGCCGTATAAACCGGCCGCGCCATCCCGGCGCAGCTTCCGGGGGAGGTGGACGGATAGCTCAGTTCGAGAAAGCTTCCGTTGACGGACAGGCCGAGGACGGAGGAACCGCCGCCGTCCACATTCATCATGCACCAGACGTCGGGCCAGAGCTTCTGCGCGATTCGGCACATTTCCTGGTAGTCTGCTCCGGAGGAGAGCGCGGTTCTCCCGGAAAATACCAGGACGAACAGATCGCCTTCGCGGGTGACGCCCACCGCCGTGCGGGGATGCTTTGCGCGCTGATGAATCGGGGTTTCCTGTGTCTGGCGGGAGAGGGGGCAAAGCCAGCCTTCCATGGCGACAGCGCTGCCGCCATAAGTATTCTGATTCTCGTGGGTGCTGTGGTTGCCAAGGCTGTCGTGGACACCAGGATCATTGTTGCCGTCGGAGGTGCCGAGGTCGCCGCGACGATCCGGTTTGTCACATCTGTCTTTCCAAAGAGATTCCCCATCCCAGATCAGCGAAAGTCCGCCGCCGTACGCCCAGACTACCTGCTGCCATTGCTGCGGGGAAATATGGGATGGGTCGTCAAGATGAATCTGTACCGGGATCGAGAGCTCTGCGGTTCCGGATAAATGTTCGCTGTTATCGCGGCTATTCCGGTCAGAAAAATATCCATCTTCACGGGGCTCCAGGCCGGTCTGTCGGATAAAATTAGCTGCGGTTCTCTCATCCAGGGAGATCACGACGCCCGCGCAGGGAAGCAGCACGTCCCCCTGGCGCACGCAGACAAGGCGGTCCTGAATGATGATGAGGTTGAGTCGCCCAGCGCCGACTGCGAGCGTGTAGTCAGGCATCTCCTGTTCCTCATCCTGCCGGGAGAGATAGGGCGTGAAGACAATCACCGGAAAGGCGCTGGCTGGAGAGGCTACTGGGAAAATGGACGTAAGGGAAGCTGGCACATCCACCGCATCGGCGCTCCAGGAAATGCGAAATCCCCGGATCGTGACGCTGCCGCCGCCGAGACGATAGCGGAAGAAGAGAAAACGCCCCTCATCTGTCATGGCAATGCAAGGTTTGCGGTACAGCGGGAAAGTTTCCAGATGCTGCCCGTTTTCCTGTGTAAGCATATAATCCAGATGTCCGCCGTCAATCCGCGTCTGTTCTCTTGGGCGATCCCGGCGCAGCTCGTTGTAGTAGGCGGCGAGCTTCGGCGTCAGGAAAAAGAGAAAATTGGAGAGAATTTTGAACGAGGCAGGAGATACCTGGGAAGATGCTGCCATCTCCATAGCTGCCCCAGCGGTTAAGGATTCATAATCCTGCCGCAATATCTGTCGCAGCGTTTTTCCTCCGCAGCGGATAACCCTGGAGTTTTGCGCACGAGAAAGACGCACGCCATGTACGAGAATGCCGTTTTGCGGTTCGGTGGCGTCCCAGGGGATGGCGGTCTGGTTTAAATCTGCGTCAAAATACGCGGAGAGATAGCGGACGCCGTCCTGCTTCTCCAGCCAGTGGGCCAGGGTTTCATCTTTCATCCGGTAAAACTGAGGGAGCACGTCCGTTAGTTTATCCGGCGTGTAATGCTCAGGCCAGTGCAGCCGGATGGGCCAGGCAGGATCTGCCTCCGGGCAGTTGCTGCCATTTTCGTAAATATTGAGAAAATACTGCGGATAGCGCAGATAGAGTTCCTCGACGCTGCTGCCGCAAATGGCGTCTCCATAGCGCTCCCAGAGCCGCGCGATCTGCCAGTAGGTAATGCGGCTCCGTTCGGTCAACGGCACTTCTCTGACAATATCAAAGCCGCGGGGGACCCACGCCAGGCAGGGATAGTCCCCGTCTGTCTGGTTGGTGACGATTCTGGTGAAGAAACAGGAGGGAACGGCATAGACGAGGCTGTCGATCCGCAGGCTGCGGCATAAAAGCAGCCCCTCCTCGCCGTAGACGGTGAGAAAGGTCCGGTTGGCTTCGATATCCTCCGCAAGATGCGCGTCCCAGGAAATATTTCCCGGATTTAGGCCAAGATTCCGGTCGCGACAGGACAGAAAACAGACATTTTCTGCCAGTGATCCCAGTGCTCTGCGGAGAACATCCGCGGTCGGCAGCTGCCCGCCGCTGACCGGGCAGGTGATGAGGTAAACCTGTTTTCCAAGCGTGAGCGCCTGTTTGATGTCCTCCCGCAGCTGCGGGAACCATTCCGGCGCGCAGAGAGCGAGGATAACGGAACGGCAGCCGCAAAGCAGCGCATCGCGTTTGCGGCCCATATCCAGGCAGAGAGGGAAAAGGGTGCTGTTGTCAGAGAAATTATCAGAGGAATGATCGGAATCAGCCTGAAATTTTCGCTCGTCGGCAGAAGCAAGGGAAACCCCGTTTTCCATGCGAAACAGGCGGTCTTCTTCCAGCACCTCCACGCCGATATAGCGTCGGCGCAGCTGTTGGATCCCGCCGTAGATCTGTTCGATGGGCCAGCGGTCAAAGCGCTCTGTTTTCTCGGCCAGATTTTTCAGTATGCGCAGGTAGTCCTCACGTTTTTCCAACGCCAAAAGCCCGCGGTCCGCAAGGCGGTCCGCGAGCTGGTCGGTGACGTAGATATTTCCACGGTTGTGCTGGATGAATACGTCCTTATAGTTGTAAAACAGATAGAGATTGTCCGTCTTGTAGCTGCCGCGGGGGTAGCTGCCGAAACGCCACGCTCCGTTCGTCAGCGTTAAGCGGCGTTTTCGCTGGTTTTGTGAACCTTCTTTTTGATCCGTTCGATCCATTTCTGCCGTTTCTCCTTCAATGCGAGCCGTTCTGAGAGATCCTGGCCGCCCACGCCGTATACCAGGAAGAGGATGACACCGGACACGATCATGATGAATACCGTGGAAGCGCAGCGGCGTCCGGAGGCGTTGACATTGTACCCGAAGAGTCCTTCATCCTGGCACATGCTCTGGATGACCATGGAATAGGTTGTGCCGTAGGTACTGGAGAAGGTGGCCGACATCTCGTACTCAGTGAACAGAGCGTTGAAATTGAGGGCGAACACGGCCAGCACGCTGGGCAGGATAATCGGAAGCTTGACGCGCAGGAACGTGGTCAGGCCGCTGGCTCCGAGGTTTCGCGCCGCGTCCTCTAATTCCTCGTCAATCGCGTAAAACGCCGCCTTGATCATGCGCAGGGAGAACGGCAGCTTTGTGACCGTATAGGCCAGAATAATCAGAATACGGACATTCTCGGCATAGTACAGGTTTGTGTTGCCCACATACCACACGGAGGTGCTGTTGAAAAAGATCCGGTAGGAATAGCAGATCAGGATCGTCGGCAGCAGCCAGGGGAAGAGCAGGCTGTATTCAAGCACCATGCCGCGCTTTTTGTTGCGGTTTTTGAAAATGTAATTGCAGGCCACGACGACGATGACGCAGGCCAGCAGCGCCGCGATCGCCGATAAGAGAAAGCTGGTCTTGATGCCGGCGATCGTAGCCTCGTTGGAAAAGACGCCGGAAATCGAGTTTGTCCGCGTCTTATAGGTGCCGCGGGAGGTCAGGTACTGGTAATCTTCCGTGCCGAAGAAATTGACGAGCGTCCAGTTGCTGAGATCGATTTTCTTCATGCGGATGGCGCTGTAGGTCTGGAAGGAGAAAATGAGGATCATCACCACCGGGACCATGTAGATGATAAACAGCGCGTAGGCGTAAATGTGTGCGATGACATTGGCCACCGGGTTGGTGATTTTCTGCTTCTGCAGCTTGGTCTTGGTCTTGGAGACCGAGAGGTAATGCCCCTTGCGCTCATAGGAGGAAAGGATCGTCAGCAGGATAATCGTGAACGTCGCCAGGATGATAGACAGTAGGGCCGCGCGCGCCTGGGGAAATGATTCGTCCGCGGTGGAGGAACCGGCCAGGCGGACGATCTCCGGGTTGATCGAGTCATAACCGAGCAGCTGCGGAGCCGACATGGCGCACAGGCCGGTGATGAAGGTCATGATCGTCAGCGAGAACAGGGTGGGCAGCAGCGTGGGAAAAACCACCTTCATCAGCACGGAAAACGGCTTCGCGCCCATATTGCGCGCTGCCTCCACCGTGTTGTAATCGATGCTGCGGATCGCGTTGCGCAGAAAGAGGATGTGGTTGCTCGTGCAGGCGAAGGTCATCGTAAAGAGCACCGCCTTGAAGCCCGAGAACCAGTTGGGGCTGAGGCCGGGGAACGCATTGACCAGAAGGTTGGTGAGAATGCCATCGCTGTCATATAAAAACAGGTAGCCGGTGACCAGCGCGACGCCGCTGTAGATCAGGGTGGTCATATAGCCCAGGCGCAGGATGCGCGCGCCGCGGATATCGAAATATTCCGTGAGGACGACGATTGAAATGCCGACCACATTCACGGTGATCACGAGGCAGACGGCGAGCTTTAAGGAGTTCCATACGTATTTGGCCATGTTTCCGGCGAAAAAGAAGCGGATAACCGCCCAGGGGTCCGTCTCGCCGGCGGCGTTTGTGGTAGTGAAAATGCTGGTGAGCGTGTTCCAGCAGGGGATCAGCATCCAGCCGAAAAACAGGTAAATGAAGAATAATGCGCCGACTACTTTGATCAGCAGCTCGGGGCGCAGCCGTTTTCCTTTTGCCTGATTCATACGTTTACCTCCCACTGCCTGAATTGCCTGCGTTGCCGGAAGCCGTGTAGGACATCACGTCGCGCGCGTTGAGCACGGCCGTGACGGATTCGCCCGCCTCGTAAATATTGGCGCCGTCGTTGCGCTCGATCACTTTAATAATCTGGCATCCCAGGTCGATGTAATACTTGATGTACAGGCCGTAATATTCGCGCTTCTGCACGATACCGGGCAGTCCGACGTCGCCGCTCTGCAGGGCGGCGTTTACGTGAATGCGCTCCAGGCGGATGTAGTTGTGGTCGTCTCTGTTCAATGCGCCGCCCTGTCTGATCAGCTGGTCAACGACCTCATCCGCGAGGCGGTTGATATCGCCGATGAAATTGCAGACGAACTCGGTATCGGAGTGGTTGTAAATCTCATTGGGGGTGCCGATCTGTTCGATCACGCCCTTGTTGAACACGGCGATGCGGTCGGACAACGTCAGCGCTTCCTCCTGATCGTGCGTGACGTAGATGGTGGTGATGCCGAAATCGGCCTGCATCTTTTTCAGCTCGTTGCGTAGCTGGATGCGCAGCTTCGCGTCGAGGTTGCTGAGCGGCTCGTCAAGACAGATGATGGAAGGATCCGTAACCAGGGCGCGGGCGATGGCCACACGCTGCTGCTGACCTCCGGAGAGCTGGCTTACAGCCTTGCCCAGCTGCTCGTCGGACAGATCCACCTTGCGGGCGATCTCCCGGACCTTCTGGTCGCGTTCTGCCCGTTTCATTTTTTTGATCTTTAAGCCGAACGCGATATTGTCATAGACCGTCATCGTGGGAAAGAGGGCGTAGCTCTGAAATACCATTCCGATATTTCGCTCCTCGATGGGGACGTGGGTAATGTCGGCGCCCTTGACCATCACCGTGCCCTGCGTCGGTTCGATAAAGCCGGTCAGGGTCCGCAGCGTCGTGGTCTTTCCACAGCCGGAGGGACCGAGGAATGTGAAAAATTCCCCTTCCTTCACATGCACGCTGACATGGTCCAGGGCAGTAAAATCCCCAAATTTTACAACGATATCATTGAGCCTGATCATACTCGCTTACTCCTTTATCCGTAATGGGTCTGTCTTGAGAATGCCGTAAACTTACAGAAGCAACGGCTTATACAGCATGCGGCGAACCGGTTCTGGTTCGCCGCATGAGGTGTGGCAGCAGGATTTTTAAATGTAAGGAACAGGAAAAATCCTGCCGCCGTTTTTCAGAAATTATTGCCGCAAGGGTGTTTCGCCATTTTGGCGTCAGCCCGCGGACTGGGTCAGGGTGCTCCAGTCGAGGTTATCCCAGTCAGGCTCGGCGACCGCGCTGCTGTCGTCTGCCCAGAAGAAGCCCAGGTTGGTCTCGATGTTGGTCCACTCGGTGAGGTGTGCCGCGACATATTCCGCATAGGTCATATCGGTACCTTCGATGGTGGCCAGGGAGAAGTTGGGCAGCGTGTACATCTCCGGAACGCCGTCCGGATACATGATAGCGGCTGCTTCCTGGTTGCAGGGGAAGGAATCGAATTCTTCGCTCCACGCTACCTGGACGTCTGCGGAACCAAACCACTCAGCGAACGCCTTCACAGCTTCGGTCTGCTCCTCGGTGCGGCCCTTCTTGTCCAGAATACCAAGGTACTCAGCGATGTAGTAGGTGCCGTCTTCGATATCAACCAGGGACCAGTTCTCCGGCTCAGAGGTGCCGCGCAGCGGGTTCTCGGAGGAATCCGGAGCCGCGTCGATGTAGCCGTACAGAGCGGAAACATAGTAAGTACCGATCTGGACGTCGCCGCGGTTGAGCGGGATGATACCGAAGTTATCGCCGGTGTAGATACCGTTTGCGCAGTATTTCCACAGAGTCTTCCAGCCGTCAAGTGAGACGCCGCCAGCCTCGGAGGACGGATCCATGAACGGATAGAGGATCGCGCTGTTGATGTTGGTGTTGGTGGTGCCGCCGATCTTGCCCTGGCGATACCAGACGTAGCCGCTGTCAACCAGATCGGCCCAGTGCTTGAAATGAAGCTCCTCGCCGTTGGTGCCCAGCTCGTCGTTGCGGTAGAGCATCAGGACGTTCTGGATGACCAGGCCGTAGGCCTTGCCGGGATACACATACTCGCCGACCTGATCGGCCCAGCTGGGCGTCCAGTCGAGAATCGAGATATTTTCATAGGTGCCGTTGACCAGCTGTCCCCAGCGGGTCTCGTTCAGGCCGAACATCAGGTCGCCGTCCTGATTCTCATTGGCCTGCTGAATGGCTTCGGTGTCGCCGTTTACGACGGTGTTGTCGTCGATGGAGATCGTAAAGCCGGCTTCCTTCGCCTCATTGATCAGCCAGGTGGTGCGCTCCACGGAGTTGGAGTTGGAATAAATGCGGATCGTGTAATCCGAGTAATCCTTCTCCTCCGCCTCTTCGGCTTCCTCCGCTGCCGGAGCCTCGGCCTGTGCCGCTGCCTCGGTCGCAGCCGGCGCCGCGGTGGTGGAAGTAGAGCTGGAGCTGCTGGCGCAGGCCGTTACCGACAGGGCGGTAAATGCTGCCAGCGGAAGCAAAAATATTTTTTTCATACTGTCTATCCTCCTTATGTTTTTCCGTATGCCAAGTCAGAACATGGTTGTGTGATTTGACCGACATTCTTTTCAGATTATACCAGTAAATTGTTAATTCCGCAATAAAATTCAGTAAACTAAGGAAAAAATTTGCCACGTGGTTTGCTGCGGCGATCCGGAAGATATTTGTATCTGCGAATTTCGAAAAAGATAGAAAATACTGACACGATGTGGTATCATGGTGAATGTTGAAGATTGATCGAAAGAAAGGGAACGGGAAACGGTATGAAGCGCTGGTGGAAAGAAGCGGTGGTTTACCAGATTTACACGAAGAGTTTTTACGACACAAACGGGGACGGGATCGGCGATATCCGCGGGATCATTGAAAAGCTGGATTATATCCAGGCGCTGGGGGTGACCGTGATTTATCTTAATCCCATCTACCGTTCGCCGGATGTGGATAACGGATACGATATATCGGATTTTCGGGACATCAACGAGCGCTACGGGACGTTGGAGGATTTTAAGGAATTACTGGCCGAGGTTCATCGGCGGGGGATGCGTCTGATCATGGATATGGTGGTGAACCACACCTCCGACGAGCATCCATGGTTTCAGGAATCCAGGAAATCAAAGGACAATCCATACCGGAACTATTACTATTGGCGTCCGGGAAAAAACGGGAAGGAGCCAAACAACTGGGGGAATTATTTTTACGAGGGGCGCGGCTCGGCCTGGGAGTACGATGAGACGACGGGGGAGTATTATCTGCACAATTATTCCCGGAAGATGCCGGATCTGAACTGGGGCTGCGAGGCCGTGAAAGAGGACATGTGCCGCATGATGCGCTGGTGGCTGGATATGGGCGTCGACGGCTTCCGCATGGACGCGGTCAACCGCCTGGTCAAGCCCGAGGGTCTGCCGGATTCCCCGAATCCGCCCGCGCCGCCGGTCGGCATCCACGGCTATGTGGTGGACCGCACGATGTGCGCGAACCGCCCCGGCATCCACGAGCTTCTGCACGAGATCAATGAAAAGGTGTTTAGCCGCTATGACATCATGGTGGTCGGCGAGACCGGCAATGTGGACGCGGCGCTGGCGATCGATTACGTCCAGGAGGAGCGCCGGGAGATCGACATGGTGTTCCATTTTGAGATTGCGAAGAATCCGACGCCCGGGAACGCGCTGACTTTTAAGGACGCGCAGAAGCGCTGGTACCATGTGATCGAGCAGCACGGCTGGACGACGCAGTATCTTTCCAACCACGACACGCCGCGCCAGGTGTCGCAGTTCGGGAATGACCGGGAATACCGCTATGAGTCGGCAACGATGCTGGCGGCGCTGATGCACACTCACCCGGGCACGGTCTTTATCTATCAGGGCGAGGAGATCGGCATGACAAATGTGGACTTTCCTTCGATCGAGTATTATAATGAAAGATACACCGTGGGGAAATATTACACGATGGTGGAGAGCGGTGTAGACCCGAAGACGGCGCTGGATTCGTTAAAAGGCATGAGCCGGGACAATGACCGCACGCCTATGCAGTGGAGCGGCGCCGAAAACGGCAGGTTCACGACGGGTACGCCCTGGATGCATGTGAACCCCAATTATCCGGAAATCAACGTGGAGCGGGAGGAAACGCTGGAAAAATCGGTGCTGCGCTTTTACCGCAGGCTGACTGCGCTACGCCGGGAAAATCCGGTCATGGTTTACGGCAGCTACCGCCAGCTGCTGGAAGAAGACGCGGAGCTCATCGTCTACGAGCGGGAGTACGAGGGCGTTTGCTGGCTGATCATCTGTAATTATTATTCCAATGAACGGGAGTTTCCGCAGTCTGTGGCGGAGCGCCTGAAGGCGGGGCAGGCCAGACTGCTTTTGGGAAACTACGATGTGACAGACGGGGGAGAACGGATCCGGCCGTATGAGGCCAGGATATACGATATTTTGCTTTGACGTTCCAATGATTTCAATGATATGACGACATCGCCATCGATCCATGATCGGCGCCATCGATGCCATCATTCAGCGCCATCATGAGAAAAAACTTTACATTCGACCATTCCTGTGTTAAGATGATCAGGTATGTAACTTCGAGAGAACGAAATCGAAAGCCGGAAAACTTCGCAGGTGAGGGAAACGCTCATGCTGCGATTTTTTATTTTTACGCAAATGAAAGGCGCTCGATATTTTTTCTTTCGGGAATGGCACGGTGTAAGGAGGAAATGCTATGTTGGAACTGATTACAAAAGGAAATGACCTGGTAAACGGAATCGTCTGGGGCTGGCCGGCGCTGATTTTGCTGGCTTTCGTGGGCGTGCTGATGACCTGCCTGACGAAGGTTTTTCAGCTGACCCATCTGGGACACTGGGTGAAGATGACCATCGGCGCCATTTTCAGCGACAGGGATGTGCTCAGCCATACGTCGGACAAATCCATTTCCCAGTTCCAGTCTTTGTGTACGGCACTGGCCGCAACTGTGGGAACCGGTAATATTGTCGGCGTGGCCGGCGCGATCATGGTCGGCGGACCGGGCGCAGTATTCTGGATGTGGCTGATCGCGTTTTTCGGCATGATGACCAACTATTCTGAAAATGTGCTTGGTATCTATTACCGCAGAAAAAATCATGCGGGTGAATGGTCAGGCGGAGCCATGTATTATCTGCGGGATGGCCTGGGCGCGATACAGGGCTGCAAGGGGATCGGAGCCGTGCTGGCGGTGCTGTTTTCCATCTTTTGTTTCCTGGCGTCCTTTGGTATTGGCAATATGACCCAGGTCAATTCGATTTCCGGAAATATGGATTCGGTGTTCGGCGTGCCGACCTGGATCACCGGCATTGTGGTTATGGTGATCGCGGGGTTGGTGATCGTCGGCGGATTGAAGCGGATCGCGTCGGTCACGGAGAAGATTGTTCCCTTCATGGTGGTGCTGTACATAGTCGGGAGCATTGTGATTCTGATTACCAATCTGTCGCATGTCGGCGCGGTGTTCGGCGCGATTTTCCGCGGCGCTTTTGCGCTCCAGGCGGCTGGCGGCGCGGTAGTCGGATATGGAATCAAGCTTGCGATCGAGCAGGGCATGAAGCGCGGTGTGTTTTCCAATGAAGCCGGTCTCGGTTCTTCCGTTATGGTTCACTCCAATTCCAACGTCAGTGAGCCGGTCCGTCAGGGCATGTGGGGGATTTTTGAGGTATTCGCGGACACGATCATTGTATGTACGCTGACCGCGTTTTCCGTGCTTTCTTCTGGGCTGGTGGATCTGGAGACCGGGGAGACCGCGGCGGAATACGCGGGGGTTGCCCTGACCAAGGCCAATATCGTGGCGACTGTGTTCTCGATGCATTTCGGACAGGTCGGCGCGGCTTTTGTGGCGATCGCCATTATGCTGTTCGCGTTCTCCACGACGCTGGGCTGGAGCCATTACGGGACGAAAGCTTGTGAATTTCTGTTTGGTGAGAAATATACGATTATCTATCGTGTGATCTTTGTGGCAGCGATTTTCGGTGGCGCGGTGATGAGCGACAATCTGGCCTGGGATCTGGCGGATACCTTTAATGGTATGATGATGATTCCCAACCTGATTGGCGTCCTGGTCCTTTCTCCCAAGGTTTACGCGATCACGGTAAATTATGTGGACCGCATACTGAGAGGAAAGGATATCCGGCCGATGCTGTCCGCGTTCCCGGATGTGCAGGCAGAGCAGGAAACGAGATAATTTTCCCGCATTTTAAGATTGTTAAATGAGGCTTTTTGGCATGGAATGGATGGAAGAACAGGAATATTATTATGAGGACGAGCCCATCCGGCTTTCGCCGGAACGGGCCAGGAACCTCCCACCGAAGGAGTACCGGAAAATGCGGGATCTTGCCTTTGGTTCTCCTTTCTCCCGAAATAATGACGCCCAAATTTTCTACCTTCAGGCCAAATACATGGAACAGTTTGAGGACGATTGCCCCTATGACCGGGAGGTGCGGTGCTATTATCCTACCTACCAGAGTTTGTCCATGCCGGAGCTGCGGGGATATTTTACCTGGAGGACTCGGTTGCGCCATGGGAAGCTGGAACGGACGTCGCTCTCCTACGCATTTCTCTATATCTATGAACTTCTGCATCAGATCGGCTCGGAGACGAAGGAAGACGGGCTGGATGCGCTGATATGGTTTTACAAACAGTACGGCAGTTTTGAGTACCAGATCCAGCGCTATATGAAGCGCTGGATTGTGGACTATGCGATGTATTATAATGTGCCTGTGGAACTGATCCGGGATTACGTGAATGCCGAATTTGATGAGGCGCTGGCGGCTCTGGCCAGCTGCGATACGGAGAGTGATGAGCAGCTGTTTGCCGCCATTTTGCGGCTCTCTTCCTATCATCTGGAAAAATCCAGGGCTTACAGGGAGTATCCGGAAGTGCTTGTGCGGGTAATCTGCGAGGCGTACCGCAGGATCAACGCCCGCTATGAAAAACGTTATGAACGGCCGTATTCGCGCAAGCTTTACGGCAATCCGGTAAACGCGTGGTATTACCCGTTCCGATCGGCGATATTCTACTGGCGAAAACAAAATCGATTCCAAAATTACGAATACCGCGTCAGCCCGTTGCAATGCTATTATTGCGAGGGAAACCAGTGGAGAATGGAACGGGATTATTTCGTTGCGCGGCGCAGCGGGGATCTGAATATTTTTTTGCGGACAGCCGACCGTCTTGTGCGGGAAGCGTACGGCGTGAAGCCCGCCCTGAAAGCGAAAGAGGAACCCAGGACCATGGTGCGTTTCCTTTCCGAGGCCATCGCGGAGCAGAAAAAAACAGTCGCGGTCAAAGTGGTGTTTGATTTAAGCAAGCTGTCCGGTATTCGCAAAAGCTCGGACACGGTAGGGCAAAAGCTGATGACGGAGGAAGAACGATATGTAGAGGCGGAATCATTTGCGACCGGGGAAGAACGCTGCAAAGAGACGGAACAGTCGGAGATGAGAGGGGAGTGTTATCCGCAGGATAAGCAGACTGGGATGTCTGAGGAAACCTCGGCTGAGACGGACTGCGTCCTTTCCGGAAACGAGCTGCGTTTTCTGCAGCTTCTGCTGTACGGCGGGGATTTGCAGGGCTTTTTGCAGGAGAAGCATCTGATGGTTTCCGTCCTGGCGGAAGCCGTCAACGAGCGGCTCTACGACGAATTTGCCGATACGGTGATTGAATTCGACGGCAACACTCCCGTGCTTGTGGAGGATTATCTGGACGACCTGAAAGGAATGATACCAAGTTGAAGATACCAAAGCGGATTGCGAACACCCTGATGAACGCCTTAAAGGGCGGCGTTGTGCCGCGCATCGGACTGCCCTATATCACCGTCGGGCGTGAGCCGGAGATCAACGCGCTGCTCCGCGATGTGGAGATCATCGCCGAGGGCGGAGCGTCGTTCCGATTCATTTCCGGCAAATACGGAAGCGGAAAAAGTTTTCTGCTGCAGACGATCCGGAACTATGTGATGGATAAAAATTTTGTGGTGGTGGACGCCGATCTCTCGCCGGAGCGCCATTTGCAGGGGACAAAGGGACAGGGGCTTGCCACCTACAAGGAACTGATTCAGAATATGTCCACGAAGACGCGGCCGGAGGGCGGCGCGCTGCCGTTGGTACTGGATAAATGGATCAGCGGCGTGCAGAGCAGCGTGGCGGCGGAGAGCGGGCTGGATGTTGACACAGAGGAATTTATAAAGCAGGTTCAGCAGAGAATTTTCACCGTGATCAACGAGCTGAACGGTCTGGTACACGGTTTTGATTTCGCGCGACTGCTGATCGTTTATTATCAGGCGTATTTGGACGGGGATGAGGAGGCCAAGGCCAGAGTCGTCCGCTGGTTCCGGGGCGAATATGTGACCAAAACCGAGGCAAAGAAGGAACTGGGCGTCAATGTGATCATCACGGACGACGACTGGTATGAGTATATCAAAATTTTCGCCACATTTCTGAAAAACGCGGGCTATGCCGGGATGCTCGTGCTGATCGATGAGCTGGTCAACATTTATAAGATCCCCAATGCCATCACCCGGCAGTATAATTACGAAAAGATTCTGACGATGTACAACGATACGCTGCAGGGCAGGGCAAAGCATCTTGGGATCATTCTCTGCGGCACGCCTCAGTGCATCGAGGACACCCGCAGGGGGATCTACAGCTACGAAGCATTGCGGTCTCGTCTGGCGGAGGGGCGGTTTTCCAAAGGAGATACGCGCGATATGCTGGCTCCCATCATCCGGCTTACGCCGCTGACCAATGAAGAAATGCTGATTCTGGTGGAAAAGCTGGCGGACATTCATGCCCAGCTCTTTGGCTATGAGCAGCGCCTGACCCAGGAGGATCTCATTACTTTTATCCAGATTGAGTACGGCCGTGTGGGTGCCGATTCCCACATCACGCCGCGGGAGATCATACGGGATTTCATTGAACTGCTGGACATTCTGTTTCAGAATCCAAAGCGCAACGTGGCGGAGCTTATGGGTTCGGCGGATTTTTCCTACGCGAAGACGCCGCTGGAGGAGCAGGCCGCGGATCGGCTGGGAGAGTACGCGGAGTTTGAATTATAGGGAGGCGGTGCGCGTGAATACTTTTGACCGTTATGCCCCGTTTATTCAGGATTATATTTATCAGAACGGCTGGGAAAACCTGCGCGCTGTGCAGGCTGCGGCGGCGGACGTGATTTTCAACACCGACGCGAACCTGCTGCTGACGGCCTCCACTGCTTCAGGCAAGACGGAGGCCGCTTTTTTCCCTATTCTGACCCTTTTTACGGAGGATATGCCGACCTCGGTAGGAGCGATTTATATCGGTCCGCTGAAAGCATTGATTAACGACCAGTTTTTGCGGCTGAACGACCTCTGCAAGGAGGCCGGGATCCCGGTGTGGCACTGGCACGGGGATGTGTCGGCATCCCATAAAAATAAAATGATGAAGCATCCTTCCGGGATCCTGCAGATCACGCCGGAAAGCCTGGAGGCGATGCTGCTGCGCAAACATTCCGCGATTGGCAGGCTTTTTGGCGATCTGCGATTTATTGTGATTGATGAACTCCATTCCCTGATGCGCGGTGATCGGGGCGGCCAGACCCTGTGCCTGATCGAGCGGCTTTGCCGTCTGGCGGATGTCAATCCGAGGCGCATCGGCCTATCGGCGACCATTGGCGACCCAAAAGATGCCGGGGAATTCCTCTCCGCGGGAACGGGGCGCACGACGATCGTGCCGAAGCTGCCGGCCGGCGGCGTCAAATGGCGGCTTTCGATGGAGCATTTCTATACGTTTCCGCCGACCAATCCCGGCGCGCCGACAAAAATCCACAACCAGCCGCCGGAGGGAGTCATGCAGGTGGAAGGGGTTACGCCGGTGGATGACGCGCTCGCGCCGAAAACGGACACCGCTCCGAAGGAGGCGGATCCCGGCATCGGCTATATTTTTGAGCACACACGGGGCAAAAAGTGTCTGGTGTTTGTCAATTCCCGGGAGGAATGCGAGGCAGTCACGACGACGCTGCGGCAATATTGCGAGGCAAAGAATGAGCCGGATCGCTTTCTGATTCACCACGGCAATCTCTCGGAATCCTACCGGGAGACGGCGGAAGCGGTGATGAAGGATGAGGAGCAATTTCAGACCACCGTGACCACGGCCACGCTGGAGCTGGGGATTGACATTGGCAGGCTGGAGCGCGCGTTCCAGATCGACGCGCCGTTTACGGTTTCCTCGTTTCTCCAGCGCATGGGACGCACGGGCCGGCGGGAGCTTCCGCCGGAGATGTGGTTTGTGATGCGGGAAGAACCGCCAGAGGCGCGGGCACTGCTGCCCGTTACCATTCCCTGGAAGCTGATCCAGGGCATTGCTCTGGTACAGCTCTACATCGAGGAACGCTGGGTGGAGCCGCCGAAGCTGGACGCGCTGCCGTACAGCCTGCTGTACCATCAGACCATGAGCACCCTGGCTTCCTGCGGGGAGATGACCCCGGCGGAGCTTGCGTCCCGCATCCTGACGCTGCGTTATTTTCAACGGGTATCCCAGGAGGATTTCCGTATACTTCTGCGCCACCTGCTGGAAACCGGGCATATTCAGCGGACGGAGGCCGGAGGACTCATCGTCGGCCTGGCCGGAGAGCGCGTGATCAACAATTTTAAGTTTTACGCGGTATTCCAGGAAAATGAAGAATACACGGTCCGCGCCGGTTCTGAGGAGCTGGGCACGATCGTGAAACCGCCGCCCGCAGGCGAGAAAATTGCTATTGCGGGTCATGTCTGGCTGGTGGATGAGGTTGATCATAAGCGGCATATGGTTTACTGCGAGATGATACGGGGAAAGGTGCCCGCCTATTTCGGCGAGGTGGCCGGTGACATTCATACGCGGATTCTCGAGCGGATGCTTGGGGTGCTTTGCGAGGAAAAATCTTATTCCTACCTCATGAAAAACGCTGTGGCGAGGCTGGAGACAGCCCGCGTTTCCGCGCGGAATTCCGGTCTGATTCATAAAAATCTGATCTGTCTGGGCGGGAACATGTATTGTCTGCTGCCTTGGCTTGGCACTTATGCGTTTCTCGCGCTGGAACGTTTCCTGAAAATCCGCTGCGGGAAGCGGCTGGGCATCCGGGGACTGGACTCTTCCCGGCCATACTTTATGCAGTTTGTCATGAATGTTTCCGAGCGAGAATTCTGGGAGATCCTTAAAGAAGAGCTGCAGCAGCCCATCGATCCGATGAGCCTGGTCTATCCCCGCGAGGTGCCGATCTTTGACAAGTACGATGAGTATCTGCCGGAGGTGCTGGTGAAAAAAGGCTTTGCCTACGGCGTGCTGGGCATCGATGAGATGAAAGAGAAGATGCTGCGGCTGTGCGGTGAGTATCTTTCCGGAGCTGTATCCCGAAAAGTATCATGTATATAACAAAAAAATACGAAGCGCCGCCAGACTATAGCTGGCTGTGTGCTTCGTATTTTAAAATTGTTTGCTAAATAAGATTGCTTTGTTGAGACAGCTCCCTTTGGATTGTCGTATCGTTACGCTCTGCGGATATAATCCTCTTTGCGCGGCTTCGCAGCCGGCGCTTCTCCCGCACCGTATCCGAGGATGCAGTTGGCTACTCCGACATAATTTTCGTCAAGTCCCCAGCTCTTCTGGAGCGTAAGTCCCTCTTCTGAGGAAAATACTTCCTTTGCGCGATAAATATAGCAGGAATCGACGCCGACCGCGTGGGCGGCGTTTAACAGATTTCCGGCGACGAGGCAGGCATCCTCAAACCAGGTTGGAGAGGCGTTTTGGTTGCCGAAGACGATCGCGACGACCGGTGCGCCGTAGAACGGGTCAATATTGTCTCTTCCGAGTACGGCGGCGTTCATGCGGCTGATTTTTTGCACGAGCTCCGGCGTCTGCACCAGTACGATGACCGGCGATTGAGAACCCATGCCGGTAGGCGCGTAGGTCGCGGCCTCGAGGATCGCGTCAAGCTTTTCCTGCTCGACGGGTTTGTCCGTATAGCTGCGGACGCTGCGGCGGGTTTTCAGGCTGTCCAGAATTAAATTTTCCATCTTGAAATGTCCTCCATATTTTCTGAAAACAAAACGATTGCGTCTAAGTGATTCCATGGTAGCATGGGAAAAATGGAAAGTCAATGGTTTGAGACAGGCATAGTGGACTCAAAACCATGGACTTAAAATTTATTGACGCAGTCAACCGAAAATAAAAGAGTTTACTTTTTAAATGTTTTCGTGTATAATCCCGTTTTCGACACTTTGAGATTGGAAAAGAGGTGGAGCCCTTTGTAAA
>JAJQAA010000006.1 GCA_021204045.1 Clostridiales bacterium
GTTTGTGATACTTTCTTGTTTTTTTCTATCCGCTACCTCTCAGTTTCAAACTTATTCCTCCCGCTCATTTGCCGTTCGCGGATAACGCGGCAGACGGCAGAGACAGTGCCCGCAACAGCGCCGCCTCTGCCGTCTTTGCCGATCAGTTGGTTTTCTTGATGTTGTAGTAGGATACGACCGTCGGGTAAGCGGGATTTTCCATTACTCCGCTGATCCCGTTGTTGATGACATAGGTATGTGAATCGTCAAAAACATTAATCATATATGCCTCGTCGATCAGAATCTTCTGAGCCTCGATGTACAGCTCCTCCGCCTTTGAGCGGTCGGTAGCGACATTGGCCGTCGCCTCCTCCAGTATCTGATCCAGGTCGGCATTATTTATATAGGCAAGGTTGAAGGTAATGCTCTCTTCGCTGTGAACCAGAGAATCAAACCAGCTGGACGGGGACGCGTAATCCGGCCACCAGCGCATGATCAGGATGTCCTGACGGTCGTTCGGGTCCGTCGCCTGAGATTCCGCCCACTGGGCATCCCACTCCATCGCGCGCAGCTCCAGATCAATCCCCAGCTCACGCAGGTTTGCCTGCCACAGCTGCAGAGAGCTGGAATATTCCGGATACGACGTACTGTAGGTAACGCTCAGCGTCAGACCGTTTGTGTCAACGCCCGATGCCTCCAGATGCGCGCGGGCCTCGTCCAGATCCGTCGAATACTGGAACAGGCTGTTATCGTGCGCCCACATGCCATTGGGAACCATACCGTAGGACTGCACAGCGTTCCCGGCCAGCACGACGTCGATCGTCTCACGGTACGGAAACGCATACTGCAGCGCCTTGCGGAATTCTGCGTTGTCGCAGGGATATTTCTGAGAATTCAAAAATACGATACAGTTTGTCCAGGTATCCGCCTGATAGGTGTACAGGCCGTCCGCCTTTGACAAGGCCTCCAGATCCATGTTGGAGAACGAATCCGAGAACTGAGCTTCCCCGGTCTCCAGCATCTGGCGACGGGCGCTGGACTCCGATACCTCCTTGATCAGCACATTTTTGTACTGGTCATCGCTCCAGCCTCCGTAGTAATCCTCATAGGCCTGAAGTACCACGGTATCCTTGGTCGCCTGGGTAATGCAATAGGGGCCTGTGCCGCCGTCGTTTCCGGCGTTAAACCACTCCGCGTCCTGGGCGATCGCCGCGTCGCTCATAATATAGCCCGCATACCCGGCCGAGGAAATCAGGTCGATGGGAGCTGCCGCGGAGCAGGTGATCGTAATCTCATAATCCCCGGTAGCCTCGATGCTTTCCACCGAGTCCCAGTTGTAGGCCGCGCCCTGGCCCAGGCTGATGGTGCGATCCAGCGAAGCCTTGACCTGCGCGCTCGTCATCGGCGTGCCGTCATGGAAGGTCACATCGTCGCGCAGCTGGAAGGTCCAGACCGTGCCGTCCTCATTGCTGCTCCACTCCGTGGCCAGCATCGGCTCCAGCTCGCTGATCTCGGAATTATAATGCGTCAGCGTCTCATATACATTCTGCAGAACCATGATCCCGTTGGAATACTCGATGCTGGGATCCAGCGTCGTGTAGGGAATGGATGAGTAAACATGGTAAAGCACATCCTCCGCGCTCGCGCCGGCATTTCCGGACGCGGCGGTCTGCGTACCCTGACTCTGAGCAGGCGCGGCAGCCCCGCCCTGCTGCGAGCCGGAATTGGAAGAACAGGCAGCCAGCAGCAGCGAAGCGCCCGCCAAAACTGCGGTGCAGCATAAAACGAATTTTTTCATAATCATTTCCCTTTCTGTTTTATTTGATCATGTTCATCTGTAGAACGCCCATGCGGGCATCCTCATCTCCGGGTTACATACACAGAAAGGGAATCCCTTCGCGCCTCCGTTGGCGGGAAATGGGTTCCCTTTGCACTTATTTTTCCCTTTTCGCTCCTTTTCCCTTTTATTTCGGAAACCATCATTCCAAAACAGGCATGTCCGTTCCTGGATAAATATTTCCGCTTTTTTAAGTATAACATTTTACGTCGGTTTTTCAAGACTTTCTCAGAAAATACAGTTAATTTCATTGAATAAGACAATTCCGTCAAGGCCAGGAATTCCCCGGGAATCACAGAAAATACAGCCACAGAAAATACAGGCAGCGTTTGATTGAGAAAGCCTCCTGATTGTGGTATCATAGACAGGAGAATCATGACCGATTGGAGGATACGCCGTGTTGGAACTGCTCAATGGCCGCCCCGTTTCCGATGAGGGTCGGCTGGATAAAGAAATTCGGGTATATGATCTTCTGGACTCCCTGCAGATCGAATACCAGAGGATTGACCATGAAGCCGCAATGAACATGGCGGTATGCGCGGAGATTGACCAGACCCTGCAGGCGACCATCTGCAAAAATCTTTTTCTGTGCAACCGCCAGGAAACCAGCTTCTATCTTCTGATGATGCCGGGAGATAAAAAGTTTATGACGAAAGAATTGTCAAAACAGCTCGGCGTCAGCCGCCTTTCCTTTGCCTCCGCAGCCTATATGGAAAAATACCTGGACATCACCCCTGGCTCCGTCAGCGTTATGGGGCTGATGAACGACACGGCAAAAAACGTTCAGCTGGTCATAGATGAGGATATTCTCAAAGGAGAATATATCGGCTGCCACCCCTGCATCAATACCTCCAGTCTGAGGCTGAAAACAGCGGATCTGACCGGGAAATTTCTGCCGGCAGTCGAGCATGAACCGGTCGTGGTGCATCTGACTGGCGGTGAATGTGAATAGGGAAAGATTCTAACAAACTAATAACCATTACTTCTCCCTCCATTTCAACAGCAATGCTGAATTTATGATCACCAGAACCGATCCGGCGTTATGAACAAGCGCGCCGACAACCGGGTTTAATGTTCCGTTAATCGCAAGAACAATCGCGATGAAATTAAGCGTCATGGAGAACGTCATATTCAGATGTATTGTCCTCATCATCCGTCTGGACAGGGCAATCAGATGCGGCAATTCCTTTACCTCATCCTCTACCAGGACGATATCCGCTGCGTCCACTGCGATGTCGCTGCCCACGCCGCCCATTGCGATTCCCACATCCGCCTTTTTCAAAGCCGGTGCGTCGTTTACGCCATCGCCGATCATGCAGACCGATTCGTCTTTCTTCTGATAGAAATCAATCCAGATCAGCTTATCCTCCGGCAGATTATCTGCATGTACTTCTTCGATGTGAATCTGACTGGCTATCGCAAAAGCGGCTCTCTCATTGTCGCCGGTCAGAAGGACAGGCCGCACATTCAGACCCTTCAGCGCGTCAATCATGCCGGTGCTTTCCTCCCGCACCGTGTCCGACAGGACGATATATCCGCCAAACGTTTCGTCAACAGCAAGATAAATCACGGTGCATCCATTTGCCAGATCGTTATCTGCCTCCGCAAGTGCGCCATCCGGCACGTCAATATTTTTTTCTGCCAGCATTTCCAGATTGCCCGCAAGAATTTCATTTCTTGTTTCTTTTCCCGCTTTTTTTCCGATTACCTCGGCGCAAACGCCGCGCCCCGGCAGCATCCGGAATTTTTCGCAGGGAAGAAGTTCCGCCTGATTCTCCTGCCTGTAAGAACGGACGATCGCCTTTCCCAGAGGATGTTCGGAAAACTGCTCCGCCGACGCGCAGAGACGATACATCTCTGCTTCAGAAAATTTACCTGCAACGACGGAAACTTTCATGACCTGCGGTGTTCCATACGTCAATGTTCCGGTCTTATCAAACATAATTCCGGAGACTGACGCCAGCCGCTCCAGCGCGTCGCCTTCCCGCACCAGGAAACCATGTCTTGTGGCGTTTCCGATTGCCGCCATGATCGCCGTAGGCGTTGCAAGCACAAGCGCACATGGGCAAAACACTACCAGTATCGTCACCGCGCGGATGATCTCACCACTGATGAGCCACGTCAGAGCGGCCGCGGAGAGCGCGACCACGACAATCCAGGTCGCCCAGCGGTCAGCAAGCCCTACAATTTTCGCTTTTCCCGCGTCAGCCGACTGCACCAGACGAATCATGCGCTGAATGGAGCTGTCCTCGCCGACCTTTGTCGCACGCATCGTAAAAGCTCCAAACTGATTAACCGTACCGCTGGATACCTCATCACTCGCGGTTTTGTCCACAGGCAGCGATTCGCCGGTCATAACTGCCTGGTTAATGGAAGTCTGTCCGGAAACAATCACGCCGTCCACAGGAACCGTCTCCCCCGGAAGGACACGAAGCACGGCATCCACGGGGACTTTCTCTGCCGGAACAATACGTTCTATGTCATCCACAATGAGCCGTGCCGTCTGCGGAGTCAGATGAACCAGCTTTTCGATACCGGCTCTTGCCTTCGCGACCGTAAGCTCCTCCAGTAAACCGCCCAGCTGCATGATAAACGCAACTTCCCCGGCGGCGAAATCCTCGCCAATGCAAACCGAAGCAATCAGGGCGATCGATACCAGAACATCCGCTTTCATGTCAAATGCAGTGACCAGCCCGATAATCGCTTCCAGAATAATGGGAACACCGCACAGAACGATGGAAATCCAGGCCATGTCGAACGGAAACGGATTCCACCCGGTCAGACTGAGCAGCAGTGAAATACCTGAAATAATGAGCAGTGTGATATCCTTTCTGGTGCCGCCCTTTTCTAGAATGGATTCCAGTTTTTGCATCAACGGTTTCATCTTCTTCCTCCGCTTCCTTCTATATACCCATAGGGGTATTTGTATATTCCATTATACATATAGGGGTATAGGGTGTCAAGGGCGGGCAAAGAAAAAGAGAACCAACTTTGAGAAACCATTGATTCTCCTTATTTCGTATTATGATCTATTCCATATTATGATTTGGGCGAAAAAAGATATGCGCTATTTCATATTCGCGAAACGCTCCACCGCCAATGTAAAATCGGCTATCGTCTTGTCAGCATCACCATGCTGGATGCCGTCCCTCACACAGTGCTGAATATGTCCCTCCAAAACCACCTTGCCGCAACCGTGCAACGCTGACTTCGCCGCATTGATCTGCGCCAGAATATCTTCACAGGGAACATCCTCATCTACCATACGGTCAATCGCCTGGACCTGACCGATTATCTTCTTTAATCTGCGGTGCAGATTGTCCGCGTCCATACATTGTCTCATTTCGCATTCCTCCAATACGTCAAGGGGTATATGTTCAGTATAATTGGATTGAATTATTCTGTCAAGATAAGAAGCCCTTATTGTATTTCAGACAGTGCGGAACCATCCCGGAAAGGTTTTTCCCATTCCGTTCAACAACACTATCTCCTCCGATAATTCAGCGGCAGGATCTTTTCGTCTGCCTATTTATATTTTTCACAAAGCTCTTCGAGCTTCAGAAAATCATTGCACCTCTTCGTCAAAGCAGATCGTTCTCCTTTGACTTTCAGACGATACAAATTCAAAGCATTTTTTCTGATCTTTTCCTGTATGGATTTTATGAACCGGTATTCTGCCAGCAGAAGCGCTTTATACTGTGGATTGCGTTCCTTTGAAATATCCACATATGTATAGCTTCCCGCCGGGATCGGAAACATATTATTAAGATTGATGACTGCATAATTCTTGATTTTTACAAAATCCAATCCTTCGGGTATCCGCCGATGCTTCTCCTTAAAGGAGGAGAGCGGAGCAAAATAATCCAGACCATGAATATGCAGCACGACTCCTATGTAAGCCCTCTCGTTCTGCTGTCCCTTCTGGCTATTATGATACAAATGCGGTGCATACGGCAGTAAATATTCTATATAAGCAGCCGAAACCCGGTACAACTTAATATTGTCCATTCTCTTTTCTCCCTCTATCTTTTCTTCCTCCATCGCTTCAGACAACCTGTATCATTTATTTTTTCACAGCATTCAGTAAATTCCTTATCACAATTTGCGTTAGTAGAAAAAATAAGCGGAGACAAACTGCCCTGTCTCCGCTGTTACAATCGCGCTCAGAGTGGCGAAACACTCTCTCGTAACTTTCTTGCATATGGGTCAAGAGAAACCCTCTTTATAACTTTCTCATTCAGGGCTGAGATACACCCGCTGTTAACTATGTTTATTATATGCAATCAGGCAGGGAAAATCAACTGATTTTTAAAGAAGTGTCAAAATCTTTTTTACAGGCATCTTTTTTACTTCCTGTACATTTCTTGACACTCTGTATGCCCCGAATTATAATACAGGCATCGAAAACGATGCAATAACAACTCTTCCAAAACTGTATAATGATAGACACATTCTGAAAAATATACGGGTGATTGCGATGGCAAAGAGAATCATAGCGGTTGTCCCCTTATGGGACGATGAAAAGGAAAGTATCTGGATGCTTCCGGGATATCTGGACGGAATAAGGGATTCCGGAGCGATCCCCATCATCCTGCCTTTATCCGGCAGCGATGAGGATGTACTGGAAGTATTTGAGAAATGCGATGGCTTACTCATGACCGGCGGTCATGATGTCTCCCCATCTTTGTACCATGAACCGGAAAAAGAGACCTGCGGGATCGTGTGCCGTGACAGGGACCGCATTGAGCGCGCCCTGTATGAAAATGCGCTGGCGCATCATAAGCCGGTACTGGGCATCTGCCGCGGCATTCAGATGATCAATGTCCTGCAGGGCGGAACGCTTTACCAGGATCTGCCGACAGAACACGCAGGCGGTATCAATCATCACATGGAACCGCCCTATACGAATGTGGCTCATTATGTCCATATAAGAAAAACGTCTCCCCTGTACCATTTGCTTGAAACGGAGCGTCTAGGCGTCAACAGCTGTCACCATCAGGCAATCAAAAAACTGGGAGACCATCTGGAGATTATGGCGGAATCCGAGGACGGTCTGATCGAAGCAGTGCGACACACAGAGCAGGACTTCGTATGGGCCGTCCAGTGGCACCCGGAATTTGACTTCCGGATTAACCCGGCCAGCAGAAAGATATTTGACGCGTTTATTGCTGCCTGCCGCTGATTCATAAACTTTCCCTCAGAATTTTCACAACGTCCTCTTTTGTCAGAACCTTATAGCCGCCCGTAAGAAGGATGGTGCTGTCCGCGATTTCGGTGATCATTTTCTCAGAAGCACCCAGCTCCGTAATGTTCATCACCAGCCCAAGCTCCTTCATCCACGCTTCCATGCGGGCCAGCCCCTCGGCGGCAATCTGTTCATCTGTTTTGCCGTCGGCCCGCACATCCCAGACCGTCTTCGCGAAGCGGACGAATTTCGCCAGTCCATAAGGACAGATATAGCGGTAATATGCCATCGATATGGCAGAGAGCGTCATTCCATGCGTGGCGTCGGTATGCGCTCCCACCGCCTGGCCGATCATGTGAACCATCCAGTCGGTAGATTTTCCCTGGGCCACCAGCGTATTCAGCGCCCACGTCGCCGTCCACATCAGATTGCTGCGCGCCTCATAATTACGGGGATTCTGGATGGCTGCGCGGGAGGAATGGATCACGGACCGCATCAGTCCCTCGCTGATATAATCGCTGGTGCTGTCATCTTCGCCGGAAAAATACTGCTCACAGATGTGATTGAAAATATCATAGATTCCGGCTACCATCTGATATTCCGGCAGCGTATAGGTAAACACCGGGTTCAGAATGGCGAATTTCGGAAACACATTGTCCCCAAAAACATGTCCGATTTTCATCTTCTGCGCATGGTTGGTTATGACGGCGCCGCCATTCATCTCACTGCCGGTTCCCACCATGGTGAGCACACATCCCACCGGTATGATTTTAGTATCCGCATCTACATCCTGAAAATCCAGATAATACTTCTGCCACGGATCCTCTCCGCACCACGCGGAAATCGATACCGCCTTAGCGTAATCGCAGCACGAGCCGCCTCCCACCGCGAGAATCAGATCGACCTTATTCTCTCTCGCGATTTCACAGCCCTCACAGAGCTTTTCCACGGTCGGGTTCGGCATGACGCCGCCATCCTCTACCACCTGCTTCCCGTTCGCGCGCAAAATCTCCATAACCTGATCATAAATCCCGTTTTTCTTAATGGAACCGCCGCCGTAAACGAGCTGAACCGTCTGCCCGTATTTACGCAATTCCGTGTTCAGGTTCTCCAGAGAATTTTCTCCGAAATAAAGTCTTGTGGGATTGCAAAAACTGAAGTTTCCAAGCATAATGATCTCCTCCTCATCATTTTCCATTAACACAACAGCAACATTTTTTCTTATTTTCCAAATTCCTCCCGGATGATTTTCATCCGCTCACTCTGACGGACATGAAACGGGCACCGGCTGTCACAGTGGCCGCAGCCAATGCAGTCTCTGGCCGTTTTGTCCAGCGTCCGGTAATGTTCTCTGGCCAGGTTGTCTCCCAGCATCGCGAGGTCGTAATATTTATTGATCAGCGCGATGTCCAGACCTGCCGGACATGGATGACAGTGCCTGCAGTAAACGCAGACGCCCTCCGATTCCTTCGGCGTATATCCCGCGATCACGGAATAGTCTTTCTGCTCATCCGAAGCGTGAAAATATCCCAGCACATCCATCAGTTCCGCCTCATTTCCATATCCCGGGACGACAGTGAGCACGCCCGGCTTATCAAGGGCATACTGAATGCACTGGTATTTCCCGAGCGCCACGCCAAACGCGGATTGCTCCGCATCCAGAAGCTGGCCGCCGCAAAACGGCTTCATGACAACGATTCCCACGCCTTCTTTCTCGCAGCGGCGGTACAGCTCGTAGCGTTCGCTGCTGCTGCCGATCGCGTACTCTCCCTGTCCATAGTCATACAGCGAATTGATGCTGAACATAAGCACGTCCAGAATCCCCATATCCAGCACCTTATGCGCGACGGATGGCGTATGGGAAGACATTCCGATGTGATGAACCATTCCCGCCTTTTTCAATTCCTGGATGTAATCCAGCACACCATTTTGGATGTATGTATCCAGATCATGTTCTTCGTCCAGGCAATGAATAAAACCGAAGTCCATATAATCCGTCCGCAGCTTCTCCATCTGCCAGCGGATGGATTCTTTTATCTTTTCCAGGCTGGTCGTCCAGCCGTACTCTCCTGATGTGTAGTCCGCGCCGAAATGGACCTGCAGACAGACCTGATCCCGTTTTCCCTCCAGCGCTTTTCCATAGGCCTCAAAGATCGTCGCATGGCCGCCAGCCATGTCAAAATAGTTGATTCCATTTTCCATCGCGCGACGGACCGTTGCGATGATTTCTTCTTCCGGGCGCTCTCCGATCACGGAAGATCCCATTCCGATCACACTGATTTTTTCGCCCCCGTGAGGCAGTACACGATACTCCATAAGTTTCTCCTTCATTTCCGATATCAGTCAAGGGAAAATGTCACTTCCACATTCCCGCTGCCTAGTGCGGCTTCCCATCCGCTCAGATCGTCAATCTTTCCCAATCTGGTATAACTCCAGGAGTTGGAGCCATAAAAGATGACGATCTGATTTCCATTATACAACACAATATCGCCTGCCTGCGTCGTGGTCTGGCTGTTGCTCGTCGGAAGATTTGTTCCCAAAGCCCCCACTTTCTCAAATCCGGAATAATCGCTCATGCTGATCGTGACCGGACCGTTCTCCATCATTTTTTTAAGCTCGTCTACTGCCTCGTTGCTCTCCAGTGTCGCGGTAAAGGTGCTGCTCCCAACCTGAACATTCATCTTCATGATCGTTTCCTCCTTTGTCCGGTCATCGGTTTCCTCTGTTCTTTCCGTCTGGAGCGTTTCTCCAGGTCCTGTCACGTTTTCCATTGCTGACGAAGACGCTGCAACGGACGCTTCCGCTGCCTGTGTACTGTTGCAGGCAACCAGGGTAAACAGTACCGCAATCATTAAAATAACGGATGACATTTTCTTCATTGTCTCTCATTCTCCTTTCATCAATCCGATGAAAAATCGCGATCTTTCCCGCCCTTTTTCATCTGATAACTAAGATAATCCAGGCAGTCAATTTTCCTTTGTTCCTGATGCAGCTGATCCAGCAGCTCCCGCCGATGGCGGCTCAAAACCATGTCGCAGTTTTTTTGCTTTCCCTGCCGGTATTCTGTAAGAAATTCCCGGATACATGCTTCCCCGCACCCGGCGTCTTTCATATTCTGAATGATTGCTTTTTCACTGTATCCCATACCCTGTTTCTCCCCGTTCATGATTCCTGCGAAATATCCGTGCCAAAATATTTCTCTGACAGTTCGGAAAGCTGGCCGGACTCGCTTAATTCCGCCAGGGCGTCGTTAATTGTTGCCAGCAAAGACGCGCTATCATCGCCTTTGCGCACCGGAATCGCCACCCGCTCCACCTCATCGGAATACGCGGCGATCCGGATCCCCGCCTCCGGATGCGCGTTCACGTAATCAAAGAACGTCACCTCCGCGTTCAGCGTCGCATCGATACGGCCGCTGAGCAGCAGCTCGATGGTCTGATTCAAGTCGTCCACGCCGCTCACCTCCGCGCCGTAGCGTTCCGCCTGCATCGCGTACGTGCTGCTGATGGTATTGGCTGTCTTCTTTCCGTTCAGATCCTCCATGGAATTGATTTCATTATAATCGTCACGCACAATCACGGCAGTGCGGTTATAAGCATACGGAGTGGAGAAATCGTATTTTTCCTGTCTCTCCTCCGTGATGCCGACTCCATTTACCATGATATCATAGCGGCTGTCGTCGAGCCCTGCCAGCAATCCATCCCATTCCCCCTCAATGAATTTCACTTCCACTCCCAGCTTTTCGGCAATCAGCTGCGCTACTTCCACATCGTAACCAACCAGCTCATCTTTTTCATCGTGGTACGTCCAGGGAGCCCATGTTCCCTCCATCGCGACCACAATCTCGCCGCTTTCCTGAATCCGTGACAGAAGATCCGCTTCCGTCTCCGAAGCGGTTGTCCCCGCGCCATTGCCCACCTGAGTGCCATTGCCTGCCTGAGCATCATTGCTTGCTTGGGCGCCATTGCCTGCCTGAGCGCTGCTGCCAGCCGACGCGGAAGCGGAGGAACAGCCGCTCAGTATAAATGTACAGAACATTGCCAGTGTTATCAAAATAAGTGTCAGATTTTTCTTAGCCTTCATTTCCAATCCTCTTTTCTGTTTGTTAGCGTTCCACAACAACCACGCATATCGTTTTGCAGCATATACCGGCATTCCTCAACCGGCAAGATCAAATGAGCCGCGAAGCGTTTGCAGAAACGCTTTCGTGCGGATTTCTCTGGGATGCTCAAAAACATCCCCGGAACTGCCCGCCTCCACAACGGAACCGTTTTCCATAAAAATTACCTTGTTGGATACCGTCCTTGCGAAATTCATTTCATGCGTTACCACCAGCATCGTCATCCCATCCCGCGCCAGCTGGCGCATTACCGATAATACTTCCCCGGTCAGCTCCGGATCAAGAGCCGACGTCGGCTCATCAAAATAGATAATTTCCGGATCTGTGGCGATTGCCCTTGCGATTGCCACACGCTGCTGCTGGCCTCCCGAAAGCTGCGCGGGATAGTAATCGTACCGATCAGAAAGCCCTACCTTATCAAGCGCCTGCCGTCCAATCCGGATTGCCTCATTTTTCTGCATTTTTCTCGCGATAATCAATCCTTCCGTCACATTCTGCAGCGCGGTCTTATTCTGGAACAGATTATAATTCTGAAAAACAAACGCGGTTTTCCTGCGAATTCTCGCAGCGTCCTTTTTTGACAGATTTCGCATCGAAAAGCGTTCGCCATCAAATACCATCTCGCCGTCATCCGCCGTTTCCAGATAATTCATGCACCGCAAAAGTGTGGTTTTGCCGGAACCGCTGGGACCTATGATTGCCACAACATCTCCCTGATCTACCCGGATATCAATGCCGTTCAAGACCGATAACGTCCCGAAATTTTTTCTTACCTGTTTCACTTCCAGCATATGTCACCCTCCGTTATGCCCGATGCTCTGCAGTTTCTTCTCCCCCACGCGCTGCAGCTTCGTCAGAACCGTGGAAAAGATCAGATAAATCAGCCCCACTTCCAGATACAAAAGCAGCGGCTCGTAGGTTCTCGCGACGATGCGCTGTGTCACCATAAGCATTTCGGTTACCGTAATATTCGCCGCCAGCGAAGTATCTTTGACCATGGCGATCAGCGAATTGGACAGGGGCGGGAACGCGGTGCGCAGAGCCTGCGGCAGGATAATGCGCCGGATTGTCTGCAGATAAGACATTCCCACGCAATACCCGGCTTCCAGCTGACCGGGCGGCACGGATTCCAGCGCCGCCCGGATCGTCTCCGCGCAATAAGCGCCCTCATTGAGCGAAAACACCAGCACCGCGGCCGGAAACGGCGCAAGCACAAAACCGACCCGGGATAATCCGTAGAAAACCACAAACAGCTGCACCAGAAGCGGCGTTCCACGAAAAATCCAGATATAAAAACGTGCAAGCTGCTTGAAAAATTTCACATTCGCGAACTGCACCAGAGCCGCAGCCGTCGCTCACCAGCGCCAGGGAAAACGCGATCACAGTCAGAGGAATCGTCACAGTCAGGCCCGGAAGAAGTATTTTTCCAAAGGAATCAATAAACAGATTCCACAATCTTGATTCGTCCATCCCTGCTCTTTTCCTCCACGTTCTGTTGATGACTTGTCATGTGATGATTCGCCGTGTCCGAATATCGGTTATTCGTCGGCGCTGATACAGACTATTTTGTTTCCCCAGCCTGCCAGCACCGGATTTTCCTCTACCGCGGTTACAAATTCTTCCGTGCAGTCAAAATAACCCACCGGCGTATAGTCTCCGGCCACTTCGGCGTCCTGATAAAACAGGATGATCCGGTTCGGTTCCGAATAGTAAACGGTACCGGCCTGTTCGGAAGTAATACGCTCCGCATTATCCGGTATCTCATAACGCCTGGGGATGTCATAATACTGCATAACCTCCCAGTTCTCAAAATCATCATAATGATAAATCGGAAGCCTCCACTCCGCCGTCCCCACATGCTTTGCGATCGCGGCCGCGGTTTCATTGTCATAAAGATGCAGCGCAAAGGTTTCCCCGCTATCACCGAAACGCACGTACAGATCCGCGGTGCCCTGATCTGCGGTCGTCTGAACCGCGGTTGATGCCGTAATAGTTGCCGCGGTCATCTGAGCTGCAGTCGCCTGAGCTGCGGTCGTTGCCGTAGTAGTTGCCGCGGTCGTCTGAGCCGCCGCGGTTACCGCGGCGCTTTGAACCAGAGCTGTCTGAGTCGCGGTCGTCTGGGTCGCCTGCGATGTGACGCTTTCACCGCCACAGCTGGCCAGCAAAAAAATTGCGGACACCAGAGCGCACGTCGTCAAACATTTTATCTGCTTTTTCATAGATTGTTACCATACCTTCCTTTTTTTCAGCCGTTTTACGGTCGGTTACTCGAAATGCGTTGTCTGTTTCTGTTATTATCATATCGTATCGTTTTATATATAGCAAATACTTATATTGAATATATTTTTATGCTTATCAGACATATTTAAATTGATTCTCTTTATTCTCCCTTTATTCTCCCCGCGGCCAGATAGGCGAAGAGGAAAAACAGCAGCGTTACAACCATACCCGGCAGCAAAACCGCTCCAAACGATGGCGACGACGCAAAATTACTGATCCCCGCCAGTTTCATCACAGACGATACCAGAGGGTCTGTCAGAATTGCCGTCAGAACACTTCCCATCACTGCGCCGAGCCCCGCCGTAAGGCCAAAGCGCATGGCAAACGACAGGCGCAGCAGCCGGTCCGTGAATCCCAGAGACTTATAAATGCCGATATCCCGCTGCTCAAAAAGCAGCAGCCTCGTCCCCGTCATAGCCGTTACCGTCAGTATAAAAAATGCAGTGATCCCATACATGAAAACCACGAGAATCCGCATCGCGGCGATAATACCGCCAAGTCCGGACCATGTGTTTTCATGCACATGGACGTCTCCGCCAAACATACCTGTCAGAGCTTCTGTTACCTCCGCTTTCCGGGACGCGTCCGCCAGAAAATAGTGATGGCACCACAGCTGCGGGCGGTCTTCCCCGATTTTTAAGTACCCTTCCCGGCTCATCCCGACGTTGTCTCCCATATCGTTCGCGCAGGAATAGATGCCGGAGACGACATATTCCGCCTGCCCCAATCCGGCAGATACCGTGACCGTATCTCCTATGTCCGCGCCAAGCGAGTCCGCGACAAACTCGGTCAAAACGATCTCGTCATCTCCCGTACAGCTCCTGCCCTCTAGAATATGAAAACGCTCCGGATCGGAAATCACATTGGCGGTATAATCGATTCCATTCACCGAAATCCCCGGCATTGCAAGGAGATAGGTATCCGTAACCTCCGTGTATGAAAGAATCACCGCAAGCGCATCTTCTTCGGTGGATGTTCCGAACATCTGGACGCCGATATCATGATCCGCCGGGTTAAAGGCATCCATCATTCCTTTCCCGTCCGGGCCGAGCCAGCTGTCCATGCGCCCGATCAGCGAAACAAAAAAGGTCAGCAGCAGCGCGACCATACAGGCGCTCACATAATTCTTTTTCCCGGTAAACACCTGCCTGTGCGCAATCGAAAAAGCGAGATATCTGCCGTTTATCGCCGGCAAATTCCCTCCAGCAATACTGCCATCCGTCTCCGCTTCCCGGATTGCCTCCATGGGAGAAATTCTTCCGATCTGCTTCGTCTTCCTCCAGATAAATGCAGACAGCAGAACCAGCAAAATGAAAAGAGAAAGGGAACTGAGAACCCATGGCTGTTTCGCCGAAATACGGATACCGGTGGTTGTCAACGTCATCCCGGCAAGAAGCCGTGCGGCAGGTTCCGTAAGCAGCAATCCCAGAAGAAGCGCCGGAAGGACAGCCGCCCCGTACTGCATCAGCTGTATGCGCCGTAGTGCATGCTCCGTAAATCCGATCGACTTCAGGATCCCCATGTTTTTCCGCTCCGTCTCCACGGTGCCACTGACACTATAACCCAGCACAATCAGCACAATGACCAAAAGCACCAGGACAAACGCCGCCAGCATAGCGGCAAACGCGTTTTGCAGAACCAGCATAAATCCCGCGATGGTTTCCGCGCTGTGAACAAATTCCGTATAACGGGCGAGCTCAGTCTGCTCATTCAGAGCGGCATTCAGTTCCGCGGTCGTTGCCGCGCTGCCATCCGCCTGAAAAATATGGATCATGCTCCCGCTTCTGGCAAGTGCGTCGATACCGGAACTCCGGACCTGTCCGCTTATGGCCTCGTAATCTTCCGGTGAAATCAGAAATCCTTTCATCCCGATCATGGAACTGCCCATCAAAGGATCTTCGTAAAAGCCCGCGACCGTCAGCGTCACAGTTCCTCCATTCCGCGCGACCGCAAAGTTCACCGGATCGCCAATCTTCACCCCAAACAGAGAAATCAAGGAAGGAGAGACATATACGGTTCCCGGCACGATCTGTTCCGGAGCTAGCTGGTAACCGGAAAGGTCATCCGCAAAAAAACGATACCGTTCTTCTTCCCGCTCCCAGAGAATAAGCTGTCCCTCGCTGTCCGACTCCTGTTCCCCGATTGTATAATTCGAGAAGATGAGCGGCTGCGACGCCGTCCTCCCGACCGCATCCATTTCCTCCATCTGGCCGGTCAGCGATGAAACGTCTGGAATGCCGGACACCCACGCGGTGATCGTCCCAAAACCGGCGCGGCTGATTTCCTTTCGCACATAGCTTCCTGAATTACCCCAGACTGTGAGGATCGTGCCGAGACTGAGCGCAACCAGAAAGAGCAGCAGGAAAATTCCCGTAAGGACGCCTTTCTGCTTTTTTATGCCGGCTTTCGCAAGCATCCGATACTCCATGGCGCCTCCTTCCATTTGATCTTCCACAGCCATCTCCTCACCAGCGCAGCGCGGAAAGCCACGCCGTAACTTTTTCCTCGCGCTCTTTTCTGCTCTCGCGTTCTTTCCTGTCCTCGCGTTCTTTTCTGCTCTCATATTCTTTCCCGCCACCGCATGCGGCAGGAGCTGCCAGCGTCAGATTCTGTCGATCCTCCCCCGGCTCCCAGGCTCCCAGCGAAATCTCATCCAGAATCTTTCCGTCCTCCAGATATAAGATCCGCGATCCCCGGATGGCTGCCCGCACATCGTGGGTTACCATTAAAATCGTCTGCCCCGCGCGGCCAAGTCCCGACAAAAGGTCCAGAACCTCCTCGCTGTTGCTTTTATTGAGCGCGCCGGTTGGCTCGTCGGCAAAAAGGATCGCCGGTCCGGCAATCATCGCGCGCGCGATGGCAGCTCGCTGCGCCTCCCCGCCGGAAACCTCCGCGGGGAACCGGTTCTTTGCTCCGTTCACACCCATCCGGTCCAGCAGTTCCTCCGCTTTCGCGGCAACAGCCTCTGGCTCATCCTTCTTTGCAACGTAACCAGCCACTGCTACATTTTCAAACAGCATCAGGTTGCTGACCAGATGAGGCTGCTGAAAAACGAAGCCAAATTCCCTCGCCCGCAGCGTGGCAAGCTCTTTTTCGGAACAGGCGCTGATTTCTTTCCCTGCATATGTAACGGACCCTCCCGAGACGCGATCCATACAGCTGAGCGCGTACAGCAGCGTCGATTTCCCGGCTCCCGAGGCCCCCATGATCACGGTGAACTCTCCCCGAAAAATATCAACCGACACCCCGTCCAGCACCTTTGTTTCCTTATCTCCCCGGCGAAATGTTTTTTCTATTTTCACGCCGCCCAGTAAACTCTCTTTCATGCGATTTTTCCCTTCTCATTCTCGCTGATGATCAGCCGTTTCTTGCCGGTTTTCGGGTCCGCCCTGATTTCCTCCACAAAATTTACATAAAACTGCACATAATCAAGCCTCTTCTCGCGCAGGATTCTTTTCATCTGCCGCTGCATTTCTTTCCGGATCGGCTCCTGATATTCCGGCGCGACGATTTCCGCGTCCATCTCAAAGGCGTCCCGCCCAAGCTGCCGGAACTGGTAATCCTTCAGCCCTTCGATGCAGAACCCTTCGATCGCCAGCGGATGCAGGAATTCCTCATGGCCGCTGCCGTCATCAAACCACAGAACATCCTCATCCCGGCCTACCAGCCCGGTCGCAATCCGGAAAGGGTATTTCCCGTGTTCCGGCGCTTCCTCTATCTGCAGATGATCCGTAATCTCATAGCGGATCAGCGGCTGCGCGAAATTATAGAGACTGGTGAGGTACATTTTCCCGTTTTCCGTTTCGATCACGTTCATATCATCAAACAAAAGCATTCCGCCCGAGATATGGGTTTCCACGCCGAGCGCCAGGGATTCGCTTGCTGCGTAAATGTTGATCACATCCGCCTGAAATACTTTCTCAAAATAATTCCGCAGGCAGCCATCCAGCGGCTCCCCGCAGGAAATCACCCGGATGACGTCCAGCTTCACCTGCCCCCTGGAAAGCAGCTCCCCCAGAATCTTGATCGCGGACGGATAACCGATGATGATATTGGGCGCAAACTCCCGCAGCTTCTTTATCCATTCCTGCAAAGGGGCGTTAATATCCAGATACAGCTGCCTTGCCCCTACGCCGTCAATCCCGTCGCCCACCGCCATCGCTCCGCCGTAACGCCCGTCGGTCGCCGCGATGTATACGATCCGCGGGCGTTTCAGCAGCAGTCTCACAATCTCTCCCATCGACATATCCCACAGAGCCGCGCGGATGATGCCCAGCAGCATGTCGCTCCACGCCGCCTCGTCATAAACAAAATATCCCGGTTTTCCGGTGCTTCCCGAGGAATGCACCACATGGTATTTTCCAAGATACGGTTTCCGGTTCACCGCCTCCCGTTCATCAAACGCCCGTATCTCATCCTGCGTCAGACCGGGAACCGTGACCAGCTCATCAAAATGAGCCAAAAGCCGTTCTTTGCTGATGGAAGGGAAGCAGGACAGCGGCAGCGTTTCCAGATCCGTTTCGTTTATACCGGCCTGTTCAAAGCTCTTTTTGTAATACGCGGAATGATGATAAGCATATCGCAGCATCCGGCGCAGCTTCTGATTCTGAAGCCTGGCCATTTCGCTTTTGCTTTTCTTTTCATTCTTTTTCAGCTGGTACAGCCGCCACAGAGTTTTTATCACATTCATCTGCCGCTCCCTCCTATCCGAACGGTATAACCTGTTCCATAATTTTCTCTGTGATGGTACCGGGCGATCCCGTCAGTCAGGTCAAACACAACGCTCCACTCCGTGGACTCAAATTCGTTAAAATTCTTTTTGCTCACGCTGCTCAACGCGTCGCGCATATCCTCCATCGTAAAGCTATCCTGTCCGGACAGCGTCTTCTCCAGAATTTCGTACCGCGTATGAGACTGGCTGGTTCCGATTCCATATTTCTCACCTTCCGCGAGATAAAAATTCGTGACAATGGGCGTCTCCGTTACAACCATCTCGTTATCTACGTATTCCACTGCTACGCTTCTCCCGCCGCGGTCCGCGATCGCGAAATGCACCATCATTCCCATCGAACTGTGCATGTCATACTGCTCAAGAAGCTCCAGCGCCTCTTTTACATCCGCCGCCTGATTGAGCAAGAGCCGGATGGCCGTCGTTGTGGTAATGTCCGGTTTTTCCGTGTTCTGGTCGATCGTGTCGGAATCCTGGATCATATTGACCGATACCGCAAGCCCCGCTTCGTTCATGCCGTCCAACGGCGCGTACAGGGCGATCAGCGCCTGAATCGAATCGGACAGCCGTTTTACCGGGACGCCCGACTGATCAATAAAATCACGGTTAACCGTGGAGATGGACGCGTAGCCGTCCTCCGGCGTGGACAATACAATCAACGCGTCGCAGGCGTTCCAGTCAAAATTCCGCCCAAACAGCGCTTCCCCATTTTCACCAGCCGCCGCCAGCGTACTGCAGCCGAACGGATTGTTTCCAAACAGAAGGCCCAGAACGTCATCCCCCAGGCTGTCCGCCAGAAAACGGATCACATCACGATCGCTCGAAGCGCCTCCCTGCGCCAGAAAACGTGCAAACCCATCGTTTCCCGCAAACGCCACCACGGACAGCCCGTCCTCAAGTTTTACGATCTGTTCACCCGGTTCCACAACGACTGTGTTTTCGTCCTGATTTTCCGTTTCTATCCCCGCCACCTCCTCATCGGAAGAACCGGTATCCGCCGCCCGGCATCCTGCAGGCAGAACTGCCAGCACGCAGATTGCCAGAAGGGCGGACGCCATTTTTCGATGTTTCATAAAAGCTGCTCCTTTCCGCAGTCTCAATTTCCATAGTCTTAATTTCCGCAAATCATATATCATTCATGCACACTCCCGTTGTTTCCTGTCGTTTTCATTATATCCTTTCCCTGTTTTTATAGCAAATACCTGGTTTGAATTGTCAGATATGCTTGACAGCTATAGATATATGTTGTACCATAATAATGATGACAGGATCCCCCAATAGCATCATCGACTTTTTGATCGTCAGGATTCATCCTGCAGAAACACAGCCAATTTAACAGGATACCCGCAGATGAGAACAAAAGGAGAAATCAGAAATGGAGCTGAGAGTTTTACAATATTTCCTCGCGGTCACGCGGGAACAGAGCATCCTCGGCGCAGCCGAATCCCTGCACCTTTCCCAGCCGACGCTCTCCCGGCAGATCAGGGATATGGAAGAGGAACTGGGCAAGCAATTGTTCATCCGCAGCAACAGGAAAATCACGCTGACCGAGGAGGGGATGATCCTTCGCAAACGGGCGGAAGAAATCATGGAGCTGGTCCGGAAAACAGAAGACGAAATCGCGATGTCCGACCAGACCATCGCCGGGGATATTCACATCGGGGCAGGAGAAACAGACGGGATCCGTTTCCTCGCAAAGGCGGCTCAGTCTCTGCAGGAAGAGTACCCTCTCGTCCATTTTCACATTGTCAGTGGGGATAGAGTGAGCGTGACCGAAGATCTGGAACGCGGGCTTCTTGATTTCGGCCTGCTTTTCGGCGAGATCGATTCCTCAAAATATGATTGTCTGGAAGTGCCGTTCACAGACAGCTTTGGCGTCCTCATGCGCCGGGATGACCCGCTGGCCACAAAAGAACTCATCCGGCCGGAAGATCTGTGGGACAAACCGCTGATTGTCTCGCGCCAGTCCCTCCACGACAACAACCTGTCGCAGCTTCTGCATTGCAGCCAGGAAAAGATCCATGTCGCGGCAACCTACAACCTGCTGTTCAACGGTTCCATTATGGCAGAAGAAGGGATGGGCTATGCCATCTGCTTTGATCATATCATCAATGTCTCCGGCGACAGCTGCCTGTGCTACCGCCCACTGGCCGGCTCCTTCGATCTGCATATGCACATCGTCTGGAAAAAATACCAGGTGTTTACCAGGGCGGCGGAAAAATTTCTGCAGGCGATACGCAGGACCATCTGAATTCGCTATAAGAATTGGGTTCTGTTTTTTGTGGTTACAAGATGGGAAAGAGTGCGATATAATAGATAAAAATAAAAGCCGAAAAAGCAGCAATACCACATTTGATAGCCTTTCAACAAAATATAGCTTTAATGGATTTGCCTTCACAAAGCTTAGATCAGTTTATCGCCAAAGGACAAGGAAAGAGCTTGTTGAAACAGATTTTGCTTCTTTTGGTTTAGTTGACGAGAATGGTATGCTGACAAATGCCGGTGCTTTACTTGCAGATGAATCTCCTATACGGCACTCACGGTTGTTCTGTACTCGCTGGTATGGATTAGATAAGGCTTCCGACGTTATGGAAGCTTTAGACGATAAGGAGATCAGTGGTAGCCTTATCACACTTTTACAAGCAGGCGAGGAATTTGTCAAAAATAATACGAAGAAACGATGGAAAAAGACAGGCACTGGGCGAATTGAAATGCCCGAATATCCCGAGCGGGCGGTATTGGAGTGTATCGTGAACGGTTTAATTCACCGCGATTATTTAATACTCGGCAGTGAAGTCCATATTGATATTTTCGATGATAGAATAGAAATCACTTCACCCGGTGGTATGCTCGATGGCTCTGCGGTTTAAAATTTGGACACTGATAATATCATTTCCCAGCGACGCAACCCCGTAATTGCTGATGTTTTCAGCCGTATGAACTACATGGAGCGTCGTGGAAGCGGATTCAAAAAAATTAAGGATGATTATCACCATGCAATCAATTATCGTTCCGAAGTAGAACCGAAGTTTTATTCGAATGTTTCCACATTCAAGGTCACGCTATATAACTTAAATTACAATGTGCCGGTTGAAAATGTGTTAATCAACACGGATAACATGTCAATTGAGGACGAAAAAGTGTTAATCGCCGCCCAAAACCTTTCAATGCAAATGGCCATTGACAGTTTAAACGCAAATAAAAATACTAAGGCAAATGCGAAAAAGCTATTTGCAAATATGAAATTTGACGGTATATTTGGACGCACAGACATAATGGAAATCACAGGTCTTTCCATTACATCTGCCGGGAATCTATTAATCAACCTAAAAAATGCAGATTTGATTGCCCCCGTTAGTGGACACGGAAACGGTAAATATATATTCATGGAGCCGAAGGAATAAATTTTATACCTCAAAAAATTCTCTCAAAATATAAAGCCCGAACGAAACATCAAAATAAGGATAAAAATTATGATATATCCGTTTATGACATTGGATGATGAGACTGAGATTGTTCATTCTGAAGCCTACAATGATAATGGTACCGAAACTGTGAAGGTTTACTTTGAAAAACCTGTGTATGGCGGTTTCCATTCTGCAGAATGCTACCTTCCTTCTTACGAATGGAAAAATATTGAAGGATTTTCGCCTGAACGAATTCAAGCGCTTCAGGAATTCCTGGAATCCGTCGCACATATCGTAATCCGGCTGGCCAGAGAAGGAGGATTTGATAATGCCGCAAATTTTTAACGCTATATCCATAGCAAAAAAGGATGTATCAATAAGGTCACAGTGACACAAAAAAGTCAGGCCAGTTGCCCAGCAGGTAGTCCTTTTTGAATCTGGTAGTCCAAACAATGTCACGATTCATCTTTTCAGCTCCTGGAGGGCTTCTTCTACGTCAGAATAATGCTTCACACTGGGGTCATGTGCGATGCGCTCCGCTTCCAGCATGGCAGCAATCGTCTCCTTGTTGGGCTGATCATCGAGCCGCACATCGAATGGGAACCCACCGACACGAAGGAACTGGCACAGAAAAACATTGATTGCGGTGGTCAGGTTTACACCCAACTCTCCATACAAAGCTTCACACTGCTTCTTGATGTCACTATCCATGCGGACACCGAAATTTGTCGAATTAGCCATCAGAAATCAGCTCCTTTCACATTTGAGCGTTGACCTTTCACCGCTTCAACGAGGTTTTCTCTTCGTTGCTGTCTTTCAATATCAGGAACGCGCCCGGATCCACTGTCAGCGTAATCCGCACTCCGTCGATTTCCGTTTTCCACACAAATGGCTCCACTTCCAATACCTACCGTAAAATATTCCTGAATTTCTCCGGCGAACTCGCATCAATACCAGCCTTTTCTGAACTTTGGCTCATAGCCTCCGTCTTCACCTGTTCCATCACAGGAGATCATCTTAAAGCCATGCTTTTCACACCATTCGGATACATAGTAATCGATATCAAAATCCTCTACAACCGGTTGATAGTAGTCATCACATGTGCAGTATTCTTCAAATTCACCATCGAGATACTCTCTGAGATCTCTTTCAAAGTATTGATGGATTGCTTCCCTTGTCATAAATGGATTTTTCTTCAACAGCAGCGACAGATTCCCCTCCGAAATAGCATCCTCACAAGGAGACAGGATAAGTTCTGCCTGATAATAGCAGTCCACAGTTCCGTTTCCTTCATCCCAAACTGCTACTCCTTTCCATGTACACACAAACTCTTCCGCGAAGAATTGCGAGAGTCCCTCTAGATTTCTTTCCTTCCAGCTGTTCTTATTTTCTTTCGAATACAGGTTTAAAAAGATTGCAGAAAGATAATCCGCTGTTTTCTTGTTCAGGGAGCATTTTCTCTGTATCAGCTTCGAGAGTGAAATAGTGTCACCGCCCGGTTCGATTTCATTTTGCACATCATTCACAAGCGCATATAGGATCAGACCTGCGGCTTTCCTGTCTGTTTTCTCACTCTGCAACAGTTCCTGATATACTTTATACGGCTCCTCCGTGAGATAAACCAATCCATTCCGGTCAATGATTTCCTTCAGTTTCGCTGTTATTTTCCCTATACTTTCTACCATATCAATCTTCCTCTCTCGTAAATGTTCCCACCTTTCCGGAAACATAAGCCTTAACCACATCATAGGCCGAACGTCTGGCGCCGGTTTTTTCGATAATCCGAACCCGATCCTCAAAATCTGTGTAACAGGCCAGAATCACTTTCAGCATAACTGACGTACTTTCCAAACGCATAACATTCTGATAAATTTTGTCCCTTTCATCCAGCAAACAATCCTTTCGTCCAAATTCCACCCTGTTTTGGACAAAACAGCAAACAGATGGACGATAATTTTCAAATTTGTACGCGAAGCGGGCGAGATTGCGAATGAGGGATAGCGGCTGTAAATGGTAACCTGAACAGGATTATTGGAAACTTCTGCAACCCGGCAATTTTTACCCCCTTTGTTTCTCCTCTTCCTTTTCTCTCCCAACTAAATCCCCCATTCTTCCCGCTCCGCAAGATCCGCATACGCCCTCATCGCATTTTCATTCCGGCTGTAAGCATTCCGCTCCCGCTGCTGCCGCCGGTAATCCGCCAGCTTTTCCTCATACCCGGCGCGTTTCTCGCGGTAAAATCCAAACCTTCCCCAGAAACGCACCCATCCGCTCAGTTTCGCCGGTTTCGCCTGTGGATGAGGATGAGGATTGGGCGGAATCAGCGGCGTGACCTCCGAGTTTTCTCCCTCGCCGACAAGCACCGCCCGGAGCGGATTCTCCGACCGGAAACTGGAACCGATCTCGCCGTAAGCCAGATTATGGATCACATGGCTGACCGTCGCCTCCAGATTGGAAGCGTTGACCTCAATTCCGTACCGCTCCCCGTAGGGCTTTCCCTCGACCAGCAGACGCGAGAGGACGCGTTCCACGCCATCCTTTGTAATCCGGTATTCCGGAGTTCCATCTCCAAAAAGCCGGATAAATTCCTCGCTGATCCGGGTGTAATCTCCCGCTTTGTACTCGCGCAGTACCATTCCCGGCTTTGGCATACTGATTTTTCCCTCCCCTCGTCTCCGTATTCTGCGAAACCCGACGTCGCTAAAACGTCTCGTCTTTTACAGGAATTTCGTGATCGTCAGAATATTTTTCCCATTCTCGTAAGAATACTCGATCCCATCCATGCTTTTCTTCGCCATATAGATTCCCAATCCGCCGATCTCCCGCTCCTTCGCGCTGGCCGTAACGTCCGGATCAGCCCGCAGGAGCGGATTGTAGGGCCGCCCTTCGTCCAGAAACTGGATCGTCACCCGCAGCGGCTCCTCAAGCACCTCACAGCGGACGACGGCGTCCCCGGTCTTGGGATGGTAGGCATAATGAGCGATATTGACGTAAATCTCCTCCACGGCAATCTCAATCTGCATCATCTGCCGCGGCGAACAGCCGCAGTCCTCCAGCTGTTCCCGCACGAAATTCATCACTTCTTCCAGATTCTCCAGTCTGGCTTCCACCTGCATCTCTTTCATCGTCATTCTTCCAGCCTTCCCATCGAATACTCCGCCCAGCTGTAGCAGATCATATAATCGCGCCGGTAATTATTGATCGCGATCGGATCCCCCGCCAGAAAGCGATAACTGTCGCAGTCAAACGTGTCCGTATTGATCGCATAGCTGTTGTGGCGTTTGACCAGCATCGTCTCGGCCCCCGCATTCTGGAGCGTGCTGCGCAGCTCGGCGTAGATCGTCTGCATGTATTTTCTCCGGTTTAAATCATACTGGCCATCCTCAAAGAGGATATTGGCCGCCTCACGCAGCGTCACGCTGCTCCCTCTGCGGTCGATCAGATAAGCCAGAAATTCCTTTGATTTCATCCGCCGGAAAGACAACGGTTTCCCGTCCACATAGACGTCGAATCCGCCGAAGGTCTTCACCTGGATCCGCTGGCTTGTTTTCCGCTCCCGGTAGATAAATGTCAGTTCCCGGCGGATGTCCTCTCTGGACACCGGCTTTAAAAGATACCCGGTGGCATGGATGGAAAACGCGTCCAGCGCGTACTGCTCATAGCTGGTCACAAAGATAATGTGAATCTCCGGCCAGAGCGCTTTCAGCTGTTTCGCCATGGTAATGCCGTCCGTCGTCCCCATCTCAATATCGAGAAACGCGATCGACGGCTCGGTTTTCTTCGCGAAATCCATGGCCATGGATGGACTGGTAAAACCGCAAAGCTCCGCCTCCGGCGCTTCCGCCCGAAGCGATTCCTCCAGATCGCGAAGCGCCGGCGCTTCGTCATCCACCAGCATAAATACCATCGTGTTTCCTCCGTCGTTTGTAAGTCTAGCCATGTTTGGGAAACCACATTGTCACCACGGTTCCCTCACTGCTGCTCTTAATCATGATCGAACCGCCGCACCGCGCCTCGATTCTCCGGCGCACGTTGGCGATACCGATATGGTTCGAATCTTCCCAGAAAGTAGCGGCAATCTCCATCCCCACGCCGTCATCCGAGACGATCACGACATAGCCGTCCCTCCACTCTTCCGTATAAATCTTAACGGTTCCGCCCTCTTCCTTCCGGCGAATGCCGTGGCGCACCGCGTTCTCCACGATGGGCTGTAAGGTCAGCGTCGGTACCATGAAATCGTGGGCGTTAATATTGTAAATCACATGCAGCCTCTCCCCGAACCGTTGCTGCTCCAGATTCAGGTAGCTCCTGGCGTGCTCCAGCTCCTGGTCAAACGAAATCAGCTTGTTCGTCGTCAGAGAATTCATATTGGCACGCAAAAAACGGGAAAAATCCAGAATGGATTCTTTGGCCTGTTTGGGATCCGTATCGCAAAGCTGCCGGATGGCGGTCAGCGCATTGTACAGAAAATGCGGCTGAATCTGGCTCAGCATGATTTCCACCTGCAGAACCGTCAGCTCCTTCTCCGTCTTCCGGACCATCTGATCCTGCTCGCTCTGAACATTGATATTTAACAGAAGCAGCGCGATGGTCGCCATCGCGTTGACGTAAGCGCCCCCGTAAAACAAAACCTGGAGCAGCTGGCCGATGGCCGGAAGCAGGATGCAGCTGAACAGGAACAGCATCGAACGCGTCGTCAGTTTTCGCCGCCCGCTCCAGAGCAATATCACGCAGAGCACAAAGAGAATGGCCGGAAGAATCTGCGCCAGCGGAAAATATGGTCCGCGCACATACACATTATTCTCCATAACCTGATAGTACATCCCGTTCCAGAGCGATAGCACGGAACAGGCTACCTGCAGCGCCGTCACCGCCGTTGCCAGCCGTTCAATCCGGCGGCTGACCACCGTATCCAGATTGAGCAGGCAAATTAGGTATTTTACCAGATTAAAAATAATAATGCCCGTGCAGGCAAAAAAACAGCACAGTCCGGCCCGGAACAGGAGCCCTTCCATCTTTCCCGGAACCCCGTTGCAAAACCAGTCCGTCAGGTCTCCCAGCATCATGCACACATTGGATACCAGCAACGCGACGAGCCACTGCTTCTGCCGCCGGTACCCGTCCATATGGCACAGATAATACAGGATCAGTATCACGCAGATGAGAATGCTATATGCTTCCAGCGCGATATTCGCTGAACGAATCGAAAATCCCTGCATCATCGTTCCTCCCTGTCCTGTTGCGCCCTTCCGCACGATATCGCGCGCCACTCATTGATGTCTTGTCATTGCCTGTCTTTTGTTATGATATAGATCGTCCAGTCCCCGTCTTCGTTTGCGCTGTCGAACTCTTCCGTACAGGCCCGGTCCGCGTAGCATGCCTTATCTTCGCCCGGCACGCGGATCGAGACTTCATCCCCTATCGGGATCTGTTTTGTATACGTCTTTTCATCATCCGTATCCGGATCCGCAATCACGGTCACGGTTCTCAGATTATCCTCCGCAAAAACGTGTTCATACAGATTCTGCGCTTTCTCCGGTCTTTCCAGGCCATACTCGACGGTGTTCGTTCCGAGCAGGCGCTCTGTCCCGTCCGCTTTCACCTCAATTTCCGTGCACGACTGCTGAGCCAGCGTTTCGGCGTCCAGCACATATTCGATGCGCAGATATTCGCCTTCCGTGTAGGTATAATTCCTTTCCTCCATGGAATCCCTGGTATCTTCCCTGGGCAGCTCTGTCGTAATATACAGGTACCCGTCTTTTTCCTCGCAGCTTTTTATGATTTCGGAAGTGCTGCTGTCGGAATATAAAATGTTATCCGTGTAGAACAAAATCGGCCCCTCATCCGCGCACAGTTCAGCAAAGCAGACGTCTCCATTATGCGAATACACCTGTTCCCCATTAATATACAATTCGCCATAATCATCATCCGGCCAATCGCTGTAATAGATTTCCGCATCGGCGTAATTTGTAAGCGTCCCGGTCTCGTCGACAAGCGTATTCTGAAACGAAGAATAGCGGGACACCAGCGTTTCATTTTTATTTGCGCTGACAATCTCCTCCATCGTGATGGTCGCGGCCCTGTCGGCAGCCGTCGTTTCTTCCGCCGCGGCTGTTGTCGCTTCCGTTACGGCAGCCGTCGTGACCGCCTCCGTGATTGTTGCCGCTTCCGTTGCGGCAGTCGTCGTAACCGCCTCCGTAGTTGTTGCCATTGCGGCAGCCGTCGTAGTTGTTGCCGCCGTCCCGCCGCATCCCGCAAGAGTGAAGCCCATACATACAGCAAGGCACCCCATGGATAATGCGGAATAAATCGTTCGTTTCATCAAACTGTTTAACATGATTTCCTCCTCTGGATCGACAGCATCGTGATATCGTCAAACTGAGGCGCGTCGGCCACAAACCGGTCGATATCGTCCTTAACCATATGTAGCAGCTGCTCCGGTTCCGCCTCCGGACAGCGGTTCATCGCCTCCAGCATCCGCTCCGTCCCATACAGCGTCAGGCCGGCGTCCGTCGCCTCGGTCACGCCGTCGGTATAGACAAAGAGCGTGTCTCCTGGATCCAGGGTCAGTTCGTACTCGCGATAACGGAAATTTTTTACCCCCGCAAGCACAAGCCCATGTCTGTCGCGCACCAACTCGAAAGCTCCGCCTTCCCGCCGCAGAGCGGGCTGCTCGTGCCCCGCGTTGGACGCGATAATCCTGCCGGTGGAAATCTCATAGATTCCCAGCCAGACGGTGACAAACATTCCCTCATCATTATTTTCACACAGCTGATTGTTGACCGTCTCCAGTATTTCCTTGGGTGACAGTCCCGTCTGCGCGACATTTTTCAGCAGGGTCCTGGCAATGACCATGAACAACGCCGCGGGAACGCCTTTCCCGGACACGTCCGCGATGACCAGCGCCAGATGGTCGTCATCCACCAGGAAAAAGTCGTAGAAATCGCCGCCCACTTCCTTGGCAGGCGTCATGCTCGCATAAATGTCAAACTCCGGGCGCTCCGGAAAAGCGGGGAAGATACAGGGCAGCATACTGGCCTGTATATGGGCGGCCACATCCAGCTCCGCCCCGATCCGTTCCTTTTCCGCGGTGACGCTGGCAAGGTTCTGAATATAGTCCCGCAGCTCCGTCGTCATGTACTGGAACGCCTGCGCCAGCTCCTGCAGCTCGTCCCCCGTGCCGATGTCCACCCGGAAATCATCCAGATTCTCCAGATTGCTTTGCACCAGCTTGCCGGTGGCCTGATGCAGCGTCCCGAGCGGGCGGATCAGGATATGACGGATATAAAAATAATACGCCACAATGGAGATTGCCAGTACGCTGCAGACAACCAGCAGGCTGGTCAAAATCAGCTGGCGGATCTGGTCGTTCACCATATCCATGGAAATATCCACGCTTGCCAGCGCCACGGGCTTCCCCGCGCTGTCCAGAATCGCCACATAGGCCGAGGCCAGATAACCGTATTCCTCGTTGTTGGTGATCAGGATCACTCTGTCCGCGTCCGGCGCGAACGCGGCGTGCATCAGCTCATTGCCCCCGCCGTAGTAGGCGTCGGCGTCACCGAGGTCGCAGACCCCCGCCTCGCCCGGATCTCCCGCGTCCCAGATATAGTACATATCCTCTTTCTGAGGAACCACCACATAGAAATACGTTAGGCCCATTTCGTGCTTCACGGTCAGCAGATACTGGCGGACCTCCTCGTAATAATCGTCCTTCTCTCCTGTGATGTAATACTTCTCAATGCTGTCTCCATCGATCACATTCGACGCGATGGAAGCCTGATCGAAGGCCAGATCCGAATAGAACTCTTCCATATGTCCGCGGTAAATCCGGGATATGATCGGGGTCAGCACCAGCATCAGCAGGGCTGCCATCGCCACCAGCCCCAGCATCAGCTTGGGCTGCAGGCGCAGGTTCCGTCCGGTTTTCTTCATAATACAGCCTCCTTTGAGATCGGATGTACCGTCAGGCGCAGGTGACCGTCCACGGTCCGGTAAAGCCAGCGGTCTTTTGCAAGCCGGCATTCCGGCGCGGGCAGCGCCGCCGTTCCGGCAAGCAACGCGGTCACATAATACCAGCTGCCGTCCAGCTTTACCTGAGTCATACTGTTATAGCGGCGGAACATATCCCGAGCCTCGGCCAACGTCAGACGGTATTCCAGCGTCAGAAGCTCCAAAGCCGGTCGGTTCCAGTAGGGCAGGTGCGCGCGCTGCGGTACGGCTCTCTGCCAGGCCGCGTCCAGATCTTCCATAATGTCCTCCAGCATCTCGCGGGCGGCCGCCCCGCATTTCAGATAAAGATCGACGTTGTCCGTCTCCGGTTTTATATCGATGGTGCGCTGAGCCAGAATATCGCCGCTGTCCACATTCGCGGTGAGTTTGTGCAGCGTGACGCCGGTCGAGGGAAGATTTCGCTCCATTGCGCATTCCAGCGGATAATAGCTGCGTCCCTGCGGCAGCAAAGAACTGTGCACATTGATACCGCGAAAATGCCCCAGCTCGGACGGAATGGAGAGGATATGACTGTATTCCGCGGTAAAGAACAGGGCGCTTATCGGCTCCCGGGAGAGTTCGGCCATGGTTTCCGGGCTGATAACCTCATAGTGCACCGGAATGCCCAGCTCCCCGGCGCGGCGGACAATCGAATATTCCGTAAAATAGTCCTCGTCATTATGATAGGTGTAAAGCGCCAGTATGTGATGCCGCTCCAGCAGATACTTAAAGCACGATAAAAACACATCCGTACCGAAATATACTATGTTCATTTGCCGTTGTCCTTCATTATATCGTGTGCACGAATGATACGGGCAGAGACTCGGAAAATCTACGATTTTCCTCTGCCCTTTTACGCACATCATATCTTAACGCTCAGCGTGTTAAAGCCCTGATAGCGTCGATAGTAAAATGCCCTGGCCCGCTGCCGGATCACCAGGATACCGATGCCGTCCATGTCAAAGCCTTCCGTACCGGCTCGTTCGGTTTCCAGGCTGAAGGGATCAAAAGTCACCGCGTCATCCCGCAGGTGGAGTTCAAATTCCCCGTTTTCCAGCGCGATGGCCGTGATCTGAATATAGCCGTCTTTCCGCCCCGCAAAACCGTGCTGCAGGATCGCAAGTCCCAGCTCCTCCGCCGCCATGGTGACAATATACTGCTGGCGCGGCGCGGCGTCCCAGTCACGGCAGAACGCGTCCAGCTCCTGGGTCAGAACGCCCAGATCCTCCGCGGTGCCAAGAACCGTGCGCTGAAAGATCCGCTCCGGGGCAAGATCCTGAAAACGGTAACGCCCGCTTTGCACCAGAATGCCAAAAATCGCCAGCGAGAGAATCTCGGTAGCCGGAAACAGCCACCAGAACCCCGCCAGCCCAAACCGCGAGCAGAGCAGCGTCAGCGGGAACAACAGAAGCGCTCCCCGCAGCGTCTCCAGCACAAAGGACGCGTTCTCCTGTCCGCGTGCCTGATAGGCATTGCACAGCAGAATGCTGATCCCGGCAAAAAACGCTCCCAGGCCGTAGATGCGCAGAGCCTCAAACGCCAGCATCCGCGCGGAAGGCTCATGGACGCCAAAAAGCAGGCACAGCCCTGCGGGCCAGACCTCCACCAGAATGATCAGAAGGCTTCCCACCGCCACGCCGCTTCCGAAGCCCAGGCGCATCATCTGCTGCAGTCCGGCACGGTTCTGCTCGCCCTGATAAGTAGAAAGAATGGGCTGCATGGCCCGGGCCGTCCCCTCATACAGATACAGGATCAGATACGAGGCATTCTGCAGCAGATCAAACACCGCCACTCCGTTTTCCCCGCCCATGCGGATCAGCAGATTGTTGCACAGCAGAAAGAAGATCATCTGGTACAGGTACTGCACCGAGGTGGCCAATCCGGCCTTGAGGGAGGAAAACGCCGGAGCCAGCCAGCCCTTCCCCGGAAGCGACAGCCGCAGAACATGATCCTTCTGAAAAAATCCCGGCAGGTAAATGGCGATCGTGATAATCTGCCCCAGAGCCGTGGATAAGGCCGCTCCCCGCGTACCCAGGCCAAGGCCCAACACAAAAATAACATTGAAAGCGATATCGCACAGATTTCCGGTTACGGAACCAACTCCGGCCCGGTGCTCGCCCCCGTCGTTGCGCAGATAGTAATTAAATAAATTGGACAGGTAAAACAATGGTGTCGCCGCGACCAGGATCCGCAGATAATCCTTTGTCGCAACAAACAGCGCCCCGTCCGACGGCACGGTGCCCAGCAGCCTTAAAAGCGGAGTAATGAGAAGACTCCCCATGACCGCGGTCAGGCCGCTTAAGATCAGCCCCAGCCAGAGCACCCCGGCAAAGCTTTCTGCTGCCTCATCCGGCTTTCCCTCTCCCAGCAGACGGGCGTAGCGCACGGACCCGCCCAGTCCCAGGCCGTGCGCGAGCATACAGTTGATCATGTATACGGGAAGAATCAGCCCGATCGCGGCCAGCCCGACCGTGCCGAGCTTCTGGCCCACCACCACGGCGTCCGCCATGTCGCTGAAGGCCCAGCCCAGCGAGGAAGCCATCGCCGGGATCCACAGCCGCCGGTACATGGAACCCGTAAACCGGTCATGCCCGGCTGATGTGAATGATTGCGCCATGGACTGTCTCCTCCCGTCTGATTCTGATTTCCAAGCCCATTTTTTCGGTGCTGACTTCCAATCTGTGCTTCCCGCAGCACCGTCAAATCTTTCGTTTTATTCGGTGGTGCCGGTCAGCACAATCCGCCCGGAGCCAGCGATGTCCTCATAGTCCAGCAGATAGCCCGTATAAGCGGCCAGCGGACTGTTTTTCGAGGAAATGTTCGCGTAGCCGTCGCCGTTGGAATCCGCAAACGCCATCGCGTACTCGGCCAGCGCCATATAATCCTCGCAGAGATAATCTTTCACCAGAACGCTCCCGGAAAACATGTCAAAACCGCCGCCGCAGTTGCGCAGCGTATAGTTGGTTCCCGCCACGCGATAGGTCTTGCTCAGGTTCAGCGCCTCGTACGCGCCCGTTCCCTTATTGTAAACCCGGACATTGGATACGCGGTACTTCTGCGGCGCTCCGATCCAGACGCTGTTTTCATCCTCCTGTATCGTGTTCTCCACGGAGGTGTCAATCTCAAAGCTGAGACCCGCCACATGAAGGAACCCACCGGCTTCCCCCACGCCCACGTAGCGCGCGCCGAATTCCAGCGCGTCCAGAATCGCCTGGCCGTCAACCTCTACCATACAGATCACGTTATTGAACGGATTGATCATTTTACAGGTAAGGTAACTCCAGGTCCCAACCTCGGCGCCCGAGCGGATCCCGCCGCCGTTCATGATGGCAATATCGCAGTCCAGCCCTTCTTTCCCATTGAGGTACCAGTAGTAAGCGTCCGCGTTGAAATCGCCGATGTTGGTCTCCTGGCTGCGAACGGCACGCTCGCCGTTGCTGTCATTGACGGTCAGCTCCACATCGCCGTCCGCGATCCGCACGGCCAGATCCTCTTCAATCTGCGTAATCCACGAGCTCTCGACCGCCTCTACATCCGCGTTTGGAGCGGTATCCTTTAAATCCTCCGCGGTGAGCAGCGTCGTCGTGATCCCGCCATCCGTATCGATCGTCATCTGCCCCAGCGCGGCCAGATAAGCGCCGGTCTGCGTGAGAATCACGGGGTTGCCATCCCGGTCCGTGACCGTCTCCATCTCCACCGTGCTGTGGGAATGTCCGTCAATAAACGCATCCAGTCCCGTCGTGTTCGCGATGACTTCCCGCGACGTCCAGGGCACCGAGCTTGGGTCAATGCCGAGATGCCCCAGCGCGATCACGTAGTCGACCCCCTCGCCCCGCGCGGCGTCAATGGCGGTCTGTACGCTCTCGTAGAGCGCCCGGCCATCCGTGCCGCCCGCAATGCCGTAAATAAAGTTCCCGTTCGCGTCCTGAAAATATCGCGGCGTCGATTTGCTGAACGATTCCGGCGTGGTAATGCCGATCAGGGCGATCCGGACGCCGTCGACATCAAATATTTTGTAGCTGTCCAGCACATTGTCCCCGACCACGCCGTTCTGCTCATGGTAGAAATTGCAGGAGACGTAAGGGAAGTCCGCCCAGGCAATGGCGTTTAACGCGCCCTCCATGCCGTAATCAAACTCATGGTTGCCCAGGGTAGCCAGATCGTACCCTGCGGTATTCATGATCTGAATGATGGAATATCCGTTGTCCATGCTGCCGTACGCGGTGCCCTGGATATGGTCACCGGCGTCCACCAGCAGCACATGATCCAGCCTGTCGCGGTACCCCGCGACCAGGGAATACGTCAGATCCTGGTCGATATACGTATGGATATCGTTGGTATACAGGATGGTTACGGCCGCGTCCTCCGTCGCCGCCGCTTTCCCGGACGCAAGACCGCCCGCTCCCGCGTACGCGGTAACCGTCAGCGACAGGCTCAGCAGAAGCGCTGAAACTAACGCGTAAATTCGTTTGATTGGTTTGTTCATTTGATTTTCTCCTCCTCTTTTTCTTAACCCACCTGCTGGCGTTCCACCAGGCGGGCAAATTTTCCATTCCTCTCTATCAGCTGGTCATAGCTTCCTTCCTCGGCAATCTTTCCGTTCTCCAGATAAAGAATCCGATCGCAGCGGCGGATCGTGGAAAGCCGGTGCGCGATGACGATGCGGGTACATTTCAGGCCGTCCAGAGCCTCGGAAACATTTTTCTGCGTCAGATTATCCAGCGCGCTGGTCGCCTCGTCCAGCATGAGGATTTTCGGCTTTGCGGCAATCGCCCGCGCAATCATCAAACGCTGCTTCTGACCGCCGGATATGCCGCCCTGCCCCTCTGAAATCATCGTATTCATCCCCATGGGCATACGCCGGATATCATCCGCGATCCCCGCAAGCTCCGCCGCCTCCCAGGCCGCCTCCAGCGTAAGGCCGGGTGCCGAGATCGCGATATTGGAATAAATATCGCCCTGGAACAGCTTCCCGTTCTGCATCACCACCCCGATTCTTCCCCGCAGGGATTTGGGGTCGATGGACGACAGATCCCTGCCGTCATAATATACGGCACCTTTCTGCGGCTTTTCCATTCCCAGCAGAATCCGCATCAGCGTCGATTTGCCGCAGCCGGTCGGGCCGACCACGCCCACATATTCCCCCGGCCGGATCTTCAGAGAAAGATTGTCCAGCACATGGGGCATATCGCTGCCGTACTGAAAGGTGACATTGTTCAGCTCCACACCGCCGGAGAGCCGCGTCACCGGCTGCTGACTGCCGGAAACCTCCGGAGCCGTGCCGAGGATGGGCGACAAAAGCTCCAGCGCCGGCCGGATATTCGCGCCCGTGAGCGCGGCCGCGGACAGAGCTGTGAACGCTCCGGACAGCATGCCGTAAGCGGAACTGAACGCGTAATATTCCGCGACCGATACCCCGCTTGTCAGGGCCAGGCGGTACATGACCACATTCCCGGCAAGCAGAATCGCGGTCGTAACCGCCGTATTATAACGCACAACGGCAGGAGGACGGTACTGGACCGCCGCCCGTCTCGCATAATGCTCGCTCCAGCGCAGAAACGCCCGCTTCTCCGCGCCCGCAATCCGCACTTTCTGTATACCTGAAATCAGAGCGTAGCTGATTCCCGATTCTTTCAATTCATACTCCATCTGCTTTTTTGTCACGCGCATCTGCGCAAATGACGAGATCACCGCAAATCCCGTCATCAGCAGGATAATTAAAATCCCCGGAAACACCAGCGCGGGCGCATAGGCGAAAATCTGCGGAATGTAGACCAAGGAACAGACCGCGGTCAGTCCCGCGGCAAACAGCACGGAAACCATCATCTCCCCGAGTGTTTCCGTCAACTGCACCATGCCCGCGAGCTCGCCGGAGCTGTAGCCCCGGAAAAACGCGGCCGGCAGCGACAGGATCCGCATCATCGCGGCGGACTCCACATTCAGTTTTATTTTTGCGCCGATTTTCCTTACCGCGATGGCCTGCGCCGAGGAGATAAAACGCCCCGATACCATGACGCAGACCATAAAGATCGTCACCGAGAGCAGCGCGGCCGCGTCGCCGCTCTCCGCGACGCTCCCGACCAGCATATTGGTAAGCTGCGGCGTCAGAAGACCCAGCAGCGCCGCCGCAAACGCCAATACCGCTGCAAACGCCGCATCCGGCACGGAAAACAGCCGGATAATATAAGTATATAGCTCCAAAAAGCTCATGGCTTTCAGCGGAAACGGCTGATACAGAACAATCGCTTCCTTCTCAAAAAGCTCCTCCGTTTTCCATGTGACCCGCATGCGCTTCCCGCTCTCAGAATCATAATAACGATAGCCCGAGACATTGTCCGGAATCAGCGCGACCGCGGTCTGATCCGCTTTTTTCACGCCCAGCATCGCGCCGGTTGCGTTGCGGCTCCAGCCCTTTTCCAGGATCACATTGCGGTACATCATCCCGTGCGGGCGCAGCTGGTATTCCAGACGCTGCTCAAAGCCCTGAATCTCCTCCGGAACCTCGCAGGGCTTCCCATGATAATAGGCAATCAGCTCGTCGACCGCGCTCTGCGTTTTCCGCGAATCGGACTGAATGGAAAGCGAAATGCGCAAGCCGGATACCGCGTCCGCGATCCCCGCAACCGCCTGCGCGAACATCTCATCGTCATTTTTTTCCCGTTCCCGGATCTGTTCATCAAACCAGCCCATGCGTCTTACTCCTATTCCCCGGATACCAGTGCTGTATACACGCCGTTTTTCGCGTAAAGCTCCTCATGGGTCCCGCGCTCCACGACCCTGCCGTGCTCCATCACCAGAATCTCGTCGCAGTCCCGTATGGTGGAAAGCCGGTGGGCCACCACGATACAGCTGATTCCCCGGTCGCAGATCGACTGCACCACCTCATGCTCTGTTTTCGCATCCAGAGCGCTGGTCGCCTCGTCCAGAATGATTACCGTGGGATCCTGGGCCAGCACGCGCGCAATCTCCAGCCTCTGCCTCTGGCCGCCGGAAAGATCCTTTCCTCCCTCGGCCAGCCTGTACTGGTAACCGCCCTCCCGCTGCATAATGTCCTCGTGCAGTCTCGCGTCCCGGGCCGCCAGGATCATCTCAAAATCCGCAATCGAATTGTCCCACATTTTAATGTTATTCGCAATCGTATCTTCGAACAGAATGATATCCTGATCCACCACGGCCACCGAACCGGTGAACACGCTCCGGCGAATTTCCCCTATGGGCTTTCCGTCAAACAGAATCTCCCCGCTCCAGGGCTGGTACAGTCCGGAAATCAGCTTTGCCAGCGTCGATTTCCCGCAGCCGGAACCGCCCACGAAAGCCACGCGCTCTCCCGGTTCCAGCTTCAGGCTGAAGTTCTCAATGAGCGGCGGCTCCAGGCGCGAATAGCCGAACGTCACATTCTTCAGCTCCACCCGGCCGCTCAGCTTGTCATATTCCTCGTCTTCCTTCAGCTCGTCCTCATCTTCGCAGTTTACGTCGACAGGATAGCGCATGACGTCTTCCACCCGCTCCATCTCCGTGCGCATTTCCTGCAGCCCCTGCCCCGCCGATATCAGCGTGGAGGCCGGCCCGGAAAAGGACGTCAGAAATCCCTGGAACGCCATGACCATACCAAGCGTAAAGTTTCCCCGCATCGTAAGTCCCACGCCGCAGGACAGGACGAGGATCCCGGCGAGACCGGAGACGATCTCCGGCAGCATTCCCAGATACTGGTCGACCAGCGTGTAGCTCGTCTCCTGATTGTTCACGCTGGCCTGATAACCGGCCCATTTCGCGAAAAATCCATCTTCAACGCCGCTGGCTTTGATGGTTTCGATCATCTCGATCCCGGACACGGTCGCTCCATCCAGCTTTCCCTGGTCACGCATCTGCACCCTGGTAATATTGATCCGCTTGTCTGAGATCAGCTGGGCGATCGCCAGATTCACCGCGACGGAAATCAGGCCGACCGTGCTCAGCGCCACGCTGTAGCGCAGCATCACCACCAGATAAAAGAACATCATCGCCGCGTCGAAAATCAGAGGCGCGAAGGTATTGACCAGCGTATTCGCAATCTCCGCGTTCGTCGTCTGCCGCTGCTGAATATCTCCCGCCATGCGCTGGGAGAAAAATTCCATGGGCAGCCGCAGAACCTTCCAGAAATAGGACGCGCTCCCATAGCTGGCCAGCTTTCCGTTAATCCTCCATCTCGCGCCCTCGGCCAGAAAGAGAGAAACCGCCTGCAGCAGACAGAAGAAAACCAGCAAAATAAAAAAAGGCGACGTCCATTCCGGACTTGTCCCCGTCAGCAAACGATCCAGAAAAACTCTGGTGAAGGCCGGCTGGACCATCCCCAGAAGCGAAGACAGCAGCGCGGTCAGGGCAACAAAAAGAAACGCGCTCTCCGCTCCCTTCAGGCGCGCTCCCGCAAAGGCCAGCATACTTTTCCGTTTCCCTTCCGGGGCAAAATCCTCCCCCGGCTCAAACAACAGGCAGATCCCGGTGAACGCCTGGTCAAACTCTTCCATGCTGACCGCTACGCTGCCTCTTGCCGGATCGTTTAAAAAGGCCCGGTTTCCCTTAAATCCGTTTAAAACCACAAAATGATTGAAATTCCAGTGAACAATACAGGGGAACTTCCCCTTCTCTCTCAGCTGCTCCGGCTCATAGCGGTAGCCTGCCGCTTTCAGCCCGTAGCTTCTTGCCGCCTTCAGCAGATTGACCGCCTTCGAACCGTCGCGGGAAACGCCGCAGTCCAGGCGCACCTGCTCCAGGGGAATCCATTTCCCATAATAGGCCAGAATCATCGTAAGACACGCCGCCCCGCACTCCAGCGCCTCCAACTGCATGACTACGGGAACCTTCGCCGTCCCCTTCTGTACCGGCTGTTTTATCGCTCTCTCTCTGCTCATTGTCCCACAGCCCTCAATTTACAACAAACGATATCGGAGAAACCCGCTCCGTCACGATCTCCGACCGGTATACGCCGTCCGCCAGGCCTACATCATCCGCGGGGGATGCACCGTCCGGGAGTTTTTTCTCCAGCACCGCCTCGTACACCCATTCGCCCCGCTGAAGATCTCCGACATGAAGGGCATAATCCGGAAGCTCCCCGGATACCGCCACGGGTTCCGCAGAAACGGAGGAAACGATAAATTCATTTCCGTTTATCCTCACGGTCATCCCCTCACGCACGGAGCTATTTTCCTCTTTTATGTAAACGGTGGCCACGCCGTCCTTCGCGACCGCAGCGGCGGAAATCACCGTCTCCAGCCGGCCGAACACGCCCCAGGTGCAGACGCCGACAAGCAGCAGAATCACCGCGCCAAGCAGCATCCATACGGGAGGATCCGCCACGCGGATGTAATCGTTTAATTGTTCCGGCGAGGAAATCCGCTCAAGGCTCTTTTTTCTGAAAATATGCTGTGCCATTCCTCTCCCTCTCGTTCCGGGCGGAGAATCATTCAATGTTGAGGATGTCCACAAACCCGGTCAGTTCAAAAATATCATTGATACCGTCATTCACGTTCCGCACCGTCATTTTCCCCTGCCGCTCCATCACCTTATGCGCCGCCAGCAGCACACGCAGCCCCGCGGAGGACACATAATCCAGCTTTTCAAAATCAAATACCAGATCTTCCACCTCGCCAATATCGCGCTTCAATTCCTTCTCCAGCATGGGAGCCGTCGGCGTATCCAACCGCCCCTCCAGCTTTATCGTAAGCTTCTTTCCTTCCGCGATCTTATCAATCGTCAGCATTTCTCTCCTCCTTACAGAAAAATCCCCGGCGGCTTTTCCGGAGCCATATCCGAATCCCCCGCCAGGGCTGTTCTCTCGCTCTCTTTAAATATACTGATGCTGCGGCGGCTGATTCGAAGCGGGGACCACTGTCTTCGGAGCCTGTGTATATTCCAGCGTCTGCGCCTTTGTCGTCCCACCGGAATAGTATCGCTTATATTCGAGCGTATTCACGGTAGGTTTAGTTATGCCCAGAAAAATCCCGCCGGACACCCCTTCCAGCTCCTCCTCGGACAGCTCGCCGTCGTTCGCCACCACAAAATCTTCCTCGGTCAGCGTGCAGCCATATTCAGCAGCCAGACTGATTATCTGCTTCACAATATCCTCAGCGCTCTGGTTTTCGATCTCCGCGATCTTCGCTTTCAGCTCCTCATTCGATTCCACTGCTTCCATAAATTTTTTCATTTCTTCTTTCATAATGATGCTCCTTTCGTTATTAATCATGCTTTTCGTTCTTCTCATCCGTCATGTTCATCCCGCCTCCTGACTGGTTTCCGTTTCAAACCCATTCAGGCTTCCCGCAAACTGGCTTCTCAGGGTCGTATACAGCCGCGCAAACGTCGCCTCCTTATATGGCTGGATAAAGAGTCCACCGATTCCCAGCGTAATGGTGCCAAGAATATCCCAGCCTATGAAAGACAGCCTGAGCACAAAGAGGTTCCATTTGTGCCCCTTCATCATTTCTTTGGAGAGCCTCAGCGCATCCATCGGCTTCATATCCGGATTCTCCGCCAGGATATAGAATGCCATATAATAGCAGTAGTGCAGGTAAATCCCCGGGATCACCAGGCAGACCGTACCAATCATGACAAGCACATCACGCAGAAGGAACGTCAGCACCAGATTTATGTAATTGTGCCGGAATCCCCATCCCAGGAGACTCACCGGATTTTCTTTTCCCGTCTGCTGCCCCTCCAGATAAAACCGGTTTTTTCCAACCGTCAGCGCCGGCCTCAGCAGGGCATTGATCAGTACGCAGACCACGGCGATCACGAGAACTGTCCCCGCCATCAGCCCCATAATGATAACGCCGTATTGAAGCTCTCCCGCGTCCACCGGAAGAATCTTGCTCGCGATAGCCGGGATATCGGAAATATTGTCCGGCATTTCGACGTCCCCGTTCCCGTTAAAAATCCGATTAACCAACGTAACGATCAGACTCACCAGGAACGCTTTCCAGTAATACGCTTTTAAATCACTTTTGGCCTTCGTTTTCAGCTCTTTCCTCGTCCACATCGTTTCCCCTCTCCCCATAGCAGCAAAAGGTATAACCTTTCGTCCCTTGTATCATCATATGCCACAATTGTAACTGTTTTGTGTCCTTGCTGTGAAAATTAAATGTCCAATCAGGTTCACACGGACATCTTTTCCCGCAAAGCCCCAGTTACATCAAATTATAGGGAATCAAATACCACAAAAGTACAACATGATTCTGAATCCGGCAGTCGGGTAACCAGTAAAAGAAGAGACCAACTATTCAGTCAGTCTCATTTTATCGCAAAAGAAATTACGGTCATTTTTAAAAACTACACTTTTACAAATCCCGAGCATAATTTGTCTATCCTTTCTTTTCAAATTTCCGCGCCTTTCCATAAAATGTACTAATCGGCATATTACAAGCCTTTGCGGCTTCTTTCAATGTAATCTGATTTGCCCTCCACGCCGTAAGTATTTCATAAAAATTTCCTGGCAGTGATATAGGCGGCCGCCCAAATCGCACACCTCTCGCTTTGGCCGCCGCAATTCCCTGCTCCTGTCGCTTTCGGATATTGATTCGCTCATTTTCCGCTACAAAAGAAAGAATCTGTAACACGAGATCGGCGATAAATGTTCCCATCAGATCTTTTCCCTTTCTGGTATCCAGAAGAGGCATATCAATTACGCAGATATCAATCCCGATTTCTTTTGTCAGGGTACGCCACTGATTCTGGATCTCCTCATAATTCCGTCCCAGCCGATCAATACTCAGAATATAAAGTAAATCTCCTCTCTTCAGTTTTTTTACCAGTCCCTGATATTCCAGCCGATCAAAATCCTTCCCCGACTGCTTATCTATGTATATATCTGACTTTGGTATTCCCGCCTTTCCCAATTCAACCAGTTGTCGCTCCTCATTCTGGTCGACGCTGGACACCCTTGCATATCCCCATGTTTTTCCCATCCGCACACAATCCGTTCCATAATCTTTTTGTTATTCCATTATTGTAACTTGTAAAATTATGGTTCGGAATTGTCCATAGAACGAAAAAAGCTCCTCTCACGGCATCATGAATGAATCATCAACCATGCAAAGAGCATTTTAATAAAACTGTTGTCATACGCATATAAATGAAATACAACGAACATACGAAAACCATATGCTTTTCCTCACGTAAGGGGAATGCCATTATGTTCGCAGTGAGAAGCATAAACGTCAGAAATAATTTTAAGAACAGAAGGCCTTTTCGTTACAAAATAGAACATTTCCACAGGGTATCGACTATAGCGTGCAGCCAGACTGATCATCTTCTTTACGTTTTCTTCTGCCCCTTGGTTCTCAATCTCCGCAATTTTCGTTTTCAGTTCCTCGTTTGATTCGGTTGCTTCTAGAAATTTTTCATGTTTTCTTTCATAGGCAAAACATCAAAATAGCGGCTTCCGGTTCATTGCCAAAAGCCGCTGCTTTGATTTGTATCAGTTCAATTCAATGTCCATCGCATAAGCATATGAAATGATTTCTCCTGTCTTTGTCGCGTTGTATCCTTTTTCGTTATGAGAATAATCGGATATCTCCGCAGAACCGAAATTCTTAAACTTTTCATATATGCGATTAAGCACATCTATTTCCGCATCGGATAATATGCCTTCAGGAACATCGCATTCTGGTATCACCTGGTGTTTCTCATAAGCTCCATCATAAAACACCTCAATATGGACGATATGATCCGCTGTCATTTTATCAAGAATCATGTCAAAATGATCTGGTACGGGTCCATAAGGAAGATGGGCATATTTCAAACCTGACATAGATATTCCATTTTCTTTATAAAAAATCATATCTGAATAGTTGAGCAGCTTCATCAATTTTGTTTTCAACAACTCCGGGCTTTTTTTTGAAAAAAACAGAACCATTGCGCAAAGTTTCTCATAATCAAACCCTTTGAAACCATTTTCTTCGCACGGAATCCTTGTAAAAAACAATTCAAACAAACGCTTGCCAACTCGATATTTTTCCCCCTCGCTCCAACTGTTCAATCGTATCTAACAGTTTTTCCTCCTGTCTTTCATCAAGAACGATCTCATTCTCTGTAAGGTATGTCCGCATGTTTTCTGGCTCACGCAGAAATAACATCAAGCTATTGTGAGCCTTATCCTGAATAGAGCCATTCTCATACCGACATATGGTCTTATCTCCCCAGTTCAAAAGCCTGGCAAAACCTCTCTGACTCAGGCCATACTGCTCTCTTATTTTCTTAATCTCCTCGGGCTGCAGAAGTTTATGCCTTCTGCGATATTCATTGTAGGCACAAATCAGCGTGGCGTTATCAAATTCTTCCCAATAGAATTCTTCTCCACACTCAGCACAAACTAATATCTGAGCATCAACCTCGATCGGTTCACCACAGACATCATAGGTTTCTTTTTTCGTTATTACTTTAGTCTCTACTTCTCTTCCACATTCTTCGCAATACTTTCTCATCGACACTTTCTCCTTTTCTAAGCAAAATCATCCTCATGGAATCCAATGCATTTCAAAATATCTTCTCCATTTTCCCGAACAATTTTGACTTTTACATAAAATTGTGTGCCATCAATATTCTTTTTAAATTCCCATATGTCTCCCGGACAATTCGAATCAAAATCCTGCTTAGGGTCTTTATAATAATCTCCATATACTTTATATTATACTTAGACATCTTAAAAAGCCAAGATGAATGCGGTTATATGACCGCATTTTATTTCTTTTCCTTTTATTTCGGTGCCTGAAATTTTAAAAATTAGCGCATACAACAGGAATGCAGGACTGTTGCTTGCTATTTCTCAAGTTCTTTGCCAATTATCCTATAAATAATTTTCAAAAAAGGAAGGCAGGTTTCCCCGCCCTTCTTCATATCTCTGCTATGGGGCATGCATCAGAAAATATCCATATCCGGCAGCCACGGATCGTCATCATTTTCATCTGCATCGGACAGCGTGGCATCGGATACCGTCGCCGTATCATCCTTTTCCCAGATGGCATACAATGGCATATCCGTAATCTCGACCTTTAAAATTTCTCCGAAAGGCTTGATTTTTCTCAGCATTTTACATATACTGATAGTGGATAGAGATATCCGCCGGTCATTATGGCTAGAATATAATGAACGTGTATGTTTAACCTCCGCAAGCGACGGGGTGCCTGGCGGCGTAGAATATCGCTTACATGTAAACAGAGCCTTCCGCAAGGTGGGCTCTGTTTTTGCAAAATGAGGAAATTATTATGAGGCTCGTCACAATAGACAAATCATTGCTGGAAAAATACAGAGAAGACCCACAGATGCTGTATAAGGATAAACGCCCATATGTGCTTGTAATTCGACTTCAATACCGTGGGCAAAAACAGGATTTCGCTGTCCCAATTCGTTCCAACATACCGGCAGCGGCTCCAAAGAACCAATATTTCGCCTTACCTCCACGCCCTGCAACCAAACCCAGGAACAGGCACGGCATCCATTACATAAAAATGTTCCACAGATATAGACTTGCTCCTTAAAATACTGGATATGGAATAATTTTACCATTTATAACCTGATTATTTATTCGTGCAAATATCATTACGAAGAATAAACTCCACATTTATTGTAAAAAACGCAGCAGTCCCGAGTTTGCCACTTAGAGAGATGGAAAGAGGAGCCATAAACGACTCCTCTTTCTTGTAAATATACAGCTTTAATTATTATAACAATAAACGTCTGCAGAGAAACTTAGGCGTTCTGACACCAGAAGAAAAAAAGGAACAAACCCTTAAATGATTACCTTCACCGGGCACTTCTCCGCGCACTTGCCGCAGTTGGTGCACTTCTCGTAGTCGATCACGGCCACGTTGTTGTCCATGTGGATCGCGTCAAACTCGCACTGCTTGGTGCACAGCGTACAGCCGATACAGCCCGCGCTGCACTTCGCCTTGACGTCTTTGCCCTTGTCATGCGACGAGCACTGTACCAGATGCTTGGCCGGATACGGTACAAGCGTGATCAGGTTCTTCGGGCAGGTCGCCACGCACTTGCCGCAGGCCACGCACTTTTCCTTGTCGACAACGGCTACACCGTTGACCACATGGATCGCGTCAAAGTCACAGACCTTCACGCAGAAGCCGTAGCCCAGGCAACCGTAATCGCAGGCTTTCTCGCCGCCGCCCGGAACCGCCAGCGCCTTGCCGCAGTCCTGGATGCCGTCGTATTTGTAAAGGGTCTTGACCTTGTCGCAGTCGCCCTTACATTTTACAAACGCTACCTTCTTGACGCCGGCCTCCGCCGTCACGCCCATGATCGCCGCGATCTTGTCGCCAACCGGCGCGCCGCCGACCGGGCAGGCGTTGACCGGAGCCTGGCCCGCCGCAATCGCGGCCGCCAGACCATCACAGCCGGGGAAGCCGCAGCCGCCGCAGTTGTTGCCCGGCAGCTCCGCGCGGACCGCGAGGACCTTCTCATCTACCTCTACTTTAAACTTCTCGCCAAACAGACCCAGACCGATACCAACCACGATACCGGCCAGCGCAACCACGGCCGCGGCGATAATAATTGCCGTCATGTTCATTCTCGTCTCCTCCTCCTACAGTAATCCGGAAAATCCGAAAAATGCAATCGCCATCAGTCCCGTGGTTACCAGCACGATCGGGGAACCCTGGAAGCTGTAAGGAATATCGTTGCCCTCGATGCGCTCGCGGATACCGGCCAGCAGCACGATCGCGATCGTGTAGCCGATCGCCGTACCGATACCGTTTACCACGCTCTCAACAAAACCGAACACGCCCGTATAGCCGTTGGTCACGTTGGTGATCGCCACACCGAGAACGGCGCAGTTGGTTGTGATCAGCGGAAGGAAAACGCCCAGCGCGTTGTACAGGGAAACCATGCACTTATGCAGGAACATCTCAACGATCTGCACCAGAGCCGCGATAACCAGGATAAATACGATCGTGCGCAGATAATCCAGATTCAGCGGATAAAGAATCAGCTGGTAAATCAGGTTCGCGACAACGCAGGCGATCGTGATAACGAAGATAACCGCGCCGCCCATACCGGCCGCCGTCTCCACCTTCTTGGATACGCCGACGAAGGAGCAGATACCGAGGAACTGGCTCAATACTACGTTGCTCACCAGTGCCGAGCTGATGGCAATAATCAATAACTGAGTGATGCCTGACATTTATTTCCCCTCCTTCTCTGCCATGACCTTGTCGTGTCCGGCGCAGCTTGCGCAGTCACCGGCGCAGCCCACGCGCTCCTCTTCCGGCACGGAACCGTTTGTCGCGCACGGCATCTTCAGACGGTTCTGCAGAGCCGTCAGCATCGCCAGCACGAAGAACGCGCCCGGAGCGAGGATAAAGAGTGACATCGGCGTATAGAAAGACGGGGTAACCGTAATATCAAAGATTGTGCCGGCGCCGAGAAGTTCACGGAAAGAACCGATCAGCACCAGAGCGACCGTAAAGCCAAGTCCCATGCCGATGCCGTCGCAGGCCGACAGAAGGACGCTGTTCTTCATCGCATACGCCTCGGCACGGCCGAGGATAATGCAGTTTACAACGATCAGCGGGATGTAAAGGCCCAGCGAGCTGTACAGCGCCGGAGTAAAGCCTTCCATCAGCATGTCAACCACCGTGACCAGAGAAGCCACGACGACGATCTCCGCCGGAAGACGCACGCCGTCCGGAATAACATGGCGCAGCGCCGAAATCACAATGTTCGCGCCGATCAGCACGGCCGTGGAGGAAAGACCCATACCGAGACCGTTGATCGCAGAGGTCGTAACCGCCAGCGTCGGGCACAGTCCGAGCATCTGGACGAAAATCGGATTCTCCTTCCAGAGGCCGTTATAAATACGTTCCAAATATTTGTTCATCGTTCCGCCTCCTACTCTGCCAGGCAGTTGTTATAGAAATAAACTGCCGCGTTGACTGCGTTGGTTGTTGCATTGGACGTGTAAGAAGCGCCGCTGATCGCCTGGATCTGGTTGTCAGCCGTCGGCGTGACCTTTACCACTGACATGGTGTCTGCCGGCTTGCCATTGAACTGATCCTTAAACGCCGGCTCTTTCGCTTTCATACCAAGGCCGGGTGTCTCACCGATACTCAGGAAACCGATGCCGGTCAGCGTACCCTCATTTGTAATACCGACCGATACCTGGACCAGACCGTTGTAACCGTCGTTGGAAGAAGCGGAAATCAGATAACCCAGCACGTTGCCGCCCGCGTCCAGAGCTTCCTGGATATCGTCCACGGTCACATTGCCGTAGCCCTGCGCGGAAATCTCCTCCGCCGCCGCGGCCACCTTCGCCTCAAGCTCTTCCGTGGTCGTAAAGCTCGCCGCTTCCGGATATACCTCCTGATAGGTCGCTGTCGCCGAGGCCAGCTGCGCGGCCGCGATCGGCTCCAGCGTGACTTCATGGACAAGTCCCAGGCAGAAGCCCGCGATCAGGGTAATCACAAACAGAATTATCGCGTTTTTGATTGCCTTCGGTGTCATGACTATTTCCCCTCCCTTCCAAATGCTTTGGGAAGCGTCACACGCTCAATCATCGGCACCAGCAGGTTGCTCAGGATGATCGCATAGGATACGCCCTCCGGGGACGCGCCCCACATACGGAAAACGCCGGTAAACAGACCAAGCACGACGCCGAATACCGTCTGACCCAGCGGAGTAATCGGGCTGGTCACATAGTCTGTCGCCATAAAGAACGCGCCGAATACAAGGCCGCCGGCACAGATCTCGCACAGCGTATAGTAAATATCAAAACCGCCGAAAACAAAGGTGAATACCGCGACCGTGCCGATATAAATCAGCGGGATCTTCGGGCTGATCACCTTGCGGACGATCAGATAAATGCCGCCGATCAGCAGAGCGATCACGGAGACCTCACCGATCGTACCGGGAATCTGGCCGATCAGCAGACTGCCCAGATCAACGGTCCCGCCGTTTCTCATAACAGCCAGCGGGGTCGCTCCCGAAATGCTGTCAAAACCGATCGCCGGCGCCGTGAAATCGTTCATATAGCTGGCAAAGGAGAGCAGCAGAAAGCACCGCGCCGCCAGAGCCGGGTTCATGAAGTTCTGGCCAAGGCCGCCGTAGAGCTGCTTCACGATAATGATCGCGAAAATGCCGCCCAGGAACGGAATCCACACCGGGATTTCCGGGGGCATATTCAGCGCCAGGATCATACCTGTCACCAGGGCGCTGCCGTCGCTGATCGTGATCGGCTTATGCATCGCCTTCTCATATATGTATTCGCTCAGAATACAGGAAACGCAGGTCGCGATGATCACGAGCAGCGCGTTGACTCCAAAATGGAAAACGCCGAATGCCGCAGCCGGCAGCATCGCAATCACCACATCCAGCATGATTCCCCGGGTAGTGTCATGGCTTCTGACGTGCGGGGATGATGATACATTTAATAATTTATCCATGGTTTTCTCCCCTCCTACCCTTTCTTCCTGCGGTTCGCAGCAACCGTCTTGCGCATTTCCTTAAAGGCCTGGGTCAGCGGGCGCTTGGCCGGGCAAGTAAATGTGCAGCTGCCGCACTCCATGCACTCCATACCATTCAGCTTTTCAAACCGCTCGCAGTCATTTTTCAGAGCCGCGTCCATCATCAGCACCGGCACGATATGGCTCGGGCAGACGCTGACGCACTTGCCGCAGCGAATACACGGGGTCTCGGCGTTGGCCGCTACCTCGTCCTTCGTCAGACAGAGGACAGAACCATTGGTCTTGATGATCGGAACATCCAGATCAAACATCGCAAATCCCATCATCGGGCCTCCGGAGATTACCTTCTCCGGCTCGTTCTTGAAGCCGCCCGCGGCCTCAATCAGCTCCTGGGTGTTGGTTCCGATTTTGACACGGAAGTTTCTCGGATCCGCGATCGCGTCGCCGGTCACGGTGAATACGCGCTCAATCAGCGGCGTCGTCTTGCAGACCGCGTCGTAGATCGCGATAACCGTGGCGATATTATCCACGATGCAGCCGGCGTCCGCCGGGAGCATGGAGGAATTGACCTTTCTGCCGGTAACCGCATAGATCAGAGAACGCTCACCGCCCTGCGGGTACTTCGTGAGCAGCTCGCATACCTCGATCCGAGGCTCATCCTTTACCAGATCCTTGAGAATCTTAATTGCCTCAGGTTTGTTGTTTTCCACGCCGATGACGCCCTTGGCCTTGTCAAACAGCTGCAGGATCACCTTCAGGCCGCCGACGACCTTCTCCGGCATCTCCACCATGCAGCGATAATCGGAGGTCAGATATGGCTCGCACTCCGCGCCATTGATCAATATGTACTCAATGGCATTTTCATCCTTCGGGCTGAGCTTCACGTTTGTCGGGAAACCGGCGCCGCCCATACCGACGATACCCGCTTCCTTGACGATGTCCCGGATCTCCTGCTTGGAAAGTGTGGACGGATCGCGATCCGTTCCCAGGCCTTCGATCGTCTCATAAGCCCCATCATTCTCCACCACGATGGAGTTTACCATGCCACCGCTGGCTACCCGTCTCGGCTCAATCGCCTTGACCGTACCGGACACGGAGCAGATCGCATTCGCAGAAATGAATCCGCCCGCCTCGCCGATCTTCTGTCCGGCCAGGACTCTGTCGCCCTTCTTTACCAGCGGGTTTGCCGGCGCGCCGATTCCCTGAGACATCGGGAATACCAGGTCGCCCTTCGGCATCAGGCTCTGTACCGGCTTGCTTTCGGACAGTTCTTTCCCCTCATAGGGATGAACGCCGCCTATAAATGTAGCCAATCCCATCTACCTTTACCCTCTTTCTATACATTTTTCTCTTCCTGACAAAATATTTCATTTTGCCGTCCTTCCCAGTATAACACACTTTGAAAATGGTTACAATTGAAATTTTGGCCTTGTATACAGTATTTTCAAAAATTCGAGTCTTTCTATTCATCATTTATACTTATAAATACATATAAGTATATTGAAATTAATTTTTTTGTCGTTTTGCAATAAAATAGAGTTGTCTCGCATTAACCAATTGAACGGATGAGATGAAAAGAGTTTCGCCGAGCAGGGGAACCGGACAAACCAAAAACAAAAACAAATCGAAATTCCAGATATGCATTACACTCTGTCACAACCGTCTGGTTTTCCAACGCGAAGTGAGACCATTTTCAAAAAACCTTTTTAGGTTGCAACCCAAAAGAGCCACCATGTGGATGCAAACGCATGGTGGCTCTTTTTATACTGTGAAAGTCCCGGACGGCGACGGTATGGACTGCGTGCTGGCACGCAAGGACATACCGGCATCGGACGGGCTAGGGAATATGAGCAAGCAGCACGATAGTGCGGATTGCGAATACTCCCGGCGATTGCGGGAGCGCGTAAGCGCGGAGCAATCGACTTTCATATGCGGTGGAACACCGCAGTCCTGAGCATCACTTAAATAACCCTTTCTTCTTCGGCTTCTCCGCTTCAACCGTCTCTCCGCGCATCGCGGCGTCGAAATTGCGCAGCGCCGTCTTCTGCGCCTCAGTCATGCGCTCCGGCACCTGTACGACCAGCGTCACATAATGATCACCCCGCACGTTGCGGCTGCGCAGCGAGGGCACGCCCTTGCCCTTCAGGCGCACACGCGTATCGGTCTGCGTGCCTGGTTTGACCTCGTACTCCACTTCGCCGTCCACGGTGCGGATGCGGATCGGGCCGCCCAGCGCCGCCGTGGCGAAGGAGATCGGCACCGTTGAGAAGATACTCATCTCCTGCCGTTTGAATACCGGATGCTGGGAAACGACCGCCTCGACCAGCAGGTCGCCCCGCTCGCCGCCGTTCACACCGGGCTCGCCGCCGCCCGCGCAGCGCACGCTCTGGCCGTTGTCGATGCCCGCCGGGATCGTAACCTTGAATTTCTTCTTGCGCGCGATGTAACCGGTACCGTAGCAGTCCGGACATTTCTCACGGATCACCTTTCCGCTGCCGCCGCAATCCGGACAGGTCTGTACATTCTGTACCTGGCCGAAGAACGACTGCTGTGTGTAGACGATCTTTCCCTTGCCGTGACATTTTGAACAGGTCTCCGGGGACGTGCCCGCCTTCGCGCCGGTCCCGTGGCACCTGGCGCACGCTTCTTTATAATTGATCTCAATTTCCTTTTCACAGCCAAAAACCGCCTCCTCAAAGGTAATACGGATAGCGGTGCGCACATTCGCCCCGCGCGCGGGGCCGTTATATTGGCTGCTGCGGCTTCTTGTCGAGCCGCCCCCAAAGAAATCGCCGAATATATCGCCGAATATATCTCCCATGTCCGCGGAGTTGAAATCAAAACCGCCGAAGCCCCCGGCTCCGCCTCCCGCGCCGCCCTCGAACGCGGCATGACCAAACTGGTCATACTGTCTGCGTTTCTCGGGATCGCTCAGGACGCTGTACGCCTCGGAGGCTTCCTTGAACTTCTTCTCCGCTTCCGCATCACCCGGATTGCTGTCCGGGTGATACTTCTTCGCGAGGACACGGTATGCTTTTTTGAGGGCAGCGTCGTCGGCGTTTTTCGGAACGCCGAGAACCTCATAATAATCTCTCTTGCTCTCTGCCATAATTCAATTCCAGTCCTTCTATGCGTATTTGCGGTTTACGGCCCTTATCAGACCTCCTTGAAATCTCCGTCAATCACATCGTCGCCGCCATTCGAGGAAGCGTTACCGGAGGAAGCGCCTGCCGCGCCGCCCATATCCGGACCCGCGCCGCCCTGTGCGCCGGCACCCGCAGCCTGGGATGCCTCATAAACCTTGGCAAACAGAGCCTGTGCGCTCTTCATCAGCTTCTCGCGGCCGGCCTTGATGTCCTCCACCTGGGCGTCCGTCATCTGATCGATCGGCGCGCGGTTGATCGCTTCTTTCAAAGCGCTCAGATCTGCCTCGACCGCAGCCTTGTCACTGGCATTGATCTTGTCGCCGACTTCCTCCAGCGCCTTCTCGGTCTGGAATACCATCGCGTCCGCGTCGTTGCGGGCATCGATGCCCTCTTTCTTCTTCTTGTCCTGCGCCTCGAATTCCGCGGCTTCCTTCACGGCCTTATCAATATCGGCTTCCGACATATTCGAGCCGGAAGTAATCGTGATATGCTGCTCCTTACCGGTGCCCAGATCCTTTGCGGATACGTTGACAATGCCGTTTGCGTCGATGTCAAATGTAACCTCGATCTGAGGTACACCTCTTCTTGCCGGCGGGATCCCATCCAGACGGAACTGGCCGAGGGTCTTGTTGTCGCGGGCAAACTCACGCTCACCCTGAACGACGTGAATATCAACCGCGGTCTGATTGTCCGCCGCAGTGGAGAAGATCTGGCTCTTCTTGGTCGGGATCGTCGTGTTGCGCTCAATCAATCTGGTCGCAATGCCGCCCATCGTCTCGATCGACAGAGACAGCGGAGTGACATCCAGCAGCAGGATATCGCCGGCACCGGCATCGCCCGCCAGCTTACCGCCCTGGATCGCGGCGCCGATCGCCACGCACTCATCCGGGTTGAGCGTCTTGCTCGGCTCCTTGCCCGTCAGCTGTTTTACCTTATCCTGTGAAGAAATCATACGGGTCGAACCGCCGACCAGCAGGACCTTGCCAAGTTCCGAGGTGGTCACGCCGCCGTCGCGCAAAGCGTTCTGCACCGGAATCGCCGTCTTCTCAATCAGGTCGCGAGTCAGATCGTCAAACTTCGCGCGGCTCAGATTCATATCCAGATGCTTCGGACCGTCTGCGGTCGCGGTGATAAACGGCAGGTTGATGTTGGTCGTGGTCGCGGTGGAAAGCTCCTTCTTCGCCTTTTCCGCCGCCTCTTTCAGACGCTGCATCGCCATCTTATCGCCGGAGAGATCTACACCCTCCGCCTTCTTGAATTCATCAACCAGCCACTGGCTGATGCGGTTATCAAAGTCATCGCCGCCCAGATGCGTATCGCCGTTGGTGGACAGCACCTCGATCACGCCGTCGCCGATCTCGATCAGGGAGACATCGAAGGTGCCGCCGCCCAGGTCGTAGACCATAATCTTCTGCTCGCTTTCATTATCCAGGCCATAAGCCAGGGCAGCTGCCGTCGGCTCATTGATGATGCGCTTGACATCCAGGCCGGCAATCTTGCCCGCGTCCTTGGTCGCCTGACGCTGCGCGTCGTTGAAATAAGCCGGAACCGTGATCACGGCCTCGCTCACCTTCTCGCCAAGATACGCCTCAGCGTCCGCCTTCAGCTTCTGCAGGATCATCGCCGAGATCTCCTGCGGCGTGTAGCTCTTGCCGTCGATCGTCACACGGTAGTCCGTGCCCATATGACGCTTGATCGACGAGATCGTGCGATCCGCGTTTGTGACCGCCTGGCGCTTCGCCGGCTCGCCGACGAGACGCTCGCCCGTCTTCGTGAACGCCACAACCGACGGCGTGGTACGGGAACCTTCCTGGTTCGGGATCACGACCGGCTTGCCGCCTTCCATAACCGCTACACAGCTGTTTGTAGTTCCTAAGTCAATACCGATTATCTTACTCATGATGAATTCCTCCTCATATATATCATAGAATTTGATGTTTACCAGTTTTACGGGTATGTTCCCTCCACTAAGCTCGCGCTCACTACACCGCAGGCGTCCCTTGGGAAGTGCTCACAGTCAATTTGCTACCTGCACCATGCTGTGGCGTACGACGGTGCCGCGGTATTTGTAGCCCTTCTGGAGCTCCTGGGAGATCTCATTTTCCCCGTAAGCTTCATCGTCGATGTGCATCACCGCGTTGTGCAGGTTCGGGTCGAACTTCTGCCCCTTTGTCTCGATCGTCTCGACGCCCATATCCTCCAGCGTCTTGACGAACTGCTTATATATCATCGTCATACCTTCGGTGAAGGAGCTTTCCTTCTCATCCTCCGGTATGGCGGCAAGGCCGCGCTCAAAGTTGTCAAGCACCGGGAGAATCTTTTCGATAATGTCCCGCGCGCCGATCTCATACATGGCGGATTTTTCTTTTTCCGTGCGTTTGCGGAAATTGTCAAACTCAGCCATCTGCCGTCGCAGGCGATCCTGGAGCTCCTCGATCTTGGTATCACGCGGATCCTTCTTTCCGGATGACCCGGCTCCGGCAGATTCGGTCTTTGCATCTGATTTTCCGCTGTCATCCGAACCGCTTTTTTCGGAAGAACGGTCGTCCGCACCGGCCTTCTTCTCCGCACCGGCTGACTCTTTGTCCGCTGATTCTCCATTCACCGGTGCCCCGGTTTCGCATGCGTCCGGATCCGTTTTTTCAGGCGCATCGCCGTTCCCGGCTCTGGCTTCTTCCTCCATTGCCTCGATATCGTTATCTTTCATTTCCTCACTCATAGCTTATCTACCCTTCTTCATTTTTAAATGTCATATCCAGCTGGCGCATCAGATGGCGCAGGGTGCTCAGCACTTTTTCATAGTCCATGCGTTTCGGCCCGATAATGCCGATCGTGCCGCGGATCCCTTCTCCCATCTCGTAATTGGCCGTGACCACACTGCAATCCTTCATCGTCTGCAGCGGCGTCTCATCGCCGATATAGACCTGAATACCGGTATCATCGCCGTCCTTACTGCTATCCGGGAGCAGCTCCTGCAGCAGTTCCTTGTGTTCCAACGTGCGGATCAGCTCACTTGCCTTCTCGCCGTCGCTCAGCTCCGGATACTTGAAAATGTTGGTCGCACCGCTCGTATAAATCTGTAAGTCGTCCTCATCCGCCCGGATCGCCTCGGCCACTTCATTCAGCACCAGATCAATCACCCGGCTGTGGTTCCCGGCTTTTTCTTTGAGCTGGCTGATCACGCCGAGATTGATCTCCTCGATCGTCAGGCCGTTTAAGCTGCTGTTCAGCATAATGTTGAGATTGAGCAGCTCCTCCTGGCTGATATCGTCCTCGATCGTGATCATCTTGTTTTTGATCAGGTTGCCCTCCACGACAGTGACAATCAGCAGCTTATGGACGTCGACCTCAGACAGCTGGATGAATTTCAGCTTGTTGCGGTGATACTGCGGACCGCTGATCATAGCCGCGTAATTGGTATTGCTCGCCAGCATCTGCGCCAGCTTGCGGAGCACCAGCTCAATACGGTCGACACGCTGAATCATCAGCGCCTTGACTTCCGTGACCTCCTGCTCCTTCTCCTGCATGATCTGATCCACATAGAAACGGTAGCCCTTGTCAGAAGGAATCCGTCCGGCTGAGGTGTGCGGCTGGATAATATAGCCCATCTCTTCCAGGTCGGACATCTCATTGCGGATGGTCGCGGAGCTCAGCTTCAGATCCGTGTACTTGGAAATCGTCCGGGAACCAACCGGCTCCCCCGTCTCCAGGTAGGTCTTAATGATAGCTTTTAAAATGGTGACTTTTCGATCATCCAGCTCCATAAAGCGCCCTCCGTTTCTTTTTCTCTGTTAGCACTCGTTGTCGAGGAGTGCTAACATCTGCTATTAATATACTTTACCCGTCTGGATTTGTCAAGAGGTTTTGAGGGAAATTTAGAAAACTTGACATTTAACAGTTTTGTAATATAATGATAGCATATTTCATGGGCATCATGTATCAAATGTTGTGCCCAATTTGTAATGATTGTAACATTTTCTTTTTATCTGAGGTGTTTTTATGCGAACGAAAACCTTTTTACGGCCGGTTTTACTCCTGACAGCGATAGTGCTCTTCTGTCTGTTCTCGGCCATGGTTTCCCTGGCGGCGGACGACAGCGCGGAAGTTTTCTCTTCCCCTGTCATTACAGTGGGTTCCGGTCAGGAAGCTGCAGGAAACGTCTCCCTGGAAGCACCGGGCGAATCCGATGCGGACGAGGAAGCACAGCCACAGCAGGGCGAATCTCTCGGCATGTTTATTACCACCGGCTACGACACGGAATCCGCCGGCGGCCGAGGCCTGACTTACTCCGGTACGGTTCCCCAGGCGCAGCACACCATCTCCGCCGACCTTGACCGCTTTCCGCTCGGCACACAGCTGATGATCGACGGCATCGTCTACACGGTGGAGGACAAGGGCAATCACATCCAGGGCAACTGGCTTGACATCTATTATGCCAGCCACGCGGAAGCCCTTGCGCACGGGCGCAAAACCCAGGAAGTCTTTGCTGTCGTCGAATAATCAAAGAAATTATGAGAGAAATCAAAAAAAATAAGCCGCCACGTTGTCAATTCAGCACAGTGACGGCTTGTATTTTACACTTTAAAACCAGGATATTCCGTATACGACATCTTTCCGGAGCCGCTGCATGATTTATTCCTTCTCCAGCTGCTCCCGGTAAATCGCGATCACGCGCCGCATTGCCTCCTGCCCCGGAGCACCATCCGTGACGCGCTTCTCCACGCAGGTTTTCAGGCTGATCGCCTCGTAAACATCCGCCTCAAAGGCCGGGCTGACTTCCCGGAATTCCTCCAGCGTCAGCTCATCCAGGGAGACGCCGCGTTCGATGCAGCGAAGCACAAGCTGGCCGACCATGCCGTGCGCATCGCGAAACGGTACGCCCCGGCTGACCAGATAATCCGCAGCGTCCGTGGCGTTCGTGAAACCCCGCTTCGCGCTGGCTTCCATCGCCGCCTTGTTGAAGGTAGTCGTCGCCAGCATGCCGGTAAACAGCTTCAGGCACCCCTTCACCGTGTCAATCGCGTCAAAGGAAAGCTCCTTATCTTCCTGCATATCCTTATCGTAGGCCAGCGGCAGACCTTTCATCACCGTCAGCAGCGAGATAAGCGCCCCGTAGACGCGACCAGTCTTACCACGCACCAGCTCGGCGATGTCCGGGTTTTTCTTTTGCGGCATAATGCTGCTGCCGGTGCTGTAGGCGTCGTCCAGCTCCACAAAGCGATATTCGTTGGTATTCCAGATAATAAATTCCTCCGAGAAACGGCTCAGATGCATGGCGATCGTCGCCAGCGCCGCAAGCAGCTCGATCAGGTAATCGCGATCCGAAACGGAATCCATGCTGTTGAGCGTCGGACCGTCAAATTCCAGCAAAGACGCCGTGTAAGCCCGGTCGAGCGGGTAGGTCGTACCGGCCAGCGCGCCGGAGCCCAGCGGGCAACGGTTTAAGCGTGCGCGGATATCATGCAGACGGCCGCGGTCGCGGGAAAACATCTCAAAATAAGCGCCAAGATGATGCGCCAGCGTCACCGGCTGTGCCTTCTGCAGATGCGTAAAGCCAGGCATATAAGTATCAATATGTTTCTCCATCTGGCAAAGCAGCTCACGAAGCAGGTCTTTCACCAGCGCGTCGATCTCACCGATCTCGTCGCGACAGTAGAGCTTCATATCCAGAGCGACTTGGTCGTTGCGGCTGCGCCCGGTATGCAGGCGCTTTCCGGCTTCGCCGACACGTTCGATCAGATTGGCCTCAACGAAGGAATGGATGTCCTCATGCTCCCTGGTAAACTCCAGTTTCCCGGCGTCCAGATCGGCAAGAATTCCTTTTAAGCCGTCGATAATCACGCGGCCATCCTCTTCCGTGACAATCCCCTGCTTCGCCAACATCGTCACATGCGCGATGCTTCCTCGGATATCCTGATGATAAAGTCTCTGATCGAAGGACAGCGACTCATTAAAATTATGCACCAGCTGGTTTTCTTCCTTTGTGAAGCGGCCGCCCCATAATTTCATATCACATTTCCTCCTCATATTACAAATTCGTATAAAATTTTCCGGTTTCGGCGTTCTCCTTCTGCTCCGCCAGGAACTCTTTTTGCTGCCGCAGGCAGCCGGCCACAACAATCACGGCGAGAATCAGCAGACTGATCCCGCTGATCAGAGCACCCGCTTTCAGTCCCTTTGGACAATAATTCATCTCCACGGTGTGGTTCCCCTCTGTCAGTGTGACGCCGACAAAAGCATCCAGCATTTTCACAGCGTCTGTCTCTGCGCCATCCACCGTAATGGTCCAGCCCTCATCCCAGGGAATCGTCGTCAGCATAAGGCCGTCCTGCACGCAGGCAACCGTACCCGAAAGCGTCGTATCCGTCCAGCTTAAAAGTTTCCACGGCTCCGCGGAAAGCTTGTCGTAGACAGAAGCCAGACCCTTCTCCGAAAAACGGTAGATATCTGCCCACATGCTTTCCTTGGTATCCTGTGCGGTCAGCGTCACCGTCTCTCCGGCCTCACAGTATCCGAGCTCGAGCAGATAACCGCGGTCGACATTATCAAACGTTTTTGCGCCGTTTTCCGTGGAAACGCTCACCTTTTCGATTTCCTTGTTTTCCACATAAGCGTAATATTCGCCGCTCTCCTCCGGTGTGAACGTCAGCGTCTGCCCGGAAACCTGCGCATCCATAACCAGGCGCAGCACATGAGCCGCGCCCAGGCAGTCCGTCAGCGAATTCTGCACATCCGCCGGGTTGCTGATATTGATATCCCAGCGTTCCTCAAAGTCGGCAGGCACCATAAAACCCAGCGGCAATACGTAGCTGTTCTGATAGAGCAGCGTGTCCCCCTCCTGCGCGAGGAAGCTGCGCAGCCCGTTATTTTCCGGTTCCTCGGAATAAATACTATATTTTACCGCGAACAGCATATCGATCAGAGGCGTGCTGCCGTTGATCGAGTAGGCGTTGGTCGAGCTCTCCATGCCCAGCTTCCGGAACAGCGTTGACAGATCCGCGTTCGCCGTCGAGGAGAATAATGAGACCGACGGAAAATGCATCCAGGCCCCGTCATTTTTCGTCTTGCGCGTCACCTTCTCGACGCGGAAAAAACTGTCGTTTGGCTGCAAGGTCGAGACCAGCTTTTCCACCGCGGCGTTATCCGCGGTATAGGAAGTACGGCTCGTCGTCGTCACGCTGGTCACAGCCATATTGACCGCCGCTTCCAGCGAGACCACCGTAATCGCCAGAATCAGCGCTTTTCGCCGACCACACCTTCCCCGGCGCGAAAGGAAAATCGCTCCCAGATACAGTGCAAGGAATAAAATTGCCACATAATAAACAATAAAGTGAAAATGCTCCTGCGTCACCAGCTTCTGCGCGAGCAGCACGAAGGCGACCGCTCCCCAGAACGCGAAAAGCAGCTGTCGCCGCGGCGTCTCATCCAGATATATATAGGCGCGGTAGCACATCAGCAGAAGCAGGAGAATATAAATATAAGCCTGACGGCAGGGAAGGCTGTTTGGATAATGAAAGCCATGCCAGATAAAATTCAGGATATTCATCGAAAAACTGGCATAAAAGAACAGCATTGCCAGACAGTATACCGCTTTTTCCCGCGCGGAAATCTTTTTCTGCGCCAGATACAGCAGCGCGAACATCAGCACGGCCACACCGCAGTAAATGTTGGGCCAGTGATCGAGCCCGATCTCCGTCTCCACGTTGCCGATATGACGGGCAATCATGTCAAAAATCGGAAAATACTGGGTGAACGTCTTCGGAAAGCTGAAATTGCCTGAAGCCGTCATCTGCAGCGCCACGACCTCCGGCAGCAGCACCACCGCAGCCAGGCCCCCCGCGAGCAGAGAGCTGAACGCAAACTGGACGCCGCGCACGGCGATATCCTCCCAGACATGTTTCCGTTCCAGAACCAGCAGGGCAAAAAACCAGATCACCAGAAACACGCAGGTCATGATCGAAATGTAATAATTGGAAAGGATCGACAACCCCAATGTCACAATATACAACAGGCATTTCCCATCCCGCATCAACCGCTCCAGCCCCAGCATCACCAGGGGGAAAAGGACAATGCAGTCCAGCCACATGATATTCCAGCTGTAAGCCGCCATATAACCGGACAACGCGTAAAAAATGCCAAAAAAAGCCACGCCGAAATCCGCCGTCCCACAATGACGGCGCAGATACCATGCCATCGCAAGACCAGCCAGGCCGATTTTGAACACGATCATGTAGGACATGAATTCAATGACCAGACCCGACGGGACAAGCAAAAGAAGCCAGTTGAGCGGACTCGCCAGATAATAGGCGTAGAGAGCAGAAAAATTGACACCCATACCGACATCCCAGCTGTAAAGCAGGCTCTGTCCATTCTTTAATTTATATTGAAATTCCGAAAAAAACGGCGCGTACTGGTGGTACATATCCGTGCGCAGGAACGATTCCTCCCCGAACGGGAAAATTCCTCGCTGGATAAAGATGATCAACATGATCAGAACCGGCACAGCAAACGCCGCGATCAGCCCCCAGCGGGAGGCGACATGAGAGGACCCGTCAATCAAATCAGAGATCGATGCGCCGTGGAAATCGGCATGCACAACCGGACGGCCACGCCGCGGCGTGTGTACGACACGCCCGCTGCCGCTCTCCCCGTCATCTGCGGCATTCTCCACATCGGCGGCTGCCTCTGCCTGCGGCGATTCACTCACTGCGTCATCCACCATATCTGCCTGCGGCGATTCACTTTCCACAGCCTCAGCCCTATCCATCTGCGACGATTCACTCTCCGCAACCTCAGTCCTATCCGCCTGCGGCGATTTACTCTCCGCAACCTCAGTCCTATCCGCCTGCGGCGATTCACTCTCCGCAGCTTCAGTCCCATCCGTCTGTCGTGAAACACTCTCCGCCTCAGCGGCGGCCGTCTCCCGCGCGGCCTTTCCTGTCACTTCGCTGTTTGTCATGAGTAATCCTTCCAGCTCTTCGGTAATCCGGCGAATATCCTCGCTTCCCATATCCGGTTTCTCCCCACCATTATACACGATCGCTTTTTTTCTTAAAAATGAACAGCTTACTGAACAGATAATTCAGCACCAGCGAGATAGCGGAGACAACCACCTTACAGATAAAATCCTGTTTGATGCCAAGGCCGTCCACCATCACCATCATCGCGACCAGCGTGAAAACGCCTGTCGCCAGTCTGCAGGCCACAAAAGCGGTAAATTCTTTCCACAGAAAACCGGGATCCACACGCATACTCCGGAAAACAAAAAACTTGTTAGTCACATAAGCGAACAGGACCGCAATCGCCCACGAAGCCGCCGTCGCAAAGCGATAATCAACATTGGCATGCCGCAGCAACGCGTAACTCACCCAGTCCACCAGGGTCGTCATCACTCCGGTGATGAGATAAGCGATCGTCTCGCGGTTCACAAATTTGCTCCATAATTTCCTGAACATGGTTTTTTCTTTCCTCTGTACGGATCATTCCGATTGCCAGAACCGCCCTCGCGGGCATCACTTAATTATTTTTCACAGACAAATCAGCTTTGGACAGACAGCTGCTGTCCCTCCCCGCGGTCCTCCAGGATCTTTCGCACGCTGACCAGCTTCACGCAAAGGGAAAACAGCTCCATCGCCAGCTTCAGATCGCTCAGCGGCGGGTAGGACGGCGCGATACGGATATTTGTATCACGCGGATCGCGGCCGTAAGGATAGGTCGCTCCGGCTTTCGTCATCACCAGTCCGGCTTTCTTGCACAGTCCCACGATCGCTTTCGCGCAGCCCTCCATCGAATCAAAGGAGATAAAATAACCGCCTTTCGGCGAGGTCCAGCTGCCGATCTCCAGTCCGTCCAGCTCCCGCGCAAGGATCTCCTCGACCGCCTCAAATTTGGGACGCAGGATATCCGCGTGTTTGCGCATATGCTCAACCATGCCGTGAATATTTCCAAAGAAACGTACGTGGCGCAGCTGATTTACCTTGTCATGGCCGATCGTCTGGAAGCGCAGCTGTTTCGTGATATCCTCCAGGTTGTTCTGCGAAGCCGCGATCGCCGCGATGCCCGAACCCGGGAAGCTGATCTTGGAAGTCGACGAAAATTTATAGACCAGGTCCGGATTTCCGGCCCGTTTGCATTCCGCGAGGATCTCGATCAGGTGATCCTGCTCGTCATCATAGAGATGGTGTATGCCATAGGCATTGTCCCAGTAAATGCGAAAATCCGGGGCCGCCGGTTTTAAGCGCGCCAGGCGACGGACCGTGGCGTCCGAATAGCTGGTGCCGGTCGGATTGGAATATTTCGGGACACACCAGATACCCTTGATGCTCTCGTCCTCAGCGACCAGCTTCTCGACCATATCGATGTCCGGGCCGTCCGCGCCCATCGGCACATTGATCATCTCGATACCGAAATACTCCATGATCGCGAAATGGCGGTCATAGCCCGGCACCGGGCAGAGGAATTTGACCTTGTCCAGCTTACACCAGGGAGTAAAGCCCATAACGCCGTGCGTCATTGACCGCGAGACCGTGTCAAACATCACATTCAGGCTGGAATTGCCGTAAATGATAATGTTATCCGGCGCAACTTCCATCATATCGCCGATCAGCTCCTTGGCTTCCCCGATTCCGGTCAGCCCGCCATAGTTGCGGCAGTCCGTACCGTCCTCGCAGGTCAGGTCAGAATCGCTGCTCAATACGTCCATCATTCCCATCGAGAGGTCCAGCTGATCCACGCTCGGCTTGCCGCGCGACATGTCCAGGCGCAGATCCCTGCCCTGGTACTCCCGGTACTGGGCGATCAGCTGCTTGCGCAGCGCCTGCAGTTCTTCCGTGCTCATCTCCAAATATGGCTGCATAGTTTCTCCTCCTTACCAAAACCGGCATGTCCGCCAAAGCGGACAACTGCGTTTACTATTGTATCCGAAACCAGTAAAGAATGCAATCGACTTTGCTCCCCCGGCACACATTCCCACGGTGCCCGGAAAACAAAGACATGAATTTATTTCGACAGCTGCTCCCGCACAAGCTTATTGACCAGCGCCGGATCCGCCTTGCCCTTCATCGCGCGCATCGTCTGGCCGACGATGAAGCCCATCGCTTTCTCCTTACCGGCCTTGAAATCCATGGCCGACTGCGGATTCTTCGCGATGATTTCCGCGATCGTCTTTGCCAGCGCGCCCTCATCGTTAACGACCTTTAAGCCCTTCTCTTCGACGTACTGCTCCGGATCGACCCCGTTCGCGAAGATTTCCTCAAATACCGTGCGCGCCACCGTGCGGTTGATCACATTTTTATCGACCATATCGATCAGTTTTGCCAGATTTGACGGGCTGATCGTAAGCTGATCCGCGTCCATGCCGTTTTCCTTTAAAAGGCGCATAGCGTCGGTCATCAGCCAGTTGGAAACCTCCTTCGGCTTCCCGCAGAGCGCCGTCGTCGCCTCAAAGATATCCGCCAGGCTCTTCGTGCCGGTCAGAATTTCCGCGTCATATTGCGGCAGGCCGAACTCCGCCTGATAGCGGGCCAGCTTTTCCGTGCGCAGCTCCGGCTGGCGCGCTTTCACCGCGGCGATCCACTCGTCGCTGATCACCACCGGGACCAGATCCGGATCCGGGAAATAACGATAATCCTGGGCGTCCTCCTTGGAACGCATCGCGCGCGAGCTTTCTTTATTATCATCCCAGCGGCGGGTCTCCTGAATGACCTTACGCCCCTCTTCAATCAGCTCGATCTGGCGGGTGCGCTCGCCCTCAATCGCGCGCGCAATCGCCTTAAACGAGTTGAGGTTTTTCATCTCCGTGCGCGTACCGTATTCCGCGGCGCCGGCCTCGCGCACGGACAGGTTGACGTCCGCCCGCATCGAGCCTTCCTGCAGCTTGCAGTCGGAAGCGCCCAGATACTGGATAATCAGGCGCAGCTTTTCCAGATAGGCGATCACCTCATCCGCGCTGCGCATATCCGGCTCGGAGACAATTTCGATCAGCGGCACGCCGCTGCGGTTGAAATCCACCAGCGAGCAGTCTGCCCATTCGTCGTGGATCAGCTTACCGGCGTCCTCCTCCATGTGAATCTCATGGATGCCGATTTTCTTTGTCCCGGCCGCCGTCTCGATCTCCACCCAGCCGTCGTGGCAGATCGGCAGATAGAGCTGGGAAATCTGGTAATTCTGCGGATTGTCCGGATAGAAATAATTCTTCCGGTCAAACTTGCAGTACTGATTGATTCCGCAATTCGTCGCCAGGCCGACGGCCAGCGCGTACTCCACTACCTGGCGGTTCAGCACGGGCAGCGAGCCGGGCATACCGGTACAGACAGGGCAGGTGTGCGTATTCGGCGCGCCGCCAAAGGCGGTCGAACAGCCGCAGAATATCTTGGTTTTCGTGGCCAGCTCCACATGAACCTCAAGGCCGATCACGGTCTCATACTGCTTGCTCATCTTGCCACACCTCCTTTATCTTCCATTCCCGGCGCTCCCGCTTTCCCGGCCAGCTCCGCTCCGGTCCGTTTTGCCAACTCCGGGCCCTCATAAGCGCGGCTCTGCTCAAAAGCGTATCCGGCGCGGATAATCTTGTCCTCCTGGAAACAGTCGCCGATCAGCTGCATGCCGATGGGCAGGCCGTTTTTGTCTTTCCCGCAGGGCACCGTCATACCGGGCAGACCGGCAAGATTGACTGAGATCGTATAAATATCGCCAAGATACATCTGCAGCGGATCACTGAGCGACTCGCCCAGACGCGGCGCAGTCGTCGGCGACGCCGGAGCCAGAATTACGTCAAAAGAAGCAAACGCTTTGTCAAACGCCTGCTTGATCAGCGCTTTGGTGCGCAGCGCTTTCAGATAATACGCGTCATAATAACCGCTGCTCAGCACGAAAGAGCCGAGCATGATGCGGCGCTTGACCTCCGCGCCGAAGCCCTCTGAACGGCTTTTCTTGTACATGTTGTGCAGACCGGCGTATTCCGCGGTGCGGTAGCCATATTTCACGCCGTCAAACCGGGAAAGGTTGGAGCTGGCTTCCGCCGAGGCAATCACATAATAGGCAGGAATCGCGTACTCGACAAGACTTAAGTCAAATTCCTCAACCACCGCGCCCTTTGCGGCAAGCACTTTCGCCGCGGCGAGAATCGCGTCCCGCACATCCTCGTTCAGTCCATCGCCAAAATAATCGCGCGGGATGCCAATCCGCAATCCTTTCACATCGTCCACCAGCGCTGCGGTAAAATTACCGTCCGTGCGCGCGACCGACGTGCTGTCTTTCTTATCGTGCGAGGCGATCGCCTCCAGTATCGTCGCGCAGTCGGTCACATCTTTCGCGACCGGCCCGATCTGGTCGAGCGAGGAGCCATAAGCCACCAGGCCGTAGCGGGAGACCGTGCCGTAGGTCGGCTTGATGCCGGTCACACCGCAGAACGAGCTCGGCTGGCGGATGGAACCGCCGGTATCAGAGCCAAGCGCGTAAAAACACTCATTCGCAGCCACCGCGGCGCAGGAACCGCCCGAAGAGCCGCCCGGCACATGCTCCGTGTCCCACGGATTCTTCGTCTCACCGAACGCCGAGGTCTCCGTCGTGCTCCCCATCGCGAACTCATCCATGTTTGTTTTGCCCAGGATCACCGCGCCTGCTTTCTCCAGATTCAGCACCGCTTCAGCGGTGAATGTCGGCACAAAATTCGCGAGGATATTGGAACTGCAGGTCGTCCGCAGTCCCGCGGTACACATATTGTCCTTGACTGCTACCGGCACGCCGGCCAGAGGCCCGGTCAGTTCACCGGCGCTGATCCGCTCCTGCACCTGCGCCGCGCGGGCAAGCGCTCCCTCCTCATCGATGGTCACATAACAATTTAACGTCGGCTCCAGCGCGCACATTTGCGCCAGGCTGGCTTTCGTGGCTTCCGCCACGCCAATCTCGCCGGCCTGTATTTTTTTGCCCAGCTGCACGGCCGTTAATTCCAGAATATTCAACTGACTTTCTCCTTTCCGGCTCTCACTCTACCGTCTTTGGTACCATGAACGCGTTGTCTTTTCTCTGCGGCGCGTTTTTCAGTGTGTTCTCGCTGTCGTCGCCGTTTGTCACCACGTCCTCGCGGAAAACATTATTGACCGGGAACACATGCGACATTGGCTCCACGCCGCTGGTATCCAGCTCGTTCAGCTTGTCGATGTAATCCAGCATCCGCCCCATGTCTTCTTTCGCCTTTTCTTTCTCCTCGCCGGAGAGCTCCAGCTTCGCCAGGATGCCCACATATTCAATGGTTTCGTCACTGATGATATTTGCCATCTTTCTACCTCCGTATCCGTAAATTTCTACGGTTCCAGTCTTGTCACATCGCGCGGGAACAGGGACGTCTCGCGCACATTCTGCTCATCCAGAAGCCGCATAGTCAGCCGCTCCAGGCCGATGCCCAGTCCGCCGTGCGGCGGCATGCCGTATTTGAAAATCATCAGGTAATCCTTAATTTCCTCCGGATCCATGTTGCGCTTTTCCATCTTCGCGAGAATTTCATTGTAATCGTGGATACGCTGACCTCCGGTCGTGATCTCCAGACCCTTATAGAGCAGGTCGAAGCTCAGCGTAAACCGCTCATCCTGCGGGTCGTCCATCGCATAGAACGGGCGCTTCTTCGACGGATAATGCGTGACAAACACAAAATCGCTCCCGTACTCCTCCTGGAAATAGCGCCCGATCAGCACTTCCTCCTTCGGCTCCAGATCGAAAGGATTGCGGATGCGGCGTTTGTATTTTTCCGCTACCAGTTCCTTGGCCTTGTCAAAGCGCACCTGCGGAATCTTTTCCAGCTTCGGCAGCTGCACGCCGAGCAGTTTCAGTTCTTTCGCGTAATCGCGTCGCAGCAGCTCCATCGTATATTTCAGGAATCCGGTCTCCATCGCCATCACATCTTCGAAGCTGTCAATGTACCCCATCTCGAAATCGAGGCTGATATATTCATTCAGATGGCGCGTCGTGTTGTGTTTTTCGGCGCGGAACACCGGAGCTGCTTCGAACACACGGTCATAAACGCCCACCATCGTCTGCTTGTAAAACTGCGGGCTCTGACCAAGCTCCGCCTTTTTATTAAAATAATTGAGCTTGAAGACATTCGCTCCGCCCTCAGCGCCCCGCGCGACGATCTTCGGCGTATGGATCTCCGTAAAACCCTGCGAGAACAGGAATTCACGGAAGCCGCGCACAATTCCCTCCTGGATCTTAAATTTGGCGCGCTCCCGCAGGTTGCGCAGCGAAACCGGCCGCAGCGCCAGCTTCGTCTCCAGCGAGGTATTCATCTTCCATTTGTTAATCGCGAGCGGCAGAATTTCCGCCGGTTCGGACAGCACGCGGATCCCGCGCAGGCGCAGTTCAAAGCCGTGCGGCGCGCGTTCCTCCTGCGCCACCATGCCTGTCGCTTCGACGGCGGATTCCTCTTTCAGATCCTTTAAATCAAATCCGCTTTTTCCTTCCTCATACACACACTGTACCAACCCCTCGGCTTTGCGCAAAATCACAAAAGCGACCTCGCCCATGTCGCGGATATTGTGCACCGCACCGTTCATCCTCACGGTCTTCCCATCGTAATCTCCCGCGAGCACCTGCGCGATGCCAAGCGTTTCTTTTTCCTTTACACCTGTCTGAAATTCCATGGCGTACCCTCCTGTTGTTGTCTGCCTGATATTCCGAAGCTTATTGAGGTGTTCTTCCTGTAAAACAAAAAGCCCCGCCCCGGAATACTGTCTTCATATCCCGGGACGGGGCCGTAGATTCGGCTCCGCGGTACCACCCGCATTGAGAACCGACCCTGAAAAGAACCGACCCTCCACTCTTGGCACGTAACGTGTGTCTGACGGATATCCCTAATTGCGGCGGCGCGATCCCGCGCCCCCGGTTCAGGATACCGGCTCCGGAGTGTTCCCTGATTGCCGCGTCCTGTCTGACGGCGCTCTCAGTCGGTGACGCCATCTTCCTGTCGAAGTCCTCTCGGCCAGAGTCTCCTTCATTGCCGTTGCGTAATTGCCTAATATCTTAGCACAATCAATTTTTGAATGCAATACTTAAATTTTACAAAAACACAACAAAAAATCGCTGATTACTCTTCCTTCAGCACACGCCGGTGCAGATATCCCTCACGGATGCCTCGCGTACTGACTGTAATATCCTGCGCGCCGCAAAGCTGACAGATGGTGTCCAGCACCACAAGCCCCGGTACAAGCGTGTGGATGCGTTCCGGCGCCAGCTTCAGAATCACCCGCATCGTCTCCCTGTCCATACCCCGGAAACGCTTGAGAAGCTGCCTGATCTCCCTGGCAGTCAGTACCCGGCAGTCCTCCGCGCGGCCAAAAAACCGGTTTGCCACTCTGCACGCGGCCCGGGCAGTGCCGCCCACGCCACAAATATGCTCCGCAAGACGCAGTTCTTTCTGTTCCCGCGCCAGCTGCTCCTGTACCTCGTTCCGGATCAGCCTGCATTCCTCCTTCGTGGGATGCAGACCCGCCACATAACGATTGAACAGATTCAACGCGCCCACCGACAGGCTGCATGCCGATCGGATCGTCCTGTCCTCATACTGCACCAGCTCCGTGGAACCTCCGCCCAAATCCACCAGCACCCCGTCATCATGGGGAATGTCCATCAGCGCACCGTAAAAAGAGAGCGCGGCCTCATCCTCACCGGAGATCCGGTCCACGTCCAGCCCGCTCTCCGTCCGGATCGCCACCCGCACGTCATCCGCGTTGGAAATATTCCGCATTGACGCCGTCGCGAACACATAAACGGAGCTGATTTTCAGATTATCCAGCAATGCCCGGTAATCCGACAATACATGGCAGACTACCCGGATGCCTTCCTCCGTGAGCTTTCCACCCTCCACATAACTGGCAAGACCCGCCATGACCTTCTGATGCATCATCAGCTGGCTGCCCTCCTCATCACAGCGATAGATGGACAGATGGATCGTGTTTGATCCCACATCGACAATTCCACAGATCATGCGCCTACCTCACTCTGATTATCATTTTTCTGCATCGTATCAGTCTCCATTCCGCGTCATCACAATATTTTTTTCTTTTTGAAAACCAGCAGACAGATCGCCACCACGACCACACTGACCAGAATAATGACAGGATAGCCCGATTTCAGCTCCGGCATATTTTCGAAGTTCATCCCGTACCATCCTGTAATCAGCGTCAACGGGAAGAAAATCGTGGAAACGATCGTCAGGAATTTCATGTTGTCATTCTGCCTGGCGTCCACCAGAGCCTGATAGGCGTCGCGCACCTGCTGGGCGTACTCCAGCAAATAGCTGGTGCGATCCTTTAAGCGGTCCGCGCGGTCGGCAGCCGTGCTGAAATATTTCAGCTGTTTCCGTGAAAAGTATTTGTCCTCATTTTCCTCTAGCTCACGCACCATATCTGCCAGCTGATTGTAATAGCTGCGAAGCGTCAGAAGCTGCTTTCGCACGGGCTGAAGTCGGCTCTGGAACTGGTCGGCAATACCCTTGGCTACCTCGTCCTCCATCTCCATCAGATCGCGCTCGTAGGATTCCAGAATCTCCGCGTCCCGGGAAATAAACTCCGCAATAAAATTATAAAGAAACCGCTCCCGCGTCTCCCCCTGATGAATCTTTTTCGCCCGGATACGCCGGATCAGGCGGGCGGCGAAACCGCTGTTGTCAATGAGTATCACAAAACGCCGCGTAATTACGCAGGACATCTGGTACCGGCTGCCCAGGATATCCAGCAGCCGTGGAATAGCAAAGGTACCGTACAGACACTCCTGCTGGCTCTCTATCTTGCAAAAGAAGATATCCGAAAGGGAAATATCCAGCTCCGCGTGGATATTCAACGCTTCCAATACACCCTGGCAATCATGCTCATTGGTGAGAAACACAGCAGAGCCCTCTCCCTGGAGCACGGTTTCCAGATCGGTTTCCTGAAGCTGGCTGCCCAGTTGATATATCATTCTCTTTCCACCCCCGACATCCGCTCCGGCGACACAGCTGTGCCAACAGGGCTCTTTATCCCGCGCCTGGCGCGGTCACCCTATTTTTATACCACAATATTCCTTTTGTGTAAAATTTAAACTCATAAAAAGGTAAAGTTTATGATATACTTATTATTATCAGCAGCAGCCGGAACATACGGAAAGCCGGCACGCCAAAACCGCGCATAAAGGCCAACAACTGCGAGCAGCAATCGATACGCAAAAACAAAGGAGGACTCCTTCATGAAACTGACCTGGCTGGGACATGCCTGCTTTAAACTGGAAACCAAAGGATATACCATCGTCATTGACCCTTTTGAGGACGGCTCCGTCCCCGGCCTGAAACCGGTCAGAGAAGAAGCAGATCTCGTGCTCTGCACTCACGAACATGGTGACCACAACGCCAGACACCTGATCCGGGCAAAAAATCCAATGGCATCTCCTGTCATCATCACTTCCATCAGTACCTGGCATGATGACCAGAACGGCGCTCTGCGAGGAGCCGATACGATTTATATCATCGATGATGGCGACTGCCGCGTCGCCCATCTCGGCGACCTGGGCTGCGCCCTCGAACCGGAACAGATGAAACAGCTCACAAACCTTGACGCTGTCATGGTGCCGATCGGCGGCCACTTCACCATCGACGCCTCGCAGGCCAGGGCGCTCATCGACCAGCTTCACCCCCGCGTCGTCCTGCCCATGCATTACCGGGGAGACGGTTTTGGCTACGATGTGATCGGCACGCTGGACGGTTATCTAAAGCTGTGCAGCGATGTGATTCATTATGACGGAAACTCTATCGAGATCACCGGAGATATGCAACCACAAACCGCTGTGCTACAGCTTCCGTAGCTGTTTGACACACCGAAACAAATCGCCAGGGCGCCGGATAAAACCGGTAACCTGGCGTACTTTTAAACACTACGTATTCACAATATGAATCTCGTATTCTCCTCAATACACATGCACACCTTTCGCCACATTGACGATGAAATCCTGCACATTGGTGATCATCGTCACAGCGCTCAGGCTCCCCCGGTCATGAAGCTTATTCGTCACAAACTCCGAAATATCAATGCAATAAATATACAACGGCCGTACCACACCATCCACCACACGGAAAGACGGCGTCATGTTTCCCGCGGCGATCGTGTGTAACTGCGTCGCCATACAGATCAGTGTCGTAGCATTGCGGATCAGGCCGCGCATCTTATTCTGTCCCTCATAGGCGTTTCCGATCACTTCCGGCAGCGGTCCGTCATCCCGGATCGAGCCGGTCAGCACAAACGGCACTCCGCATTTCACGCAACTATAGATGATCCCGTCATTAATCTGATAATCTTCGATAAACTGCGGAATGGAACCACTTCTCCGCACCCGGTTCAGCACATCCAGATGATTGTAATGTCCGTTCGGCACCGATCGCTGTGTGTAAATGTCCTGTCCAAGTGCCGTCTTCAGATGCGCGCCCTCCAGGTCATGGGTAGCCAGCGCGTTTCCCGCGAGCAAACCCTGGACATAGCCGCTTTCGATGAGCCTCTGCATCGCCCGCCGCGCGTCCGCGTCAAAAGCGAATGCCGGTCCCATCACCCAAACAATATTGCCGTGCTCCCGCTCATACCGAAGCAGATCATAGAGCCGGTCGTAATCCATTGAGAACGCAGTCTCCCGGGAACGGCCGCTCCGGAAAGCAAAATTATCGCCGTTTTTCTCTGTTTCCTCCCGGAATCCGTTTACATGAAGATAAATCCCATCCTGGCCATTCTCGCTCCGTCCCAGGATAACCTGGTCTCCCTTTTTTACATTGCGCTGTTCTACCACATCCAGACGGCCGTTTTCCCGCAGGATCACGCAGCTGTCCATGCGGCTTTCCTCAGCCAGAATCCATTTCCCGTCAATCTTAAAATATTCCGGATACATCGACGTGCTGTGGAAATTTTCCGGCACAACGCCGTCTTTCTCTGCTCTCTCCGTCTTCACATCCGGCGCCGAAACAAATTCCGCGCCGCTAAAATCCGGCGCGTGATACACTGGCATAACAAACATTTGCTTTTCCTCCGGTTTCGTATGTTTTTCGAACACTTTTTCAAAAATTCCACAACACCTTACGGCTTGCACCGCTTACATGGGTCATAGCCCTGAGAAATGATAGCCTCCCGGCTTCCCGTGACGGTTTTTTTTGTTGGATTCGTTCATCTGGGACACGCTGGAGCAGGACGGATAATGAAATTTTTTCGAATTTGTATTCAAAATATATGTTGTCCCCGAACCGCCGGTTGTTGCCGCAGCTTCCTCCATCCGGGTTTCCGTCTTCTCGAATTCTTCTCCCTTATCCGTCGATTTCACCGACTTGGAAGTCGTCTCCGCGGATGTCGCTCCTGCGGACGCCGCTCCTGCGACCTCGTCAGAAAGACTGCTCTCCCCCGTCGCGTAGTCGATGGCAATGCCCGGCTGTATATTATACACAAAAACGCAGAACAGCACGCCGTCACCGTCGTCCTCGACGGATTTCCCCTCCATCAGCACACCGGAAGCTACCAGATTATTGCCCTCAAAAACCGGCGTCACGCGATAGAGGACATGATTTCCGGTCTCGTGTATGTAATCGGCCGTCATATTCTCAAACGGCAACATACCCTCTACATTCAGATAGCGGGTCCCCGTAATCAGGTTCTTTTCGTTGGCGTTTTCTCCCGTCAGCTGATAACCGATCAGGTGACAGCGGTTGTAAAGATAACCTCCGTCCACACCGTCATAGCTCGCGGTCTGCCAGCCGGACGGCTTCACCTGGCTGATCGACTCGCGCGACTGTGTCGGCATCAGATCCTGACCAACACTCGCGTAAGCCACGCCACAGCGTCCCAGTCGATCCAGGCTGCTGTAGGTCTCAAAGGATTCCTCCGTCAGCTCGCTGTCCGAAAAATATGGAATGTTTCCGTTGACTGCCACATAGGGTTCGTCCGCATACGATGGCACTTCTGACAGCGAAAATGTCTTCCCGGCTCCGGCGCCGACAAGCTCCGTCGTATTTTTCTCCATCGACAGCCTGGCTGCCGTAACTGCTGTAACATCAGCCGCGGCGCCGGAAAATGAGGTCTTCGTGGGCGCCTGACCACACGCGGCAAGCAGCACTGATGCGACAAGCAAGAATAAAACGATTTTTTTCTGCGTTTTCATGTCCCTATAACTCCCTGTCTATCCCCCGGCCTACCCGTACTGCCCCTGATGATCAGTTTTGGCAAATATTCCACATGGGATATTGGTTCCCCATCCTTACCAGGAGTGCTTCTTTCCAGACGATCGATCAACAATTGCACCGCACTTTTCCCGTGGCTGAACGTATGGTTCTCAATTGAAGTAAGGCTTATGTTTTTCAAACCAGAAGGAAACGCGTTATCAAAACCGCATATACTATAATCTCCGGGAATCGTAAACCCTTCGCGTACCAGCGTATCGTAAATGCCATAGCCAACCATATCATTAATCGCCGCTATGGCTGTAATTTCCGGTTTCTCCAAACAGCGATATGCCAACTTTTCTCCTGTGGCATATTCTATACCAGGCAAGCGAATCTCATCCTCAAACGGATTGTTCTCTTCAATAATCGTCACCTCTCCATCTGGGCAACAGGCAGCATAATAATCCTTCAGTCCTTTGCCGCGGCGAACCCGAGAAATATGATGCTCATTCACCCCGGTTGTCAAATATGCGATGTGTCTGTGTCCAAGCGACAATAGGTGCTCAGCGACCATTTCGCCAGCTTTATAGTTATTTACATCTACCGTATCAATCTCCAGATTGGAAAGAATATCGCCAATCGCCACAATAGGGAAGCTCTGAGACAACCTATGGACAATATCCGGGCACATCGGAGTATAAATAAAAATAATCCCACAGTAATTTGACTGTGAAAGCCGGTTTAAAAGCAGGACTTCCGTACTGGGATTCCAATAAACATTAAAAACGCAGGTTGTGTATCCCATTGAAAACGCCGACAAATCAATGCCCGATATCAACATGGTATAATAAGGATTGTTTACTGCCGGGCTGAGAACGGCAATTTGCTTCTTAATCGTCCGTTCCGCCGGCGGACAGTAGTTCAGCTTCTCCGCGACTCCATGAACCAGCTCCACCTTCTCCGCGGAAAAACGACTCTGTGCACTGCCGTTCAGAATCATGGACGCACATGAGACCGATACCCCAGCCATTCCGGCAACGTCTTTTAATGTGGTTTTCTTCTTCATTCACGCATCATCCCTCATCAGTTGTCACCACCATTATATAGAATGAGGGACGTTTCTTCAAGTGTTTCATTGAATTTCAAAAACTGTTATTGAATAATTTCAATTTTTTCAACACAAGTTCTCTTCTTTCAAATGCTTTTATTTTTGTAACTATATTCAAAAATAAGGCCAAAAATTTGGCAATTATGCCAATAATTTGCCTATTTTTTAACAATTTATTGACAAATATTTTCATTTTTGGTATGGTTATAAAAAATTAACTTGTTGAAAAAATCATTATTTTTCAACTAAAATTAAAACAGGAGGTTCAAATATGAAAAGGACAAAAAAATGGTTGTTAGTCGTATTATGCCTGATGGGAGTACTCTGCCTTTGCTCCGGATGCAAACAAAAATCAAATGTTGTCATCACCTACAATACCCCGCAAGACTGGGTCAACTGGGGAAATGTTCTGATGGAATTCACCAACAAAACCAAAATCACGGCGCCAAATGATAATAAAAACAGCGGCCAGTCCCTGACCGCCCTGATCGCCGAGAAGACCTCGCCGCTCTGCGATATGGTATACCTGGGAATCAGCTTTGGGCCGCAGGCCGTCGCGGAAGATGTTCTCCAAAGTTACAAACACACTTATTTCGATCAGATTGATGATTCCCTGAAAAATGCTGATGGCTTATATTCTACCGTTCACTACGGATCCATTGCTATTCTGGTCAATACCGATGTTCTGGGCGATCTTCCGATTCCTCAGAGCTGGGAAGATCTACTGGATCCCAAGTACAAGGGAATGATTGGCATGCTGGATCCGACTTCCGCAGCCGTTGGCTACAGCGGCGTTGTGGCAGTCAACGAGGCGATGGGCGGTTCTTTGGATGATTTCAGTCCGGCGATTGAATATTTTAAAGAATTAAATAAAAATGATGTGGTTTACCCGATGCAAACCTCTACAGCAAAGCTCCTGAAAGGCGAGATTGGCATTTTGATTGACGCAGATTTCAACGGCTATGGCCTCAAATATGACCAAGACGGTCCGATTGAAATTGTGATCCCGAAAGAAGGTACCGTAAAAATACCATATATCGTCGGAATTGTGAAAGATTGTCCTGATCTTGACAATGCGAAAAAACTGGTGGATTTCCTGTTCTCCGAAGAAGGACAAGCTTTATTCGCAAAGGGCTATGTGAGACCGATCAACACGGAAGCATTGACGGATGATGTGAAAACATATTTCCTGCCGGATGAGGATTACGCACGAGCCGTTGACGTCGACTGGCAAAAGATGTCGGAAGTACAGGCCGCTTTCAATGAGCTTTGGGTTGCAGAAGTCAGCGGATCCTAAGGAGGTCTTCCCAAAAACATGAAAAACTTGGTAAACACTTTATTCGTATTACCAACAGCCATATTATTCGCATTATTTTTCATTTTTCCGGTTGGAGTACTAGCAACAAAAAGCTTTGTCGGAGAAACCGGGTTTACGTTTGAGAATTACACGGCGATTATAACAAACGCACGATATCGAACCGCTCTTTGGAACAGCTTGTGGCTTTCCGTAACGGTTACGCTCGTTACACTCATCATTGCCTGCATAATCGCCTTTTTCCTGGCTCGAAACGAGTTCAAAGGAAAAAATCTGTACATGACCCTCATTACGTTCCCGGTCTCGCTTCCCGGAGTGGTTGTAGGCTTTATGATCATCATTTTGTTCGGGAGCACCGGAGTGATTCCTATGATCACAAGATCATGGTTCGGAACCGGATATGGCGCGTGGGCCTATACGATACGAGGAATTTTCTTTGCGTACCTTTACTTCTCCGTTCCAAAAACAATCATGACCATTTATGGATCCGCTGTGGAATTTGATATACGTCTGGAAGAAGCGGCGCGTACCGTAGGTGCTAATGAGCAACAGGCAATTTTTAAGGTCGTAATTCCCACTCTTATGCCGGCAATTCTTTCCGCGGCCTCCATTGCCTTTTGCACTTCCATGTCCGCCTTTGGTACAGCATTCACACTCGCGAACCAGTTTGAAATCATTCCGATCCTGATGTATACAGAATATACAAACAATTTCAACCTCACCATCGCCAGTGCCATGGCTATCTTTATCGGCGTGGTATGCGTCGCCTTGACGATGTTCGCGCGGACACTGCTGGAAAAGGAGTGATGCGGAATGAAAGGATATAATCTGAGCGGAAAAATTCTGAAAGTGTTGATGTATTTTCTGATCATCACTGTAACCGCTTTCCTAATTGTACCAATTGTATTTACCATTCTCGGTTCGTTTTCGGTGCACTGGGGACTGACAATGTTCGACCGTGGGCTGACGCTGGAATGGTACCGATATGTATTTTATTATTATGGGCACACCATCAGCATCACGCTGATAATTACATGCTGTACCGTACTGGTTAATATCATCCTGGGAAGCATGACCGCATACAAGCTGGCCATGAATCCCAACAAAAACGCTCATTGGATCAAACTGCTGGAAGAAATACTGACGCTTCCTGCCGCAATTCCCGGCGTAGCCATAGGTCTCGCTCTTGCGCAATCCTATTCCGGATTACGCAGATCCGGCATACTGATTTTTATCGCACATGTCATTTTTACGTTCCCATTGATGTTCCGAGCCATAACAGGAGCCCTTCGCGCAAAAGATTTCAAATCAGTGGACGAATGTGCGGCTACATTGGGCGCTGGATCAATACGGAGATTCTTCCTGGTGATTTTCCCCGCCATCCGGGTATCCATCCTGTCAGGAGCCATTAATGTATTTATGACCTCACTGGGAGAGTTTAATATTACATTTTTCCTTTACACGCCGTATTTAATGACCCTTCCTGTAGGTATGTATGAATCTTATGCAAGCCTGCGTATTGAAGTGGGAAGCGCATTTACCACACTGTTTCTAGTATTTGCCATTCCTCTGACCTATTGCATGAACCGGCTGAATAAAACGAAAATGAAGTGAGGTTAAATCATGACAGCAAAAACACACGTTTCTATAACACATATCAACAAAATTTACGCGGACGGAACACATGCACTGAAAGATATTAATTTAGAGGTCCGTGAAGGAGAGATTCTCGTCCTACTCGGTTCGTCCGGCTGCGGGAAATCCACGCTGTTGCGAACGATCGGAGGATTGGAAAAAAAGACCAGCGGAGAGATATACTTTTACGACCAGGAGATCAGCTCCATCCCTGTAGAAAAAAGAAATGTAGGTTTTGTTTTCCAGAATTACGCTCTTTTTCCAACAATGACAGTACGGCAAAATATTGCTTTTGGACTGAAACTGCGGAAAATATCCCGGGAAAAAGTAGACGAACGGGTAAATTATCTGCTGAACATGATGGATTTAATCCCCTATGCAGATAAAAAGCCCGCGCAGCTCTCGGGAGGCCAGCAACAACGGGTAGCGATTGCAAGAGTCCTAGCAATCGAGCCAAAAGTCCTTCTTATGGATGAGCCGCTCACCGCACTCGATGCAAAACTAAAGGAGCATTTAAGGATTGAACTGGGAAAATTGCTGCGCCGTCTGGGCATCACAACGATTTATGTAACTCACGACTAACTGGAAGCAATGGCTCTGGCGGATCGGATTGCTATTATGAACGAAGGGATTATCGAACAAGTAGATACGCCTGCCAATATCTATTCCGAACCCAAAACAGAATTTGTCGCCCAGTTTATCGGAAAAATCAACCAGTTTCACGGAACCATTCACCGAAACGGCGAACACTGCCTGGTTGACACCGGATTTTCCACATTTGATTATCTTGGAACCCATGATTATCCCGACGGTGCGGCTGTAAAGGTATATCTGAGGCTCGAGGATATGGAATTGGCAGGAGCGGACGCAACCGGAAATGAAATTATTCCGGCAGTAGTAACCCAAAGCGTATTTATGGGTGCCTGTTGCCAGGTAGGCGCTATGATCAATGACAAAGAAGTATATTTCGAGGCATCAAATACGATCCATCTTCAACCTGGAGACGCAATTAAAATCAAAATAAATGAGAAAAAAATAATCGTCGTACAGGAAAAAAACCTTTGAGTGCCAAAAAAGTGAAAGGAATTCTATAAATTATGAAAATCAGTTATTCGGAATTAATCGTACTCAATCAGGATGTTCCCGGCAATATTCAAAAATTGATAGAAGCAGGAAGCAATCATATTGAATTAATGATGGACGCCGCAGGTTGGGATCGTTATGCCGGGAACTATAATGAATTATTGCCTATCCTGAAGTCATATGACGTTCACTATTCTGTTCATCCGGCAGCTTGGGACATCAATTTAACTGCGGAGATGAAAATACTGCGCGATGCGGCATACCAACATCATCTGGAAGCACTGGATTTTTGCGAAAAACTGGGCGCATCCCATATGGTTGTACACCCTGGCTTTTCATATTCTCCCTGTTTCAATAAAGAGACTGCAAGGAAACGGGCACATGAAATCATCTGCCGCCTCGCTGAAAAAGCGAAAGACAGCGGAGTAAAACTCGCATTTGAAAACGTGGGCTATAACGGAACATCCATTTATTCAGAAGAACAATATCTGAGTGCTTTAAACGATGTAGATCCTATGGTTGGATATTTAATTGATACAGGGCATGCCCATGTCAATCACTGGGATATCCCCAAAATGATTCACACCGTATCCAACCGCCTTTTTGGCCTTCATATTCACGACAATTGTGGAAATTGCGACGCACATCTGCCCATAGGGAAAGGAACCATTGACTGGAATTCCGTGATTGAAGCAATGAAGCATATCCAAACGTCAGACTGCGAATTTGTCTTGGAATACGCGCCCATGACACCGATGGAGGAATTAGCGAAAGGAAAATCAATACTGACAGAAGCCTTAAACAAATCTTGAACCATTTCCATCATTCATTAAGCGCTGTCTTCTCCGGTCAATAACGCAAACCAACTACATTCCAATGATATCCAGAGACAGCTGAGGCGCCTGATTCCGGTGCCATCAGCTGTCTCTGTTTTTCTATATCCGGACAGCGTTCCGCATGCCGCATAATTCCTATCCGGTTCAGACGAACCTATCAGGCTGTTGTATCATACATAATAATCCGATTTTCTTCATATGTTTCCTATAAAACAATCTCTCCCAGGTATATCATGAAACTTTCCTCACAGCTGAAACGTTCCGCAAAACCAATCGCCGCAGCGCTTCTGTTTGCTACTGCTTTCGCGCTCGGCAATTTTATCGGCTTCCTTAACGCCTGCCTGCGCCCGTCCACGGCTCTCTCCGCTTCCACAGTCCTCCCCCATACCACGATCCTTCCTGCTTCCACGGTCCGCCCACATGCCATGGCGATCCCCGCCTCCGCGGACGGAAACTGGGGACTGAGCTTCCAGACAGAAGGAGCGCCACCCATCGGCAACGCCACATCCGACTATCTGAAACAGTATGACGCGCACTATATCGGCGACACACAAGAAAACATCATCTATCTCACCTTCGACGCCGGCTACGAGAACGGCAATACCTCCGCGATTCTGGACGCCCTGAAAAAGCATAACGTCCCCGCGACCTTCTTTCTCGTCGGCAACTATCTGGAAACCAGCCCCGAGCTGGTGAAACGCATGGTGGCCGAAGGCCACACGGTCGGCAACCACACCTATCATCACCCGGACATGTCAAAGATTGCCACGGAAGCGGACTTTAAACAGGAACTGGAATCACTGGAAACCCTGTATCAGGAAACGACCGGACAGACCATGCCGCACCTCTATCGGCCGCCTCAGGGAAAATACAGCGAGAGCAATCTGCAGATGGCCAAAGCGCTCGGCTACCACACCTTTTTCTGGAGCCTCGCCTACGTGGACTGGTACGTGGACAAACAGCCTACCCGCGAGGAAGCGATGAAAAAGCTCCTCGGCCGCATTCATCCGGGCGCAATCGTACTCCTGCACAGCACCTCCCGCACCAACGCCGAGATCCTCGACGAACTTCTGACCGCCTGGGAGAATATGGGCTACCGCTTCCATCCACTTACGGAACTTACCTCGCCGGAACCTTTATAAATATTTCTTCACAAACATCCCCGTATAGGAGGCCGGATTTTCCGCCACCTCCTCCGGCGTGCCCTGGGCGATCACCGTGCCGCCGCCATCGCCGCCCTCCGGGCCGATATCAATGATATAATCGGCGCACTTGATCACATCCAGGTTGTGCTCGATGATGATCACCGTATTGCCGCCGTCGGAGAGGCGGCGCAGAATCTCCACCAGCTTATGGACGTCGGCAAAATGGAGGCCTGTCGTCGGTTCATCCAGGATATAGACCGTCTTCCCGGTGCCGCGGCGGCTCAGCTCCGTCGCAAGCTTGACGCGCTGCGCCTCGCCGCCCGAGAGCTCCGTGGACGGCTGCCCCAGGCGGATATAAGAAAGTCCAACGTCGTTGAGCGTCTCGATCTTCCGGGAAATAGAAGGCAGGTGCTCAAAGAAGTGAAGCGCCTCCTCCACCGTCATATTCAACACGTCGTAAATGCTCTTACCCTTATACTTGACCTCCAGCGTCTCCCGGTTATAACGCTTCCCGCCGCAAACCTCGCAGGGTACGTAAACGTCCGGAAGAAAATGCATCTCAATCTTGATAATACCGTCGCCGCAGCAGGCCTCACAGCGTCCACCCTTGACGTTGAAGCTGAAACGTCCCTTTTTGTAACCCTTTGCCTTGGCGTCCGGTGTTGCTGCGAACAGGTCGCGGATCATGTCAAACACACCCGTGTAGGTCGCCGGGTTGGAGCGCGGCGTGCGGCCGATCGGCGACTGGTCAATATTGATCACCTTGTCCAACCGCTCCATTCCCTCCACGCCCCTGCATTTCCCGGGAATCGTGCGGGCACGGTTCAGCTTGCGCGCCAGCGTTTTGTACAGAATCTCGTTCACGAGCGAGCTTTTCCCGGAACCGGAAACACCGGTGACGCAGGTCATCACGCCCAGCGGGAACGAAACGTCGATATTTTTCAGGTTGTTCTCCGCAGCGCCGCGCACGGTGAGCCACCCCGTGGGTTCTCTGCGCCGCTCGGGCACCGGGATTTTCATGCGACCGGAAAGGTAAGCTCCGGTAACCGAGGCCTCACAGCGCATAATGTCCTCAGCCGTACCGGCTGCCACGACCTCGCCGCCGTGCTCCCCCGCGCCCGGACCGATATCAACGATATAATCCGCCGCGCGCATCGTGTCCTCATCGTGCTCAACGACAATAACGCTGTTTCCCAGATCGCGCAGACGCATCAGCGTCGCCAGCAGCTTGTCATTGTCACGCTGGTGCAGGCCGATGCTCGGCTCATCGAGGATGTAAGCGACACCGACCAGGCCGGAGCCGATCTGCGTCGCCAGACGGATACGCTGCGCCTCGCCGCCTGAGAGCGTGCCGGTCGCCCGCGAAAGGCTGAGATACTCCAGCCCCACATTGATCAGGAAATTTAACCGGGCCTGAATCTCCTTCAGTATCTGCGCGCCGATCGCTTCCTGCATCGGCGTCAGCTTCAGATTTTCCAGATATTCGCGGGTACGCGTGATCGAGAGCTCCGTCAGCTCATAAATATTTTTGTCGCCGACCGTCACCGCCAGCGAACTTTTCTTCAGCCGCTGGCCGCCGCACGTCTTGCACGGCGTAATGCGCATGAACGTCTCATATTCCGCCTTGGAGATCTCGGAATAGGTCTCGCGGTAGCGGCGCTCCACATTCTTGATCAGGCCCTCAAACGCCACATCGTAAACGCCCACGCCGCGCTGCCCCTTGTAATGCACCTTGAGTTCACGCCCGCCCGTCCCGTAAATCAGAATATCATGAATCTCCTTCGGATATTCCTCAAACGGCGTGTCCAGATCAAAATGATATTCCTCCATCAGGGCCGCGAGAATCGCGTAGGTAAAGCTGGTCTTGTCCGTACAGGACTGCCAGCCCAGCACGGTAATCGCGCCCTGCATGATTGACAGCGATTTGTCCGGGATCATCAGATCTTCGTCGAACTCCATCTTGTAGCCAAGCCCAAAGCAATCCGGGCAGGCGCCAAACGGGTTGTTGAAGGAGAAGCTGCGCGGCTCCACCTCCTCGATACTAATGCCGCAGTCCGGGCAGGCAAAGCTCATGCTGAAATTGACCGGCTCACCGCCGATCACATCGACGATCATCAGGCCATCGGAAAGGCCCATCACGGTCTCGATAGAATCCGTCAGCCGTTTCTCAATCCCCGGCCGCACGCTGAGGCGGTCGACAACGATCTCGATGTTGTGCTTGATATTCTTCTCGAGCCGGATCTCCTCCGAAAGCTCGTAAATAATGCCGTCAATACGCGCGCGCACATAACCGCTGCGCCGCGCCTGCTCCAGCAGCTTCACATGCTCGCCCTTGCGGCCACGCACCACCGGAGCCAGCAGCTGTATCCGCGTTTTCTCCGGCATCGCCACAATCTGATCCACCATCTGGTCGATCGTCTGGCGGCGGATCTCACGACCGCATTTCGGGCAGTGCGGAATACCGACACGCGCGTACAGCAAACGCAAATAATCGTAAATTTCCGTCACCGTGCCCACGGTCGAACGCGGATTGCGGTTGGTCGATTTCTGGTCGATCGAAATCGCGGGCGACAGCCCCTCAATACTCTCGACGTCCGGTTTTTCCATCTGTCCCAGGAACTGGCGCGCGTAGGATGAAAGCGACTCCATGTAGCGCCGCTGCCCCTCGGCGTAGATCGTATCAAAGGCCAGCGAGGACTTGCCGGAGCCGCTTAAGCCCGTCAGCACCACAAGCTCATTGCGCGGAATATCCAGAGAGATATTTTTCAGGTTGTGCTCGTTCGCACCGCGTATTTTAATATACTGCTTCGCCATGCTACCGGTCCTCCCGGAAGTACGGCAGCCCCAGCCCCGCGGGCGGCTGATATTCACGCTTCCTGCGGAAGCTTGTGATTACCAGGACGATGATGGTCACCAGGTACGGCAGCATCTTAAAGATCTCCTGCGCGCTTCTGCCCAGCCCCGGAATATACAGATAGAGGATATAAAGGCCGCCGAAAAGGAACGAACCCCAGATCGCGTTGATCGGTTTCCAGAACGCGAAAATGACCAGCGCGATCGCCAGCCAGCCGCGGTCACCGAAACCATTGTTGGTCCAGGTGCCTCCGGCATATTCCATGACAAAATACAGGCCGCCCAGCCCGCTGATGCCACAGCCGATGCAGGTCGCCAGGTACTTGTACACGGTAACATTGATACCGGCCGCGTCCGCCGTGCCGGGATTTTCACCGACCGCGCGCAGGTTCAGGCCCTTGCGCGTCCGGGTCAGAAACAGCGACATCAGCACCGCGAGAATGATGCACAGATAAGTCAGGAAGCCATAGGAAAACAGCACCTTGCCGATCACCGGAATGCCGGAAAGCACCGGGATCGTCCGGTTATAAACCGCACCGGTCACCGCCACGGAGATCTGGCCGACGCCGCCGGCCAGCTGCGAGAGCGAGCCACCGAAAAAATTGCCAAAGCCGACGCCGAAAGTCGTCAGCGCCAGGCCGGTCACATTCTGATTGGCGCGCAGCGTAATCGTCAGCACGCTGTAAATCAGGCCGCCCACCACGCCCAGCAGGAAGGCGCACACAAAGGAAATCACCATTCCCACCGTTCCGTTTGGCTGCGCGGCTGAACGCTCATAAAAGAACGCGCCCATCAGTCCGGCAATGCCGCCCATATACATGACACCCGGCACACCAAGGTTTAAATTGCCCGATTTTTCCGTAAGAATCTCGCCAAGCGCGCCGTATAGCATGCCGATCCCCTGGGCGATCGCCTTCTGCAAAAATATGATAATAATTCCCGTCATTTTGACACCTCCTGCGCGACAGCCTTTTTGCGGAATTTCAGCTGGTAGCGGACAAAGAATTCGCTGCCCAGGATGAAAAAGAGGATAATGCCCGTGATTACATCTGAAGCGTTCTCATTGAGCTTAAACTGCGAGGCGATCTGGAGTGCTCCTTTCTCCATAAACACGAGAAAGAACGAGACCAGAATCATCGTGAACGTGTTGAACTTGGACAGCCAGGCAACGATGATCGCCGTGAAGCCGCGGCCGCCCGCCGTGCTCGTCGAGATCGTATGGCTGGAACCGCTCACGAGAATAAATCCCGCCAGCCCGCAGATCGCGCCGGAAATCGCCATCGTGCGCATGATTACTTTTCGCACGCTGATGCCGACATAGCGCGCCGTATTTTCGCTCTCGCCGACAACCGCAATCTCATAGCCCTGCTTGCTGACACGCAGATAGAAAAACATGCCTACGGTCAGCAGCAGCACGATCACCAGAATCCAGCCGTAGGTGAGACCGAACAGCTCCGGGAGCCAGCCGACCTTGCTCTTGGAATTGATAATGCCAACCGTGTTCGATCCGGCCGGGTTCTCCCAGAAAACAATGCAGAATGTCACAATCTGCATCGCCACATAATTCATCATCAGTGTAAACAGCGTCTCATTGGTATTCCAGTTTGCCTTAAAGAAGGCCGGAATCAGCCCCCAGATCAGACCTGCCGCCAGACTGGCGACCACCATCACCAAAAGCAGCAGCGGTCCCGGAAGCGCATCGCCGAAATAAATCATCACAGCCGCAGTCACGCATCCGCCGACCAGAATCTGCCCCTCCGCGCCGATGTTCCAGAACCGCATGCGGAACGCCGGCGTCAGTCCGATCGCCACACACAGCAATATCAGGGAATCGCGCACCGTCACCCAGGTACGCCGCGCGGTACCGACCGCACCGTCAAAGATCGCGCGATAGACCTCAATCGGGTTCAGTTTCGTGATCACAAAAATCACCAGCGCACAGACGACCAGGGAACAGAGCACGCCGATCAGCCGTATGGCCACTGCACGCGCAAATGTCATGTCCTCCCGCCTGCTGATATGGATAAACGGTTCTTTCGTCATGCCTCGGCCTCCTTCCCGGTCTTTGTCATCAGAAGACCGACTTCCTCCTTCGTCGTAGAACGCGCGTCCACAATGCCGCTGACGCTGCCCTGGCAGAGTACCAAAATGCGGTCACACAGTTCAAGCAGCACATCAAGATCCTCGCCCACACAGATCACTGCCACCCCCTTCTGCTTCTGCTCGTTGAGCAGATGGTAAATCGTGTAGGAGGAATTGATATCGAGGCCGCGCACCGGATAGGCGACCATCAGCACTGTCGGCTCCGATGAAATCTCGCGACCGACCAGTACCTTCTGCACATTACCGCCCGAGAGAAGGCTGACCGGCGTGCTTACTCCCGGCGTCACGACCTCCAGCTCATCGACGATATGCTCCGCCAGCTCCCGCGGCGGCCTGCGGTTCGTGAAAAATCCCGGCGTGCTGTCATAGCCGCGCAGCATCATATTGTCCGTCATATCCATGGAGCCGACCAGTCCCATACCAAGGCGATCCTCCGGCACAAAGGAGAGACGCACGCCCAGCTGGCGAATCTGCGCCGGCGTCTTCTCGGTAAGATTTTCCTCGCCGCCCTCCGGCGGATAATAAGTGACATGGCCGTCCGTGAGCGGCTGCAGCCCGGCGATCGCCTCGAGCAGCTCCTTCTGCCCGCTTCCGGCCACGCCGGCAATCCCGAGAATTTCACCGCCGTTTGCCGTAAAGGAAACATGATCGAGCGTCACCACTTCCTCGTCATTGGTGCAGGTCAGTTCATTGACTGCCAGGCGTTTCTTTACCGCGACCGGCTGCGGACGGTCGATATCCAGGCTCAGCTTCTTGCCGACCATCATCTCGGTCAGTGAGCTCTCGGTCGCCCTGGCCGTATCCACCGTGCCGATATAACGTCCCTTGCGCAGCACCGCGACACGATCAGACAAAGACAGCACTTCCTGTAATTTATGAGTAATAATGATAATCGAATGCCCGTCTTTGCGCATATTGCGCAGCACCGCAAACAGCTTTTCCGTCTCCTGCGGCGTCAGCACCGCCGTCGGCTCATCCAGAATCAGCATATTGGCTCCGCGGTACAGCACCTTGATAATCTCCACCGTCTGTTTCTGCGAGACCGACATCTCATAAATTTTCTGGCGCGGATCCAGCTCAAAGCCATAGCGCCCGGCCAGCTCCGTGATCTTCCCATTGACCGTCTCCATATCGAGAATTTCGCTGCCCGGCAGGCCGAGGATAATATTTTCCGCCGCCGTAAGCACATCCACCAGCTTGAAATGCTGATGAATCATACCGATTCCCAGCGCGAACGCGTCCTTCGGCGAGGATATTTTCACTTCCCGCCCGTCGACATAAATTTCTCCTTCATCCGGATAATAGATGCCCGAAAGCATATTCATCAACGTCGTTTTGCCGCTGCCGTTCTCGCCGAGAATGGAGAGAATCTCTCCCCTGCGCACCGAAAGACAAACCCCATCGTTGGCCGTTACGCTGCCAAACCGTTTGGTGATATTCTTCAGTTCAATCGCGTACGCCTGCCCGTCCGCTCGCTTTTCCACCTGTTTTTCCACCCGCCATCCTCCTGCGTATTCCATCTGCACGCCTGTCTGAGTTCTATGCGCTTTGCATCACAAATCTTTGACCTGCATACCCTCTCAGGACATATCCCTGCAAAATAATTAATCCATTCATCTCATGGGCGAAATAAGGCGGAGCCGCGCAGCGGTTCCGCCCCATCCCGTCGGGGCAGGCAAAAAAACTTCCCTGCCTCAAAGCCGTACTTAATTTGTCTTGTCGGTGATACCGTCAATCTTAATATCAAATGCCGGAGCGGATGCAAGTTCGGACTCGTGGAAATATCCGTCGGAAATATAAGCCGCATATTTTTCCATCATTTCCGCGTCATCCTCGGCCTGAATGCCGTTCACGGTCCAGGTGCTGGTATCGAACACCTTCAGGGAACCGTCCTTGATCGCCGCCTCAACCTCAGCGACCTTCTCAGCCGTACCCTCGGCAACCACGCCCTCGTTCAGCTCGGTGATCTTGTCCGCGCCTTCCGCGTAGCCCTGGCACCAGTCAACCACGATCGGCTCGCCGTCAACCACGCACTGCACCGCGTAGGTATAATACGGACCCCAGTTGATCGAAGCGGACGTCAGCGCCTGAGTCGGAGCCGTCGCGATCATGGAAATATTGTATCCGACAACCGGAACGCCCGCTGCCTCACAGGCTGTCGGAGCACCCGTCGTATCCGCGTGCTGGCTGATCAGCACGCAGTTATCCGCGATCAGAGCCTCAGCTGCCTCTTTTTCCAGGTCAAAGCTGGCCCAGCTGTTGGTATAGGTCACTTCCATATAAGCCTCCGGGCATACGGAACGGACGCCCAGGAAGAAAGAGGTATAACCGCTGATCACTTCCGCGTACGGATAAGCGCCGACATAACCGATCTTCGGATCGGTAACCGTGCCATCCGCGATCATCTCATTCAGCTTCAGTCCGGCAACCACACCGGAAACATAGCGGGACTCATAGACGGATGTAAAGAAATTGTGCATGTTATCCAGCCCGCAGGAAGCCGCCTGATAGCCGGTCGCATGCGCAAACTGCACATCCGGGAACTCCTCCGCGGCCTGAATCATGTAATCCTCATGGCCGAAGCTGTTCGCGAAAACGATCTGGCAGCCGCTGTCCGCCAGGTCCACCGCAGCGTCGTAGCAGGACTCATCCTCCGGAATCGTCCATTTGATAAGAATCTGATCATCCGACAGGCCAAGAGCCTCCTGCATTGCCTTGGCACCCTCATAATGAGCCGCCGTATAGCCCTCATTCTCATCGCCGACGAAAATAAAGCCCACCTTCAGGTCTTCCTTTGCCACTCCTGCGCCCGCAGCTTCCGCCGCCTCGCTCTCCGGCTCAGCCTCCGCGGCTGCTTCCGTCTCCGCTGCCGCTTCGCTCGCAGCTGCCGCTGTGGTTGCCGCCGCCGTCGTGGATGTCGAGGACGAGCCGCCGGAACAGGCCGCCAGGGAAACCATCATCGCCGCTGCCAGAATCACGCTTAACGTCTTTTTCATGTTCTCCTCCTTGTAAAATATGTGTCAACATATGCGTTTTGATTATCTCACCACGGGGAAGAATTTGCAACCGAATTTTTACGGTTTATCTTAGGCTCGTGGTTTATCTTAGGCCCATGGTTTATCTTCGGCCGGTTTATCCTCTTGCGGCTCACTCATTTCTGCATCTGCCGCAATTTCTTCTGTATGCTCCATATCTGCTTCCGGGGCAATTTCGGAAGACGTCTCAGAGATTTCCGGCGCCGTCACTGACGGCACCTCCGGTTCCCGCTTCAGAATCTCCATAAATTCCTCGCCGCTGATCGTCTCGCGTTCCAGCAGATAGGCGGCAATCTCATTGAGTTTAGCCGCGTTCTCTTTGAGAATCCCCATCGCCTTATCATACTGCTGCTGCACGATGCGAATGACCTCCTCATCGATCATGCGGGCCGTCTCCGACGAACAGGCCAGCGATGTGTCGCCACCGAGATACTGGTTCGTCACCGTCTCCAACGCGACCATGCCAAACTGGCTGCTCATGCCGTAGCGCGTCACCATGGCGCGCGCCAGCTTCGTGGCCTGCTCGATATCGTTGGCGGCACCGGTCGTGATCGAATGGAACATAAATTCTTCCGCGGCGCGGCCGCCCGTATAGGTGGCGATCTTATTAAGCGCTTCTTCTTTGCTCAGAAGATAACGCTCATCCTCCTCGACCTGCATCGTGTAGCCGAGTGCGCCCGAAGTTCGCGGAATAATCGTAATCTTGTGAACCGGTGCGCTGTGCGACTGGCAGGCCGCCACCAGAGCATGTCCGACCTCATGGAAAGCCACGATGCGCTTCTCGTGCTCGGAAACCGCCGCATCCTTGCGCTGATAACCGGCAATGACAACATCCACACTCTCCTCAAGGTCAACCTGGCAGACGGTTTTTCTTCCCTGGCGGACCGCGCGCAGCGCGCCCTCATTGATAATATTGGCCAGATCCGCGCCGCTCGCGCCCGCCGTCGCCCGGCCGATCGCGTCAAAGTCAACGCCGGAATCCAGGCGGACCGCCTTGCCATGCACACGCAGGATCGCCACGCGCCCTTTCAGATCCGGCAGCTCCACCGGAATACGGCGATCAAAACGCCCTGGGCGCAGCAGCGCCTGATCCAGGGAATCCGGGCGGTTTGTCGCCGCCAGAATCACGACGCCCTTACGGCCGTCAAAACCGTCCATCTCCGAGAGCAGCTGGTTTAACGTCTGCTCCCGCTCATCATTGCCGGAAAATCCGCTGCCATCGCGCTTCTTCCCGATCGTATCGATCTCATCGATAAAAACAATACAGGGCGCCTTCTCATTCGCCTGTTTGAACAGATCGCGCACCTTCGCCGCACCCATACCGACAAACATCTCCACAAATTCCGAGCCGGAAATGGAAAAAAACGGCACGTGCGCCTCCCCGGCGACCGCTCTGGCCAGCAGCGTTTTGCCCGTACCTGGCGGGCCGACCAGCAGCGCACCCTTGGGAAGCACCGCGCCGATATCCGCGTATTTCTGCGGATTGTGCAGAAAATCGACAATCTCACGCAGCGCATCCTTCGCCTCTTCCTGCCCGGCAACGTCCGCAAACGTCTTGCCCGTCTCCGTCTCCGCGTAAATCTTAGCGTTCGACTTACCAAAGGTCATCGCGTTGCCAAAGCCGCCCATGCGTTTCATCATCGAACGGCTGAGCAGCTGACCCAGTCCGACAAAAATCAGGATCGACAGCACCCAGGTCGTAAAAAAGCTGAGCAGCGGCGATGCCTGCACCGGTATTTCCTTTGCGAAGGTGACGCCGGCATCGCGCAGGCGCCCGGTCAGCTCCTCATCTTCCCAGAGACCGGTCTTATAATAAGCCTCCTCGCCATTTTCATCTACAGCAATGAAGGTATACTGATCCGTCCCCCTGGCGACCTGCTTCACCTGTCCCTCATCGACCATCGTCAGGAATTCATCGTAGGAAACCTCATGCACCTGACGCTCCATCATCGACGGAAACACCGTCACATTCAACAGCATCGTCACGATCAGTACAATAAAATAATAAAACAGCCAGCTTTTCTGTGGTTTTTTGGAATCATCATCGTTCAGACCCATTTTGTCCTCCCTTATGGCGCAAAATGCGCGATTTCATGACTTAGTATACAACAAAAAAGCCTGTTTTTAAACCCTCGGATATCTTAAAATATCGTAAACCCTGCTTATAAAAGTATTTCTGATTGCGCCCTGTTCCGACTTTGGCTTCAACCCCAGCCTCGGCGAAAGCTCTCACCGACCCGCTCCATGACCAGACCGCCAAGCAGACCGATCAGCGCTCCCGTTATGACGCCCGCTGCCAGAAGGGCAGGAAGATAAACAAACACACCGGCTGTCCGCGTCACCCAGGCCGCAACACAGAGCTGGCCGATGTTATGGAAAATTCCACCCAGCACGCTGACACCGATCCGGCCAAACCAGTTTGCTTTTTTTGCAAGCGCCATCACCGCCAGGCTGACCACACCGCCGGCCAGCGCGTAGAGCATACTGGACGCGTTGCCGAACGTAAAGCCTGCCAGAATAATCCGTGCCAGAGAGACTCCGGCTGTACCGATAATCCCGACCGTGTACAGCCCGACCATCGTGACCAGATTGGCCAGCCCCAGCTTGACGCCGGGAACCGGCACCACCACCGGCAACATCGCCTCCAGCCAGCTGAACACAAAGGCCAGGGCAATCAGCATTCCGTACAGCGCCACCCTCGCTGATTTTCGCTGTTTTCTCATATCGCTTCCTCAGTTTGACTTTCCTGCGTTCTCATGATAACATGAAGCAAAGCTTCATGATCGACATTCGCCGCCCTCCTGGCTCGCTTTCGCTCATTATATCATGTCGAACAGAAAGGCTGTTTTATGGGAAATAAAAAAGAATTCGCCGCGGCGAATTATCGTGATCTGCTGCTCGTTCTCGTCATCCTGGCGATTGCCGCGGCAGGTTTTCTGGTCAATTTTATACTTCACAGCAAACCTGCTGCCCACATTGAACTGTCCGTTGACGGTCAGGTCATCCAGACTTACGGCCTGGGCGACGACATTGATATGGTCGTCGACGGATTTGAGGGCGGCACCAACCATCTGATCATCCATGACAATACTGCCTGGATCGAGGATGCGTCCTGCCCGGACAAGCTCTGTGTCCATCAGGGGAAAATCAGCCATAACGGCGAGATGATCGTCTGTCTGCCAAACCGTGTAACCGTCCGCGTCGTTTCCGATAACATTGACTCCCGAGTCGACCGCTGACCGCGGCAAACACCGCGGTCAGCAGACAATCCGTATTCCATTTACATACAGCTTTTCAGAATATCTACCCGGTCAAGTTTTTCCCACGGCAGATCAAGATCGTTGCGTCCGAAATGACCATAAGCCGCCGTCTGGCGGTAAATCGGCCGACGCAGATCCAGCATTTTGATAATCCCGGCGGGACGCAGATCAAAATTCCCACGGATAATCTCCACAAGGCGCTCATCGCTCACGCGCCCGGTTCCAAACGTATCCACCATAATCGACGTCGGATGCGCCACGCCGATCGCATAGGAAAGCTGAAGCTCACACTTATCCGCCAGCCCAGCCGCGACAATATTTTTTGCCGCATAGCGCGCCGCATAGGCCGCGGAGCGATCGACTTTCGTACAGTCTTTGCCGGAAAACGCGCCGCCGCCGTGGCGGGCATAACCGCCATAGGTATCGACGATAATCTTGCGGCCGGTCAATCCGCTGTCCCCATGCGGGCCGCCAATCACAAAGCGCCCGGTCGGATTGATAAAAAACTTCGTCTGCGCGTCCACCATATCCGCAGGCAGGATTTTGTCAAATACCAGCTTTTTAATATCCGTATGAATCTGCTCCTGCGTCACGTTTTCGTCATGCTGCGCGGACAGCACCACCGCGTCCAGCCGCGACGGACGGCCTTTCTCATCATACTCAACCGTCACCTGCGTCTTGCCGTCCGGCCGCAGATAGGGCAGCGTCCCATCCTTGCGCACCTTTGCCAGCTGTCTGGCCAGCTTATGCGCCAGCGCGATCGGGTACGGCATGTATTCCTCCGTCTCATTCGTCGCGTAGCCAAACATCATACCCTGGTCTCCCGCGCCGATCGCGTCCAATCCGCTCTCATCCAGCGCGCTTTCCCGGATCTCCAGTGCCTTGTCCACACCCATGGCAATATCGCCCGACTGCTCGTCCAGCGCCACAATCACGCCGCAGGTATCGCAGTCAAACCCATATTTGGCGCGGTCATAGCCGATCTCACGCACGGTCTCACGCACGATCTTCTGAATGTCCACATAGGCATTCGTCGTAATCTCTCCCATCACCAGCACCAAGCCGGTCGTCGTGCAGGTCTCGCATGCCACCCGGCTCATCGGGTCTTTTTCCATCAACGCGTCCAGAATCGCGTCCGAAATCGCGTCACACATTTTGTCCGGATGTCCTTCCGTGACCGACTCCGATGTAAACAGTCGTTTTTCCATCTTGTCCTCCTCTGCAGATGCTATGATATGAGCGCCAGAACCATTTCATTTGACGCTCATGCTTTGAATGCAAAAAAGAAAAGTCCGTAGCAATCGCACTGCGGACTTGATATTCTTTCCAGTACATCAAATCCTCTTATTGCTCGATTTCTCGCTCAGGTTGGCACCTTCCTCACGCTCCCGCGGGGTTTGCGCCGCGTTCTGCAAGGGGTTGCCGTGACTTCACAGATCCTATGTATCTCCATCACTCTGAATAAGGGATTACGCACTTTTCAATTTTGTCTGTTACAAAAGCTATACTAGCAGAGAATCCTGTCTCTGTCAAGCGTCAGTTCGAGGCCACACACGCACACGCGAACCCTACACACGCACACACGCGCCAGTTCGCAGCCCGCACACGCTCAGGCCGCTCCAACGCACATTCACCATCAATAAGCCCCGGGACCGCTGCTGCTCGGCTCGCTTCCGCCGACCAGAATCGTCCTTGTACCGCTGGAACTGGTCGTATCCTCACCGCCGCTTGTTACCGTCGGAGAACCGCCGCTGCTGCTGGTACTGCCCGAGGTATTGGAGCCGCCGCAGATACCGCTCGCGTCAAAATAATAATTCACACCATCGATTTCCATATAACTGTTTATCACCATCTGGCCGTTTGCCGGATTCATGTAGTAACTGTTCGTGCCGTCGGAAAGCCATCCGGTCAGCATGACGCCATTATCCATGGAGAAATAATAATAGGCACCGTTGATCTGCTGCCAACCGGTTTGCATCTTGCCCTCGGAGTTGAAATAATACCAGTTTCCATCGATCTCCCTGGCCTGGTCAACCGCGCAGATGCCGGATGAGGGATCAAAATAGTACCAGTACCCATCCTCCATCTGACGCCAGCCAAGCAGCAGAGAACCGTCGCTGCGCAGATAATAATAGTCTCCGTTGATCTTGATCCACTGCGAACGGAAAATCGTCCCATCGGTATCCGCATAATAATATTTATCCGCAGACGCGTCATAAATCAGCCCCGTTGCTACCGAGCCGTCGTCATTGTAATAATAATACTCCCCGTTGTACTCCTGCCAGGTACCCGCAAGAGCCGTGATCCCCTGCGCGCACATCATCACACTGAGAGCGCCCGAAAAGGCCAGCCCTCTCCATAAATTCTGTTTTTTCATTTCAGAACCTCCTGTTCAAAACATTTTCCTCTATCTTAAACCCTGGAACCGTTCCAGGGTCAAGCATCTTTTCGCACCAATGGAGAGGATCGCTCCTCTCCACAGATATCCTTTTCATCTTCTGGGCAGCTATGACACCCATCTGCCGTTGGCGTCTATATAATAGTCATCCGGCATCGTCGTACTCGTCAACATCCTGCCTTCTGTCGAATCCGCGACCTGAGAACAGTAATACCAGTAACCGTCGCCCGCCTTGATCCATCCGGTCCTCATGTAACCGGAAGCGTCGAAGCAATACCAGTAATCCCCAATCTGTACCCAGCCGTTTGCCGGATAGGTACCGTCCGCGTTGCGATACCACCAACCGACGCTGTCCTTCTGCCAGCCGGCCATATAGCTCGTGCCGGACGGGGAGGTTGTCGTCGTCGTACCGCTCGATGTATTAACGGTGGAACTGTAACGGCCGCTCTGGATATCCGCCAGAATATCCTCATCTACATAATAGGAATCCGACTCGTACCAGTCCCCCTTCTTACTGCTGCTGTTGACCGCGCGAACCTTAAAATAATACTCGCCCTCACGGGTAATGCTGCTGGCGAAATTGTAATACTCATTTGTCGTCGTAACCGCGGAACCAACGGAACTGGAATTGCGGTAGAGACGGACCTGATAGCTGACCGCCCCGTCCGTATCTTCCCAGGTCGCGATGGGGCTGTACTCCGTCTCCCAGGAGACTTCCTCAATCTCCATGCTGCCCTCGAGCTCGTCGAGCTTGACCGTGACTACCAGAGTCGACTTGGAATCCTCCCGATGCGAAGAGACATAGGTCGCGTCATCACCTTTCAGCTTCACCTTGCTCTTGCTCATCGTACCGAAATAATAATCATCATCCGCTGTCAGAGTGATCTCCACACGCGGGACATCGCCGCTGACCCACTCACCCTCGTCGTTGAGTACCTCAACATCCTCCACATCATAGGTAGAGGCATCCGTCGTCACGGAAACGTCGCTCGAATCATCTCCTGCCTCAATGGAAGAAGAAATCGTCAGCGTCACACTGGTAATCTCCGTCCTGTCTTCCGCCGCAAACGCACTGCCCACCGTCACTGTCATCAGCAGGCCGGCAACTGCCATTGCTGTCAATCCTCTCTGCCATAGCCTCATAACCATTTCCTCCTTGCTTCTGCAATCTTCTATATTTGTCATTCATCACATAAATTCTGGATGGTTCCATCATATTGGAAAATCGTGTACAGATTGTGTACAGTTTTTAACGATTACCTTACGAAAAGAAACAAAAAAATGAATAAAACAAAATTCGCGCCGACGTTTTTTCTGCCGGCGCAAACCATCAGCTGATTTTCAGACGGAACTTACGAGCCGCCTTCTCCGAATCGACAATCTCAATCATCGCGCCGAGACGGCGAAGCTTCTCGTCAAAGCACTCATATCCTCGCTGGATATAGCTGATCTCATCGACGACCGTACAGCCCTCGGCCGCCAGCCCGGCCAGCACCAGTGCCGCTCCGGCGCGCAGATCCGGCGACTCCACGGTGGCTCCGGTAAAGCAGCGTATGCCGTCGATCACTGCTACATTGCCCTCTACCTTAATGCTGCAGCCCATGCGTGTCAATTCGTCCACGTACTTAAAACGATTTTCAAAAATGCTCTCCGTAATCATGCTCGTGCCCTCCGCCAGCGACAGTGTCACTGCCATCTGCGGCTGCATATCCGTCGGAAATCCCGGATAAGGCAGAGTTTTGATATTCGTCGAATGCTGACGCGGCCGGCCGACCACACGCACCTCATCGTCACCTTCAATAATCTCACAGCCGATTTCCAGCAGCTTCGCGGAAATCGCTTCGAGATGCTTCGGAATCACATTTTTCACGGTAATATCACCCCGGGTGACCGCGGCCGCGCACATAAACGTGCCCGCCTCAATCTGATCGGGAATAATCGAATACTCGGTACCATGCAGACGGCGCACGCCGCGGATACGAATCACGTCGGTGCCCGCGCCCTTGACGTTTGCCCCCATACTGTTGAGGAAATTGGCCACATCGACAACATGCGGCTCGCGCGCCGCGTTCTCAATAATCGTCTGGCCTTCAGCCATAGACGCCGCGAGCATAATGTTGATCGTCGCGCCCACGGAAACCACATCCAGATAAATATGGCTGCCCACCAGATCAATCGCGTGCGCCAGAACGGCTCCCCGTTCGATCTCAATTCTCGCCCCCAGCGCCCGGAAACCCTTCAGATGTTGGTCAATCGGTCGGCTGCCGATATTGCACCCACCCGGGAGCGGCACTTCCGCACTCTTGTATTTACCAAGCAGAGCGCCGATAAAATAATAGGACGCCCGGATTTTCCGAATATAATCGTCGTCTACCGTCACCGCGTGAACAGTAGAAGCATTGATCTTTACCGTATGGCGATCCATGCGCTGCACGCGTGCACCGATTTCCTCGATCGCCTCCAGCATCATGTTGACATCACGAACATCGGGAAGATTTTCCACAACCACACTCTCGTCAGACATGATCGACGCAGCCAAAATTCCAAGCGCGGCGTTCTTCGCACCGCTGATCTGCACATCCCCGACCAGCGGATTTCCGCCCTGCATAACATACTGATTCATCCTGCACCTCTAACCATATATGGACAGGCAGACCGCCTCCCACCAGCAGCTCTGCCAGATTAATTCTTATCATTTATCCGATATTCCAAAGCAATGGCCGCAACGCCAATGCTTACGTGTATCTTACCATCAGATTACGATTTTGTAAAGCTTTTCCGCCCTCATTCCGCGTTCAGGATACAAACATACGAATTTCCGAACCCACGAAAATATTCCGTCGCGTCATTGAGACCCAGTTTAAAATTTTCCCCGGAGGAAGGATCATATATCGTCACATTATACAGATCATAGCCGATCAGCATCTGATAGCTGTCCTCACCGGTATAAGCCAGCACCGGCTCTCCTCGGCCGATAAAATAGAGCAGCTGCGCCACATCGACATCCTCCACCGCCAGCATGGTCACACCATCCGGATACACGCGGCTCCCGCTGAATTCCTCCAGATGACGTTCGAGCGCGTCGATCGCCCTGGCTGAATCATGAATCATGGCCGTATCCGGCCGGTTGACACGGCTCCAGAGAAGATTCTGATCCCGGTCGACGACAATCCCCATACGGCTGTATGCCAGTTTCAGCGCCTCGGAGAACTCCGCGAAGCTGCCCAGCATTTTTCCGCCGCCATAGGCATAAAAACGCATTCCCTGTGACGGATAGCCGGATATCAGTTCCAGCACACCCGCCTCATCACCGCTGATCCGTCGCGGAGAACGGACGCTCAGGCTGCTGCCTGCGCGGATTTCCTGGTCAAGCTGCACGAAATACAGCTTTCCTTCATCCTGAGACGCGTACCAGCCGATCCCCTCCAGTTCCTCCTCGCCGACATCCGCGTTGCAGACAATGGTATCTTCCTGGGATTCTGCGTAACTGTGCTCCCCTGTCTTTACCACCCGTTTTAAGTGGATCCTGCTTTCGTCAACCGCTACCCCGGAAATCAGGTAACCGGAATGCTCATAACGGGTTTCCACTTCCATGTTTTCATTCATGATCTCCACCGCATACATCGGCAGGTCGACCACACAACCGTTCCGTATCCACGCCGCGTCACTTTTTGCCATGCCGTACACCAGATCTCTGCCGACAAAACCAAGCGCGCGCACATAATCCCCGTCTTCTCCCCGGATGTCTTTCTTTTCCCCGCTTTCTAAGTCCATCAGATGGATAACATCCGAGTCAAAACGACCGCCGCCTTCCTGCCACGCAATCCGGGACTGGTCCGCGCTGACGGCAAAGCTTCCGTCCTCCAGTGCGTCCGCGACAACCATACTCTCATCACTCGTCAGATCCACTCCGTAAATGGTATGTCCGAGAAAAAGATAAAACATATCGTTTCCCGACTGACGGGATAACAGCTCCATGTCACTGTCAAGCTGTTCAAAACTGCTCCGGGCCGGAATAAAAAATCGTTCATTCAATACATTCTGTCTGCTGTCATAATGATAACAGACCACGCCAAATTCTCCCTCACGGCTGCCCCGGTTCTGATAACCGTAAACAAGGAAATCAATATCGCCTCCGTCCTCCACCTTCAGGATACGCACGTCGTGTTCTCTGCGGATGTTTTCCGGGGCAACCGCCTCATCCTCCTCGTCGCGGAAGGAAAACACCCGCACCGCACTGCGGCTCTGCTGATCATAGCTCCAGAGATCACGATTCACGCGGTACGCTATGACCTGCCCGTTTGAGCTTTTTTCCGTGCTGATCCCTTCTCCGTCCGTAATGCCAAGCATAATGCGCCTGCCGGAATAATTGTCGCGCTCCCAGTCAGGCACCTGATTCACACTGCGTTCATAATCCATCAGATAAATACGAACGGAATTCCATTTCATCGTGAAGCTTTCCGATACCTCATACGAGACGGGACTCGAACCCGTCACACGCTCAGCCAGATAAGAAAGCGTCACACAGCCCATCACACCATCCAGCTCCCTCAGCGTCACCTGAACCTCGCCCACAGGCCGCATCCCCAGTCGCCCCCAGGTCAGCTGAGAAAAACTGGAGCGGATCGTCGTTCGGCCAAAAGAACTGTTATCCTCTCTCTCATCAGTCTCAAGATAAGTCACAAGCTCCCTGGCCTGCTCATAGTCAAATGTTTTCGCGGAAAAACTGACGGCCAGCTCGATCATCTCCGCGGCATTTTCGGATTCTGTCCATACAATGCGTGTATAATAACGCACCACGCCGTGCCGCTCCGTCGTCAGCTCCAGGCACAGCAGATATTCCCGTTCCGGCGTCAGGAGGTTCTGAATCAGCAACACCGCCAGTACGCCGCTCTCCTGCTGTTCCCAATTTTCCAGCGTCGTCCGCTCTACCAACCGCTCCAGGTCAAGGCTGCGAATCTCATAGCAGATGCCAAGCACACTCTCCGAGCCCCCGCTGACCCGAATCTGCAGCTGACGATCCCGCGGCAGCACTGTCAGGCTTTCCCTCGCCGCGACATTGCCCATATCCCGGCAATAGCCATACATCGGATTCATTTCCCGTCCATACATGCTGACACTGACAACCGGGAGCGTCTCCTCCTCCATCGCCGTGTAAACGGTATCCCCCGTCTGCAGCCCCCGCTGATTCATCACAATATATACAATTAAGGCTGCCGCAAAAACAGCCGACAATATCACCAGTTTTCTGATCATTTGACTCATTATCCGGATATCTCCATCGATTGCACCATACTTTTCTTCTTTATTTTATCTGTTTTCCCCACAAACTACAACCGAATCATTTATTAAAATCCGATAAAACCGGCTTGTACAATTTTCATAAATACTTTTGTGCAATTTTCCCTGATTGCCAAACCAAAGCACATCCGCTATAATAGGCCTTACCATTTTCTGGTTCATTCCGCAGTATTCACGGATTATCGTTCCTGTTCGGGAATCCATTCCCTGCGAATCGACATTATTTTGAAGGAGGTATTTTATTGATTTACGCCACATTTATGGAAATGGTCAGCCAGCAGCTGCGCGAAAAGCTCGGGCCGGAATACCGGCTGGAGCTCCATCAGATTCTCAAAAATAACGGTGTCCGGCTGGACGGCCTGAGTATCCGCCGCACCGACGCTGCCCTGGCTCCGACGATTTATCTGAACTCCTATTACGAGCAGTACCAGGGCGGTTTGGGGATTGATGAGATTATCGAAGATATTCTCCGCCTTTTTGCGGACTACCCGGCTCCCGGCTTTCTCACAGACGGCCTGCCGGAGCAATTCGACCAGGTGCGTTCACGGATCATGCTGCGTCTCATTCACGCCGAGATGAATCGTGAACTGCTGAGCGACCTTCCCTTCATTCCCTATCTCGATCTTGCAATCGTCTTTTATCTGTTTCTCGAATCCAGCGACGCGGGGCAGATGACAACCCTGATCCGCAATGATAATATTCGTATCTGGAATATTAAAAAAGAAAATCTGCTGCGTATCGCTCTCGACAATACACCGCAGCGGTATCCTGCCAGAATTCGCAGCATTGAGGACGTAATCTGGGACATGGCAAAAAAGCACGGTTTCGATAATAATCAAACCGGAAAAGAAACCGACACGCATTTTGAGAACGACTCCCCTTCTGAGAGCAGCGCAAACGAATTACCGCTCTACCTTCTCAGCAACATCTCCGGAATCTATGGCGCCGCCTGCATTCTGTATCCACGTATATTAAAAGATTTCGCGGATGAACTGGAACGCGATCTGTTCATCATTCCCTCCAGTATCCACGAGGTCCTGATCACTCCGCAGACAGATGAGGTCTCCACCGAATATCTCAATCAGATGGTTCAGAATGTGAATCATACCGAGGTTTCTCTCGAGGATCAGCTTTCGGATCACATTTATCTCTATACACGCGCGGACGACCGCATCCATATGATACATAACTGAACACGATTCCACTCCCGGTTGTTGCATTTCCTGGCTGTTTCATTTCCCGGTTGCTTCATTGCCAATTATGTTCTCTCTGGTTATCTCATTGCTTCGGTATTTCATTCCTCAAGCTCCAGCAGCATCTTCTTGATCTCAAGCATACGATCGCGTAGAACCATGGCCTCCTCAAAATTCAGCTCCGCCGCGGCCTGATGCATCTTACGCTGCAGTTCTTTTTCGAGCCGTTTCAGTTCCTTTCCATCCATCGACTCCGGATCCTTACGGAAATCCTGATTGTCCGCGTCTGCCGCCTTCGAGATCGTAATCAGGTCACGCACAGCTTTTTTGATCGTCGTCGGCGTGATTCCATGTTCCTCATTGTAACGCTGCTGGATGCTGCGGCGGCGGTTCGTCTCGTCGATCGCGCGGCGCATCGAGTCTGTCACCGTATCGGCATACATAATCACATGTCCATCGACGTTCCGCGCGGCGCGGCCGACCGTCTGGATCAACGAGGTCTCCGAGCGCAGAAAGCCTTCCTTGTCGGCATCCAGGATCGCCACCAGCGTGATCTCCGGGATATCCAGGCCCTCGCGCAGCAGGTTGATACCGACCAGCACGTCAAACACATCCATGCGCATATCGCGGATGATCTCCGCCCGCTCCAGCGTGTCAATGTCCGAATGCAGATATTTGACGCGAATCCCGACATCGCGCATATATCCGGTCAGATCCTCCGCCATCCGCTTGGTCAGCGTCGTGATCAGCACCTTATGATGACCCGCCGTCTCCTTATTGACCTCGGAGATCAGGTCGTCAATCTGCCCCTCCACCGGGCGGACCAGGATCTCCGGATCCAGCAGGCCCGTCGGCCGGATAATCTGTTCCACGCGCAAGAGCTCATGCTCCGCTTCGTAGTCGCCCGGCGTCGCCGAAACACAGAGCATCTGATCGATTTTGCTCTCAAACTCACTGAAATTCAGCGGACGGTTGTCCAGTGCCGATGGCAGACGGAAACCGTAATCCACCAGCGTCTGCTTGCGCGAACGGTCTCCGGAGAACATGCCGCGCACCTGCGGCAGCGTAATGTGCGACTCATCGACCATGATCAGCAGATCATCCGGAAAATAATCGATCAGCGTCCACGGCGGCGCACCCGGCTTGCCAAACACCAGATGACGGGAATAGTTCTCGATGCCGGAGCAGAAACCGGTTTCCCGCATCATCTCAACATCGAAATTCGTGCGTTCAGAAATCCGCTGCGCCTCCAGGAGCTTATCATTCGCTTTGAAATACGCGACCCGCTCTTTCAGCTCAGCAAGGATATTGTCGGTCGCCAGTAACAGCTTGTCCTTCGGCACCACATAGTGCGAAGCCGGAAAGATAGCCAGATGATTCAGCTCCCGCTTCGCGGCACCGGTCGTCGGATCAAATTCCGTGATACGGTCAACCTCATCCCCGAAAAATTCCACGCGGCAGGCTTCGTCCCCGGAACCCGCCGGAAAGATTTCCACCACATCGCCGCGCACCCGGAATGTCCCCCGATGGAAATCCATGTCATTTCGCGTGTACTGAATATCGATCAGCTTATGAATAACCTCGTCCCGGTCGCGCTCCATGCCTGGCCGCAGCGATACAACCATGTTTTTGTAATCGATCGGGCTGCCCAGACCATAAATACACGACACGGAAGCGACAATGATCACATCGCGCCGCTCCGCCAGCGCCGCCGTCGCCGAATGGCGCAGTTTATCAATTTCATCGTTGATCGCGGAATCTTTCTCAATATAGGTATCCGTAGACGGCACATAAGCCTCCGGCTGATAGTAATCGTAGTAGGACACAAAATATTCAACTGCGTTCTCAGGGAACATCTCCTTAAACTCACCGTACAACTGAGCCGCCAACGTTTTATTGTGCGCTATTACCAAAGTCGGCCTCTGGAGTGCCTCAATCACATTGGCCATCGTAAAGGTCTTTCCGGAACCTGTGACGCCCAGCAACGTCTGGAATTGATTGCCTTCTTTAAAGCCTTTGACCAGTTTTTCAATGGCTTGTGGCTGGTCGCCTGTCGGCTCGAATTCTTTGTGCAATTTGAACAACATCCCTGTTTTTTCACCTCCTGGGTGACCCTGAAAAAAGTACGTCTATATGCCAGAAATTCGTAAAATTGAACACTTAAGCCCTGGCATATAGTCGAACTTTTTGTTTTTTACGAATGAAAGTCACCTGAACCCGATTTTCAAAACCCCGAAACACCTTATAATACAAGGCAAAACCGGCTGTTCTGAAAGTCACCAGAAATTATAACATGAAAAAATAGAATTGTATAGCCGCAAGCAGGAACATTCGTTCTTTTCTTGCGGCTACGTTTTTGCTCATATTCTATTCCCAGAAATAATCTTCTGGTCTGGTTACTACATCAATATTTTCTGTCTGTAGGTCTTCGTTATCATTCTCATGAGGAAGTACCTCATCAATAAATGGCTGAAGCTCATCCACACAATCTGCTATGATTCCTCTCTTGTCACCATAAACATCCATCGTGATCAGCTCCTTGGCATGTCCCATCAGTTTTGAGACTGCTTTCGGGTTAAAATCATTTTTTAAAAGGATCGTACAGAATGTGCTGCGAAGATCATGCCAGCGAATATTCGGCAGGTTATTGTCCTCCAGCAATTTCTTATAGTGCTTCCAGTGAAAATCTTTGCTTCTGGGTTTTCCTGTCACTGAACAACATATATACCCTGAATCATCGAAGATTGTACTCCTGCGGTTTCGGTTTCTTTCATATACTTTGCGTTCTTCCAAAATTGCTTCAAACACATAATCCGGTATCGGCAATGTACGGTAACTGGATTCTGTTTTCAGCCGGACTTCCTGTTTCGTATATGTCTTGGGAGCGAAATCATCTTTTTTGGTATTGATCTTTTTCCCCAGCTGCCTCTGCACAGTGAGCGTCCGGTTAATATAATCGACATCCGAATATTTTACACCATTGATCTCCCGCCGTCTGAGTCCCATAAGTACATTAAACAACACCTGCATATGTATCGGCGTATCCTTGCTGGCCTCCAGTAAGATCTGAATCTGCTCCATTGTCAGTGTCTTCTGTCCGTTCACATATCGCGTATGATACGGTTTCTTTTCCACCTTTTTGGGAAGATTGACTCCAATCGTCGGATTCTCTGCAATGATCTTCTTTTCCACGGCGTATCGAAATGAGACGTTCATGACCGTTTTTACCAGTCTGGCAACGGATATTGAATACTCTGCAATTTCATTATAAAATTTCTGCACATCACCACGATTGATCTCTGAAATTTTTCTGCTCCCCAGAGCCGGAATAATGTGATTATAAACCATTCCCCGATATGTATCATAGGTTTCACTGCTTCCCACCCGATTCAGGATGTCCTCATCCAGCCAAAAAACCAGAAAATCTTTTACTCTGACGCTTTCATAAACCACGTACTTTCCGGAATAAAGTTCTCCGAGAGTCCTGTCCCTGGCAGCATTTGCTTCCTTTTCCGAAACGAACCCAGCTTTCTGCTGGGTTCGCTCTGTTCCATCCATATATTTCAGTATGACGCGATATCCATATTTCCCTTTAATCTGCATCACACCTTTTACTTCCCAATCTACAAATTTCTGTAAATTCAAATCCAGAACCATATCACACCGCCTTTCATGTTTCCACAGGCGCAAACGCCTGATTCATAAATGCCAGGATATTCTCATTCTCATCCATCACATCGCAATAGTATTCAAATGTGGTATGGACGGAAGTTTGAAACTGAGAGGTAGCGGATAGAAAAAAACAAGAAAGTATCACAAAC
>JAJQAA010000045.1 GCA_021204045.1 Clostridiales bacterium
AATTTAAAGTCAAAATCTCAGTCCGTCTTTTCCCCACCCCGTGAATAGTAACCACGGTAATCGATTATCTGCAAATTATACAGCCGTTTTCTTGAAAATTGCATCAGGATGTGATACAGTAAACCCATATGCCTGCTTTGCGGGCGTCACTAATCTCGCCAGGAGGAAGATACGGATGACCAGGAGGGAAATGCGGGAACACTGTTTTAAGATGCTGTTTGGAGCAGCCTTTTACCCGGCTGATGAGACGGATATACAGTCGGAGCGGTATTTTTATTCGCCCGATGAGGATGATGTCACGGAGGATGGCAGAGTGGAGATCATTCACAGAGTCGAGGTAAACGACGCGGATAAAGCGTTCCTCATCGCACGTGTGGGAAGCATGGCGGCGCGGATCCCGGAGATCGATGACAAGATCAACGGTGTCGCAGAAGGCTGGAAGACGCGCCGTATGGGACGTGTGGAGCTGGCGATTCTGCGCCAGGCGCTTTATGAGATGCACTATGACAGCGAGATCCCGGAAAAGGTCGCAATCAATGAGGCTGTGGATCTGGCGAAAAAATATGGCGGCAAGGATTCCGCGGCGTTTATCAACGGTGTGCTTGCCCGTCTGGTGACGGCGGAATAATATGGCAAGACTTGATTCTTTATCACACGGATCGCGCCAGGAAGGGTATGCATCATCGCGCGGCGTGCGACCGGAAGGGTATACCGTATCGCAGGTAAACGCTTATATTAAAAATATGTTTGCCCAGGACTTTGCTCTCTCGCGCATCTCGGTGCGGGGCGAAGTGTCCAACTGCAAATACCATACATCAGGACATATTTATTTTACGCTGAAGGATGAGGGCGCAAGTCTGGCGGCCGTGATGTTCGCCGGCCAGAGAAAGGGACTCGCTTTTCAGCTGCAAAACGGACAGCAGGTCGTTGTGTCCGGGACGATCGATGTCTACGAGCGCGATGGAAAGTATCAGCTTTACGCGCGCCAGATCGCGCTGGATGGTCGGGGAGATCTTTTTGAACGCTTTCGCAGGCTGCGTCTGGAGCTTGAAGAGATGGGGATGTTCGACGCGCAGTACAAACAGCCGATCCCACGTTACGCGAGGAAGGTAGGCGTGGTGACGGCGGACACCGGCGCGGCGATCCGGGATATTGTCAACGTCGCCGGTCGGCGCAACCCATATGTCCAGCTGATCCTCTGTCCGGCGAAGGTACAGGGCGACGGCGCGGCAGAGAGCATTGTTTCCGGGATCCGGCGTCTGGACGCCATGGGACTGGATGTGCTGATTGTCGGCCGTGGCGGCGGCTCGATTGAGGATCTGTGGGCATTTAATGAGGAAATTGTGGCGCGGGCGATTTTTGACTGCGCGACGCCGGTGATCTCGGCCGTCGGCCATGAGGTCGACTGGACGATTGCCGATTATGTCGCCGATCTGCGCGCGCCGACGCCGTCCGCGGCGGCGGAGCTGGCGGTGTTTGATTACCGGCAGTTTGAGGATCAGAGACTGGCATACCGGACAGCCCTGCAGCGTTCGATGGCACGGTGCGTGGAGCGGATGCGTTTTCAGGCAAATCAATACCGGCTGCGTCTGCAGCTGCACGATCCGGGACGACAGGTCAATGAGAAGCGCCAGAGACTGGCAGATTGTGAGGAACGCCTGCAGAGTGTAATGAAGCAGCGTATCCTCACGGCGCGCCATCGCCTGGCACTGGCTGCGAGCCGCCTGCATGGGCTTTCGCCGCTTGAGCGGATCAGCGGCGGCTTCGGGTTTGTAACCGGAGCGGACGGCAGGCGGGTGGAGCGGATTGATCAGGTGAAGGTGGCGGACGAACTGCGCATCCGCATTGCGGATGGCAATATTAAGGCGGAGGTCACCGCAGTGGATTCATTGGGAGGATGACGATGGAAAAGACGATCGAACAGATTTTTGCAGAGCTGGATCAGGTCATGGAGCGCCTGGAGTCCTCGGAAACCTCACTGGAGGATTCGTTTGCCTGCTATGAGGCGGGGATGAAGCTGGTGAAGCAGTGCGGCGAACGGATCGATAAGGTGGAAAAGCAGATGATCGTGCTTCAGGGGGAAGAAGACCATGGAGACGCGTGAATACATGGCGCGGCGCAAGGCAGAGGTCGACGTGCTGCTGGAGCGTTACCTGCCGCGCGAGGAAGGCTTCCAGAAGACGATTTTTGAGGCGATGAATTACAGTGTGCGCGCGGGCGGCAAGCGTCTGCGCCCGATTCTGATGTGGGAGACCTACCGCCTGTTTGGCGGCAGCGGCCGGGAAATTGAGCCGTTTATGGCTGCGATTGAGATGATTCACACCTCTTCGCTGATTCACGATGATCTTCCCTGTATGGATAATGACGAGCTGCGCCGCGGCAAGCCCACGACCTGGGTCAAATACGGTTATGACATGGCAGTACTTGCCGGGGATGCTCTGCTCATTTACGCGGTGGAGACGGCGTCGAAGGCTCTCTCAGTCGAAACACCGGACAGCGCACGTATAGCGCGCGCGATCGGCCTGCTGGCGGAAAAGACGGGCATTTATGGCATGATTGGCGGCCAGGTGGTCGATGTGGAGCTGACCGGACAGCCGATTCCGGGTGAGAAGCTGGATTTTATCTACCGTCTCAAGACCGGAGCGCTGTTGGAGGCGTCGATGATGATTGGCGCTCTGCTCGGCGGCGCGGATGAAGAGCAGTTGAACATTGTGGAGCAGATCGCGGCAGAGGTCGGCCTCGCATTCCAGATTCAGGACGATATTCTCGACGTGACGAGCACGGCCGGAAAACTCGGCAAACCGGTGCTCAGTGATGAGAAAAACCATAAGACAACCTATGTGACGCTGGAAGGAGTGGAAGCGGCACGACGCGCGGTAGAAGATCACAGCGCGCGGGCACTGGAAGAGCTTTCTCAGCTTCCGGGACGCAATCCGGAGCTGGAAGCTCTGATTCGTTTCCTGATAGCGAGAGAAAACTAATTATTTCATGAGCGCAGGAGGGCCGGCGCGTGATATAGCTGACAGGCGATGAATCCTGTGAAGAGATAACAGAACGAAGAAAGAAGCAGGGTAAAGGAACATGTTGCTGGAGCAGATTGAGGGACCATCGGATGTAAAAAAGCTGGACGCGGAGCAATTGCGGCAGCTGGCGGAGGAGATCCGCACCTTTCTGATCGAGAAAATCAGCGTTACCGGGGGGCATCTGGCTTCCAATCTTGGCGTGGTTGAGCTGACGATTGCGCTGTATCTGGCGTTTGATCTGCCAAAAGATAAGGTAATCTGGGATGTCGGCCATCAGTCCTATACGCATAAAATTCTGAGCGGCCGCCGCGAGTTCTTTGACGGTCTGCGCCAGTTCGGGGGTTTAAGTGGTTTTCCGAAGCGTAAGGAAAGCCCGTACGATGCGTTTGACACCGGACACAGCTCGACGTCGATTTCCGCGGGACTGGGGATTGCGCAGGGGCGTGATCTGCTGGGCGAGGATTATGCGGTGATTTCTGTGATCGGCGACGGAGCGCTGACCGGAGGCATGGCCTTTGAGGCGCTCAATAACGCGGCGCGGATGAAGCAGAATTTTATCATTGTTCTCAATGACAATAACATGTCGATTTCGGAGAATGTCGGCGGTATGTCGCGCTATCTGAATACTATCCGTTCCGCCGCGGGCTACAACCGGCTGAAAAAGCAGGTTTCCGGAGCGCTGGAAAGTATTCCGGTGATCGGCGACAGACTTGTCAGCCAGATCTGCCGTACGAAAAACAGCATCAAGCAGCTGATGATCCCGGGGATGCTTTTTGAGAATATGGGCGTTACTTATCTGGGACCGGTTGACGGGCATGACGTGTCCGGCATGGTGAAGCTCTTTCGCGAAGCCCGCAAGATGGATCACGCGGTGCTGGTGCATGTGCTGACCAAAAAGGGCAAGGGCTATGCACCCGCGGAGAAGCAGCCGGCGCGTTTCCACGGCGTTGAGCCGTTTGATATCGCGACGGGCCAGCCAAAAAATAAAAAGATTTATCCGGGCTATACCGATGTTTTTTCAAGCGAACTGTGCCGTCTGGCGGAGAGCAATCCGCGGATCGTGGCGGTCACAGCGGCAATGCCGGACGGTACCGGCCTGAAACGCTTCCAGAAACAGTATCCGGAGCGCTTCTTTGATGTGGGGATCGCCGAGCAGCACGCGGTCACCTCGGCGGCAGGTATGGCTGCGGCAGGACTGAAGCCGGTGGTGGCGGTTTATTCCTCATTTCTGCAGCGCGGTTACGATCAGATACTCCACGACGTCTGCATTCAGAATCTTCCGGTCGTATTCGCGATTGATCGCGCGGGTCTGGTTGGCAGCGATGGGGAGACACATCAGGGAATATTTGACTTATCGTATCTCACATCGATCCCCAACATGACAGTATTAGCCCCTAAAAACCTCTGGGAGCTGCGCCGGGATCTTGAGTTTGCCATCGAGGAATACGACGGTCCGATCGCGATCCGTTATCCGCGCGGACAGGCTTACCGCGGGCTGAAGGAATCGGACAGCCCGGTCGTCTATGGGAAAGGCGAACTGATCAGCCAGGGCAGAGAAATCGCTTTGCTTGCAGTCGGCAGTATGGTCAGTACGGCGGAGCATATCCGGGATAAACTGCGCGCGGAAGGCTGGGAATGCACGCTGGCCAACGGACGCTTCATTAAGCCTGTTGATACCGACTTGATCGACACGCTGGCTTCCTCGCACTCTTTCCTGGTCACGTTGGAAGAAAATGTGCTGCAGGGCGGTTTTGGATTGCAGGTGACCGCTTATATGAATGAGCATTATCCACAGGTGAAAGTGCTCAATATTGCCTTGCCCGATGCCTATGTTGAACATGGCAACGTCTCGCTGCTGCGGGAAAGCCTCGGGATCGACAGCGATTCCATTATCCGCAGGATGGGGGAAACATATCTGGATGCTAAAATTACTCAGGAGACCGGCGCAGATCCGGAGCTAGAGATGAGTTCAGACACTCGGATCGCTCCGGACAACGGGAAGGAGGATCCGGTATGAAGGAACGGCTGGATATCCTGCTCGTAAACCGGGCGCTGGCCGCCTCGCGGGAGAAGGCGAAGGCTATTATTATGTCCGGTATCGTCTATGTGGATGGACAGAAGGAAGATAAGGCTGGTTCGCTGTTTGAGGAGACAGCTGTGATTGAGGTGCGCGGCGCGACGTTAAAATATGTAAGCCGTGGCAGCCTGAAACTGGAGAAGGCGGTGGAATGCTTTGATCTGCAGCTTTCCGGCTGCGTCTGTCTGGATATCGGCGCTTCCACAGGAGGTTTTACCGACTGTATGCTGCAAAACGACGCGGCGCGGGTTTACGCGATCGACGTCGGGCATGGCCAGCTGGACTGGAAGCTGCGCAACGACGAGAGAGTTGTGTGCATGGAACGCACAAACATCCGTTATGTTATGCCAGAGGATATTCCGGAACTGGCGGATTTCGCTTCGATCGATGTCTCGTTCATATCGCTGCGTATGGTGCTTGGTCCGGCAAAGAGGCTTTTAAAAGAGGACGCTCATGTGGTGGCGCTGATCAAGCCGCAGTTTGAGGCCGGGCGTGAGAAGGTTGGTAAAAAAGGCGTGGTTCGCGATAAGAACACGCATATTGAGGTGATCGAGCAGGTGACGGAACATGCCCTGGGGCTGGGCTTTGAACTGCTGAATCTGGACTTTTCTCCGATACGGGGTCCGGAGGGGAACATCGAGTACCTGCTCTATCTGCAAAATCACGCGGAAGGATGGAGGCAGAAGGAGATACCGTTTTTGGCAAAAACCGTTGTCGACGAGGCACACAGGAGGCTGTCATGAGATATTTTTACCTGGTCACAAATCCATCCAAGGAAGGCTCCGAACAGAAGGCGGAAGAAATTCGCTCGTATTTGCTGGCGCACGGGGCATCCTGCGTGATTGGAGAAGGTAAGCTTGGTACCGACTGTTCTCAGGTGCCGGAGGGAACCGATTGTGTGATCACGCTTGGCGGTGACGGTACGCTGATTCAGGCAGCTCGTGACCTTGTGGGCCGTAGACTGCCGCTGATGGGTATCAATATGGGTACGCTCGGCTATCTTACGCAGGTTTCCGCCAGGGAACCGCTGCCGCCGGTACTGGACAAATTGCTGGAAGGGAATATCCAGCTCGAGACGCGTATGATGCTGGAAGGGGAGATCAACGGACAATGTGAGACAGCCCGCGGTTTTGCGCTCAATGAGATCGTCTTAGGCCGCCGGGTCGGTACACAGCCGCTGCATTTTGTTCTTTATGTTAACGGGAAACAGCTGAATGAATATACGGCGGACGGCATGATTGTGGCTACGCCGACCGGTTCTACGGGTTATAATCTCTCCGCGGGCGGTCCGATCGTGACGCCGGGCGCGCGTTTGATTGTGCTGACGCCGATCTGTTCCCATTCGCTGAATTCACGCAGCATTGTACTGATGGGAGAGGATCGCGTCGATATTCGTGTGAAGGGAAAGGAAGATCAGGCAGTCGTTTTTGACGGAGACCAGGAAGCTTGTTTGTCGCCGGAAGGCGTTTTGTCAATCCGTCGTTCTCCGGAAGGAACCGAGCTGATCCGGCTTAAAGATATTTCATTTCTTGACAATCTGCGCGATAAAATGAGCCGTGTGTAAGGGGGTTCGGACATGAAACTGAAACGACATAGTAAAATTGTGGAGCTGATTGGAAAATATGAGATTGAGACGCAGGAAGAGCTGGCCAGCCGCCTCAATGAGGCCGGTTTCCGGGTTACGCAGGCAACGGTTTCCCGTGATATCCGCGAACTGAAATTGACGAAAGTAACCGGAGCGAACGGTCGCCAGCGTTACATGGTTACGCCGGGAAAAGAAGATTACGGGGACAAATATATCCGTATTCTCCGCGAGGGGTTTTTATCTATGGACATGGCGCAGAATATTCTTGTGATCCGCACGGTGTCCGGGATGGCGATGGCGGTAGCGGCGGCATTGGACGGCCTGCATTTTCACGAAATTGTCGGCAGCATTGCCGGTGATGATACGATCATATGTGCCGTGCGCAGCGTTGACGACACAATTGTGCTGATGGACAGACTCGGGAGATTGATACGCGAGGAGGGGTGAGAGCATGCTTTTGGAGCTACATGTAAAAAATCTGGCGTTGATCAAGCAAGCGGATGTGGAGCTGGGTGAGGGCCTCAATATTCTCACCGGGGAAACCGGGGCGGGCAAATCGATCCTCATCGATTCGGTCAGCCTGGCTCTCGGCCGGAAGGCCTCAAAGGAGATGATCCGCAGCGATGCGGAATACGCTTACGTGGAACTGGTGTTTTCCGTGGAGGAGGAGCAGCGTGCGAAACTGGAAGCGCTGGAAGTTTTTCCGGATGAGGAGGGGCTTCTGGTGATCAGCCGCCGGATTATGCCAAACCGCAGTGTCAGCCGGATCAACGACGAAACGGTGACAGCCGCGCGGCTGCGCGCGGTGACGGGGCTGCTGATCGACATTCACGGCCAGCATGAACATCAGTCTTTGCTGCATATCGCCCGGCATCTGGAAATTCTTGATATCTATGCAAAATCCCGTGTTGATGGATATAAAAATAAAATTTCGGAACTCTATAAGCAATACCGCGGATTGAAAGATGCGCTTGCAAAGCTGTCCGACGATGCGGAGAGTCGCAGACGTGAGACGGATTTTCTGCGTTTTGAGCTGAATGAGATTGAGAATGCGGCATTAAAGAACGGGGAAGAGGAAACACTTGCGGCCGCGCTTGCGCGGCTGGAGAGCGGCAGGCAGATTCTTGCGGCCATTTCCGCCGTTTATGAGGCGGCGGACAGCAGCGCGGTGAGCTGCGCGCTCGGAGAGGTCGGGACGGTTGCCGGGCTGGATGAGTCCGTCGCGGCGATCCGGGATCAGCTCTATGACGCGGAGGCGGTTCTGAATGATATCCGCCACGCGGCCAGAGCCTACCTGGATGAGACAGAATTTGACGAAGAAGAAATGGCGCGGATCAGAGAACGCCTGGATGCCATTCGTTCCATGGAAGCCAAATACGGCGCGACGGTGGAGGCCGTACAGTCGGCATATGAGAAGAAGCGGCAGCGGCTGGATGAGCTGGAACATTTTGACGAGCGCCGCGCAAAGCTGGAGGAGGAATACGGACAGGTGCGCGGCTGTCTGGAAAAGCTGTGCGGGCAGCTGTCCCAGGCTCGGCGGGAGGCGGCGGGAGAACTGGCTGATCATATCCGCGAAGCTCTGGTTGACTTAAATTTCCTGGATGTGCGTTTCTCGATGGAATTTCGCCGTCTGACCCAGATCGGCCCGGAGGGCTGGGATGAGGCGGAATTTATGATTTCCACGAATCCGGGCGAGCCACTGCGGCCGCTGGCGGCGGTGGCATCGGGCGGTGAGCTTTCCAGAATCATGCTGGCGATCAAAACGGTGCTGGCGGACAGCGATGCGGTTCCGACATTGATATTTGATGAGATCGACAGCGGCATCAGCGGCCGTACAGCCCAGAAAGTATCCGAGAAACTGGCGATTATTTCGCGGAATCACCAGGTGATCTGTATCACGCATCTTCCGCAGATCGCGGCGATGGCCGACTGCCATTACGAGATTGCAAAATCTGTGTCACAGGGAAAAACCGCAACCCGGATTCGCGCGTTGAACGAGACGGAGATGACCGACGAGCTGGCGCGGCTGCTTGGGGGAGCTGAAATTACCGATGCGGTGCGGCAGAACGCGAGGGAAATGAAAAAACTGGCGGCAGAGAAAAAAGAAAAACAACTTTCATAAAACTGTCAGAGTGGATTTTATAAATTCTCACATACTACGAAGGAGCCTGAAAAAGGCTCCTTTTTGTGTCGAAAGAAATTGCAGGGCAACGCAGGAAGAACTTGTATTGTTATGCGAGCTGGAAGGAAAATGAGGAGGTATGTGGGATGATGGCACTGACAGAAGGAAGAAGGCGCTACCGGCGCTGCCTGCTGTGGATTTTTCTGGGCAGTCTGGTCTTTACAGCCGCCTTTATCTGGTATTATATGGAACGGCAGGTGCCGGACCGGCTGAGTATCATTGTGCAGGAGGAGGAGAGCTTTACCTTTGCGCTGCCGTTCGATATGACGCTCTCCAGCGAGAGCGAGGAGGTGGTTCTCGGAACGCGTTCCAATATCCCGGCGGATCAGATCCGCCTGCGGGGAACCGAAGAGTTTTCGCTTTACTCGTCGAGCGAGGGCAGCTACCGGCTGGCATTGGATCTGTTTGGAACGATTCGTTTTAAAGAGATAGAGGTTGAGGTTGTCAATACGCAGTATGTGGTGCCCTGCGGAGTTCCGGTGGGAATCTATCTGCAATCCGATGGGATTATGGTCATCGGTACCGGCCGTGTGCGCCAGATGGACGGCCAGGAGACGGAGCCGGCTTACGGGATTCTGCAGTCCGGTGATTATATCGAGGCATTCAACGGCGAACCACTGCAGAGTAAGGAGGCTCTGATCGGAAATTTGAATGAAAACGGCGATGAACAGGCACTGCTGCGGGTGCGGCGCGACGGGAAGGAGCTTGAGGTGAGCATGCGGCCGGTGCTGGCCGAGGACGGAAGCTACAAGCTGGGCGCCTGGGTGCGAGACGATACGCAGGGCATCGGCACGCTTACCTATGTGGACAAAGACGGCAATTTCGGCGCATTGGGCCATGGGATCAGCGACAGCGATACCGGGGAGCTTATCGATACCGGGGGCGGTTCCCTTTACGAGACAGAGATATTGGGAATCGAGAAGGGAGCCGCCGGAAGTCCCGGCGTCATGGCAGGCGTGATTTACTATGGTCCGGGAACGCAGATGGGTACGGTAGAGAAGAATACGGAGACGGGGATTTTCGGAAAAGTCAATGAACATATGCTCCAGAAAATCAGCGGCGAGGCGGTCGAGGTCGGCTATCGCCAGGATGTAAAAAAAGGCGCGGCCTGCATTCGCAGCAGCATATCCGGAACGATGCAGGATTATGAGATTGAGATTCAGCGTGTCGACGCCAATCCGCTTCAGAAAAACAAAAGTCTGGTTATCCACATTACGGATCCGCGGCTTCTGGAACTCACCGGCGGCATCATCCAGGGCATGAGCGGCAGCCCGATCCTGCAGGACGGCAAACTGATCGGCGCGGTTACCCACGTATTTGTGCAGGATTCCACGCGGGGCTATGGGATATTAGTGGAAGACATGCGCTAACATGCGCTAACAATCCGGGACGGCGTGAGGGCAAGTATGAGAATCCACGACAAGCTTGCTTGTAGAGGGCACTGAAAAAGTCTGGTTCTTTGTGAAAAGAACCGGGCTTTTTCTAATGG
>JAJQAA010000017.1 GCA_021204045.1 Clostridiales bacterium
TTGTGATACTTTCTTGTTTTTTTCTATCCGCTACCTCTCAGTTTCAAACTTATCCTCCTAAATTTTTAGTTGTAACATGTAATACATGTTATCTGTTGAAATTATAGCAATCGAATGTTATCTTGTCAATTACTCATCACTAATTTTGTGGTATTTCATAAATTTTTGATGATTTATTTGTGTAAATTGTCTGAAAGTCGGAGTGTTTCAGTCCTTTCCGGCTGTCAGCACAACTTTGAGCAGATTGGGCTCCCTGTTGTAGAAGCGCTCAAACGCGGCCTTCCCCTGCTCCAGCGGCATCAGATTCTGTAAGAAAGGAGACACATCGATTTTTCCGGAGGCAATCATAGACAGGCAGATGTCATACTCGCCACTGCTGGCACAGCTTCCCTGCATGCGAATCTGCCGCGTAATACAATACTGCAGTGGAAATCTGATCTCCTGTCCAATATTTCCGATGGCCACCACGCAACCACCCTTGCGCAGACTGTAAATGGCATTTCGAACAGTAACCTCCAGTCCCACCGCGTCAAAAGCCAGATCCGCACCGCGGCCGCCGGTCAGCTTGTACACTTGTTCCGGCACATCAACGGAATCGCTGTTTATCAGATCTGTGGCGCCCATACTGGCGGCAATATCCAGCCGGGAATCATCCAAATCGCTCATAATAATCCTGCTGGCACCGCTCGCCTTAACCGCCTGCAGAGTCATCAATCCGATCGTACCGCAACCATTGATCAACACCACATCTCCCATCTGAATCGGGGAAATAGCGACTGCATGGACGCCGATACTAAGCGGTTCCACCAGGGCGGCTTCCTCGTATGAGACAGAATCGGGCAATGCGTACAGTGTCCGGGATTCCACTGCCACATACTCAGCCATGGCTCCGTGACGACGATATTCGTCGCAGGAAACCCCAAGCACTTTCCGGTTCTCGCACAGATTGATCTGCCCCTTGCGACAGAAGCTGCACTCTCCACAGTATTCCGTCGAATCGAAGGTTACGCGCTGACCTGCATGCCAGCCCCTGACCGCCTTACCCACTTCCACAATATCACCGCTGGCCTCATGTCCCATAATGATGGGAGGAATACGGCGACCGCTCTTGCCGTTGCTGCCTCCAATATCGCTGCCACAGATTGAGACGGCGCGGACTTTTACCAGCACCTGACTGTCCGTAATCTGGGGGATTTCCCAGTCCTTCAGCTCAAAATCCAGATAGCGTTCCATGACCAGCGCTTTCATCGTGCCTTCCATACGGATCCTCCTTTTTTCATTTCATTTTGTTTTGTTGTAACATGTATTACATCTAATTTTTTATATTATTCTACGCAAAAAGTCAATAGAAATCCCCTGAATTCTGCCTTTGGCACAGAATCCAGGGGATGTTTTTGGTAATATTGCACGATCAATCAGGATTTGTAGTTGTTTTTAAACATACCGGAATAGCGGGCCTTATTAAACTCGCCCATATCCTTAAAAACAAGCATCGCCCGCTTTGCGTCCCGGGCTGCGATAGCCTGATAAACCTCCGTATGTGTATAGAGGGCATATGTCTGGCTTTCCTGAATCCGGTTCATTTCCCGCAAAATAAAATGCACTTCGTTCTGACAGCTGTGATATGCTTTGATCAGCAGCTTGCTGTGCCCACTCTCTACCACAGCCAGGTGGAAGTCCAGATCCGCTGCAGTAAATTCCTCCAGATTATCAGCAAAAGCCTTCATCCGCTCTAATGCCTCATGAATACGGGCGAAATCTTCTTCTGTTCCGTACTCTGCCGAAAGCTGTATTGAACGGTTTTCCACGCAGAGCCGCAATTCCTGTAAGCTCAAGAAATCATCCTCAGAGATCTCAAGCAGTTCACCCCCATCCATGACATCTGGAAAGTTTCTGGGGTTACATACAAAGGAACCAAGTCCATGGCGGGTAACGATCAGATTGCGGCTACGCAGGCTCTGCAAAGCTTCCCGTATTACCACACGGCTCACATTAAAATCTCTGGCAAGCTGATTTTCCGAAGCAATCTTGTCTCCCTCTTTCCAGGCGCCGTGTTCAATCAACCCATTCATCTGCTCAATGACGTTGTCCACCAGCTTGTTCTTTTCAATTTTCTGGATCGCATTCGAATAGTCCACGCCTTTCTCCCTCCTGGTAGTAATTGCAACATTCTCATTATATCCTGAGGTTTTTAATTTGTCGAGACAACTTTTCAAAAAGTTCAGGGCTTGAAAAGTTCAGAACCCAGGTTGGGGAAAAGTTAATGGTTCATCGCATATAGAGCCACGAGCGCCCACACCATCTTGTTACGGTTCCAGACATCCGCGTACTCACTCAAAGGCAGCGGGCACGCAACACTGCCTGTCTCGATCGTCAGGCTCGGGATCGGATTGTCTTTAATCTGTGCCCAATCTTTAAAACCGCCATGTCCGCTGCTGTTTGCGGTCGGGCAGCCGGTATTTGCGGAGACGATCGTCGCGAGCTCACCGGAAGCCTGCTGCACGCGATTCCCGGCATAATCCCAGTAGATCAGATTACCCGTACTGTGGTAACTGATGGAAGCCGCCCAGCTGCGGGAATCGGCCAGAGCCGCCAGAGCCTGGCTCTCCAGCTCGGAGAGTGCCGACGGACCGCGGTATACTGCATAGGACGGATTCGGACAACTGTCAACCGCCTCCCAGTCCGCCGGGAAATTCTGATTGAGGTCGACACCGCGGGCGTTGGATTTCCAGCGCAGCAGATAATCCTCAAAGGAAGCTGCCGTGCGCCCCTGTGCCGTATCATCCGCATAACACTGGCGAATCGTATCGCGCAGCTGCGAAGAACGGATCGCGTCGATCCCATTCTGACACAGAGCAATGCCATCCGGATTAACCATCGGCACAAAATGCACTGCTACCCGGTTCAAAAGCTCGGAAAGCGACGTACCGGCGTAATTGCCAGAATTATAAAAAGCGAGGCCATACTCCAGCTGTTTCATCACCAGCAGCGACGTCATATGCTCCCGGGCATGGATCCCGGCATGGATCAGGATATGCTTCTCGGCATTGACATTGCCAAGAACAATCTCATAGATCGCGCGCCCATCCAGCGACGTGCCGATCGTGTTTACTGTCATATGGCTGCCATAGCGCGCCTGCAGGCTCTGAATATCCTGCACCATGCGTTCATAGGAGTAGGACGCCGTCGTCGGCACGACCGGATTGCTCACGGAAGCGGAAAAATAATCAACACGTCCCGGAATTTCCGTGACATTACCGCTGCTCACACCGGGGCCGGCCTGACTGTTCGCGCCACCGCTTTCCCCGCCGGCCACTACCACGCCGGCCGCCTGTGCGCAAACCGGGGTGGAAACAAGCAGGGCTGCGCCAAGCAGCCCCGCTATACATTGTTTATAAGTTTTTTTCATGAATGATCCTTATATTAACTATTTCTTATTAATCATTTCTTGCCAGATCAGCGGACTTCATGCTCAGGCTGATCTTACCCATCTTGTCAACATCGAGAACCTTCACGGTCACCATGTCGCCGACATTCACCACGTCCTCTACTTTCTCGACGCGCTTATCGGAGAGGCGGGAAATGTGCACCATGCCGTCTTTCTTCGGTTTGAGCTCCACAAAGGCACCGAAGGATTTGATCTGCACGACCTTGCCGGTGATAATCTGCCCCGGTTCGATATCCGTGACAATGTTCTCAACAATCTTCTTCGCCTTCTCGATCATCGCACGGTCGGTTCCGCAGATGGCTACCATGCCGTCCTCGGAGATATCGATCTTAACGCCGGTCTCCTCGATGATCTTGTTGATCGTGCTGCCCTGTTTGCCAACCACATCGCCGATCTTGGACGGATCGATCATGATCGAATCAATCTTAGGCGCGTACTTGCCCACATCCTTACGCGGCTCGGAAATCACCGGCTTCATGCAGGTATCCATGATAAACATGCGCGCCGCGCGGCAGCGCTCGATCGCTCCCTCGACAATCGGGCGGGTCAGACCATGGATCTTGATATCCATCTGGATCGCCGTGATACCATCTTCCGTACCGGTGACCTTGAAGTCCATATCGCCGAAGAAATCCTCCAGACCCTGGATATCGGTCAGCAGCACGAAATCGTCATCGGTCTCGCCGGTCACCAGACCGCAGGAAATACCGGCAACCATCTTTTTAATCGGCACACCCGCCGCCATCAGCGACATGCAGGAGGCGCAGGTCGACGCCATCGACGTGGATCCGTTAGACTCAAAGGTCTCGGACACGCAGCGAATCGCGTAGGGGAACTCATCCTCACTCGGCAGCACCGGAAGCAGAGCACGCTCCGCAAGGGCGCCATGTCCGATCTCGCGTCTGCCCGGACCTCTGGACGGCTTGGTCTCACCGACCGAATAGGACGGGAAATTGTACTGATGCATATAGCGCTTGGCGATCTCATTTTCGTCAAGACCATCTATCTTCTGTGCCTCGGAGAGCGGTGCCAGCGTGCACACGTCGCAGATCTGTGTCTGGCCGCGCGTGAACATCGCGGAGCCGTGGACGCGCGGGATAATATCGATCTCCGCGGAAAGCGGACGAATCTGAGTAATCTCACGACCATCCGGACGCTTGTGATCCTTCAGAATCATCTTGCGCACGGTCTTTTTCTGATACTGATAAACCGCATCGCCAACAAAGGGAAGCCATTCCTCATTATCCGCAAACGTCTCCTCGAGTTTCGCGGTGATCTGGCGGATATTTTCCTCACGGGTCTGCTTGTCATCCGTGAAGACCGCCTCTTCCATCTGCTCCGGGGTCACGATCTCGCGGATCGCCGCAAACAGCTCCTCCGGAACCACATAATGCTCATAACTGTGTTTCTCCTTGCCGCACTCCGCGACAATCCCATCGATAAAGCGGATAATCTCCTGATTGACCTCATGCGCCTTATAAATAGCCTCGATCATCTTTGCTTCCGGAATCTCATTGGCTCCGGCCTCGATCATAATCACCTTGTCACGGGTGGAGGCCACGGTCAGATTCAGGCTGCCGACCTTCCACTCCAGCTGCGTCGGGTTAACGATCAGGTCATCGCCGATCATGCCGATCTGGGTCATCGCGCAGGGGCCGTCAAAGGGGATGTCGGAAATCGATGTCGCGATCGCCGCGCCCAGCATCGCCACAAGCTCCGGACGGCAGTTGGGATCAACGCTCATGACCAGGTTGTCTAACGTAACGTCGTTGCGGTAATCCCTCGGGAAAAGCGGGCGCATCGGACGGTCGATGACACGCGATGTCAGAACTGCGTTCTCAGACGCCTTGCCCTCGCGCTTATTGAATCCGCCCGGAATCTTGCCGACCGCGTAGAGCTTTTCCTCAAAATTGACGCTCAACGGGAAGAAATCAATGCCGTCGCGCGGCTTCTCCGACGCGGTCGCCGTGGACAACACAACGGTATCCCCGTAATGCATAAAAGCGGCGCCATTTGCCTGTTTGGCGACACGGCCGATATCGACGGTCAGCGTCCTGCCGGCCAGTTCCATACTGTAACTTTTGTACATGGTTTGTTCTCCTTCCATTATTCTATTCCGGATACGCCAGAACATGCCGCCCGGAACAGGAAATATTTATATCTCGCAGGAGGTTCCGAAACCACTGCTCTGCCGCCCGGCCGCCCCTGGCGGTACAGCAGTCGTCTCGGGTAATTCCTCCTGAAAATATCACATAATAACCGACAAAAGGGTGGAGAATATCCTCTCCACCCCGCCATACTTACTTTCTGATGCCCAGCTTCTCAATAAGAGCACGATACGCATCCAGATCGGATTTCTTCAGATAATCCAGCAGACCACGTCTCTGTCCTACCATCTTCAGCAGACCGCGGCGGGAATGATGATCCTTCTGGTTTTTCTGCAGATGAGCGGTCAGCTCCGCGATACGCTCGGTCAGAATCGCGATCTGAACCTCCGGTGAACCGGTATCGCCCGGCTTTCTTCCGTACGCGGCGATGATCTCCGCTTTCTTTTCCTTTGAAATCATGATGATTTCCTCCTTTTTTTCTGTGCTTACCGAAGACCAGGTTATGGTTGGAGTATCCGAACAACTGGGTCCCGGCGCCGTTTCACACCGATTAATCTTAGCATATCCGCATGATGCTGTCAAATGGTTTTTCGTGCTTTATCCGGATACATTTCAGCCGGTATCCGCCTGTGTGAAATGGTGAAAACAGATGGTCGGAATCCCGCCGCCATCAGACGGGATTCCTCCTTTTAGACATGGATGGCGACAGCAAGAACGCTGTCGAAATGTGTTGCCCGTTTACTCTACTATGGATTTCGAACATCCGCAAGCAGATCTGTCAAAAAGACAACCAAAACCGTTTAACTGCTCCCTCATCTTGTGCTATTGCCATTTTTTCCGGCTATTTTTCAGAATTCTGCTCAAGCAGATTCCTGGCCCGTTTCCAGCCATGTGCACTGACCGGGAGTGTCACACCGTTTTTTAAAACTGCCTGGTGCGCGTTGATCGTCTCCAGATAATCAAGCTGCACAAGATACGCATTGTGTGGCCGCATCATCCGCAGTCCGCAAAGTTTTTCAGCTGCCTCCTTTAAACTGCCTCCGATCTGATAGACATGTCTGCGCGTATGAACAAACAGCTTGCGTTGTTCTGTGTGCAGATACCAGATCTCCCGTCCTTTCAGAATGAGCCTCTCTCCCTTAAACTTCCAGACGTAACTCTTTTCGTTCTCCTTTTTCATAACTCTTCTTCTCCCTCACCTTATAAAAATGTATCCGCCGGTCAGAACACAAAACTCCGACCGGCGGACCCATAATGATAAACGTGATTTCGTGGAAAATGTTACTTAATTTTGCTTGCCCGTATCCGGGCATTACAGATACATCTCATGCACAGCGAGTGTGACCAGAATTCCCAGAAGCGCACCGGCCAGCACCTGCAGAGGTGTGTGACCGACGAACTCTTTCAGATGCGCCTGGAATTGTTCGCTGTCCAGTTTGAAGATATCCTGCTCCATAATCAGATTGAGCAGACGTGCCTGCTTTCCGGTCTCCTGGCGCACACCGATCGCGTCATACATAACTACAGAGGCAAACACAAAACTGATCGCGAAAGCCACTGACCTGACACCCTCACAGAATGCGGCGGAGATCGTCAGCGCGCAGACGGTCGCCGAGTGAGAACTGGGCATACCGCCTGACCCGACCAACCGTTCCGGTGAAAAGCTTTTATTAAGTCCAAAGTCGATCAGGGTTTTCAAAACCTGCGCCGTCAGCCAGCTGATCACGGCGCTGACCAGCATCTCGTTGCTGAACAATTCGTTCCAGAATGTCATCTCGTACTCCCGTCAATGTATCCTTTGTCTTATCAGCCGATCAGCCAGTCATACAGTTCCTGATATTTCATCGCCGACGTGCTCCAGGAGAAATCCTGAGCCATGGCACGGTCGACAATCTTGTTCCATTCCCGTTTCTTGTCATAATAAATATGCTTTGCGTAACGCACGGAATCGAGCATCTCATGTGCGTTGTAATTGGCAAAAGAGAATCCGGTTCCGGTGCTCTCATACTCGTTGTAAGGCTGCACGGTATCTTTCAGACCACCCGTCTCGCGCACAATCGGCACGGTGCCGTAGCGCAGCGCCATCAGCTGGCTCAGGCCGCACGGCTCAAACAGCGACGGCATCAGGAACGCGTCACAGCCCGCGTAGATCCGATGCGAAAGCTCGTCGGAATAATAGATCTGCGCCGAAACCCGGTCCCCGTACTTCCAGTCGTAATGGCGGAACATATTTTCATAGCGCTCATCACCCGTGCCGAGCACGATCAGCTGCATATCCTCCGCGCAGAGCTCATCCATGACCGCCTGGATCAGATCGAATCCCTTCTGATCCGTCAAGCGGGAAACGACGCCGACCGTGAATTTCTTTTCATCTACTGGCAAACCAAGCTGCGCCTGAAGAGCGCGCTTGTTTTTCGATTTCTCCTTGCGGAAATTGCGTGCATTGTAAGGCTGGGCGATATTGGTATCGGTCTCCGGATTAAACTCCGTATAGTCAATCCCGTTGACAATGCCGCGCAGGCTGTTCGCACGCGCCCGCATCAGCCCGTCCAGGCCTTCGCCGTAAAACGGCATCTTAATCTCATCGGCATACGTCTGGCTTACTGTGGTAATCGCGTCGGCGTAGACAATGCCGCCCTTCAACATATTGCCGTTTTTGTAGGCTTCCAGCTTGTCTGAAGTAAAATAATAGTCCGGCAGCATGGAAAGGTTCTGGATCGTTTTTACATCCCAGACACCCTGGAATTTGAGATTGTGGATCGTGATCACGGATTTCATGTCCGCAAAAAAGCTGCTGCCATGGAACCGATCCTTTAAATATACCGGAATCAGGCCGGTCTGCCAATCATGACAGTGAACCAGATCTGGCTGGAAGCCGATCACCGGGAGCGCGGAAAGCGCTGCATTGCAGAAAAAGCAGAACTTTTCCAGATCCCAGAGGCCTCCGGCATAAGGTTTCTCACCGCCAAAATATGCTTCATTGTCAATGAAGTAGAAGGTAATGCCATCCAGGACATACTGCAGAATGCCCACATAGCGGCTCTGCCCAAGATAGTCCATGTAAAAATGGTCGACATAGGTCATCTCATTGCGCCATTTTTCCTTGATGCAAAGGTATTTTGGAAGCATCACGCGTACATCAAAATACTCCTTATCGAAGCATTTCGGCAGAGAACCTACCACATCGGCAAGTCCCCCCGTCTTGATAAAGGGTACCGCCTCAGACGCAACAAACAGAATCTTTTTCATCGAAATTGACCTCCTCTAAAAGCCGCCTGCCCCCTCCCGGCAGGCATTTATCTTTTTTAGTATACAATATTTGCGCGGATTTAGGAAGTAAAATCGAAAAAAACTCTGAAAATCCACAATCACGGACCGGTTTCCCTTATATCTGTTTATAATCGAGGCGGATTTTGTCCGCAATCAGGGAGATAAACTCCGAATTCGTCGGTTTTCCCCTTCCGCCGCTGATTGTATAGCCAAAAATTTCATGGATCGTGTCGAGGCGGCCGCGTGTCCAGGCCACCTCGATCGCGTGGCGGATCGCACGCTCCACACGGCTGGACGTCGTGTTGTGGCGCTTGGCAATCGCCGGATACAGCACCTTGGTGACCGAAACCGTGACTTCCTCCTCTCCGACTGAAATGATAATCGCGTCACGCAGATACTGATAGCCTTTGATGTGCGCAGGGATGCCAATCTCATGCAGCAGCCGGGTAACATCGCTCTCCAGATTTCTGCGAATGTATTCTTCCCGGTTAAGACAAGCCGAAACCGGCGCGAGGCGGTTCTTCTCCAACGCCGCGCCCACTCTGCCGTTTTCGCGGAACAAACGGCGAATCTGCGCCATTACCAGATTCCGGTCAAACGGTTTCATGATAAAATAACTCGCTCCCATGCGGAAGGCGGCCGCCGTCACCTGTTCGCTTCCCGCAGCGGTGACCATAATAAACGACGGCGTTTTCCGGCCGTCGCAATTTTCCCTCACCCGCTCCATCACCGCGATCCCGTCAAGCTTTGGCATAATGACATCCATCAGTACCAGATCCGGCTGCGTACGGATGATCATCTGGTAAGCGTCCTCACCATTATCCGCCTTTCCCACAACCCGGTATCCTTCTTCCTCCTCAATCATATTGTTCAGCAAGCTGAGCATCTGCGGATTATCTTCAGCAATTGCAACGTTTAAGTCCGGCATTCTCTGTTCCTCCTGTTTTCTCGTGTTGTAAAATGTATTATAATCTCTTTATTTGTCTGCATGCAACGAGATTTAGTCGCCAAGTTTCGACAGGTTTTCTTGGCTTCTATACCGATATCCGGGATGGCGCATCTTCTTACGCGGCCTATAGGCCATTGGCACAAACTAGGACGGCATCTTCTTGCGCGATCCTGCGGCATTTATAAGCCGGGACGGCGCACCACGTGCACGGCCCATGGTCGTGCACGTAGTGTCGGAGATCCCTCCGATATGAGGACAATTATAAGAATCCCCTTACAAGGAGGGCACTGAAAAACTCCCACTTTTTATAGCGGGAGTTTTCTTCCCTCTATAT
>JAJQAA010000012.1 GCA_021204045.1 Clostridiales bacterium
TGGGGTAACTGCGCCCTTTTTCAGTAAAATGGGTGATAGGAGCCTCTAAACCTGGCAATAATTACCCCGCCTGATGGTCGATTTCGTACCTTTTAAGTGTAAAAATTAAAGTTTTTTGTCTTGGAAGCCGATTTTTCTGGCCTAAAGTTCATTTAATCAGCGTATCCTTAAGACTTTTCTCATATACGTAGGTGTCATTCCCGGTTATCGCTCTAATCAAACCACCCATCATCGTGGGGTCTTTCAACCCATCCGCAACACCTTTTTCCCGTTCTCTCGCCTTGGCTCTCGGTTTCTTTGCCCGCACAAGGTGCAAGCAGGAAGAAAAGGGTGCCACCGCAGAGATACGGGATCTTTTTGTTCGCCATATTTCCACCTCCAATTCAAAAGTAACGTTGCCCACTAAAGTAACCCCTCAGAGATGTTGACAGAAACACTATCTACTATAGGTTTATTGGTGTAATCAAAAGGTGCCTCTGCTCCGTGCAAACGTTTCCTTATTTTTATATCACAGCTGCGCAGAGAAATCTACACTTACTGTGAAAAAAGTTTTTGCGAACGCAGACACAAAATCGCAGAAGCAGATTTTTGGTTCAAAATCTTAACTTCTCAATTGTCCGAGATGGCCATTAGGACGATGGGATGCATAAGAGTTGAGGATATAGTGATAAAGGCTGTGTCCGAAATGAAGATGCCCCACCGTTAGCTTTGTTGCGCCTATTTTCGGATTGCCGAGGCCTGTGGTCATCTTCAATAGCAGACTCTTTTTGTGCCCCATCGTTCTTCCCTCGGACGGAAAGGACACGTCATGAAAGAAAATCAGAGTAAAACACGGGACAAGCAGTATCAGATTCCGATGGCGGTAACGGACGAGGTTATCCGTGACTTTGGAATCAAGCCGGAAGATGTCACCTGGCGGCGTATCGAAAATCGCAAGTGCAGGGTCGTTATGGTCGATGCGACCGAAGCGGAGTACAAAGCGTACATGGAGCCTATCTGGGCAGAGCAGAAACGGCAGAACCGTGAAAGCCGCTGTCTCGTGCCCGGCAAGGGCGGCAAGCTCATCCGCTGCCCTGAATCCAACAAGTGTGAGAAGTGCAGCCATGCATCTGAGGTATGCCATGAGATGAACCGCCCGGCATCGCTCTCATTTCTGGTGGATGAAGGAGCGGAACCGGTGGCACCCGGCTCGTTTGAGGATACGGTCATCTACGAATCGTTGCTGGAGGATTTGATTGCCATGCTCTCTGAAATCGAACCGAAATACGGGGAAATTTTCAGGATGCTCTATGACGGTGCTATGCGGCAGAAGATGGCGGACAAGCTGGGCATGAAGCAGTGGACAGTATCAGACTGTATTAAAAGGATTCGTTCGATCGTTCAGCCGCTCGTAAAAGACACTTTTGACAGGTAATCCTAACCCCATAATTTCATAGGCATAAGCAGCAAAAGCGCCAGAAATATCTGGTGCTTTTGTTATGTTCTCAAACGATAGCTCTTACACTTTAACGATAGCCCTACTCTATAACGATAGCTTTTTTATCGTTATAGAGTGTCATGAGAAAATCGTGCAACTTGCGCTTTAGAGTATGCTTTTATCAGGCTGCCGAAGCCCCGAAAATAAAGAAACCGCCCAGAAACGGCGGTTTTATGGCGTCTTTATTATCGTGTTTTTGTATCAATCTGATTATGGTTTTGTCGTATATTTTGATTTCCGTGCGGTCTTTCAGATGATTCGCCACGATCTCGGACATCAGCAGGGAAACCTCGTGGGGCGTATAAAATTCGCCTGCTTTTTTGCCTGCGTTGGTCGCGAATTTTTCAAGCAGATCTTCGTATATATACCCTAAAACGTCATAATCCTGCTTGCCGTCCATAGGGATGTCCTTGATCAGATAGATCAGGTCGCGGATGGTCCGGGTCCTTGCGCCGGAGGTTTCGCCCAGTTTGGAAAGTCCGGTCTCCAGAGTTCGGAAGATGCCCTCGAACACCTTCTTGTGGGTGGGATTGATATTGCGGTTAAACGCAGAGATCGCGTCGGTGACACTGCTCGCAGAAAAATCGCTGCCCTGTGACAGCCATGTGGAGAACAGGTTGTCATAGGAGATGAAATAGCCGATATTTCTCCGGACGGATTCTACGGTTTCCGGATCTTCCTCTGTCAGCTCCGGCAGGTATTCGTCTGTCCAGTCGTTCTCCCGAAGATAGTTTTCCTCTTTGTCGGAGAGAAATTTATAGAAGATAAAGCCGAGTATATAGTCCTTGTATTCGTTGGCCTCGATTTTGGAACGCATTTTGTTCGCGGATTCCCAGATTTTGGAAGCCAACTGCTGCTTATTCATGTATATTTTCCTCCCCGGGTTTGTCAATTCATCATTGTAAAACCATGCTTCAATTATAAAGGAAGAACCGCTTGGTTTCAATAGAACGCGAAAAATTGACCTATGAAAAATTGCCTGCCCGATATCCGGCAGGGGGTTTGTAAAATAAGTCGATTGAGAGTATAATTCTATTGAATATAAGGCTGGCCAGGCGGGTTACGCAGTCGGCCTGTCCGCTGAGGGAGCGGCTGTAAATTTATGGAATACAAGATAATCAGGAGCAACCGAAAAACGATTTCCATTCAGGTATCAGAGAACGGCGTGATTGTACGCGCCCCATATTACATGTCCGATGATGCCATTCGCCGTTATGTGGAAAAGCACAGCGACTGGTTGTCGGAACATATCCGGAAAATGAAGGATGAGCCGCCCGTGGAGAAGCTCTCGCCGGATGAGATCCGGCATCTGGCCGATCAGGCGATGCGCGTGATCCCGGAGCGGGTGAAATATTATGCCCCGCTGGTTGGCGTCACTTACGGAAGAATCACGATCCGCAACCAGAAAACGCGCTGGGGAAGCTGCAGCGCGAAAGGCAATCTGAACTTTAACTGCCTTCTGATGCTGGCGCCGCCGCAGGTGCTTGACAGCGTCGTGGTGCATGAGCTGTGCCACCGGAAAGAGATGAACCATTCCAAGGCATTTTATGAGGAAGTGCGGCGGGTATATCCGGAATATGACCGGTGGAACCGGTGGCTGAAAGAGAATGGGAACGCGCTGATGAGAAGCAATCCGTAGTATAATGTCTTTCGACTTCGGCATCATCTGATAGGAGACACCAAAATTAAGAAGGAGGCAGTGACCCGTGCGAGTCATTGCCTCCTTCTTGATTCGATTCATAAACAATTGCTATGTTCTGTTCTTATGTTCTGCCAGGAAGGCTTTCTATCAGACCTGGAACAGATTGAACAGGCCGACCTCCGCCAGGATGATGGTGAGAACCGGGATAACCAGCGCTACGATGATCATCTTGTTGGACAGAAGTTCCTTCTGATCTTCATACGGGTTGGCTGCGATACAGACCGCTCCGCCTGTGGAGAATGGTGAGCAGGCAGTAGCAAGGCCACCGAAGAAAATGCAGGTGTACAACGCGATGGGATTTAAACCAAGTCCGGATGCCAGCGCCGGAACCATCGGATACATGAGGGGCATAACAGTGGAGGTGGAGCTGGAGAAGAAGCTCAGGAACGCCGCAAACAGTACGATTGCTCCCGGTACGAGTGCCTTCGGGATGCTGCTGGTGAGTACGCCCGAGATGAAATCGACCAGGCCCGCTTCCGCGGCCACCTGAATCAGGGAATAAACGCCCACGATCATCACGATGGTGTTGATGGGGATCTTGCGGATGATGGTCTTTTCATCGCCCAGCTTCATGACAGCGCAGACCAGCGCGCCCAGCATCATGATGACCTGCGGCTGGCAGAGCTGATTCAGTTTGGAAAGAATCGCCACTCCCGGGATCCAGGTGTTCAGGATCGGCGGAACAACCATCAGGAAGAACGCGACGATCAGGAGCGTCATGGTCTTTTTCTGAACCGGGTTAAACTCCGAAATCTCTTCAGACATCGTCACCTTGCCTGCCTTGTGTCCTTTTAATACGAAATAGGACAATACGATGACGATCACTGTGATCAGGCAGCAGTTAAACCAGATTTTCAGGGACCAGTCCATAATCAGACCCTCGTCCACGCCGTTGGCCAGGATCAGGTTTTTGGAAATGCTTCCGCCGTAGCCGTTGTAAGGGTTGTTGGAACCAAGCAGGTTGCCGAAGGTAATGGCAATCGCCGTCAGGACCGGGTTTACTCCGGCGGTGGCTGCCATAACAAAGGCAAACGGGCCGACAATCGCCGGTGTGGAAGCGCCTGCGCCCAGACCGCCGACGATTGCCGAAACAATCGCGATCGCGAAGGGAACCAGCTTTGCGTTGCCGCCCATCGCGTACAGAAGCTTCTGACCCATGACATGCATGGTTCCGTTTTCTGTCGCATAGTTGAAGAACAGCGCGATTGACAGCAGGTAGAAAACAATAGTGGTGGGCCAGTAACTGATGATATTTGAGGCCTTCATGCCCATAACACAGATGCCAATCACAAAGGCGAACGCCATAGCGATGATACCCGTGTTAAGCTTGAATTTCCATCCTGCCAGTATGGAAATTACAATCGCGATGATACACATCCACAGTGCCATAACAAAAATCTCCTCTCTTGTTATTTGTTATTTTTATAACCATATTACCATCAGTTGTCGAATTCGTATAATCCTTTGCCTGCGGTTTTTGAAAAACTGTGCAAAGAACACAAAATTCGAGCAAAATATTGTGCATGAGAAACCCAATTCGGACATAAAAAATTAATTTTCGGATGATATGGAGATTTTTTCTTGTTTGAAACTGCCGAAATTGATATAATAAAGCCACTGATGTAACTGGAAACCTGTTGACGATAAGGAGGTATTGATGATGCAGGAAGTGTATGAGTTTTTGAAGAAATGCGGTACATATTATCTGGCCACGGCGGAAGGAGACCAGCCGCGGGTTCGTCCGTTCGGCACGATCCATATGTTTGAGGATAAACTGTACATCCAGACAGGCAAGGTAAAGGATGTGTCCAAACAGATGCATCAGAACCCGAAGGTGGAAATCTGTGCGTTCGCGGGTGGTTCCTGGATCCGCGTGGCGGCGACCGCAGTGGAGGATGACCGGGTTTGTGCGCGTCAGAGCATGCTGGACGCGTATCCGAATCTGCAGGACAGATATCAGGCCGATGATGGGAACACGGAGGTGTTCTATCTGAAGGACGCGACGGCGACGATTTCTTCGTTTACGGCGGAGCCGAAGGTTATTCGTTTTTGAGAATTGTTGTTAAAGGGGAGATGAGCGCGAATTGGGTTATCTGGGCGAAGAAATCGGGAAGTTTGGCTTTGGGCTGATGCGCCTGCCGAAAAAGGATGATGTGATCGATGTGGAGCAGGTCAAACAGATGGTTGACCGGTTCCTGGAGGCGGGCTTTACTTATTTTGATACGGCTTGGGCGTATGCCGGGAGCGAGGATGCGATCCGTCAGGCGCTGGTGGAGCGTTATCCGAGGGAACGCTATCAGCTGGCGACCAAAAACGCGGCCTGGAAGGACTGCAAAAACAGAGAAGACGCGGTCGCCCAGTTTGAGCTGTCGCTGGAGCGGACCGGGGCCGGTTATTTTGATTTCTATCTGCTGCACAATTTGGGCAAGGAACGTACGAAATATTTTGATGATTATGATATGTGGAATTTTGTCCGGGAGAAAAAGGCGGAAGGGAAGATCCGTCATATTGGCTTCTCGTTTCATTCTACGCCGGAGGAACTGGACGCGATACTGAACGCGCATCCGGAGGCGGAGTTTGTGCAGCTTCAGATCAATTACGCGGACTGGGACAACCCGGCAATCCAGTCGCGCGGCTGCTATGAGGTAGCGAGAAAGCACGGAAAACCGATCATCATTATGGAACCGGTGAAGGGCGGGATGCTTGCCAATCCGCCGGAGCCGGTAAAGGACATTTTTAAAGAAGCGGACGCGAATGCGTCCTGCGCGTCCTGGGCGATCCGCTTCGCGGCCAGCCTGGATGGAGTGATTACGGTATTGTCAGGCATGAGCAATGTGGAGCAGATGGAAGACAATCTTTCTTATATGAAGGATTTCCATGGAGTGTCTGCTCAGGAAAAGGAAGTGCTTGACCGGGCGCAGAAGGCGCTGCGGGCCATCCCGATGATCCCCTGTACCACCTGCAATTACTGCGCCGGAGTATGTCCGAAAAATATCGGTATTTCCGGTTCCTTTACCGCGATGAATATGCTTCTGATGTACGGAGATCAAAACGCGGAAGCCGCAAAAGGAGAGATGCAGTGGCGGGTAGGCGGGCATGGCCTGCAGACGGCAGATCAGTGCATAAAATGTGGAAAATGTGAGCAGGTCTGCCCGCAGCATATTCACATCCGGGATGAGCTGGAAAAGGTGGCAAAAGCGTTTTTATAGCTTTTCCATTTGACTCCACAACCTCAGCAATCCGCAGTTAAAGCACAGGATCAGGCTTACGATTGCTCCGACCGCAGCCTGTAGGATCTGGAACGGGAGTTTCAGAATAGCGTATTCTATGGTGCTGTAAAGAAATGCTCTGCCGCAGGTATATCCTGCCACCATGATAACAGCGCCCCAAAATACGCCAATAGCTGCTTTTACGCCTTGATTTTTAAAAGGGAGCTTTCGGGCGCATATTGAGATTACAACTGCCTGAAGTCCGTGCGTTGCCAGAGATACGAACATCGGGGTCGGATAAAACAGTAAATCGCCGAGGAACGCTCCAATGCCGCCTACGACGAATGCCCCGAGTGGATCGAGGAGTATTGCTGCCGTGCAGATGACGATATCATTCAGATACAGGTGTCCGCCGGGGACAGGCAATCCAAACGAGCTGAGTACGACATTGATTGCCATGAGCAACGCAGTGACAGTAAGCCATCTTGTTGGATTTGTTTTCCGGAGTTCTGTTGATTGTGCCATAATAGTTACCGCCTTTCTTTTGATGGAGGGACATCCTGGTATTTACCGGACGGTTTCCAGTATATTCGCAAACTGGTCTTGATAAAATAGCCACTTTACATTATTTTAACATGGCCAGTTTGGAACGAATTTTGTGTCGGGCGGCTTGACAAACCGGCGCTGCGCGGATATAATCAACAATGATTGCTGCCGGAGATACAGACATGTCTCGCAGCAGATAATGAATGAAATATGTACAGCGTTGATGGGAAAGAGTAGCAGCCAGCACCCCGCACAGAAAGCAGCCGGCCGATGAGAGGCGCGCGGCAGGAGGGTTGTGAATACGTCCCGGAGCTTCGCACCGAACGGGATCCACCGGATTTTCAGTAGGCTGTGACGGCACCTGCGCCCGATATCGCGCTAGGACATCTCCACGCGGCCAGTATGAAAGATTACAGGCGGCCGGCGGCGGTGCCCGATAAGGTAGACGGTGTAAGCCGTCTATAAAAAAAGGTGGTAACACGGTAATGATCCGTCCTTTGCAGCGATGCGGAGGGCGGTTTTTTGTATGTGGCGAAACGGCTGTACGAACTGTGTGCCCGAACTGCGTGCCTGCGACGCGTGCAAACAACAAAATATGAAATGAGGAGAGAAAGCCATGGACTGTTATGAGGAACTGGTTGCGCGTGGGCTGATTGCCCAGGTGACAAATGAGGAAGAAATCCGGAGAATGGTAAACGCGGGGGAAGCCACCTTTTATATTGGCTTCGACCCGACCGCAGACAGCCTCCATGTCGGCCATTTCATGGCGCTGTGTCTGATGCGCCGCCTGCAGCTGGCCGGCAACCGGCCGATCGTGCTGATCGGCGACGGTACCACGATGATCGGCGATCCGTCCGGGAGAACCGATATGCGTAAGATGATGACGCTGGAGACAATCCATGAAAACGGCGAGTGTTTCAAGAAACAGATGAGCCGTTTCATTGATTTCAGCGAGGGCAAGGCGCTGATGGTCAACAACGGAGACTGGCTGCTGAAGTTGAATTATGTCGAGCTGCTGCGCGAGGTGGGCGCCTGCTTTTCTGTCAACAATATGCTGCGCGCCGAGTGCTACAAGCAGCGTATGGAGCGGGGCTTAAGTTTCCTTGAGTTCAACTACATGATCATGCAGAGCTACGATTTCTATATGTTGTATCAGAAATACGGCTGCACGATGCAGTTTGGCGGAGACGACCAGTGGAGCAACATGCTGGGCGGTACTGAGCTGATCCGGCGCAAGCTGGGCGGGGACGCGCACGCGATGACGATCACGCTGCTTCTGAATTCTGAGGGCAAGAAGATGGGCAAGACCCAGTCTGGCGCGGTCTGGCTGGATCCGAACAAGACGTCTCCTTACGAGTTTTACCAGTACTGGCGCAATGTCGGAGACGCGGATGTGCTCAAATGCCTGCGTATGCTGACGTTCCTGCCGCTGGAGCAGATCGACGAGATGGACAAATGGGAGGGCAGCCAGCTCAATACAGCCAAGGAGATCCTGGCTTACGAGCTCACGAAACTCATTCACGGCGAGGAGGAAGCGAAGAAAGCAGAGACAGCGGCAAAGGCGTTGTTCGGCGGCGGGGGCGGCATGGACAACATTCCAACCTTTACATTGACGGAGGCCGATTTTACCGACGGGGTAATTGATATTCTCGGCGTATTGCAGAAATCCGGCCTTGCGGCTTCGCGCTCGGAGGCGAGAAGAAATGTGGAGCAGGGCGGCGTGTCCGTGAACGGCGTACAGGAGAAGGATATCAAAGCAACGTATGAAAAGAGTTCGTTTGAGGGGGAAGGACTTATTTTCCGGCGTGGCAAGAAAAACTATATGAGGGTGAAGTTTCTGAATGATTAAAAAAAGGGATTTTCTGAAGGATTATAATATTGATAAGGAACTGTTAAAAAATACCGGCATGAAATGGGAGGAACTCAACGCCATCTACGACAACTACAGCGCGTTGCAGACGAAGCTGACGGAGATCGGCAGGGAGTTTGTCAACGAGTATCTCTACGATATCGAGAAGGCGGGCATCCACTCCTACCGTTACCGCACGAAAAAGGCGGGGCATCTGCTGGAAAAAATTATCCGCAAAAAGAATGAATTCCCGGAGCTCTACGCGGGTCTTGACCGGAAGAACTATTATAAATTTATCACGGATCTGATTGGTATCCGCGTGTTCTTCCTTTACCGGGAGGACTGGATTCATTTTCACGAATATATCACGTCGGTGTTTGAAAACAACCCGGAGCTCTATGTGGAGGACCGGCTGCGTGATTTTGATGAGGATCCGGAGCATTTTTATATCGCCGAGCGGCCGAAGGTTTACCGCCGCACCGGCGACACGCGGATTTACGATAAAAAACTGATCGATATTAAATCTGAAGGAATTTACCGTTCCCTGCATTATGTTATTAAATACAAGGGCTATTATCTGGAAATCCAGGGAAGGACGCTGTTTGAGGAGGGATGGAGTGAGATCGATCATGATATTGTCTATCCATACTTCCAGGATGACGGGATGCTGACGGACTTTTCGACGCTGCTCAACCGCCTGTCTGGCATGGCGGACGAGATGAGTTCGTATTTCCGGCGCATCAAGCAGGGAAAGCTGGAGCAGAAGGAACGAGAGGAGAAATGAGCGGCCTGGGATACCGTCACGGGAAACGTGGAAAACGTGAGAAGCGGGGCGGAAGTCGCGGATTGGGAGCGCCGCGCCTGTTGGTATGGGCGGCGCTGTTGTCGCTAACAATTGTGGCGCTGAATGGCTGCGGACGCGCAAGAATATGGACAGAGTCGTTTGTGAAAGTTGGAGACCAGGATGGGGCTGACAGCCAGCCGCGGATTGTGATTGACGAGAAAGCAGATTCCCGAACGGAAACGGGATCAGGTTCGGAGCTTGCGATCGAACCAAAGGCGGATATCGTGATCGAACCGGAGACGGACGTTCTGGCCGGGGATAGTCAAGATACGGAAAAACAGGATATGGGAGGCGGAGAAACGGGAGACGGGGAAGTAACCCCGTTCCGTCTTCTGTTCGGCGGCGACGTGTTTCTTTCCGATCATGTGCTGGAGGCGTACCGCACGGGCGGCATCAGCGGCGTGCTCGATGAGAATTACCGCGCCGCGATCGAGGCGACGGATTTTTTTATGGTGAATGAGGAATTCCCGTTCAGCGAGCGCGGCACAGCTGCGGCGGATAAACAGTATACGTTTCGCCTGTCACCGGAAAAGGTGTCGATTTTTCAGGAGATGGGGATTGACGGCGTGACGCTGGCCAACAACCACGCGCTTGATTTTGGTACGGATGCGCTTCTGGATACGATCGACGTGCTGGACGGCGCGGGCATTCCGCATACGGGCGCGGGAGCAGATCTTACGGCGGCGAAAGAGCCTGTGATTATCGACACGGGCGATGGCAGAAGCATTGCCGTGATCGGGGCGACGCGCGTGATCCCGCGGGCGGACTGGGCTGCTGAAGCGGGCCATCCGGGCATGCTGTCCAGCTACGATCCGTGGATGGATACGGTGCTGGAACTGATTGGCGAGCAGAAGGCTGCGCATGATTTCGTGGTTGTTTTTATTCACTGGGGAATTGAGCGCGACGAGCTGCCGCAGGAGTATCAGCGCGTGATGGCACAAAAATACATTGGGGCCGGGGCGGACCTGGTGGTCGGCGCTCACCCGCATGTACTGCAGGGCATGGAATATTATCAAGGCAAGCCGATCGTTTACAGCCTGGGGAATTTTGTTTTCGGCAGTTCGATTCCCCGGACGATGCTGCTTGAGGTGACGCTGCCGGAAGCGTCGGCGTCCGCGGATGCCGGAATGACGACGAGCGAAGAAGCAGCAGAAGGAGCAGCGAAACGGACAGCGGAAGACGAGACAGCAGATTCGGATGAGGAAGCGATATCTCTGCGAGTCCTTCCGGGAACCTCCGCGGCCGGTTATACCCGGATGCTGACAGATGAGAGCGAACTGCGGCAATTTTATTCGTATCTTGAAAGCATCTCGTTTGATGTGAGCTTTGGAGAGGACGGAACGGCAGTGCCGTAACTGCTATCGGTATCCCCGATTGTTTTGCCCGCATTCCCTCCTGTCCGCTCTGTCTGTATTCCTCCGAAAACAGTTGACAAAGCACGGGAAGCGTCGTAAAATCAAACCAATTCGGTCATTCGGCCCCTTGTCAGCAATGACAGAGCGCGGGATGACCTTTTTACTATGAAAGTCCCGGACGGCGGCGGTATGGACTTCGTGCTTGCACGAAAGGACATACCGACATCGGACGGGCTAGGGAGTATGAGCAAGTAGCACGATAGTGCGGATTGCGAATACTCACGGCGATTACGGGAGCGCGTAAGCGCAGAGCAATCGGCTTTCATGTATGATAGAGCGCCGCGATAGCGGCGCATTAATGAAAAGGAGCTGTGATCATGGCAAAGGAAAAGAAACTGGTAGAGGCGATCACGTCGATGGACGTGGATTTTGCCCAGTGGTATACAGATGTTGTAAAAAAGGCGGAGCTCTGTGATTACGCGAGCGTCAAGGGCTGCATGGTGATCAAACCGGCCGGTTACGCGATCTGGGAAAACATCCAGAAGGAGCTGGACCGCCGCTTCAAGGAGATGGGCGTGGAGAACGTTTATATGCCGTTGTTCATTCCTGAGAGTTTGCTCGAGAAGGAAAAGGATCATGTCGAGGGCTTCGCGCCGGAGGTGGCCTGGGTGACCCAGGGCGGCCTGGAGTCGCTGCAGGAGCGCCTGTGTGTGCGCCCGACCTCGGAGACGCTGTTCTGCGATTTTTACGCGCGGGATATTCATTCCTACCGTGATTTGCCAAAGGTATACAATCAGTGGTGCTCCGTGGTGCGCTGGGAGAAGACGACGCGGCCGTTTCTGCGCTCGAGGGAATTCCTCTGGCAGGAGGGCCATACGGCTCATGCGACCGCCGAGGAAGCCGAGGAGCGCACGATCCAGATGCTCAATGTCTACGCGGATTTCTGCGAGGAGGTGCTGGCTATCCCGGTGATCCGCGGCCAGAAGACGGATAAGGAGAAGTTCGCCGGAGCGGAGGCGACCTATACGATCGAGGCACTGATGCATGACGGTAAGGCATTGCAGTCCGGTACCAGCCACAACTTTGGCGATGGTTTCGCGAAGGCGTTTGGTATTCAGTACGCCGCGAAGGACAATTCCCTGCAATATGTGCATCAGACTTCCTGGGGCATGACCACGCGCATGATCGGCGCGCTGATTATGGTACACGGGGATGACAGCGGCCTGGTGTTGCCGCCGTGGATCGCGCCGACGCAGGTGATGATCGTGCCGGTACAGCAGCAGAAGGAAGGCGTGCTTGACGTGGCATTCGAAATCCGCGACATTCTTTCCGGTTTCCGCGTGAAAGTGGATGACTCCGACAAGAGTCCGGGCTGGAAATTCAGCGAGTCCGAGATGCGCGGCATTCCGGTTCGTGTCGAGATCGGCCCGCGGGATATCGCGAACCGGGAGGCGGTTCTGGTGCGCCGTGACACGCATGAGAAGATTTCCGTGCCGCTGGACGAGATCGCCGCGAGGGTCGGAGAGCTTCTGGAGACGATTCAGAAGGATATGCTGGAGCGTGCCAGGGCACACAGGGATGCTCATACCTATGTGGCCACCGAATATGAGGAGTTTGTCAAAACGATCAATGAGAAGCCGGGGTTTGTCAAGGCGATGTGGTGCGGCTGCCAGGAATGTGAGGATAAAATTAAGGAAGATACCTCAGCCACCTCGCGCTGTATGCCGTTTAAGCAGGAACAGCTCTCCGATCATTGCGTTTGCTGCGGGAAGCCGGCGAAGAAAATGGTATACTGGGGCCGGGCGTATTGATTTTGAATCCGGAGCCGGATGGGGGACAGGGTGTGCGGATTGTATTTCCGCTGCCGGTGAGGCAGATTATAACAAAATTAAGAGAGAACGGCTATGAGGCCTATGCGGTCGGCGGCTGCGTCCGCGACGCGCTGCTTGGCCGGGAACCGGAGGACTGGGATATCACCACTTCGGCAAAGCCGCAGGAGGTAAAGCGGCTGTTCCGGCGCACGATCGACACGGGGATCCAGCACGGTACCGTGACGATCATGATCGGGTCAGACGGTTACGAGGTGACGACCTACCGGATCGACGGCGCGTATGAGGATGGCCGCCATCCGAAGCAGGTGGCGTTTACCTCCAGCCTGCTGGAGGATTTAAAACGCCGGGATTTCACGATCAACGCGATGGCCTGCGGGGATGAGACTGAAGTGGTGGATGCGTTCGGCGGCATGGAGGATCTGCGGCGCGGCGTGATCCGCTGCGTGGGCGATCCGCTCGAACGCTTCGGCGAAGACGCGCTGCGCATTTTGCGGGCGATCCGTTTCTCGGCACAGCTGGATTTTTCGATCGAAGAGAATACCTGGAATGCAATTCCGGTGATCGCGCCGAATCTGGCGAAGGTCAGCAGGGAACGCGTGCAGATAGAATTGACGAAGCTTCTGCTTTCCGGTCATCCGGAGAAGATTGCCTGCGTTTATGAGACGGGGATTGCCGCCTATGTATCGAAAGAGTTTGCCGCGCTGCCCTGGCGGGAGGCGGTGATTCCGGCTTCGCTTCCGGCAGAGAAGTATGTGCGCTGGGCGGCGTTTTTGCGTTGCACGCGATACAATATGGCGGCTGGTGTGGCAGCCGGACGGGAAGACGCGGAAACTGTGGACAGCCAGGCCGCTGTGATGAATGACAGGGATACGTCGTCGTATGGCGACGTATTGTCTCAGGACGCCGCGGAGACCGCGGTGCGCATATTGCGGGAATTGAAATTTGACAATGATACGATTGCCCGGGTGCGGACGCTGGTTTCCTGGTCAGGCCGGAAGATACCGGCGCAGGCGTCGGCTGTGCGCCGCGCGATGAGCCGGATGCGTCTCGAGGTCTGGGATGCGCTGATGGAGCTGGAGAAATATCCGGAAGAGATTCACGCGCTTTCGGCTCAGATCCGCGCGGACGGCGACTGCCTGGATCTGAAGCATCTGGCGCTGACCGGTCAGGATCTGATCGCCGCGGGCGTAAAGCCCGGCCGCGAGATGGGGCAGCTGCTCGGGCAGCTGCTGGATCATGTGCTGGAACGGCCGCAGGATAATCAGAAGGAAATCCTGATGGATGTGCTGAAAAAACTTGCGTCAGGGAATGATTAGTGCTATAATCTTGGCAAGATTTGAGCACTTAGGAGGCGAAGACGATGAAGCATGTAAAAACATTAAGCAACAAAACTCTGAAGGAGTCCATGAAGAAGGGCGGCTGCGGCGAGTGCCAGACCTCCTGCCAGTCCGCGTGCAAGACTTCCTGCACGGTCGGCAACCAGACCTGCGAAAATGCAAACCGCTGATTGCGCGGCATTTCAATTGAGCGAACTAAAAAAGACCCCTATGGTCGCGCGATTGTAGGGGTTTTTCTTTGCGCAATGGAAAAAGGAGAATTGCGGTGATTCATCAATATAAAAATAACGGTTACAATATCGTTATGGACGTCGCAAGCGGCAGCGTTCATGTCGTGGATGACATCGTTTACGACGCCATTGCCCTGCTGGAACCGTTTGTCGGAGAGCTGGCGTCTCCGGTGCCGGTTCCCGGAGAAGTACGGGAGAAGGTCTGTAGTGCGCTGACGGATTCTGTCGCCAGGGTGGACAGTGTGGGCGGACAGAGTGCAGACGGCCAGACTGTGGACAGGGAAACGACTCGCGCCGGAGCGCAGAAGCGCTACGGTCGGGCGGAAGTTGAGGAAGCCCTTGCGGAGATCCAGGAGCTGATCGACGCGGAGGAACTGTTTACAAAAGATATTTACCAGCAGTATGTGACGGATTTCAAGAGCCGGAAGACGGTCGTCAAGGCACTTTGCCTGCACATCGCGCACGATTGCAATCTCGGCTGCAAGTATTGCTTTGCGGAGGAGGGCGAGTATCATGGTCGCCGCGCCCTGATGAGTTACGAGGTCGGGAAGAAAGCGCTGGATTTTCTGATCGCGTCTTCGGGGAACCGGCGTAATCTGGAGGTCGATTTTTTCGGCGGCGAGCCGTTGATGAACTGGGAAGTGGTAAAGCAGCTTGTTGAATATGGCCGTTCGCAGGAAGAGGCGCACAACAAACGTTTCCGTTTTACGATCACGACGAACGGCATGCTGCTCAATGATGAGATCATGGATTTCTGTGACCGGGAGATGGCCAATGTCGTGCTCAGTCTCGACGGCCGCCGTGAGGTCAACGACCGGATGCGTCCGGTGCGCGGCGGGAAAGGTTATGGAAGCTATGATATCATCGTGCCGAAGTTCCGGGAATTCGCGAAACGGCGCTCGGCACTTCACAAGGATTACTATGTGCGCGGCACATTCACGCGCTACAATCTCGATTTTGCCGAGGATGTGCGTCATTTTGCCGATCTCGGCTTTGACCAGCTTTCGATGGAGCCGGTGGTGGCGGATCCGGGCGAGGATTACGCGATTCGCGAGGAGGATCTTCCGCGGATTCTCGAGGAGTACGATGAGCTCGCGCGGGAGTATATCCGGCGGAAAAAAGAGGGCCGGGGATTTCAGTTTTTCCACTTTATGATCGATTTGAGTCAGGGTCCCTGCGTGGCCAAGCGCCTTTCCGGCTGTGGTTCCGGTACGGAATATCTGGCGGTGACGCCCTGGGGGGATCTGTATCCCTGTCACCAGTTTGTCGGCCAGGAAGAGTTCCTTATGGGGAACGTGGATACCGGTGTGACGCGCACGGATATCCGCGATGAATTTAAATTGTGCAATGTCTACGCCAAGGAGAAATGCCGCGAATGCTTCGCGCGCTTTTACTGCAGCGGCGGCTGCGCGGCGAATTCCCAGCATTTCCACGGTTCGATCACGGACGCTTACGATATCGGCTGCGAGATGCAGAAAAAACGGATCGAATGCGCGATCATGATACAGGCAGCGCTCGCCGACGAGGCGTAAGCTGCGGTGCCAAAGGCAGACATGTGGTACCGGGGACGGAAAGCGTGGCGTCGGAGGCGAAGAAAAAAGGAAAAGCATGAAAACTGCCGGAAGGCGGTTTCTGTGATAAATGGTGAACAGTAGTAACAGGAGGAAGAAAATGAAAAGCAGTAGAGGGAAGGGCCTGCTGGGCCTGATCGTCCTGCTGGTGGTGACAGGTCTGCTGTGCTGGGCAGGCTGGAGCACCATGGGCGACATCAAGCTTGGACTTGATCTGGCCGGCGGTGTGAGCATCACCTACCAGGCGGTGGGCGGTGATCCGACAGCGGAGGAAATGTCCGATACGATCTACAAGCTGCAGCAAAGGGTGCAGAATTACAGCACGGAGGCTGAGGTCTATCAGGAGGGGAGCAATCACATCAATATCGATATCCCCGGCGTTTCGGACGCGAACACGATTCTGGAGGAGCTTGGCAAGCCCGGGTCGCTGTATTTTACCGACGAGTCCGGTAAGGTTGTGCTGACGGGCGATCAGGTTGCATCCGCGAAGGCCGGTATCTACGGCAAGGACGCAAACCAGGAATACATCGTCATGCTGACGCTCACAGACGAGGGCGCGAAGGATTTCGCTTCCGCGACCGCGGAGAATGTCGGCAAGCGTATCGCGATTATCTATGATGGAACCATGTATTCCAATCCGGTGGTCAACGAAGCGATTACCAACGGTCAGTGCCAGATTACCGGTATGGGCTCGTACGAGCAGGCGGAGCAGCTGGCGTCGACGATCCGCATCGGTTCCCTGTCGGTCGAGCTTGAGGAGCTGCGCTCCAACGTGGTCGGCGCCAAGCTCGGCCAGGAGGCGATCTCGACAAGCCTGTACGCCGGTCTGATTGGTTTTCTGATCGTGGCTGTGTTTATGGTAGCCATTTATCTGGTTCCCGGCATTGCCGCGGTGATTGCCCTGACGATGTATGTCGGCGCGATTCTGGTTCTGCTGGCGGCATTCCAGATTACGCTGACGCTGCCCGGTATTGCGGGTATTATCCTTTCCGTCGGCATGGCGGTGGATGCGAACGTTATCATCTTTACGCGTATCAAGGAGGAGCTTGGTCACGGAAAGACCGTGCGCTCCGCGATCAAAACCGGCTTTGGCAAGGCGCTGTCCGCGATCATTGACGGCAATGTGACAACGCTGATTGCCGCCGCGGTGCTGTTTTTCCGGGGTTCCGGTACGGTCAAGGGCTTTGCCTCGACGCTGGCTCTCGGTATCGTTCTCTCGATGGTTACGGCGCTTTTCATCACCCAGGGCGGGTTGTATGTGCTCTATGCGCTTGGCCTGGACAAGCCGAACATGTACGGCGTGAAGAAAGAAAAGAAGACGATCCCCTTCCTGGGCAAACGCAAGGTGTGCTTCGCGATTTCTCTGGCGGTGATCGTGATCGGCGTAGTGAGCATGGGCCTGCATGCCGGACAGGGCGGCGGACTGCTCAATTACGGCATGGATTTTACCGGAGGCACCTCGACGAATGTTACGTTCAATGAGAACCTGAGCCTGGAAGACATCTCCAGCCGGGTCGTTCCGGTTGTGTCTGAGATCACCGGCGACGCCGACGTGCAGACGCAGAAGGTATCCGGGAGCAACGAGGTCATTATCAAGACGAAGACGCTGAGCGTGGAGCAGCGCCAGGCGCTCGATGAAGCGCTGGTGGAGAATTTCGGCGTTGACGAGGAAACGATCACCGCGGAGAGTATTTCCGCCTCGGTCAGCAGTGAGATGAAGCAGGACGCGATTGCCGCGGTCATCATCGCGACGATTCTGATGCTGTTCTACATCTGGTTCCGCTTTAAAGACATCCGTTTTGCGGCCAGCGCGATCCTTGCCCTGGTGCATGACGTGCTGGTAACGCTGGCGTTTTACGCGGTGCTGCGCTGGAGCGTCGGCTCGACGTTTATCGCCTGCATGCTGACGATCGTCGGTTATTCGATCAATGCCACGATCGTGATTTTCGACCGTATCCGCGAGAATCTTCGCTTGAAGAAAAACAAGGAATCGCTGGAGGATATGGTCAACCGCAGCATTACCCAGACCTTTACGAGAAGCCTGAATACCTCACTGACCACGTTTATCATGGTCTTTGTGCTTTATCTGTTCGGCGTGTCCTCGATCCGTGAGTTCGCGCTGCCGCTGATGGTCGGCATCATCTGCGGGACCTATTCTTCCGTGTGCCTGACCGGCGCGCTGTGGTTTGTGATGCAGGCAAAGCGGAAAAAGGCAGGGACGAAGGAAGCGGCAAAAGAGACATCTGCAGAGACAGCTAAGGGAACAGAATGAGATATCGTATGATTACAACGGATGGCCGCGCCAAACGGGCGGAGCTTGCGACCGTACACGGCACTGTGCAGACGCCATTATTTATGAATGTGGGCACGGTGGCGGCGATCAAGGGCGCGGTATCCACGGACGACTTGCGCGAGATTGGCACGCAGGTGGAACTGTCCAATACCTACCATCTGCATGTGCGCACCGGCGATGAGCTGATTCGCCGTTTCGGCGGCCTGCATAAGTTTATGAACTGGGATCGGCCGATTTTGACGGATTCCGGCGGTTTTCAGGTGTTTTCTCTCGCCGGTCTGCGCCGGATCCGCGAGGAGGGCGTTACCTTCCAGTCCCATATCGACGGACACCGGATTTTCATGGGACCGGAAGAAAGCATGCAGATTCAGTCCAATCTTGCCTCGACGATCGCGATGGCTTTCGATGAATGTCCGCCCAGCCGCGCGGAGGAGAGCTACATCCGCCAGTCGGTCGAGCGCACGACCCGCTGGCTGGAACGCTGCCAGAAGGAGATGGCTCGGCTCAATGCGCTGCCGGACACAATCAACCGGGAACAGCTGCTGTTTGGCATCAACCAGGGCGGCGTTGTCGATGAGATTCGCATCAGCCACGCGAAGACGATCGCGGCGATGGGGCTGGACGGCTACGGCATCGGCGGTCTGGCGGTCGGCGAGACGCACGAGGAGATGTATCATATTCTCGATGTGACCGTGCCGTATCTGCCGCAGAATAAGCCCACCTATCTGATGGGCGTCGGTACGCCGGCCAATATCCTTGAGGCGGTAGACCGCGGGGTCGATTTCTTTGACTGTGTTTACCCGTCGCGCAACGGCCGTCACAGCCATGTGTACACAAACTACGGCAAGCTCAATCTGTTGAACCAGAAATACGAGCTGGATGAGCGGCCGATCGAGGAAGGCTGCGGCTGCCCGGCCTGCCGTTCGTACAGCAGAGCCTACATCCGCCATCTGTTCAAGGCGAAGGAAATGCTCGGAATGCGATTATGTGTCTTGCATAATTTGTATTTTTATAATACAATGATGGAAGAAATTCGGAAAGCGATCGAAGAGCATCGCTACGCGGCCTACAAGGCGGAGAAGCTGGCGCGCATGGCCGGGGGAGAGTAAAGCGCCACAAGAAAAATGAGCTTGGAGCAAGGAGGAAATATAATTATGTTAACTGCAACGGGTATGTCAACCGGGATTCTGATCGTTTACGTGGTGTTTTTCTGCGGCCTGATTTATTTTATGTCCGTTCGTCCGCAGCAGAAAGAGAAAAAGAAACACGACGAGCTGATGGCCACGCTGGCGGTCGGCGACAGTGTTCTGACGACCAGTGGTTTCTACGGCATTGTCATTGATATGACAGATGATACCGTGATCGTGGAGTTCGGCAACAATAAAAACTGCCGCATTCCGATGCAGAAGGCGGCGATTGTGCAGCTGGAGAAGCCGGAGGCGTAAGGCAGTAAGGTATAAGACGTAAAGCGGAGGTGAATGTTATGCCAACATTACAGCCGCAGCCGGAGATCATGACTCTGGAACAGTACGAAGATCTTCCTGAAGATGAGAGAGTAGAGGTTTTCGATGGCATTGCCTACAATATGGCTGGTCCATCAGAAATCCACCAGACGATTTCCACGGAGCTGATAACCATACTGAATAATTATATCCGGAATAAGAAGGGTTCCTGCCGGGTTTTTCACGCGCCGTTTGATGTAAAATTGAATGACGAACCATTGACCATTGTTCAGCCGGATCTGATGATCGTATGTGACAGAAGCAAGCTGGAAGGCAAATGCTGTAACGGCGCTCCGGATTTCATTATTGAGATTGTTTCTCCGGGAAATGCGGCGGATGATTATATCCGAAAGCTGTATTATTATCAGAATTATGGCGTTCGGGAATATTGGATCGTAGATCCGAGGCGCCGGACAGTTACGGTAAATTATTTTGAAGGTGGGCTGATCAGCATTACGTATAGTTTCAGCTCTACGATCAAGGTCAATATCTACGATGATTTCTATATCGACTTTTCACAGATTGAGCCGCTCTTGTGAGCGGCTCGTTGTATATTTAATGCTCCCATCGCCCGGACGCGCCACAGGGCAGCGTCAGTCCGCTTTCCGTCACAGGAAGACCGATGTCCTGTGAATCGACGTGCCCGCCGAATTTCGGGCAGAGCTCGGTGGCGATCATATAGGTCAGAACGGCCGGTGAGAGGCCGGTGGTGTAAGAATTGACCAGGAAAAACAGCGGGTCATCGGACAGCAGCGGTACGCAGAGCTTTATAAGCGGATGAATGGCGTCCTCGATTTTCCAGATTTCTCCTTTCGGGCCGCGGCCGTAGGAGGGCGGATCCATGATAACCGCGTCGTAGTGATTGCCGCGGCGCAGCTCACGTTCGACAAATTTTGTACAGTCATCCACGAGCCAGCGGATTGGCGCGTCCGCGAGTCCGGAAGCTGCCGCGTTTTCCTTGGCCCAGCCGACCATGCCCTTTGAGGCGTCTACGTGTGTCACAGACGCGCCCGCCCTCGCTGCCGCGAGCGTCGCGCCGCCGGTATAGGCGAACAGGTTGAGAACCTTGATGGGGCGACAGGCCAGCCGGATCTTCTCGCCAAACCAGTCCCAGTTTGCCGCCTGCTCCGGGAACAGTCCGGTGTGTTTGAAGCTGAACGGCTTGAGATGAAACGTCAGATCACGGTAATGAATCTGCCACTGCTGCGGCAGATCGAAAAACTCCCATTCGCCGCCGCCCTTCGCGCTGCGGTGATAATGTCCGTTGGGGTGCTTCCAGCCCTTATGGCGGCGCAGGGTATCCCAGATCACCTGCGGGTCCGGGCGTATAAGGAGATAATTTCCCCAGCGCTCCAGCTTTTCTCCGCGGGAGCAGTCAATTACTTCATAATCGTTCCATTTATCTGCAATCCACATAGGGTGTGAAATCCTGCCTTTCTTTAAGGTGAGGTGTGTATGATGGTGCTCTTTGCATATTTATTGGGAATGTATGGGTAGCCGGGCAACCGGGCAGAGGTGGGAAAAACCTGCGGTTTTTCCCGCTCGCTTCGCTCACCATATGTCCGTTTCCGCGAAAACCCCTGCAAGCAGGGTTTTCGCGGAAACGGACATATGGCTCTGCCCTTTGCGGACATTATACTTTTAGTTTACGGGTGAGTCAAGTGATGGCGGGATTGAATTCGTTTAAATGGATTGTCTGATTGTGTATTTGTGCGGAAAAGAAAAATGTTCGTTATTTAATGATGTTTTATGAGAATATCATGGAAATATGGAAGAGAGCAGTATTGATATCGGCGAGAAAATTCTCTGGGGTGCAGAAGTGAGGAACCGTCGATGTGGGAAATGTAGGAATTTACATAATTGACAGCATCCCGGACAATAATCGAAAGATTTTTCATCATTTCTGCGTATTCGTCGTGATCCACAATGGCCGCGGCGGAAGCGTCCAGATAATCCGAATCCTTGATAATTACGATTTTTGAATAGTCAAGGCCTGACCGTGATTTCCTTGAACGTGCTGTATCAGTGAACAGATATGCATTTTTGTGTCGGATGTCCGATCGAAAGGGAACGCAGATAAAATAGTCTTTATGGGAATCGATAAGAAGGCAATTGTAAGACGATGTAATGGTAAAAAACGGGGATGGAACATTGCGCCATCCCCATTCGTTTATTCATCGCCCGGTCAGTTTTTATTTTACCGACGAGTCAGAACCGTCACTCGTCATCATTTAGCGATGGAAGAAAATTTTTCTTCTAATTTCATTCTACAGAAGCGGATAGACAAAGTCAAGAAAAATATTAGTTTGCGTAATTTGCCGTAATTTGCGAAAACTTCAGAAAAAAGCAGGATTCTGAAAAGCAATGTGTGGCGTTTTAACTGAAAGAATGATAAAATAAAAAATATCCGGCGACGGAAATTGGTGGTTTACGGATGGAGTTGTGGGGAATTATTATCATAAATTCAAAATAGGCCAGGAGGGAATTTGAATGTATAATCAGCTGACAGAAGAGATTATCCGGCAGATCAGAGCAGTTTCCGATCATGTGACCACAGGAGAGGACATCAATCCGGATTATGCGAAGGATGAGATGCCGATCTACGGGACGAAGATGCCGGAGCTGGCGGTGCAGCCTCGATCGACGGAAGAGGTCGCGGCGGTCGTAAAAATCTGTTATGAAAATAATATTCCGGTGACGCCGCGCGGCGCGGGAACCGGTCTTGTCGGCGGTGCGGTGCCGTTGTATGGCGGCGTGTTGATTGATCTTTCACGGATGAACCGGATCAAGTCGTATGATATGGAAAATTTTGTGGTCGAGGTGGAAGCGGGGGTGCTCCTCAATGACCTGGCGGCGGACGCCAGGTCCCGGGGAATGCTGTACCCGCCGGATCCGGGCGAAAAATTTGCCTGTCTGGGCGGCAATGTGGCGACGAACGCCGGAGGGATGCGTGCGGTCAAATATGGCGCTACCCGCGATTATGTAAGAGCGATGACGGTTGTGCTTCCGACCGGGGAGATTACGCATTTTGGCTCTACGGTTTCGAAAACTTCTTCCGGGTATTCGCTGCTGAATCTGATGATCGGTTCGGAGGGAACGCTGGGTATCATTACTGAACTTACGCTGAAAATAATCCCGGCGCCGAAAAACGTGGTTTCTCTGATTATTCCATTTACGGATCTGGAGACGGCGCTTGCCACAGTGCCGAAATTCAAGATGGCGCATATGAATCCGCAGGCAATCGAATTTATGGAGCGCGAGATTATCCTTGTTTCCGAGCGGTATGTGGGTAAGGCGGTATTCCCGAAAGACATGGACGGACAGGAGGTCGGTGCGTATCTGTTGATTACGCTGGATGGAAATTCTGAGGAAGAGGTCGGTGCGCTGACGGAGAAGGCGGCGGAGCTGGTGCTGGAGGCCGGAGCGATGGACGTCCTTGTGGCGGATACGCCCGCGAAGCTGGCTGACGCCTGGGCGGCGCGGTCTTCCTTCCTGGAAGCGATTATGGAGGAGACAACGCTGCTGGATGAGTGCGATGTGGTCGTGCCGGTCAACCGGATTGCGGATTATATGAAATTTGTGAATAAGGTCGGCGGGGAATGCGGTCTGGTTATCAAATCCTTCGGACACGCCGGCGATGGGAACATTCATATTTACCAGTGCTCCAACGATCTTTCTAGGGACGAATTTGTAAAGCGTGTCGACAGGTTTTTCGATATCATTTACAAAAAGGCGACCGATATGGGCGGGCTGGTGTCAGGTGAGCACGGGATCGGTTCCGGGAAAATCAAGTATCTGGCCGATTCCGTCGGAGAAACAAATATGGCGCTGATGGAAGGAATTAAGCGGGTATTTGATCCGAAGATGATCCTGAATCCGGGGAAGGTGTGCTACCGGATATAAAGACACCGGATAATTTTGTCTGAATTTTGCGGACAACAAATACGGGCCGAAATTAAAATTCATCGCAAGTATCTCTTTATGTGAGACGATGTAATGGTAAAAAACGGGGATGGAACATTTGCGCCATCCCCATTCGTCTGTTCATCGCCCGGTCAGTTTTTATTTTATCGACGAGTCAGAACCGTCACTCGTCATCATCGCCCGGTCAGTTTTTATTTTACCGACGAGTCGGAACCGTCACTCGTCATCATCCAGCGATGGAAGAAAACTTTTTCTTCTGATTTCATTTTACAGATACGGGTAAGTAAAATCAAGAAAAATATTAGCTTATACAACCTCTGTTCTGCGGATCAATAAAGAAGAAACCAGCATAAATGCTCATGGCCAGGATGCAGAGCATACCGCCATAGATACCGGTGTGTTCCGCAACGACGCCAATCAGGTAAGGCATCACAATAGCGCCGATGCCTCCGATCGGCAGGATCACAGGCACTTTGACCTGAGGGATACGGCCGGCAGCCAGGAATAAAAGCGGGGCGCTCAGGCTGCCGACAGCGTAAAATAACAGATACCGTCAAAAATCATGGCCGCGTAAGCCCGGTTGATCCATCTTTGTCTGTCTTCATAAAGCAGGGATTTCCTCACCGTTTCCGTCTGGTATTTCTTTTTGTTTTTTCGGAACAAATACGTCTTTTGTATACAAGTGTTCTTTACTCAGCAATGCCTCAATCTGGCGGTCAATAATTTCCTCCATCTTTTTAATGCGCCATTCCGGATATTTGTCATCTCCACGGAATGCAAACTGGAACCCCTTCATATTAATCAAGTCCGCACGGATGGAAGGTGTCAGGACAAGCTGACCGATCCTTGTAAAATCCTCGCCAATGAGCGGAGCGTAATCCAGCAGGCTGTTTCCTATATGTTCAAAATCGTCTCTTTCCAGGTATGGGAGCATGGAAAGGTTCATATCAAATACCGGTGCCATTTTTACAGGCTCAAGAGTGTCGTTATCAATCAGGACCCCGTGGTTGCCTGCATGTCTGTCTATGTTAAACGTCAAGGCATCCGTCACAATCATCCGGCGGAAAAGATCTTCCTCATCAATGCTGGAATAAAATGCCAGCATTTCATCAGGCGAAAATTTCTGGGGATTGATCTGTGAATATGGTACATATCCGAGCGTTTCGTCGGTGAACAGTTTACACCTGGACGCAAGCTCTCCATGCAGTGCTTTAACCTCATATTTAACTGCCCGGTCATCCCGGCATATTTTCCTGGCAATTTCGGATCCGAGCATTTCTCCATAAGGTTCCAGACCGACATTTCTTGCGCCGGTCTGCCCTCTTTTATAAAGCCATATCCCATCGGCTTCCTTCATCCAGCATTTCCGGAAGGTTCCGCCTGTGGACAGCTCAGGCGATGTACCGGAAAGTTTAAGACCATATAATCCAATTCCCTCAAACGCGAGCTTCGATACAACTTCATCGAATTTATTCTGATAAAATGAAATATCTGACCATTTTAGCGTTTCCTGATCAGATTTAATCCAAAAGGTATCGTTAATGGAGGCCGCATGTGTTACTTTAATGAACCCTTCGTTTTTATCACATCCGCATGATACCATAAGTTTCTTTAAATGGCTGTTGTGCTTGGAGGCTTTGCGATTATCCAGCCAGGACTCGATGGTAGCGAATCCGTATGGAAGTTTTCCGGAAATATGCGAAAAATCATAGGTTTTTCCTAATACGCCTTGCCTTATTTCAAATGTGGCAATGATGTTGTCCTTATTCATCAGGTAATACATATGCCTTTTCGCCTCCTTTATAAAAGTTGTACCATATTTTATATAGGATTGCAATTTAAATAGTTTTTGAAAAAAGAGACCATGCCCATGAGCATAGTCTCTTATGTGATGTCTTTGTGAAAAGTATTCTATAACAACGATTGAAATCAAATTTACAGATGCAGCACCCGGTCGCGGATCTCCTGCGTCCGCCCCTGGTTCCAGAACTGGGTGCCGATGTAGCCGCAGGTGCGCCGGGCAACGCTCATCTTGGTCTGGTCGCGGTTGCCGCAGTTGGGACATTCCCAGACGAGCTTGCCGGATTCGTCCTCGACGACCTGGATCTCGCCGTCGAAACCGCAGCACTCGCAGTAATCGCTCTTGGTGTTCAGCTCGGCGTAAGTGATGTTCTCGTAAATAAACTTCATGACCTCGAGCACCGCCGGGATGTTGTTCTGCATGTTGGGCACCTCGACGTAGCTGATCGCGCCGCCGGGGGAGAGCTTCTGGAATTCGGACTCGAATTTCAGCTTGGTGAAGGCGTCAATCGGCTCGGTCACATGGACATGGTAGCTGTTGGTAATATAGTTTTTGTCTGTGACGCCCGGAATGATGCCAAAGCGCTTCTGCAGGCATTTGGCGAAACGGTAGGTGGTGGATTCCATCGGCGTGCCGTACACGGAGTAGCTGATGTTTTCCGCGGCCTTCCACTCGGCGCACTTGTCGTTGAGGTGCTGCATGACGCTGAGGGCAAATTGCTTTGCCTCCGGATCCGTGTGTGTCTTGCCGGTCATGCGAACGGTCATTTCGCTGAGGCCGGCGTAGCCTAAGGAGATCGTGGAATAGCCGTTGTAGAGAAGTTTATCAATCTTTTCGCCGGGTTTCAGGCGCGCCAGGGCGCCGTACTGCCAGAGAATGGGCGCGACGTCCGACGGGGTGCCAAGCAAACGCTCGTGGCGGCAGCGCAGGGCACGGTGGCAAAGCTCCAGACGCTCGTCCAGGATCTTCCAAAACGCGTCCATATCGCCTTCGGATGAGCACGCGACGTCGACAAGATTGATCGTGACCACGCCCTGGTTGAAGCGGCCGTAGAATTTGTGGCGGCCGTTTGGCAAAAGCTGCGTATCTTCCACGGTGAGGAACGAGCGGCAGCCCATGCAGGGATAAACCTCGCCTTTTTTCAGTTCCCGGATTACCTTGGCGGAGATGTAGTCGGGCACCATGCGCTTGGCGGTGCAGCGCGCAGCCAGTTCGGTCAGATACCAGTAAGGAGAATCCTCTGTGATGTTGTCCTCATCCAGAACATAGATCAGCTTCGGGAACGCCGGGGTGATCCAGATGCCATGCTGGTTCTTGACGCCCTGCATGCGCTGGCGCAGTACCTCCTCGATGATCATCGCCAGATCCTTGCGGGTCTGGCCGTCCTCAACTTCGTCCAGATACATGAAGACGGTGACGAACGGTGCCTGGCCGTTGCAGGTCATCAGTGTGATGAGCTGGTACTGGATGGTCTGGATGCCACGGGTAATCTCATCTTTAAGCTGCTCCTCGACGGTGCGCGCGATGATCGATTCATCCAGCGATTCGCCGAGCTCCTCGCGCAGACGGATCGTGTTGGCGCGGATCTTCTGGCGGCTGACTTCGACAAACGGCGCCAGATGTGACAGCGTGAAGGTCTGGCCGCCATACTGGTTGCTGGCTACCTGAGCGACGATCTGGGTCGTGATATTGCAGGCGGTGTAGAAGGAATGCGGCTTTTCGATCATGGTCTCACTGATGACGGTACCGTTCTGAAGCATGTCCTCCAGATCGATGAGGTCGCAGTTGTGCTCCTTCTGCGCGAAATAGTCGGAGTCATGGAAGTGGATAATGCCCTCCTGATGGGCGGCGACGACATCCTGCGGAAGCAGCAGGCGCATGGTCAGATCCTTGCTGACCTCACCGGCCATGTAATCGCGCTGGGTAGAGTTGATCACCGGGTTTTTGTTGGAATTTTCCTGTTTGACCTCCTCATTCATGCGGTCGATCAGCGCCAGGATGCCATTGTCCGTGGTATTGGCCTTGCGGGCTAGCTCACGTTTGTAGCGGTAGCGGACGTATTTCTGCGCGACCTCGTAACCGCGCATTTCCATGATCCCCTTTTCGACCATGTCCTGGATGTCCTCGACGTTGGCCGCGTGCGGCATCTGCTCGAGCTGTTTCTCGATCGTCTCAGCGATCGCGTCGATCTGATAAGGATTCAGGCGGTGAATGTGCGGGATCTCCGCATTGGCCTTCTGGATGGCGTTTTTGATCTTGCCGATCTCAAAGGTGACTTCCTCACCGCTTCTTTTGATAACTTTCAGCAGCATGATAACCTCCCTGTAATGATTATACAATTATGATTTTTTTATAAAATTTTTTATCTGCTTGTCAAACATTGCAACAATACGAAATCCTATAATTTGTTTCCGAATCACGGACAACCCACAAGATATTGTGGTGACGAGTCCCATTATACGCGCATGGAGCAGAGAATGCAAGCAGGATTTTGCAAAAGAAGATAAGTTTATTTTTTAACAAACCAGGCAATGGTTCACCAAATGTTCACAGATCGGTGTTATCATACCAGGCAATCTCAAAGGAGCAAGGAGGAGTTTACAATGAGAATGACTACAGAAAAAATCTTTGGCAGACTGGCCCTGATTGCGGGGCTCTTTTTTGCGTGGGCGATTATCAGCTGTGAGAGCGTCTTTGCGGCCGGGGGTTTAAGCCTGCACACGGACTATCCCGGAGTTGCGGTGCAGCCGGGTGACACGCTGAGCATCACGGTGGATTTTGACAATGAGAGCGGCAGCGCTCTGGACGCGGACGTCGCTGTCGCGTCGGTTCCGGACGGCTGGGACGCTTATCTGCAGGGCGGCAGCTATCAGGTGAGCCGCGTCCATGTGCCGTCTGGGACAGAGAGCGCCTCGATGACGCTGCGTGTGACGATGCCGGGCGAGCTGGACGGCGGCAGTTATCCGATTGTGGTGACGGCTGACGCCGGCGAAGGGATCTCGGCGAATCTGGAGCTTTCGTTCACGGTTACGGAGAAGAATGCCGGAGCCGGAAGCTTTACTTCCGAGTATCCGAGCCAGGAGGGAGCGCTGGGGACAACGTTCAGCTTCAGCACGACCCTGGTCAATAATGACCTGAAAACCCAGTCATACAGCCTTTCAGCGAATGCGCCGGCCGGCTGGACCGTGAGCTTCGCACCGTCGGGCGAGAGCACGAAGGTGGCGGCGATCGAGGTGGAGGCCGGAGCCAGCCAGGGGCTGACGGTGACCGTGGTGCCGCCGGAAAGTGTTTCCGCGGGAGAATTTATCATTCCCTGCAGCGCGGTTTCCGCGGATGAGACCCTGTCCACAGAGCTTTCCGTGAATGTGACCGGCACCTACGGCCTGCTGCTGCAGACGCCGGACGGACGTTTGAGCTTTGACGCCAACGCGGGGAAAACCTCTGATGTGACGCTGCAGGTGACGAATACCGGAAATGTTGATCTGGAGAATATTTCGATCAATGCCTCGGCACCATCGGGCTGGACCGTAACCTACGAAGGTCTGGATGAGAATCAGCTCAGTTCCGTCGCCGCGGGCGCGACCGCGGAGGTGATTGCGCACGTGAAGCCGTCATCGGACGCGATTACGGGCGATTATGTCACCTCGTTTTCCGCGAAGATCACGGAAGCATCCAGCAGTGCGGATTTCCGCGTATCAGTGAAGACAGAGACCTACTGGGGAATCGTGGCGATCGCGGTGATTCTTGTGGTGATTGGCGGCGTGGGCTATGTGTTCCACAAATATGGAAGAAGATAAATGCCATGAAACCGAGTAAAGGGAAAGAAATAAATGCCATGGAACAGGATACCGGAAAAGCAATAAGTGCCATGGAACAGAATAGCGGAAAGGAGATGATGACCCATGGAAGGCAATATGCAGGAGCGGGAGCTTGAAATACGCACCGAGGGCCTGAGCAAATGCTATGATGGCCGCTATGCTGTATCGGGCCTGGATTTGTCCATCTATCGCGGCGAGGTGTTTGGCCTTCTGGGGCCAAACGGGGCCGGGAAAACGACGACGACGCGGATGCTCCTGGGAATGACGGAGCCTACGGCGGGGAAGGCCTGGATCGAGGGCATCGACTGTACCCGGGATCCGCTTCAGGTAAAACGCATCACCGGCTATATGCCGGACAATGTCGGCTTTTATGCGGATATGACCGGGCGGGAAAATCTGGAATTTACGGGCCGCTTAAACGGCCTGTATGGGAACGCTCTGAAAGAGCGTGTCTGCGCGCTTCTGGAGCGCGTCGGTATGACCGAGGCGGCGGACCGCAAGACCGGCGGTTATTCGCGTGGCATGCGTCAGCGTCTGGGCGTCGCGGACGTGCTGATGAAGGATCCCAAAGTGATTATCATGGATGAGCCGACGCTCGGCATCGACCCGGAGGGCATGCGGGAGCTGATGCGGCTGATCCGGGAGCTGGCTATGAAAGACGGGCGCACAATTCTGATTTCTTCACACCAGCTGTACCAGGTACAGCAGATCTGCGACCGCGTGGGCATCTTCGTTGAAGGCAATCTGGTCGCCTGCGGACGTATCGAGGAGCTGGCGGGACAGCTGCAGCGGGAGGGACATTACGCGATCGAGACGGCCGCGGTGCCGGACGACGACGGCTTTGCCGCCTTGCTGGCGGAGCTGGGCAATGTGCAGAAAGTGGAGCGCGAAGGCGACTATTATGTGGTTCACTCCAGCTCGGATGTGAAACGGGAACTGCTGCGCAGATCGCTGGCAGCCGGATATTCGCTGAGCCATCTGCGCCAGCGCGGCAGCGATCTGGATGAAATATACCGCGTCTACTTTGAGGATGCGGAGCGGAAGGAGGGGTAAGCGATGGAAGAAAGAAATGCGAGGGGAGCGATTTCTGCACAGGAGCCAAAATCATCGGTGACGCAATTGACAGCGACGGAACCGGCGAAAAGCCTTCCTTACTTGAGCGGACTGCTGGTGCTGTACCGCAAGGAAATGTCGGACCATATCCGCAGCCGTCGTTTTCTCATTGTGCTGGCGCTCATTGTATTGACCAGCTGCGCCTCCGTGTACGGCGCGATTTCCGGTTTAAGCGCGGCTTCTTCTGAAACGCTGGAAAATATTTTTCTGAAGCTGTTTACGACGAGCGGCGAGTCGATCCCGTCGTTCACGACGTTTATCGCGCTTCTTGGGCCGTTTGTCGGCCTGACGCTGGGCTTTGACGCGATCAACAGCGAACGCGCCGAGGGTACGCTCAACCGTCTCGCGTCGCAGCCGATTTACCGCGACGCGATCATCAACGGAAAATTTCTTGCAGGCGCAGTCATTATCTTTATGATGGTCTTCGCGATGGGACTGATTACCGGGGCAGTCGGCCTGCTCTGCATGGGAATCCCGCCGACCGCTGAGGAGATCGGGCGTATCTTTGTGTTTTTGCTGTTTACGAGCGTCTACATCTGCTTCTGGCTGGCGTTGTCAATCCTGTTTTCGGTATTTTGCCGGCACGCGGCGACCTCGGCAATGCTGGGAATTGCGCTGTGGATTTTCTTTGCGCTGTTCATGAGCCTGGTGGTCAATATCGTCGTGGGCATTATTTACCCGGCGTCCAGCATTATGACGGCGGGGCAGCTGTTGGACAGCTACAATTTTACGCTGAATCTGAACCGTCTCTCGCCCTACTACCTGTACAGCGAGGCAGTGTCCACGATCATGGATCCGACGATCCGTACCACGAACCTGGTGCTGCCGCAGCAGCTCTCCGGTGCGATCACGGGCTATCTGTCGCTGGGGCAGAGCGTGCTCCTGGTCTGGCCGCATATGATCGGGCTGATCGCGCTGACGGCGGTGCTGTTCGCGCTGGCCTATATCGGGTTTATGAAGCGGGAGATTCGCAGCTAGAGCGGGTGAGTAAAGATTGGCGGTGCTCTTTTTGTCGCTCACCGTCACGAAAGAAGCAGAGAATTTAAAATCACACCGAGGATTCATAGCGGGAGGGTATTATGCCCTCCCTATTTGTTTTTTATATCTGTCAGAATTTGGAAATTTTTGATTTTTATAAATTATAATTGATAAAAATCAATCTTATGTCTTGAAATTCAACTATATCTGTGATACTCTTTTTGTAAGATGAACGAGGCAAAATGAACGGGAGGCGATGGATATGCTGAAACGGGAAACGTATATGAGCCGCATCCGTCCGTTTATCGGAAGTGAGCTTGTCAAGGTAGTGACGGGCATTCGCCGCAGCGGAAAGTCTGTTATGCTCGAATTAATCCAGGATGAGCTTGCCGGGAACGGTGTGGATCGTCGGCAATTTATTGCATTGAATTTTGAGAATATGAGCAATGCCCATCTGTGTACTGCGATGGCATTGCATGAGGAAATTCTTCGCCGGGCAGCACAGATATCGGGGAAAGTCTATCTGTTTTTTGATGAGATACAGGAAGTTCAGAACTGGGAGAAATGCGTCAACTCATTTCGTGTTGAGTTGGACTGTGATATTTATATTACCGGGTCCAATGCAAAACTGCTCTCCGGCGAGCTTGCGACCTATCTCGCCGGGCGTTATGTGGAGTTTATAATTTACCCATTCTCTTTTGCGGAATTCATGGAACTGTATCACAGCGTTTATCCGGATACGGATATCCGCCGGTGTTTCCGCCAATATCTGACGCTTGGCGGAATGCCGTATCTTAGCAGTCTCCGGTATGAAGAAAATGCATGCCGCCAGTATTTGCGCGATCTGTTCAATTCCGTGGAGTTAAAAGATATTGTCAAACGGAACAACATCCGTGACGTTGATATGCTGGAGCGGATCATTTCCTACATTACGGCAAATATCGGCACTACTTTTTCATCTACGGCAATTTCCAGATATCTGAAAAGCGAGGGGCGGGCTGTTTCAACAGAAACGGTGCTGAACTATATAAAAGCCTGCACGAACGCTTTTTTGTTTTATCAGGTGAAGCGGCAGGATCTTCAGGGAAAGAAAATTTTGACTGTAAATGAGAAATACTACGTGGCCGATCATGGCATTCGGGAAGCGGTATTTGGCGGCGGCCAGAGAGACATCAATCTGGTTCTCGAAAATATTGTCTATATGGAATTGCTGCGCCGCGGGTACAAGGTTACAGTGGGCAAAGTTGGCGACAAAGAGATCGATTTTGTCTGCGAGGATCGTGGAGAAAAGCTCTATGTCCAGGTCGCCTATATGCTGGCTTCCGAGGAAACAATCAGGCGGGAGTTTGGCGCATTTTCCGGCATCCGTGACAATTTTCCTAAATATGTTGTCACACTGGACGATTTCGATATGAGCCGGGATGGGATCAAGCATCGCAATATTTGCGATTTCCTGCTGGCGACGGAATGGAATTGAAATGCAAAAGCTGCCGTGTTCTTGTGCGGCAGCTTTTATATTTCAATTAGTGTGTGCCAATCTTTACTGTCCAACCGCAAAGCGCTTGATCGCGTCTGCCCCGGCCAGCTTTTCTAACATGGAGCGGACGTCCGAAGGCTCCATATCGGAGTTGATATAATTATCAGAAGCCAAGTATCAGCAGCAGGTTGTAATAACCAATCATCAGTACACAAAAGAGAAGCGCGACCGGGATTGTCCTGCGGATCAGTTCGCCCAGCGTGATATGAAAATAATCGGACGCGACTACCAGGCATACATGGGTAGGCGATAGTTGGCTTGCTGCGTGCGCCATGCACATGAGGAATACCATCAGGGGCATCCCGCTATTTAGCGCGGCAAAAGCAATCGGCGTACCAAGTGCGATGATTCCGCTGGCTCCGCTGATAATTCCGCCCAGGAGAAATAGTATTCCAAAAACCAGATATGCCGGGATCGGCAGTATGGAGAGAGTCTCTGGCAATTCTTCAAGTACACCGGTGTATCCAATGAATTCTTTTAAAACTAAGACCAGAAACGTGTTCAACAATAGCTTCACTTCAAACGCGCCGCGGAACATTGGCAAGAGTTCTTGAATCGAAAAACGATAAATCACTATCCCGGCAACAATCGAAATAGCCACGGCGGGAACTACGGAAATTCCAAATGCCAGAATCAAAATAAGGATCAGCAAAAGTGTCCATAAATGCAGAAATAAATTTTGCAGGTCGCGAAGGCGGTTCTGGCTGCGCGGTGTGCCGGGATCTTTGGGCAGAGCTGCAAGGCAAGGAAAATATCCGAGCGCAAAGAGCGTCAGTATCGGTACGATCATTCCCAGTATAAAGGATCCCAACCGCACGGAAGAAAGACTTGCCATCAGAAGTGCGCTGGAATAGGTTGGCAGGGAGCTTTCGGGAATATGTCGGAACCAGCTTGTTACAAATGCCTGATCTTTTGGCTTTAGATATCCTTCCGTGGCATCCTTTACAATATCGCCGCATAAAATCATGGCTGCTGCGGAGGGCAGAAGGCCAATAAATAACGCTGCACCGGATACGTTGATGCGGCGGTTGTGAAACAGCCCGTTCAAATCTTCCTGCGCCAGTTTGATCTGACTGCGGGCTTCCAGCATGCGCTATAAAAATGTTATCAGATAGAGAGATACCAGAATGGAAAACAGACTCCAGTCGGTAAACACATGGGCGGTCTGCATAAAGATCGTCGGAACAGGTATGTGGCAAAGAAACACAGTAGCTAGTAATCCTCCCAGGATTGCCTGATACAATGGCCGTTGGAGTGCAAGGAGCAGTATAATGATCAGAAACACAATGCCAAGATAAATGAGTGTCATCGTGGGCCTTCCTTTTTCATGCGAGTGTATGATGTTTGACATTTGTATGACTTTATACTACAGCATACGCAAAGTATTGCGAAAAGTCAATACATTCTTCTCAGCATTACAGACAATAACACCCGCTGTATTTCCTTTCCGGAAACGGCGGGTGTTAAAATTACCTATAGAAAGTTTAGAGAGAGCTTTAAATTATTTTGCTTCCAGTATCTTCATAAACTCATCCCCGGTGATGGTTTCCTGCTCATAGAGGTATTTTGCGAGTTCGTCCAGTTTGGCGCGGTTTTCGCGGATGATGCGGATGGCTTTTTCGTGCTGCGCGCGCACCAGCTCCACGACCTTGCGGTCGATTTCGGCCGCGGTCTCGGCGGAGCAGGCCAGGGAGGCGTCGCCGCCAAGATACTGGTTGGTGACGGTCTCCAGCGCGACCATATCGAAATCCTCGCTCATGCCATAGCGGGTGATCATCGCGCGAGCCAGCTTTGTCGCCTGCTCGATATCGTTGGAAGCGCCGGTGGTGACGGAATCAAAGACGACTTCCTCTGCGGCGCGGCCGCCGGTGATCGTGGCGATGCGGTTTTCCAGTTCCTCCTTGGACATCAGATAATGGTTGCCTTCCTCGACCTGCATCGTGTAGCCGAGCGCGCCGGAGGTGCGGGGGATGATCGTGATCTTCTGCACCGGGGCGGAATGGCTCTGCATTGCGGCGACGAGGGCGTGGCCGATCTCGTGGTAGGAGACGACCAGCTTTTCCTTGTTGGTCAGGATGGCGTTTTTCTTCTGATAACCGGCGATGACGACCTCGATGCTTTCCTCGAGGTCCTCCTGCGACGCGAAGGAACGGCCGTCGCGGACAGCGCGCAGCGCTGCCTCGTTGACGATGTTGGCCAGCTCCGCGCCGGAAGCGCCGGAGGCCATGCGCGCGACCTTATTGAAATCAATGTTGTCGGAAATGCGGATTTTTTTCGCGTGAACGCGGAGAATATCCTCGCGCCCTTTGAGGTCGGGCAGTTCGACGGGCACGCGGCGGTCAAAGCGGCCGGGGCGCGTCAGAGCCGGATCGAGCGATTCGGGGCGGTTGGTTGCGGCGAGAATGATGACGCCGGTATTGCCCTCAAAGCCGTCCATTTCGGTCAGCAGCTGGTTGAGCGTCTGCTCGCGCTCGTCGTTGCCGCCGAGCTGGCCGTCGCGTTTCTTGCCGATAGCGTCAATCTCATCGATAAATACGATGCAGGGAGCTTTTTCTTTGGCCTGCTTAAACAGGTCACGCACCTTGGAGGCGCCCATGCCAACGAACATTTCCACAAATTCGGAGCCGGACATGGAGAAGAATGGCACGTTCGCTTCACCGGCGACCGCCTTCGCGAGCATGGTTTTGCCGGTGCCGGGCGGGCCGACAAGCAGGATGCCCTTGGGCATCGACGCGCCGATCTCCTTGTATTTGTCCGGGTTGTGCAGATATTCGACGATCTCTGTGAGATTTTCTTTGGCTTCATCCTCACCGGCGACGTCGGAGAATTTGATGCCCTCTGAGGATTTCACATAGACCTTCGCGTTGGATTTGCCCATGCCGAACATCATCGAATTGCCGCCGCCCATCTTCTTTGTCATGCGGCGCATGAAATACTGTCCGATCAGGTAAAAGATCACGACCGGCAGCACCCATGAGAGCAGGAAGGTGGCAAACGGGGATGTTTCCTCGACGATCTCGCTGCCAAAGTCCGCGCCGGAGGCGTAAAGACGATCCGTGAGGCCGGGGTCGTCCATCAGGCCGGTGCGGTAGATCATGGTCTCTTCCTTATCGGTAAACAGGATCTGGTTGTCCTGGATCTGTACCCGGCTGATCTCCTGATTTTCGGTCATCGAGATAAAGGTGTTGTAGTCAACCTCCTGGATCTGTCGCCGGTTCATATACGGCATGGCCAGGAAGTTGATGAGCATCAGTGCGAGCAGGATAATGCCATAGTAGTAAAGCAGTGGCTTTTTCGGTTCTTTTACTTCGTTCATTCCGGTATCTCCTTTGCTATTAACCATGAATGGAAATGCCAGGGCCCTAAAGTTGTCATAACTTTTTGCCTCTGGCATTTTAAACAGGGATAATATATTGTACACGGATTTATTGACTTTTACAATAATCAGAATCCCGAAATTTGTCTATACAACTTTGCAAAACCCGTCTTTGGTAGTTAACGCCATGTCCACTTTCTTCCTAAATCAGTAAAAAA
>JAJQAA010000025.1 GCA_021204045.1 Clostridiales bacterium
AGGCTGTCCTTTTTGTCTGTCCTGAATATGATACTTTACTGAAGAATTATACCATTGTGCGGCTGATCCGGCATCATAAGGATTTGATCGCGCGTCTCTGCGTGATCCTGAGAGGACCGGCGTTAAATGATTATTATGCGGATCTGAATGAGATTCTTGCCGAATATGTGGCGGAATACATGGTGAGCGATCAGGGCGCGGATTACGGCGGCAATGCGGAGTTCGGAGTACTTGCAGCCGATTTGATTGAAAACCGCATTACGGGTCAGGAAGAACTGGATCAGCGCTTGAAACAGATTAAGCTGGCGACCCGGAGGTATTATCATGTAATGGTGATCGCGTTTGATGAGAAGGAAAACCGCATGATGATTCCCTGGAACTATCTGATCAATCAGCTGGAATATATTTTCCCGTTCAGCAATATCACGACCTACAAAGGGCAGATCCTGCTTGTGATTCGTAAAATGAAGCGCGGCAAGCGTCTTGTTTTTGACCAAGAGGCGCTGATGAAGATTCTGGAAGATTATGACGGCTATGCCTGTATCGGCAACACCTCGGAGTTCCTGATTTCGCTGCCGCCGGTCTATCATCAGGCGCAGGATGGCCTGCGTATCGGCAGGGTGATGGATCCGGAGAAGCGTCTTTATTATTATGAAGATTACAGCGTTTATCAGATCATTGAGATGGCTTCAGAAGCGGGCCTGCAGAGGCTGGGCAGCCGCAATCTGGTGCATCTGTGCAACAATGAGATCATTGCACTGTTGATGTATGACCGGAAAAATGGTACAAATCTGGTCGAGGCACTGCAGGTCTATCTGGAAAATGAGCGCAATACGACAAAATCCGCCGCGGCGCTTTTCATCCATCGCAACACGATGCTCTATAAGGTTCATAAAATTGAGGAGGTCATCGCCGGCAGCCTGGATGAGCCGATGCTGCGGGAGCGGCTGATGTTTGGCTGCCGCGTTCTCGAGTATATGCGGCGCTATCGCCACGAAAATATCCTTGAGCTCAAACGGGCGACAGCGGAGAATCATAACTGAATCGTCATGTGCATATAGTCCGAATAGTAGCGGTAAACCAGACAGGAGATGATCAGGCGGTGACGCACAAAACCGTCATCCAGGGGGATGCCGATGATCTCGTTGATCTTATTGAGCTTGTTCATCACAGTGTTCCGGTGCATGTACATCAGGCTGGCTGTGCGGTTTAAGCTGCAGCCGCAGAGCAGGTAATAGAAAAGCAGGTCGCGCAGATTGGTTTTGTGCGCGACGTCATAGCGCGCGAGCTTGATGATCGAGGGGTGCATGAGGTAGACAATATCATTGTGGCCATGCTCCTCCATGTATTTCCGGGCGCAGAGATCGATAATATAGTAGATGCTGTAATCTTCATAAGAGTACAGACGATCGTCTACGGCGCGCGGGCGTAAGGCAGAGCCGGCACGGATCTGTGACAGGCCGAGCCGGAGTGTTTCCCGGGCAAGCAGATATTACGTGCGCATGCGGATGAGATCACGGGTGGTATTGCCGATACCCGCGTGTGCGTGAAAACGCTCCAGCAACAGGGACAGCCTGTCGTAGTCAAAATTCATCCGTACGATCGGTCGCTCGCATTGGGAGTGCAGCACGACGATATCATTCTGATAGACCGTAATGTTGGTTTCGGGGAACAATTCGTCCAGCTGCTGGATCAGGATTCCGAAGGGCTTCTGCGGCGTCGTATCTTCGTCAAACCGGATCAGCACGAAACCGTAGAAGGGTTTCATCGGGAAGGGCAGAGCCTTGACGCGTTCCTGGATTTCCGTGGATTCGGTGAGCGTGCTTTCGGCAATATCACGGATGAAGGAGGCACAGACAGCGTTCTGGCTGACAACAATTTCCTGCTCCTCAATCAGCAGATTGGAGACTGCTTCCGAAAAATCAATGAGCAGGTGACAAAAATCAATGTCCGTGATCTGCGGGCTGGCTGCCATCAGCACAGTGGCGATGGGGAACGACTGGTGAGAAATGTTGTACAGGTAATAGGAGACGCCGCCCAGAGTGGCATAACTGCAGCCCTGCGTCTGCGACGCTGTATCTCGTATTTCCTGAAGCTTTTGTACACTGTCATAGGGGAGGTAGCCCAGATCCCGCAGCTGCACACCGAGCGGATCCGGGAAATAGCGTCTTGTGCTGGCGGCAATCAGTTTGCAGCCCGGATTCAGTATGTAGATCTGAGAGCGGATCATACCTGCAGCCAGATTGAGCAGTTCACTTAAATCATTCCCGGCACAGAGCGCTTCCCGCAGCGAATGACTCCAGTGCAGATAGTTCTGCAGCATGATGTTGATATGGTTGTACAGGTCAAAGATGTCCAGCGTGCAGACGATGATGTTGTTTGCGCCGCACGGCGGGATCACGGTGCGGTTGACGTCCTCCGCGGACAGAAACATGGTAATACAGCTGCCGTCGGGAACACGTCCCAGGAGGCGGAGCCCGTCGCTGTAGCGGCCGACGTACATATAATTTTCCAGAAGCCGGGACTGGTTTTTGAGCAGAATAATGCCCTTGAAATCCCGAATGGTTTCGTTGCCGATGTGCTGCCTGAGAATGGTTTTCTGCAGCGACTGCAGTATGTAGTTGATATCCAGCATGTCATCATCCCTCGATAAAATGATCATACAATGAAAAGTCCCGTTTGATGCCAGTATGTTCTTGCGCGCCCGAAAGAACCAACTTACGCGTCGCAAGTGCGCAGTCCATACCGCCGCCATCCGAGACTTTATCATTATAAATCACTTTTTAAAATATTACAAGAAATGCTCCGTGCGGTTGATGACTTCTTCTTGCATGAACATGTTCAGCTGTATGAAGTTTTAAATGACTTGTGAAATGCGCACATTTCTATCTTTCGTTTTCTGTGCACGAATGACAAATTTTAAATCAAGCCATTTGTGACTATTGAAATGTTCCTTGTTGAATGTTACCCTTTTATAATAAGGAAAGGAGAATTTTTCGATGACAGATCGTGTAAAAAGAATGAAGGAAAGCCTGCGCGTCAACAAGTACCCGCTGTGCGTGGAGCTGTTCCGTCTTGCCAATGAATCGCTGGAGAAGACCGGCGGCGAGCCGATGCTGCTGCGCCGTTCCAAGCTCCACGCGAATATTCTGGACAACATTACCATTTTTATTGAGCCGGATGATCTGCTTTGCGGCAGCGGCGCTTCCAAGCCTTTCGGCCTGGAGATGCAGTACGAGTACGGCGTGTGGACCAAGGATGAGGTGGAAAGCCTTAAAAGTGAGATCTATACCATCACTCCGGAGGATGAAGAAGAGCTGTACCAGTTAAACGAACGTTTCGCCGGAAATACCGCCAACAGCAATCTGGTGGAGACCATGGGGAAATCTCTGGGAGAAAATGAGAGATTGTGGCCCTTTATGAAGTCCGGTACCATTCTTCCGCCCTGGAAGGATCGCAAGGGCGGATCCGGCGGCGGTTTCGCGATGTCCGGCTATGGCCTTGGACCGGGATTCTCTCTGGTGTGCGTGGATTTCGCCAAGATCCTGAACGGGGGAGCGAAGGGCATCATCGAGGAAGCAAAGCAGTGCCTGGCCGATCTGCGCTATGAGACTCCGGATATTATTGAAAAGCGCAACTTCTGGGAGGGCGTCATTATCGTGTTTGAAGCCTGGGTGCGTTTCGCCAATCGCTACGCGGATTTGGCGGAGAGCATGGCCGCTGAGGAGAAGGACGAGACCCGCGTGGCGGAGTTAAGGGAGATGGCGCGCATTTGCCGCAAGGTGCCTTATGAGCCGGCGGAGACCTTCCGTGAGGCGATGCAGAGCTTCTGGTTTACCTTCCTGATGTGCTGCCCCAGCCCGACCACGACCGCGGGCCGTTTCGACCAGTATATGTATCCCTTCTATAAAAAGGATATTGAGGCAGGACGGATTACGGATGAGCAGGTCCTGGAGCTGCTGGAGATCATGCGCTGCAAGTGCATGAAGATCAACCGCGTGTCCGGCAAGGCCAACCGCGCCAAAAACGCTGGTATGGCAAAATGGTACAACTGGACCATCGGCGGCGTGAAGGCGGACGGCAGCGACGCGACGAACGAACTGACCTACCTGCTGCTGGAAGCGGCGATGGATACGCATCTGCCGCATCATACCGTCACGCTGCGTGTCCATAAGAATACGCCGGAGAAGCTGATGGTGAAGGCTCTGGAGTGCGTGCGCAGCGGTATCGGCATGCCGGCGTTCCTGGGCGACGAGTCTTATATCAATTTCTTTACCAGTCAGAGCAAGGATAACTGTCTGCCGCTGGAGGTTGCCCGTGATTATTGCGCAACCGGCTGCGTGGACGGCAATGTCCAGTACGTCACCCGTACCCAGGTTGCGGTGTTCTTCATTATCCCGCAGGCCATGGATATCGCTCTGCACAACGGCTACTGCCGCTATACCAAAGAAATGGTGGGTAAAGAGGTCGGCGACGTCACGCAGATGCAGACCTATGAGGAAGTGAAGGAAGCAGTATTTGACGAGATCCGTTATCTGATGCGGATGGCAAACGAGCGCATCAACGTGGAGCTGCTCGCGGAGCGCGACCTCTTCCCGGATGTGTTCCGTTCCAGCCTGATGGACGACGGCGTCAAGGCCGGCAAGGATATGTACAACCGCCGCTTTGATTTCGAGAACGGCGCGGTGCTCGGCGCGGTCGGTGCGGTCAACGCCGGTAACGGACTGTATGCGATCAAGCGTCTGATCTTCGACGAGAAAAAGTATACGATGAAGCAGCTGATGGATGCCCTTGACGCGGATTGGGAAGGCTATGACGAGATGCGCGAGGAATTCAAGTCTCAGCCGAAGTACGGTAACAATGATCCGGAAGTCGACGCTTTTGTGTCAGAGATGTACAAGCTGCACGCGGATACCTGCCTGAGCCTGCCCTGCGTCTACGGCGACAGCCTGAAGCCCAACGCGATTTCGATCTCCGCGCATCAGCCTGGCGGCGCAGTGACCGGCGCGACGCCGGATGGCCGTAAGGGCGGCGAGATCCTGGCGGATGCCTCCCTGTCCCCGGATCATGGCACGGACACCCACGGCCCGGTAGCGGTATTCCAGAGCGCGATGCGGGTCAACCAGGATCCGTATCAGGGCACGCTGATGAATATGAAGTTCCATCCTTCCGCGCTGAAGACGGAGGAGGATCTGAAAAAGCTTGGCAGCATGATTAAGACATATCTGACCCACGGCGGCAAGCATGTGCAGTTCAACGTCGTCAACCGGGAAGAGATGGTGGACGCCAAGGAGCATCCGGACGATCATCCGGAGCTGATCGTGCGCGTGGCGGGTTACAGCGCTTACTTTACGCGCCTGACGCCCGGCATTCAGGACGAGGTTATCGAGCGGATGGATCATGATCTGTAAAAAGTAGAAATACGAGAAGCGCCGCGAAATCATTGGTTTGCTGATGATTCCGCGGCGCCGTTTTTCATGGTTGCAGGTAAATTTTCGTCAGTACTGCGTTTGCATGCTGTTGCCTTATTCTGGAGGTACTCCCGCCTGTTCTGGGGTTACCCCGTCTGCTGATCTGTGTATCATCTGTCGATCCACTTATCATCCGCCGATCTGCGTGGGGATCCCGTATTTTTCAACGATGGATTTCAGATGCTCCATGTGCTCGTCCGAGGGAATGTCGATGGACCAGTCGATGTCTTTGCCAAGACTCTCGTTTTTGGATTCTCCGAGACGGTGGTAGGGGAGCAGACAGACCCGTGTATCTTCGGTCAGGTTTTCGTGTACGAATTTTGCCATGGCTTCGATGTTTTCGTCGCTGTCATTGTGACCGGGGATCGTGGGAACGCGTATCCAGACCGGCACCTTGAGCGTGCGATTGATACGAATGATATTTTTCAGGATTCCTTCGTTGGAAACGCCGGTATACTCTTTATGTTTCTCGGGATCCATGTGTTTGATATCGCACAGTGCCAGGTCCACATGGGAGTAGATGCGGTCGATGACGCTCTCGGAAGCGAAGCAGCTACTTTCCACCGCGGTGTGGAGTCCTTCCTCATGGGCTGCCATGAGCAGATTTTCGGAAAAATCCGGGCAGGCCAGGCACTCGCCGCCGCTGATCGTCATGCCGCCGCCGGAGGAATCAAGAAACAGCTTGTCGTCCAGAACACGCTTTAATGCGGTGGCCACGTCCATGATCTCACCGGCAATCTCCCGCGCTTCGGCGGGACAGGGCTTGGCGCAGGCGCCGCAGTCCACGCAGAGCGTGCGGTCGGTCCAGGCGCGGTATTTTCCGTCGGTTTCCCGGATGGTGATGGCCTTCTGGGGGCAGAGTTCCACACAGCGCCCGCAGCCGGTGCATTTATCCTTGTAAAACATCAGCTGCGGCTTCATGAGATTGGATTCCGGGTTGGCGCACCAGGTACAGCGCAGCGGACATCCCTTTACAAAAACGGTCACCCGGATCCCGGGACCATCGTGGATACAGTATGTCTGGATATTAAATACGGTTGTGGTGATGCTACGATCAGCGGACATAAACGACTCAGCCTCCCTGTCTGAAAATGGTATGTTATGTTAATATTTGACCTGTTATTTATTATATCGGATGTCTTTTCCTTTTGCAATTGGGATTGTGTTTCCGGGAATTGTCCGGAGAAAAATATGTGAATCCGGCACAGAAAATCGGGCACAGATTTGTGTACGTTGCATACTTTTTTTCTTTTTTTTTAAAGACATTGATAAATGACAGGGGAAAATGGATAATAAATACATTGGAATGTGGAATCCGGACGTGTCAATGCTTACATATTTTATAAGAGCTTTTTTCTGACCGGATAAACGGAGAAGGATCCGGCGCGGCGCGCCGGAAAAAACGAAAATACGGAGGGATAAGAAATGGCAAAATTTATTACCGCCGCGGAAGCGGCAAACCTGATCCCAGATGGCGCAACCGTTGGCATCGCAGGCATGGGTCTGTCGGGCTGGGCGGAGGAAGTCGCCTGCGCGGTGCGAGACCGGTTCCGTGAGACGGGCCATCCGTGCAATCTGAGCCTGAAGCAGGGAAGCGCGATCGGCGACTGGGGCTATGGCAACCAGTTTATCGGCTGGGATCGGGTACGGCGGCCGGAGCCGGATAAGGATCATGGCGTGCGCGGTGTTACGCGTTTTGGCGAGGCCGGACCGGGCCTGGTCGCAAAATGGACGAGCGGCCATATCGGCAGCGCCTTTACACTCTGTGAGCTTACCGCGCAGAACAAGATCGAGACCCACTGTCTGCCGCAGGGTGTGATGATCAATCTGTGGCGGGAGATTGCCGCTGGCCGGCCGGGTCTGATCACAAAGACAGGTCTTGGTACCTTTGTTGATCCGCGCGTTGAAGGCGGCCGCATGAATGAGTGCGCGAAAGACGAGCTGGTAAAGCTGATTGAGATTGATGGCGAAGAATGGCTGTATTATCCGGGATTTAAGTGTGATGTTGCGCTGCTGCGCGGTACGATCGCGGATGAGAACGGAAATATTTCCTTTGCGCATGAGAGCGTAATGAACGAGGGCTTTTCCGTAGCCGCGGCAACGAAGAATACCGGCGGTATCGTTATTGTGCAGGCAGAGTATCTGGCGAAGAAAGAAACATTAAATCCGAAAGAAATCAAAATCCCGGGCGCGCTGGTTGACTATGTGGTCATCGCGAAGGATCCGATGTCCAGCTGGCAGACGGAGGGCAGATACTGGGAGCCGTCTTTCTCCGGGGAATTCCGTATTCCGCTGGACAGCATCGAGCCGCTGCCGCTTGACGAGCGCAAGGTGATCTGCCGTCGCTGCGCGATGGAACTGAAAAAAGGAAATCTGGTCAATCTGGGCGTCGGCATGCCGGCGGACATTGCCAAGGTGGTCTCCAAAGAGGGATACATTGATGCGATGACGATGAGCACGGAGAGCGGTACAATCGGCGGCGTTCCGTCCGCACTTCCGAGCTTTGGCAGCGCGTACAACGCGGAGTGCATCGTCAGCCCGAATGACATGTTTGACCTGATCGGCGGCGGCGGTCTGGATATGACCGTGCTCGGGATCGGTGAGATCGACGGGGACGGCAATAACAACGTGAGCCGTATGGGCAAGAGACTGACCGGCCCTGGCGGATTTATCGACATTACGCGCGCCACGAAAAAGGTTATTTTTGCCGGTACGCTGATGGGTAAGGCAAAATGGAAGGTTGGCGGCGGAAAGCTGGAGATTCTCCAGGAAGGGACGATCCGGAAATTCATCGAGAAGGTGACTCAGATTACGTTTGCCGGACAGTATAAGCCGGAGGATCAGGAAGTCCTTTATGTCACGGAGCGTGCGGTCTTTAAGCTGATCGATGGGAAGATGACGCTGATTGAGATCGCGCCGGGGATCGATCTGCAGAAGGACATCCTTGACCAGATGGGCTTTGCACCGGTGGTTTCTCCGGATCTCAAGCTGATGCCGGCGGAAATCTTTGAGGAGCACTGGGGCGGACTGGGCAAATATATTGATTAATGAGGGATAGAAAAAACCGGGCAGAGGTAAAAACTCTGCCCGGTTTTGCCAGCTCTTTTTGTTTTTTATTTCGGCGATACGGTATCAGCGCCGGCTTCGTCTGCCGTTTCTGAGCTTTCGTCGGGAATGCGGGAGATACAGTTGACCAGCCACTGGATGTAGGCGTTTTCGCGTAGGACCGCGCCCTCCAATACCATGAAATCGCCGCAGGCCGCGGTGCCCACCGGCGGCGCGGAGCTGTTGTACAGCTTTTCCATGATGTCGGTGAGATAGCGGCATTTGCGCCGGTGCTTTTCAAGCTGATCCTGCAGATGGCCGCGCAGCTCCTGACGGGTCATAAGATCGGAAAAATAGACGCGCAGGCGGAAAACATCCTTGGGAGTGGGAGGAACTTCGTCGCATTCCATCAGCCACTCCAGAAGCTCCGCGCGGCCCTTGTCCGTGATCGTGTACAATTTGGCTTCGAGCCGTTTACCGCGGATGACGACCTGGCAGGTGGCCAGGCCTTCTTCCGTCAGGCGGCTAAGCTCGGGGTATACCTGGCTGTGTTTGGCGTACCAGAAATTTGCCAGGCTGTTGCTGTTAAATTCACGGGTAATATCGTAACCGGTCATCGGTTCCCGGCTGATCAGACCCAGGATTGCGTATTTCAATGTTCTCATGGGACGGGAAATCTCCTGCTGTAAATAGTTTGGATTTGTTCATATTTTACCATAAAATAAAAACAAAAAAAAGTCGGAAGGCGGCGGAGAAAAAAAGCTTGTCAGGTTTTAACAAAATCAAAAAACGACTTTTGGTGAAATCGTGGAAAAGTGAAAAATTAAACATGAAAATATTTACATGTTTGATGGGATATGCTATAATTTATGGCGGTTTTGGTGACAACTGTTACAAAAACCGGACAGGAAACTGTATTGATAACCGGACGGAAGGACCGGGTTATTGATAAAAAGGAAACAAAATACATGGAAAACGAGGAGGTAAATCATGATTCTTTCCGCAAAGTATGAACTGATGAGAAAGAACTTCCGCAATTTTGCGGAGACCGAATTCACCACGGAAATCCAGGAACAGCTGGACCGCGAGGGCGGATTCAACTGGGACATCTGGAAAAAGATGGCCAAATATGGCTTTACCGGCTGCAAGATTCCGGTAGAATACGGCGGCCAGGGCGGCGACACACTGGCTTACGTGCTGATGGATGAGGAATTCGGACGCGTCTGCCCGGTGCTGGCAATTTACGCGAATACGCCGAACTCTCTGGGCGGCGGTCCGCTTCTGGCCTGCGGCACTCCGGAGCAGTTGGAAAAATATCTTACCCCGGCGGCAAAGGGCGAGAAGCAGATCGCGTTTGCCCTGACGGAGCCGGGCGCGGGTTCCGATGCGGGCAGCCTGACAACGCGCGCGGTTGCGGATGGTGATTACTTTGTGCTCAACGGCCGCAAGTGCTTCATTTCCGGCGCGCCGGTGGCCGATTACGCGGTCGTTTACGCAAAAACCAATCCGAGCCTGAAGGGCAGCCGCGGTATTTCCATGTTTATTGTAGACATGAAGCTGCCGGGCGTTTCCCTGGGCAAGCCGGAGGAGAAGATGGGTATCAACGGGTATCCGACCAGCGATATCGTATTTGAGAACGTGCGCGTCCATAAGAGCGATCTGCTTGGACCGTTGGATAAGGGCTATGCTGTGGCGCTGAGCACGCTGGACGGCGGACGTCTGGGCATGGCTGCTTTGTCCGTGGGCATTGCGCAGGCCTGTCTCGAGGAGTCTGTCAAGTATGCCAAGGAGAGAAAGCAGTTTGGCAAGCCGATCAGCTACAATCAGGGCATCAGCTTCATGCTGGCGGATATGGCGACAGAGATCGCCGCGGCCCGCGAGTTGGTTTATTCCACAGCGGTTGCGAAGGACGCCAAGGATAAGAATGCTTCTACTATGTGCGCGATGAGCAAGTACTATGCTTCTGAGATGTGCAACCGTGTCGCTGCAAAGGCGGTTCAGATTCACGGTGGTTATGGCTATATCAAGGATTACCGCGTAGAGCGCCTGTATCGTGATGCGAGAATCCAGACCATTTACGAAGGCACCAGCCAGGTACAGCAGATTGTTATTTCCAGAAGTCTGTTAAAATAGGAGGAGATCAGGATGAGAGTTTTTGTATGCGTAAAACAGGTTCCGGATACGTCCGGAAAGGTAGCTGTAAATGAAGATGGAACCCTGAACCGCGCGTCGATGGCCACGATCATCAACCCCGATGACCTGAGCGCCATGGAGGCTGCCCTGCAGCTAAAGGATGAGACCGGCTGCCAGGTGACGGCTGTCACGATGGGCCCGATGCCGGCAGAAGGTATGCTGCGTGAACTGATCGCGATGGGCGCGGACGACGGTGTGCTGATTTCCGGCCGTGAGTTCGGCGGCTCCGATACCTATGCGACCTCGCAGATCATTGCCGCGGCCCTGCATCATCTTGGAGTAGGCCCGGAGGATGTGATCTTCTGCGGCCGTCAGGCGATTGACGGCGATACCGCCCAGGTTGGTCCGCAGATCGCGGAGAAGCTGGATCTGCCGCAGATCACCTACGCGGCGGATGTGAAGAAAGAGGGCAATGTTCTCAAAGTAAAGAGACTGCTTGAGGACGGCTATATGACGATCGAGGCTCAGACTCCCTGCCTGATCACCTGTGTCAAGGAGCTGAACGAACCGCGTTATATGACGATCAAGGGAATTATCGAGTGCTATGACAAGCCGATCGAGATCCTCGACTATCCGGCTCTGCAGAATGAGCCGCTTATCGATCCGACGACCATCGGCCTGAAGGGATCACCGACCAATATCTTCCGTTCCTTTACGCCGCCGCAGAAGGGCGCGGGCCAGATGCTTACGGGCACGAGCCAGGAGGCGGTCAACGAACTGGTTGGTAAGCTTGCTGCGAAGCATATCATTTAAGGGAGGGAAAGAATAATGGCATATAACAGTTCTGATATTAGTGCATTTCAGGATATATGGGTATTCTGCGAACAGCGCGAAGGCAAACTGATGAATACCGATTTCGAGCTGGTAAGCGAAGGCCGCAAGCTGGCGGACGAGCGTGGCTCGAAGCTGGTGGGCGTGCTGCTTGGCAAGGATGTGGCCGGACTGGCGAATGAGCTGGGCGGCTACGGCGCGGACAAAGTGATTGTCTGCGATGATCCGGCACTCGAGGTGTATACGACTGACGCTTACGCGAAGGTGATCTGCGATGTGGTTATGGACAAGAAGCCGGAAGTCCTGCTGATTGGCGCTTCCAACATCGGCCGTGACCTTGGCCCGAGAGTGGCGGCGAGACTGCATACCGGTCTGACCGCGGACTGCACGCATCTGGATATCGACATGACAAAGTATATCCAGTTCCTGCGCGAAGCTTCCACGATTGATGTGGATTCCGTGAAATTCAAGATGGAAGATACCAACCTGAAGATGACCCGTCCGGCATTCGGCGGTCATCTGATGGCGACGATCATCTGCCCGCGTTTCCGTCCCTGCATGTCGACGGTCCGTCCGGGCGTTATGAAGAAGGCAGAGTTTAACCAGGCAAAGGCCGACGCGGTTGAGGTCGAGATGTATCCGGTATCGATCGCTGCTGAGGATCTGCGCACGAAGGTGCTCGAGGTGGTCAAGGAGACCCGTAAGCTGGTCGATCTGATTGGCGCCGAGGTAATCGTATCGGTGGGCCGCGGTATCAGCAAGGATCCGGAGAAGGGCATCGCTCTGGCCGAGGAACTGGCTGCGGCGTTTGGCAGCAATGCGGTTGTCGGTGCGTCGAGAGCGGTTGTCGATGCGGGCTGGATCACTTCCGATCATCAGGTTGGACAGACCGGCAAGACCGTGCATCCTCGCATTTATGTGGCTCTTGGTATTTCCGGCGCGATCCAGCATAAGGCTGGTATGCAGGATTCCGAGCTGATCATCGCCGTGAACACGACCGATAACGCACCGATCTTTGAGGCGGCGGACTACGGCATCGTAGGCGATCTGTTTGAGGTTGCTCCGCTGATGATCGACGCGGTCAAGAAGGTAAAAGAAGCAAAATAGGATTGCATTCCAAAACATTTTCTATTGAAAGGGCAGGAGCCGGCGCGGCGTTGCGATGGCTCCTGCTCTTCTATATATAGGAAAGAACGTTCCCGGAACCCGAACAAAGGATCGCGCAGCGGGGAAAGAAGGATCGCAGCCGGGGAAAGAAGCGCTTGACGCGCCACGGATAATCGTTTAGAATCGGTACAGTAAAGCATTGGAAAGGGAGCGGGTTCCATGAATCTGGCATGGATTACGGCACAGCAGGTGCTGGTTCTGTTTATCCTGATATTCGCGGGCTTTTTCAGCGTAAAAACCGGTCTGGTAAAGATGGAGGCCAAGCAGGCGTTTTCGGATCTGCTTGTGCATGTGGTCATGCCGGTGACGGTGCTTTATTCTTATATGACGGATTTCGATCCGGCGACATTTGCAAATCTTCTGACGGCCTTCTGGCTCAGCACGGTGCTGGTACTGGCCGGTATTGTGATTACTTTTCTGGCGACATGGGGCATGAAGGACGAGGATCGTCCGATTTTTCAATTCGCCGGAATGTTCTGCAACGCGGTTTATATGGGGTTCCCGCTGATACAGGCATTGTACGGGCAGGAAGGGCTTTTGTATGCGAGCGCATATGTGACGGTTTACAACCTTTTCTTCTGGACGCTGGGTTTTTCTCTGGTCAGCGGGAGCCGGGGCAAGGGCGCGCTGCGCACGCTGCTTCATACACCGGTGTTTTACTGCGTGGCGCTTGGCCTGGTTATTTATCTGGGGCGCGTTCCGATCCCGGAGCTGATCAGGCAGCCGATGGGGCTGATCACAGGTATCAATACTCCGATTGCCATGTTCATTACCGGAATGATGATTGCCGGGAGCAGGATTGGGCAATTGCTGCGTGATAAGCGCCTGGCAGGTCTGCTTTTGCTGCGGCTGGTGCTGATCCCGGCGGTCTGTGTGGCAGCGAGCGTGCTATTGGGCTGTTCCGGCATGGCCGCCAGTGTGGCGCTGCTTTTGGAAGCATGTCCATGTCCCTCGATTACACCGGTTTTTGCCCTGCAATATCATTATAATGAAGATTTTGGCGCGGGAGCGGTCGTGTTTTCGACGTTGCTCAGTATTGTGACGTTACCGGCATGTGCGATGCTGTTGATGACGCTGCTGCCGTCCTGAACAGAAAAAATACAAACAGAATGCAGAAAAGGAGGCGGCTTCCATGGGAATCATACGGGCTTCAAAGCTGATTTATAATTATGTTCGCCGTGATGAGGATGACCATGTTGAGGAGGTCAGCCGGGCGATTGACAATATGAGCCTGGATATTAAGGCTGGCGATTTTGTCGCGATCCTTGGGCACAATGGCTCCGGTAAATCGACGTTTGCCAAGCAGATCAACGGGATTCTGCTGCCGACCGATGGTACGGTATGGATTTCCGGGATGGACACGAGGGATGATTCCCATATCTGGGATATCCGCAGGACGGCAGGGATGGTATTCCAGAATCCGGACAACCAGATCATCGGCAATATTGTCGAGGAGGATGTCGGTTTCGGCCCGGAAAATATCGGCGTGCCGACCGATGAGATATGGAAGCGTGTCGATGAGAGCCTGGAAGCGGTCGGTATGACGGCCTATCGTCTTAAATCGCCGAATAAACTTTCGGGCGGCCAGAAGCAGCGCGTGGCGATTGCCGGGGTGATGGCGATGAAGCCGCAGTGCATTATTCTGGATGAGCCGACAGCGATGCTCGACCCGAACGGACGCAGGGAAGTGATCCGTACGCTCCATGAGCTGAATCACAAAGAAGGAATCACGGTGCTGCTGATCACGCACTATATGGAGGAAGTGATCGACGCGGACCGGGTGATTGTGATGGACGACGGCCATGTGGTCATGGACGGTACGCCGCGCGAGATATTTTCCCATGTCAGGGAGCTGAAAGGGTATCGTCTGGATGTGCCGCAGGTGACGGAGCTGGCCTGGGAGCTGGCTGAGGAGGGTGTGCCGCTGCAGCAGGGTATTCTCACGGTGGATGAACTGATGGCGGCGCTGCTGCCATTATTCGGAGAAACGGCTGCGGACGCGGAACAAGGGAAGATGGTTGCAGATGATGGCGCGGAACAGAGGGAAACGACTCTTGCCGGGAAATAGGCGTGGAAGGATCGCATCATGTCAATAAAAGCAGAACATATTAATTTCCTCTATGGCGAGGGCACGGCATTTGAGCAGTACGCGTTGAAGGATGTCAGCTTTGAGATCGAGGACGGACAGTTTATCGGCCTGATCGGGCATACCGGCTCGGGCAAGTCGACGTTGATTCAGCATTTAAACGGGCTGCTGCGCGCGAGCAGCGGCACGATTTATTATAATGGTGAAAATATTTATCAGGAAGGCTACAATATGCGCGCGCTCCGCAGCAAGGTCGGACTGGTTTTCCAGTATCCGGAGCATCAGCTGTTTGAGATCGATGTGTTTTCCGATGTCTGTTTTGGGCCGAAAAATCAGGGGCTGGAGCAGGATGAGATCGAGCAGCGAGCTACCGGGGCTCTGCGTGCGGTGGGTTTGCCGGAGAAATACTGGAAGCAGTCGCCGTTTGAGCTTTCGGGTGGTCAGAAGCGCCGCGTGGCGATCGCCGGTGTGCTGGCAATGCTGCCGGAGGTGCTGATACTGGACGAGCCGACGGCGGGGCTGGATCCGCGCGGCCGTGATGAGATCCTCGAAGAGATATCCGGCCTGCACAGGGATCGTCACATGACGATCATTCTTGTCTCACACAGCATGGAGGACGTTGCCCGCTACGCGGATCGTCTGATCGTGATGAATCACGGGGAAAAGCTGTTTGACGCACCGCCGCGAGAGGTTTTCCGCCATTATAAGGAACTGGAAGCGGTCGGCCTGGCGGCGCCGCAGATTACCTATATTGTACAGCGTCTCCGCGCGGAGGGCGTGCCGATCGCGGACGATATTACGATGGTCGCCGAGGCGAAGACGGCGATCCTGCAATTGCTGAGGAAGGATCCGAAATGATACGAGAAATTACACTGGGACAATATTATCCGGTTGATTCCGTGCTGCACCGCATGGATCCGCGTACGAAGCTGTTTGGTACGATGGTGTTCATCATTTCGTTGTTTCTGGCGAACGGGGTGCCCGCCTACATTGCGGCGACGGTATTTCTGGTACTGGCGATCCGTCTCTCAAAGGTGCCGTTTTCCTTCATGGTACGCGGCCTTAAAGCGATCATTTTTCTTTTGCTGATCAGCGTTAGCTTCAATCTGTTCCTGACGCCCGGTCAGATACTGGTACAGCTTGGTTTTCTGAAGGTGACCTGGGAGGGCCTGCGCACGGCGGCCTTTATGGCGCTGCGTTTGATCTATCTGGTGATCGGTTCGTCCGTGATGACTTTGACTACGACGCCGAATGAGCTGACGGACGGCCTGGAGCGGAGCCTGGGCTTTTTAAAGCGCGTCGGTGTGCCGGTGCATGAGATTTCTATGATGATGTCGATCGCATTGCGTTTCATCCCGATTCTCGTCGAGGAGACGGACAAGATCATGAAGGCGCAGATGGCGCGCGGTGCGGATTTTGAGAGCGGTAATCTGATTCAAAAGGCGAAGAGCATGGTGCCGCTGCTGGTGCCGTTGTTTATCTCAGCATTCCGGCGCGCCACAGATCTGGCGATGGCCATGGAAGCCCGCTGTTATCACGGCGGCGAGGGGCGCACGAAGATGAAGCCATTGAAATACGCGCAGCGGGACCGCATTGCTTATTTGTTTTATCTGATTTATCTCGCAGTGCTGATTGTGCTGCGGCTTCTGTAATACATTCTGTAATACGCCGGTCGAGTCAAATGTGACCGGATCGATAGCTTGAGGGAGAGGAACCTGCCATGAAACGGGTAAAGCTTACGGTAGCCTACGATGGCACGAACTACTGCGGCTGGCAGTTCCAGCCCAATGGCCTGAGTATCGAGGAGGTTTTGAACCGGGAACTCACAGCTCTTCTGAAAGAGCCGGTTGCCGTGCAGGGCGCGAGCCGTACGGATTCCGGCGTACACGCGCGGTGCAATGTGGCGGTGTTTGACACGGAAAGCCGCATGCCGGCGGATAAGCTGTGCTTTGCGTTAAATCAGAAGCTGCCGGACGACATCCGCGTGCTGCGCTCAGAGGAGGTACCGTGCGCCTGGCACCCGCGCAAGGCGAATTGTACCAAGACCTACGAGTACAAAATTTATAACAGCAAGATCATGATGCCGCTGGAGCGGCTTTATTCGTATTTCTGTTATTTTCCGCTCGACGCGGAAAAGATGCGGGCGGCGGCGCAGTATCTGGTCGGAGAGCATGATTTTTCCAGCTTCTGTTCGGCCAGGGCGCAGTCGAAGGAGAGCGTGCGGACGATCTACAGCCTTGACGTGAACCGCGAGGGAGAGCTGATCACGGTGCGGGTTTGCGGAAACGGTTTCCTCTACAATATGGTGCGGATCATTGTTGGCACGCTGCTTAAGGTCGGTATGGGCGTGTATCCGCCGGAGCATGTAGAGGAAATCCTCGAGGCGCGCGACCGCGGACTTGCCGGACAGACGGCACCGGCGCGCGGCCTGACGCTGGTCAGCCTGGAGTACGAGGAGGAACTGCCGGACTGGCAGCATACGGAGAACCGGCAGTGGAAGTATCACATTCTGCAGACACATATTCGTACGGAACGGACGGCGTGGTTTCTCATCGAGCGCTGCGTGGACGAGGAATGGGCAGGCCTGTTGAATCGCAACATTCATCACGCGTTTCAGAACGGTGCGCGGCGCGTCTGGGTGATCGATCTGGAGAAGAACCGTCTGGCGGACGGTGGCCGCATCGGATTTTACCGCACGGATAAGGCGGCGGGTGCAGGAACAACCGGCGGGATTGTCACGGAAGGCCGGAATAATTTGCTTTCCGTGACAGAGCGGCAGGCAATGAATGAAATCTGCCAGGCAGCGGGACGTGGCGCCGGAGCAGGCGCAGCTTTGCCGGAGTGGTATCTTGCTGTGGACGCGAAGGAGGATCTGCCAGTTTTTACGGATGAATACGAAGTTCCACTTGCCTGCCTTCAAAGTGGAAGTAAACTTTTCACTTCAGCGGATGAAAGTCACCGATGAAAATCCGGAAAACCGCTTGACAAATGGGATCAATTCCAGTAAAATAAAAAGGCATGTTTGAGGAGAGGTATCGAAGTGGTCATAACGAGGCGGTCTTGAAAACCGTTTGTCCGCAAGGGCGCATGGGTTCGAATCCCATCCTCTCCGCTGGACGGGCGGTGAGCCTGCCTGTTTCATATAGATGGCGGCTTTACGCCGCGCAGCAAATTTTATATATATACTGATGTTCAGGCATCGGTACTTTGCAGAAGTACCCAAGAGGCTGAAGGGACACCCCTGGAAAGGGTGCAGGTCGTTGATAGCGGCGCGAGGGTTCAAATCCCTCCTTCTGCGTTTGGTAATTCACCATTGACAATCAATGGTTATGGTAGATTTCGGACCTTTAGCTCAGTTGGTTAGAGCAACCGGCTCATAACCGGTCGGTCCTGGGTTCGAGTCCCCGAAGGTCCACTTTGTTGTTCTCTGTATCACGCAAACCGTGTATTCGGCTGTAGGAGCCGTGATAGCCGGTTAGCAGAATCTGGCCTGGTGGCTCAGTTGGTTAGAGCGCCGCCCTGTCACGGCGGAGGCCGTGGGTTCGAGTCCCATCCGGGTCGTAAAGAAAGCTCAGATTTCTTTATTGAAGTCTGGGCTATTTCTTTAACGAAGTATAATTTAAATAAGGTATGTTTTTAAATAATGTATGTTTTGAGAAAGCACATTTTTAGCAGGCATTGATTCGACAGAAGATTATTTGGACAGAAAGTGAGAACGTGATGATTCCGATAAATGTCAGGTTTAAGGGTCCCGATGAAGTTCTTGATTTTGTAAATAAGGCGGAAAAATATCCATACGCGATGGATGCGACCCGGGGCAGTATCGTGGTCGACGGAAAGTCGCTGCTCGGTCTTATGAATATCGGCTTCAACCAGATTGTCAGCGTGAGGATTTACGCGGAGGAATGCGGCGATTTTTGCAGGGAAATCGCGAAGTATATGGTATCTGATCAGGAGGAAGCCGGACAAAGAGAGGAAGTATAATTATGTACCGGATTGTTTCAAGACTGTTGCTTTACGGGAGTATGTCGGAGGATACGATTCTGATGCAGCTGGCGGACATCATCCGCAAGATGGATGACGGCAGTCAGACGAAGGAGGAACTGGCGGCGCGGGTATTTACCCAGATGAAACGTCTGCTTCAGGTGGCCACGGATTATGGTTTTGACAAAAATCTCTGGCACAATTACCTGACCTTCCTGCTGATTACCAATGAAAATCCATTCAGCATCACCTGTGAGAAGGTGGGGGCGAACGATGGAAGCGTCAATGCTTTTGCCAAAGGGGATTTTGGTATTTTCCGTCAGCTGTTTGATTATGATTTCGGACCGCTGGAGGGGTATCTTGGCGTGGACTGTTTCAGCCGTATTTCCAATTACCGGGCGATCGGCAAGAAGGAGTTCATGTACAATAAAAATGTCAGCGAGAAGGTTCAGGCGCTGAGCGCAAAGCTGGAGCTGGCGGCGGATGAGAACGAATTCTTTGACTGTGTGACCGGTTTTTACCGGGATTTCGGTGTTGGCATGTTCGGCCTGAACAAAGCCTTCCGTATTCAGTCCCGACCGGACGGGCAGGTGGATTTTAAGGCGATCAACAACATGGATACGGTTATGCTGGACGATCTGATCGGTTATGAGATCCAGAAGAAAAAGCTGATTGACAATACAGAGGCCTTTGTGCAGGGGCGGAAAGCAAACAACGTTCTGTTGTTCGGCGACAGCGGTACCGGCAAGTCCACGAGCATCAAGGCGATCGTTAACGCCTTTTATCCTAAGGGACTGCGGATGATCGAGATTTACAAGCATCAGTTCAAGGATTTATCGTCGGTGATCGCTCAGATCAAGAACCGCAATTACCGGTTTATTATCTATATGGACGATCTGTCGTTTGAGGAATTCGAGGTCGAGTACAAATTCCTCAAGGCAGTGATCGAGGGTGGCGTGGAAACGCGGCCGGACAATATTCTGATCTACGCGACGTCCAACCGCCGTCATCTGATCAAGGAGACCTGGAAAGACCGCGACGATGTTGAAAATGAGAATGGGCTGCATCGTTCCGATACGATGGAAGAGAAGCTCTCTCTGGTGCATCGTTTCGGCGTGACGATCAATTTCTCGAAGCCGACGCCGAAGGAATTTTACCATATCGTGACGGAACTGGCTCACCGCGCCGGTATCGCGATGTCCGACGAACAGCTGCAGGCCGAGGCCAACAAGTGGGAGCTTTCCCATGGCGGTATTTCCGGTCGGACCGCTCAGCAGTTTATCAACTATGTCCAGGGCACGCTGCAGGATGGCGGGGAATCCGTTGCTCCGCGCGGCTGACAGCCAGCAGGAAGATGAATGGCTGCTGATGGATCGGAACGGATTCTGTAAAGAATTTGTCAGAGAAATTGCAGATAAATTTCATATATTTGGGTTGAATATTTCCCTATATCTTGTTAAAATGAGTGTCAGGAACTACTACCAGATGAGGTATAAAGGAGACACTTTATGAGAAAACGGGGGATTGCCCTTCTGGGCCTGGTTGTGGCGCTGATGCTGGGACTGATGCCATTCTGTTCGCTGGCTGCGACGGGCTGGGCACAGGAAAACGGATACTGGGTCTATTATGATTCCAACGGCAGTCGCCTTTACAATGTATGGCGGCAGGGCAGCGACGGCTACTGGCGTTACTTAAACAGCAGCGGCGTGATGGCGACCGACAGCTGGGTGGAGGATGACAATTATTACGTCGATTCCAATGGTATCATGATCACAAGCCAGTGGCTGAAGGTACAGAATGACAGCAAAGACAGCGGCTACGACTGGTATTATTTCGGTGAGACCGGCAAGAATGTCAAGGGCAAATGGCAGCAGATTGATGGTAATTATTACCATTTTGACGATGCCGGCGCGATGGAGACGGGCTGGATTCTCGACGATATGTACTATTGCGACGAATACGGTGTGATGCTGACCGGCTGGCAGCGCCTGGAGCCCCCGGAGGGCTATGATTACGATTTCAGCAGCACGCAGGGACCGTACGAGGTGAGCGACGACGACGGGAAATGCTGGTTTTATTTCTCTACCACGGGCAAGAAGACGATCCCGAGTGAGGATTCCATCGGCACCAAGAAGATCAACGGCTCCTATTATGCGCTTGACGAATATGGCGCGGTGCAGTATGGCTGGGTGTGTACGGACGGGGACGAGTCCGAGGATATCGCGGATTACCGCTATGTCGGCAGCGACGGCAAGGTCGTGACCGGCTGGTATTCGATGAGTCCTCCGGATAATCTGAGCGGCAATTACGATTACGATGTGGAGTGGTTTTACTTCAACAGCAAGGGCGTGCCTAAGACAGGACCGACCAAGGGAAGCGCGACCACCAGTGATCTGGAGAAGATCAGCGGCAACACCTATTTGTTTAATGAATATGGCACACCGGTGTATGGTCTGCAGCAGGTCTATTCTACGAGCGGTGAAACCTACTATTCCTACTATTTCGGCACCCGAAAGCAGAGTTCGATGCTCAAGGGCAAGCAGAAAGTAGATGACGGCGATGGTTCGAAGGAAACCTATTATTTCAATTCTTCCGGCAAGGGCTATACCGGAGTGTATGATGATTATCTTTATTATAAGGGAAAACTCCAGAAAGCAGATTCTAACAGCAAGTACCAGGTGATCACGATCTACAGCGACAGTGGGAACACCTTCAAAAATTATGTTGTGAACACTTCCGGAAAAGTGATGAAGAGCAAGACCGTGAAGGATGGAAACAGCGTCAAATATAAGACGAGCAGTACCGGTATTCTGACGGAAGTCGACGATGAAGCTGTCGATAGTACGGACACGTTTGACACGCCGGAAGAGCCGAATTATGATTGGCAGTAAATGATGGAAGCTGCCGCGTTTTGATGCGCGGTGGCTTTCTTCTTAATTAATTTTATTTTACAGAGAACAAAGATTGAATTGAGAATGGAGGGGTGGATGATGAATGCCATTTTGCTGCATAAAATGGATAATGTAGTTACAGTAACCGAGACAGTCCCCGCTGGCGGAGCGGCGGTCTATTTTCTGGACGGTATTGAAAAGAAGGAAATTGCTGTTCAGGAGATTCCGCAGTTTCACAAAATCGCTCTGTCGCCAATTGCCAGGGGAGAAGCTGTGATTAAATATGGAGAGACGATTGGCTACGCGACCAGGGATATCCTGCGCGGACAACATGTTCACACGCAGAACATGGACAGCTAAGTTACGATTCATGGCCGCTGGAAAATACGGAAAATTGACGCGTCGAGCTTGCTCGTAAGCGGCCGTGAATGGCTGGCATAGGTAAAAAGGAGGGGAATGCAATGAAATTTAAAGGTTATCGGCGATCCGATGGGAGCGTTGGAATACGAAATCATGTGGTGGTTCTTCCGGGTTGTATCTGTTCAGCGGGAGCCGCAAGGAAAATTGCGGCCAGGACGGAGGGCGTTGTCTATCTTCACAACCCCAATGGCTGTGCGCAGAATTCCATGGATACGGCACTGACCCTGGAAATATTGTCCGGGATGATTGCCAACGGAAATGTGTATGGCGCCCTGATAGTGGGTCTCGGCTGTGAGACAATTCAGAAGGATCGCTATCTGGAAGCGATCCGCCGTAAGACGGATAAGCCGGTGTATTACATCAGTCTCCAGGAAGAAGGCGGTATCAAACGGACGGTGGAAAAAGGCGTGGAGCTGACTGCGGCAATGCGTCGGGAAGCAGACTTTTGCCAGCGCGAGGACTGTGATGTTTCTGAACTCATTCTGGGGATGGAATGCGGCGGCTCGGATCCCAGTTCCGGCTTTTCCGCAAACACGGTGCTGGGAAACACTTCGGATCGTATTGTCGATCTGGGTGGTACGACGGTGCTCAGTGAGACACCGGAGGCGATCGGGGCGGAAAATGTGCTGAGACGCCGGGGACTGACGCCGGAAATCGGCCAGAAGCTTTACGATACGGTGAAGGCCTGTGAGCAAATGTACCTGGATGCCGGGGAGGATGTACGCAACACCAATCCGTCTCCGGGAAATAAGGCCGGAGGCATCACCACGCTGGAGGAAAAATCTCTCGGCTGTATTCATAAGAGTGGCACCAAGCCTTTTACGAATGTCATTTGTTATGGTGAAAAAATTACGAAAAAGGGGCTGCTGTTTATGGACAGCACAGCCTATGACGTGGCCTCTACGACCGCCAAGATCGCGGGCGGGGCTCAGGTTGTGGTCTTTACCACCGGGCGAGGTACTCCTGTAGGGAATGCGGTAGCACCGGTCATCAAGGTTACAGGCAATCACGATACTTTTACGCGGTTAAATGATATGATGGATTTCGATACCAGTTCCAGTTACACGGAAGGAATCCCGATCGAGACGCTGGGCGGCAAACTGCTGGACTATATTCTTGCGGTCTGTGGCGGACAGCCGGTGAAGGCTGAGGATGAGGATTTCTGTGATATGGCGATCAACCAGCTGCATAGCTATTGCTGATAAAAGAGAGGTCCGCAATGAAAAATATTATTGGTGAGGAGATTGGCCAGGTAGTCGCTGATCTGCTGGGGGATTATAATCATAGTCGTTATATTGACCGCATTGAGTTGTTCAATCAGCCGAACAAGGAAGAGATCATCAGCATTGTCGACGACCTTCTTAAAGTTGTTTACCCTGGCTACTACCGGAATCGCTCGTACAAAATTTACAATGTCCAGAACAATATTTCCGTCATGATCGAGGATGTCGCTTATCATCTGAATAAACAGATCCATTTGGCATTGGAGTATACGTTTCCGGAGATCAGCGATGAAGAACACATCGAACATGCGCAGAGGATTACCATTGACTTCCTGAAGAAAATTCCGGATGTGCGCGCTGTACTTGAGACGGATCTGGAAGCCGCGTTTCAGGGGGATCCGGCGGCGAAATACCGCGAGGAAGTACTGCTTTCTTATCCCGGAATGATGGCGATCACAGTCAATCGCCTGGCGCATGAGCTGTTCCTGCTCGAGGTGCCGCTGATTCCGCGGATTATGACGGAATACGCCCACAGCATTACCGGGATTGACATTCATCCGGGAGCGACGATTGGCAGGTATTTCTTTATCGATCACGGCACGGGCGTGGTGATCGGTGAAACGACGGTGATCGGCGAGCGCGTGAAGATTTATCAGGGCGTCACGCTGGGCGCATTATCCACGAAAGGCGGACAGAAGCTCAAAGGCGTGCGCCGTCATCCGACGATCGGCGATGATGTAACAATTTATGCCGGTGCGTCGATTCTCGGCGGTGAGAGTGTCATCGGCAAGAATTCCGTGATTGGCAGCAACGTGTTTATTACCACCTCAATTCCGGAGGGCACGCGCGTGAGTGTCAAAAACCAGGAGCTGAAATGGAAGCGGGACGGCAGGTTCGAGGAAAATATTGACGAATTTGGCCAGAACGAGACCTGGTGCTGAGTTGGCGGACTGTGGCGTTATTGATATCTGATACGAACAATTTTATAATACCGGAAGCTGTCGATCGGATGAAAGGAGCACATCCGTATCGGCAGTTTTTTGCGTTATAGTTACTGTTCACGGCCGCTGGAAAACACAGAAAAGTGACGCGTCGAGCTTGCGAATGAAGGATAGCAGCCGTGAATGGTAACGCGTTATAAAATAATGCACGACAAATTAGCACTCAACGCTTGACAGTGCTAACAACTTGTGTTATAGTCTGACTAGAACATGAGCTGAATAATATGCACAGCTCCCGAAGGAGGGAAATGCTTATGAATATCAACAAATTTACACAGAAATCGATGGAGGCGGTACAGAACTGCGAGAAGCTGGCCTATGAGTATGGCAACCAGCAGATTGAGCAGGAACATTTGTTTTACAGCCTGCTGACCCTGGATGACAGCCTGATCTTAAAACTGCTCACCAAAATGGGGATCACAAAAGAGCTGATTTTAAACGAGGCGGAAGGGAAACTTGCCGGATTGCCAAAGGTGAGTGGAGCCGGGCAGGTTTATATCAGCAACGATCTCAATAAGGTGCTGATCAACGCGGAAGACGAGTCGAGGGCCATGGGCGACGAGTACGTGTCGGTGGAACATATCTTCCTTTCGCTGCTGAAGCACGCGGACCGCACGATGAAGGAGTTGTTCCGTCAATATGGCATTACGCGCGACAGCTTTCTGCAGGCGCTGTCCACGGTGAGAGGCAATCAGCGGGTGGTCAGCGACAACCCGGAGGCCACCTACGATACGCTGGAGAAATATGGTTATGATCTGGTGGAGCGGGCGCAGAACCAGAAGCTTGATCCGGTGATCGGCCGTGATTCGGAGATCCGCAACGTTATACAGATTCTTTCGCGCAAGACAAAGAACAATCCGGTGCTGATCGGCGAGCCGGGCGTCGGCAAGACGGCGGTCGTCGAGGGACTGGCACAGCGGATCGTGCGCGGCGACGTCCCGGAGGGACTGAAGAATCGCAAGCTGTTCGCTCTGGATATGGGCTCGCTCGTGGCCGGTGCGAAGTATCGCGGGGAGTTTGAGGAGCGTCTCAAAGCCGTTCTTGAGGAAGTGAAAAAGAGCGAAGGACAGATCATTCTCTTTATCGATGAGCTGCACACAATTGTCGGCGCGGGGAAGACGGAAGGATCGATGGATGCCGGCAACCTGTTAAAGCCGATGCTGGCTCGGGGCGAGCTGCACTGCATCGGTGCGACGACGCTGGATGAGTACCGCAAATACATCGAAAAGGATGCGGCGCTGGAGCGGCGTTTCCAGCCGGTGCTGGTGGACCAGCCCACGGTTGAGGATACGATCTCGATCCTGCGCGGTATCAAGGATCGCTACGAGGTTTTCCATGGCGTGAAGATCACCGATTCGGCGCTGGTCGCGGCGGCGGTATTATCCGACCGCTATATTACGGATCGTTTCCTGCCGGATAAGGCGATCGACCTGGTCGACGAGGCCTGCGCGCTGATCAAGACGGAGCTGGATTCCATGCCGACGGAGCTGGATGAGCTCTCCCGCAAGATCATGCAGATGGAGATCGAGGAGACAGCGCTGAAAAAGGAGACGGACCATCTGAGTCAGGAGCGGCTTGCGGAGCTGCAGAAAAATCTCGCGGAGCTGCATGAGGATTTCGCTTCCCGCAAGGCACAGTGGGAAAACGAAAAGGCGTCGGTGGACCGTCTGTCTGCGCTTCGCGAGGAGATCGAGCAGGTGAACCGCGACATTGCCCAGGCGCAGCAGAGCTATGACCTCAATAAAGCGGCGGAGCTGCAGTACGGCAAGCTGCCGCAGCTGCAGAAGGATCTGGCGGCCGAGGAAGCCAAGGTGAAGGATCAGGATCTCAGCCTGGTGCATGAGAGCGTGACGGAGGACGAGATTGCGCGGATCATTTCCCGCTGGACAGGGATTCCGGTCAGCCGTCTGAACGAGAGCGAGCGCAGCAAGATTCTGCATCTGGATGATGTGCTGCATAAACGTGTTGTCGGGCAGGACGAGGGCGTCACGAAAGTGACGGAGGCCATCCTGCGCTCCAAAGCGGGGATCAAGGATCCGACGAAGCCGATCGGCTCGTTCCTGTTTCTGGGACCGACCGGCGTCGGCAAGACGGAGCTGGCCAAGGCGCTGGCGGAGGCGCTGTTTGATGATGAGAACAATATGGTGCGTATCGATATGAGCGAGTACATGGAGAAGCATTCCGTGGCTCGTCTGATCGGAGCACCGCCCGGATATGTCGGTTACGACGAGGGCGGCCAGCTCACTGAGGCAGTGCGGCGCAAGCCCTATTCGGTCGTGCTGTTTGATGAGGTTGAGAAGGCGCATCCGGACGTTTTTAATGTGCTGCTGCAGGTGCTGGACGACGGACGGATCACCGATTCAACCGGAAAAACAGTAGACTTTAAAAATACGATTCTGATTATGACTTCCAATATCGGCTCTCAATATCTGCTGGAAGGTATCGATGAGGATGGAAATATCCGTCCGGAGGCGGAGCAGCAGGTCATGAATGATTTGCATGCGCATTTCCGCCCGGAGTTTCTGAACCGCCTGGATGAGACGATATTGTTCAAACCATTGACAAAGGATAATATTAATCATATCATTGATCTGCTGGTGGCCGACATGAACCGCCGCCTGGAGGACAAGGAGCTAAAGGTGGAGCTGACGGAACCGGCGAAGGAAATGATCACCGAGCGCGGTTACGATCCGGCCTACGGCGCGCGTCCGCTGCGGCGCTATCTGCAGAAGCATGTGGAGACGCTGGCGGCGCGGATCATCCTCGAGGGCGGGATCAGCCAGGGCCAGACGATCGTGATCGATACCGCGCAGGAGGGCGGCAGATTGATCGCGTATGTGGAGTAAGTTTATTTTGACAAGGTATCCTGCGTTATGTTATGATCAATAAAACGCGATCGGCTGCGATAAATCTTTGACATGAGGACGCGAGATATGGATATTCTGGTGATTGACGGCCAGGGCGGCGGCTGCGGAAAGCAGATTATTTCCGCTCTGAAAAAAGACAAAACGATTCAGGCAACCGTCACGGCGGTGGGAACCAACAGCGCCGCGACGGCGGCGATGGCGAAAGCGGGAGCGGATCGGATCGCGACGGGAACAAACCCCATAGTGGTCTGCTCGGCTCGGGCGGATGTCATTATCGGGCCGATCGGGATTGTGATTGCGGATTCCATGATGGGTGAGATCACCGCTAAGGCGGCCCGGGCAGTGGCCGACAGCCGGGCGATCCGTCTGCTTCTTCCGATGAACCAGTGCGACAATATTGTCGTCGGTGTGCCGGACGCCTCACTGAAGACGACGATTCCGGCACTGCTGGATAAATTGCATGAACTGGATTTGTGATGATTACCGCGAAGGTAATTTTCCTTTTTTGAAAAGAGGCGGATTATCTTCGCGTTTTTATTTCACAGGGAAGCGTAAGAGCCGCATTCCCTGTTGTGACAGGAGGCAGGGATATTATGGATGTAAAAGACTTGCTGGAAGGCGTGAGAGCCGGGACGATCTCTGTCGAGGAAGCGGAGGGACAGCTTCGGCGGCAGCCGTTTGAGGAGCTTGGTTTCGCGAAGCTGGATCTTCACCGTAAGGTACGGTCCGGTTTTGCGGAGGTGATTTTCTGCTCCGGGAAGAAGGACGAGTACCTGATCCGAATCTTTGAAAAACTGTATCAGGCGGAGGGGGAGGTCATGGGTACGCGCGCCTCTCAGGAGCAGTATGAATTGATTAAAACCGTCTGTCCGGAGGCAGTTTATGACCCGATTTCCCGTATTGTGCGGATTGACCGTCCGGACAAGGAGTCCATTGGCAATATTGCGGTCTGTACGGCGGGCACGGCGGATATCCCGGTCGCGGAGGAAGCGGCTCAGACGGCGGAATATTTCGGCTCCCATGTGGAGCGTTTTTATGATGTGGGGGTGAGTGGTTTGCACCGTCTGTTCGCGAAGCTGGAGCGGATCCAGAGCGCGAACTGCGTGATCGCGATCGCCGGTATGGAAGGAGCATTGGCAAGTGTGATCGGCGGGCTGGTGGACAAGCCGGTAATCGCGGTTCCGACTTCGGTCGGATATGGCGCGAGCATGAACGGGCTTTCGGCGCTCCTGACAATGATCAATTCCTGCGCCAACGGGATATCGGTTGTGAATATCGACAATGGCTACGGAGCGGGGTATATCGCGACACAGATCAACCGCCTGGCGGAGAAAAAATGAGTACCGGCAGACTGCGGCACAAAGATGGGGCGTATATCAGGAGGAGGAAACCCGATGACATCACTAGAAGAAAAAAAACAAAAGCTTGAGGAATATTTAAAAGAACTGGGAAGCGTCGCAGTTGCCTTTTCGTCGGGAGTCGATTCGACATTTTTGCTGAAAGTGGCACACGACGTGCTGGGCGACCGGGCCATCGCGGTGACGACGCGCTCCTGCTCTTTCCCGGCTCGGGAGCTGAAGGAAGCGACCGCTTTCTGTGAGAAGGAGGGAATCCGGCATATTGTGATCGATTCGGAAGAGCTTTCCATCGAGGGGTTCCGTCATAATCCGAAAAACCGGTGCTATCTGTGCAAATGGGAGTTGTTTACGAAGATTGGTGAGATGGCGAGGGAGCACGGCGCTGCGAATGTGGTGGAAGGCTCTAATCTGGATGATGAAGGTGATTACCGTCCTGGCATGCAGGCGGTGGCAGAGCTGGGGATAAAGAGTCCGCTGCGTTACGCCGGGCTGACAAAGGCGGATATCCGCGCACTTTCGAGGGAACTCGGGCTTCCGACCTGGGACAAACCGTCCTTTGCCTGCCTGGCTTCCCGGTTTGTGTACGGGGAAGAGATCACCGAAGAAAAACTGGGCATGGTCGACCGGGCGGAACAGTGGCTTCTGGATGAAGGGTTTCACCAGGTCCGGGTGCGGATTCATGGAAAAATCGCGCGCATTGAGCTGGAACCGGAGGAATTTTCCCGCCTGTTTGCGGATGAAAGGGCGGAGCGAGCCAACCGATATATGAAAAGCCTTGGCTTTGACTATGTGACGCTGGATCTTGGTGGGTATGAGATGGGCAGCATGAACAAGACGCTGGGGCAGGAGATAAAATCGGAATCGGAATGAAAAATAAGAAGAAAAGGAAGAGAAATCGTCGCTGGCAACAGGCGGCGATTTTTTTCGAGACCATTTTTGGGGACGATTTGTATATCGTGGCGCGGCCGTGTCGAAATTGGCAGAATTAAGGAAAAAATGGTCGAAACGAAGGGAGCACTGTCTGATGAGCGGTCAATTCGATGTTTGCAGATTACTTTTACGTCTGGGCGCCAGCCCGAAGCAGGCCGGATTCCACTATGCGGCGTATGGAATCGAGCTTGCCATGAAAGAGGAAGAACGCATGATGGGCATTACAAAGGGTCTGTATCTGGAAACCGGCCGGCATTATCATGTCAGCTGGGGAGCGGTCGAGTGTGGGCTGCGGACAATGATTTCCAGAATGTGGGAGAAAGATCATGATTGTTTTCGCGCCGGTCTGGATTATCCGGGGACCGGGAAGCCGACGGCCGGGGAATTTCTGGCTGTAGCGGCACTGTATCTGAAACAGCGGCCATAAGAAACGTGTTCCTTTTGAATTTAGTTAAAATTTTGTGGCAATCGACAAGTGGTCGGGAATATGATATCAGTATAATAATTCAATGTGAGGTTTCTTCATGAATGAGATGTTTTCCGTATTACGTGCTCAGGAAGTATCCGAACCTCTTGATCCGGGCTTTTTAGCAGGAACGGCGTTGCCTGGTCGTCCCGGTGGCTCCGGGTCTTCGGATGGACCGGCTTCTTCGGGAGGCTCTGGCTCCCCGGGTACGCCGGGCGGTTCGGGCAGCTCCAATTCCTCAGGTACGTCGGGCGCGCCGAATAAACCGGACGCACCATCCGCCCCGAGCAAACCGGAACCGCCGTCGGCGCCCAGTCGTCCGGCACCCCCAAAGCCTCCGGAAAGCAGCAGTAGCAGCAGTAGTAGCAGCAGTAGCACCCCTCCGCCCCTGCCGATCACGGTGATTGGAACACCGACGGGAGTTCCCTGTCTGTTTTGCAGCTCCAGTCAGTGGCTGACAGCGGCAATCCGTTTTATCAATGCCACGGTCAATTACAATCCGCTGACGATTTCCGTGGACGGCAGCACGTTCCAGAGCGGACTGGAGCAGGCGCAGGTTACCGAATATGGCAGCATCCGCCAGGGATATCATACGATTACGATTGCCGGTTCCAACGGTTATACTTATCTGCGCAAACAGGTTTACATCGGCGACGGGATGACGACGCTTGCGATTGTGAACGCTTCCTCGGGCATTGATATTGTTTCCGTTTCGGATACCAGCTGCCCGGCCGGTTCTTACAGCTCCTGTATTCGTGTCGGGAACCTGGCCGCGTATAGTAGTGATATCAATGTGACGCTGGGGAATGTAATGTTTTCTTCGGTTGCGTTCGGGTCGGTTACAGACTTCAACCAGGTAAGCGCCGGTTCCTACACCGCTTATGTGGCACGCTCCTCGCAGTCCTCGACGGTGTTGCTCTCGGTTCCGGTCAGTCTGACAGCCGGGCGTATCTACACGCTGTATGTGCTGAACTGGAATCCTTCTGTCGATACGATCCGCACAATACTGGTGGAGGACCGCAGGAACTGAAAAATCATATGGAGGACCGCAGGAACCGAAAAACCACTTGTGAAATTTGCCCGATGATGATACTATGAGAAACGAAACGGAATTTTGCACAGAATACTACCTTGAATTTTGCCCCGGCTCGTCCGGGGCAGGAAAGGATTTTACATGATAACGACAGTATCTTATCAAAGTACAAGGGGTGGGGAGAGCGGCGTGCCATCTTCCCGGGCGATCCTGGAAGGACTGGCAAAAGACGGCGGGCTGTTTATGCCGGATCATATTCCACAGCTGGATGTTTCTCTGGAACGCCTGGCCGGGATGACTTATCAGGAAGTCGCCTATGAGGTGATGAAGCTGTTCCTGACAGATTTTACGGAGGATGAGCTGAAAGCCTGTATCGCGGGCGCCTATGACAGTAAATTCGATGTGCCCGAGATCGCGCCATTGCGCGAGGCAGACGGAGCCTGGTATCTGGAGCTGTTTCACGGCAGCACGATCGCGTTTAAGGACATGGCGTTGTCTATCCTTCCGTATCTGATGACGACAGCGGCGCGCAAGAATCAGGTTAAAAATGAGATCGTGATCCTCACAGCCACCTCGGGCGACACGGGCAAGGCGGCGATGGCGGGTTTTGCCGATGTGCCGGGCACGCGCATTATTGTCTTTTATCCTAAGGGCGGCGTCAGCCGTGTTCAGGAGCTGCAGATGGTGACACAGAAGGGCGAAAATACGGCGGTGGTCGCGATTCACGGCAATTTTGATGACGCGCAAACGGGGGTCAAGCAGATCTTTGGTGATGCGGCTTTCGGGAAACGTCTGGCGTCGAAGGGATTCCAGCTCTCGTCGGCTAACTCGATCAACATTGGCCGTCTGGTGCCGCAGATCGTGTATTATGTATATGCCTACACCCGTCTGCTGCGTGCGGGAAAGATCGTTGCGGGTGACAGGATTAATATCACGGTACCGACCGGAAATTTCGGCAACATTCTTGCGGCTTATTTCGCGAAGCAAATGGGGCTGCCGGTGAAAACGCTGATCTGCGCTTCGAATGATAACAAAGTGCTGTATGACTTTTTCAAGACGGGTGTGTATGACCGGAGACGTGAGTTCATTCTGACGAGCTCGCCGTCGATGGATATCCTGATTTCCAGCAACCTGGAGCGCCTGATTTATTTAAGCGCGGGCTGTGACGCCGCGGCAAACAGCGCCCTGATGAAGGAACTTTCCGAAACCGGCGCGTATACAATTACAGACGCGATGCGTGAGAATATGGCGGATTTTGTCGGCGGCTTTGCCACGGAAGAGGAGAATGCCGCGGAGATTAAGCGGCTTTATGACAAAACGGGTTACCTGATCGATACGCACACCGGTGTAGCGTCGGCGGTGTATCGGGCTTACATGGAGCGCACCGGGGATGAGACGCCGACCGTGATCGCGTCGACGGCCAGTCCGTTCAAATTTTCCCGCAGCGTGATGGAGGCAGTATTCGGGAATCAGGAGGGCCGGGACGAGTTTTCGATCATCGATGATCTCTCACGCGCTGCCGGATTGCCGGCGCCAAAGGCCATCGAAGAGATTCGCTGCGCACAGATCCGGCATCGCCGGGAGTGCGATAAGGATGGAATGGAGCGGGAAGTGGCGGATATTTTGGGATTGTCATGAGTTTCCTGTAAGAAGCATTCTGAAGAAAAACAGGGCAGTCGGAAAAATTCCCCTACCAAAACCAGAGAAAAAGTATTATAATAAAAAGCGACGGCCGCACGAGATACGGAGTACGAAGATTTGGGAAGGGCGGCAAATATATTATACGGAGGGTTGGAATTATGTTAGTATCTGCAACCGAAATGCTGCAAAAGGCAGTGGCAGGCCACTATGCGGTGGGCGCGTTCAACATCAATAACCTGGAGTGGACCAAATCGATCCTGGCTACCGCTCAGGAGCTGGAGTCCCCGGTTATCCTTGGCGTATCGGAGGGCGCCGGCAAATATATGACCGGTTTCACGACGGTTACGGCGATGGTCAAGGCGATGGTCGATGCGATGGGTATCACCGTTCCTGTTGCCCTGCATCTGGATCACGGCACCTATGACGGCTGCTACAAGTGCATCAAGGCCGGTTTTTCTTCCATTATGTTTGACGGCTCTCACTATCCGATTGAGGAGAATGTCGAGAAGACCAAGGAGCTGGTAAAGATTGCCCACGCGATGGGTCTTTCCATCGAGGCGGAAGTCGGCGCGATCGGCGGTGAGGAAGACGGAGTTGTCGGCATGGGCGAGTGCGCGGATCCGGCGGAGTGCAAACGCATTGCGGATCTGGGCATCGATTTCCTGGCGGCTGGTATCGGCAACATTCATGGCAAATATCCGGCGAACTGGCAGGGATTAAGCTTTGAGACACTGGCGGCGATCAAGGCGCAGACCGGGGACATGCCTCTGGTTCTTCATGGCGGCACCGGTATCCCGGCTGACCAGATCAAGAAGGCGATCGACCTCGGCGTGGCAAAGATCAACGTGAATACCGAGTGCCAGCTGTATTTCGCGGACGCGACCCGCAAATATATCGAAGAAGGCAAGGATCAGCAGGGTAAAGGCTATGATCCACGTAAGCTTCTTGCTCCGGGCGCGGAAGGCATTAAGACGATTGTCAAGGAGAAGATTGAGCTGTTCGGTTCCGTTGGAAAAGCCTGATTTAGAAAAAAGTAAAAAAGACTTGATTTTTTTCACAGGATGGTTTATTTTAGTAGGGAACGATGGGGTTCTTCAGATAGAGAGGGGCGCCATCGTTTTCTGTGTTTTGGGAATTGACTTTAGAAAATTAAGTCAACCGGGAGAAAATCCTGCGGATGAAACGATCCGGGAACGGAGAATGAAGGAGAGGAAGGAAAATTTATGAGCGAGCTTGTAAACGTGGCCGAGATCTTCGGCAAAAATGTGTTCAATGAAACGACCATGAGAGAGTATCTTCCCAAAAGCGTCTTCAAAAAAATGCAGAAGACGATCGAGGACGGTGCGGAACTGGATCCGTCCATCGCCGATGTCGTGGCGCACGCGATGAAAGAATGGGCGATCGAGCGGGGAGCTACCCATTATACACACTGGTTTCAGCCATTGACCGGCGTTACCGCTGAAAAGCACGATTCATTCATTTCCGCCCCGAACAAAGAGGGAAAGGTGATCATGGAGTTCTCCGGCAAGGAGCTGATTAAGGGCGAGCCGGACGCTTCCTCGTTCCCGTCGGGCGGTCTGCGCGCCACCTTTGAGGCGAGAGGCTATACCGCATGGGACTGCACTTCCCCGGCGTTTTTGCGCGAGGACGCCTGCGGCGTGACCCTGTGCATCCCGACCGCGTTCTGCTCTTATACGGGCGAGGCCCTCGATCAGAAAACGCCGCTGCTGCGTTCGATGCAGGCGATCAACGAACAGTCGCTGCGGATCCTGCGCTTGTTTGGCAACACCGAGGCAAAGAGAGTTACCCCGTCGGTTGGTCCGGAGCAGGAATATTTCCTGGTTGACCGCGCGAAATATTTACAGAGAAAAGATCTGATCTATACCGGGCGCACGCTGTTCGGCGCCATGCCGCCGAAGGGCCAGGAGCTGGAGGATCATTACTTTGGCGCGATCCGCGAGCGGATTGGTTCGTTCATGAAGGAAGTAAATGAGGAGCTGTGGAAGCTCGGCGTTACCGCCAAGACCCAGCATAATGAGGTTGCTCCGGCGCAGCATGAGCTTGCTCCGATCTATGATCAGGCCAACCTTGCGGTCGATCACAACCAGATGGTGATGGAGACCTTAAAGAAGGTAGCCGGTCGCCATGGTATGACCTGCCTGCTGCATGAGAAGCCGTTTGCGGGTGTGAATGGTTCCGGCAAGCACAACAACTGGTCCCTGACCTCGGACAATGGTGTGAACCTGCTGAGCCCGGGCGATACGCCGCACGAGAACATCCAGTTCCTTCTGGTGCTCGGCTGCATCCTCAAGGCGGTGGACGTTCATGCGGATCTGCTGCGCGAGGCGGCCGCCGACGTCGGCAACGACCACAGACTGGGCGCAAACGAGGCGCCGCCGGCGATCATTTCCGTGTTCCTGGGCGAGCAGCTGGAGGATGTTATCGATCAGCTGTGCAGCACCGGCGAAGCCACGCATTCCAAGAAGGGCGGTATCTTAAAGACCGGCGTCGCGACCCTGCCTGATCTGGATAAGGATGCTACCGACCGCAACCGCACCTCACCGTTCGCGTTTACCGGAAACAAGTTTGAGTTCCGTATGGTCGGTTCTTCCGATTCCATCGCGCCACCGAACGTGGTGCTCAATGTTATCGTGGCCGAGGCGTTCAAGGAAGCCGCCGACGAGCTTGAAGCCGCGGAGGATTTTGATACCGCAGTTCACAATATGATCAAGAAGCTGCTCAAGGATCACAGAAGAGTGATCTTCAACGGCAACGGCTATTCCGACGAGTGGGTTGAGGAAGCCGCCCGCCGCGGCTTGCCGAACATCCGCTCCATGGCGGAGGCGATTGGCGCGCTGACGACGGAGAAGGCTGTGAAGTTGTATGAGGAGTTCGGCGTGTTTATGAAGGCGGAGTTGGAGTCCCGCGCCGAGGTTGAGTACGAGGCTTATGCCAAGACGATCAATATTGAGGCGAAGACGATGCTTGATATGGCCGGCAAGCAGATCATCCCGGCGGTGATCAAGTACACGACCCAGCTCGCAGAATCGCTGTGCAAAGTTAAGAGCGCCTGCCCGGAGGCTGATACCAGCGTACAGACCGAGCTGCTGACCGAGTCCTCCGCGCTGCTGTCCGACATGAAGGTGGCGCTGGCCGCGCTGGCAGACATCACCGAAGAATGCCTGGCGATGGACGACGGCAAGGAGAAAGCCTTCGCGTTTCACGATAAGGTTGTTCCGGCCATGGCCGCGCTGCGCGCTCCGGCGGATCAGCTGGAGATGATTGTGGATAAGGAACTGTGGCCGTTCCCGAGCTATGGCGATCTGATTTTTGAGGTGTAAGGAAGCGACGGAAGCGTTATCGATGTCCCCTGTTGTATCGTACATTCAGCAGGATTAAAAACAGTAAATTTGCCCGCGAGGGGACAGGAACCGGAGAAATCCGAGTCCCCCCGCGGGCGTTTTTCTTTTCGCAAAAGTGTTTTTACCGTTACTATTCACGGGGTAGGGAAAAAGACGGACTGAGATTTTGACTTTAAATT
>JAJQAA010000047.1 GCA_021204045.1 Clostridiales bacterium
ATCGTGAGATGGGTATATGAGACAGATACCTACACTGGGTAAGCCATAAAAAATGATAAATAACTGTACCATCAAAGGCGTTCCCCGAATTACCCATACGTAAAACGCGCAGATTCCTGAGATGAGCTTATACCTGGACATTCTTCCAAGCGCCACAAATAAAGCCGCAATCAAACCCAGGCCAAAAGAAATCAGCATCATGGGAATCGAATATTGGAAACCGGCCAGCATCATCGGCCAAAAGGATTGTATCACCAAATCAAACGTATTTGTCAAGCCGCCCATACATCTACCTCGGATTCAAATTTATCATGCCACCCGCGCAGGCAGGTACATCGTTTCACCGGTTTTACTGATAAAGTGTTACGTTGTTCGCGAAATCTTCGCCAAAATATTTGGTAGCCAGTTCCTTTGCTGTGCCATCGGCGATAATATCGGCAATGGCCTGATTAACCGCCTCACACAATTCCTTATCTTCTTTTCTCATTACTACCGCGGACTGAATCTCATAAGCATTCTCTGGTACGTAATAAGCGGCAATCCTGATATTAGCATCCGGATTCGCTTCCAGATACGCGTTGATGGAAGCTGCGTCATTGATCGTGCAATCCGCACGCTCCTGCTGAATCAGCATCATACCCTGTTCAAGAGAAGCCTCGTAAAGTGTCGCTCCATAACCGGCAGCAATCTTACCTGAACTTGATGTCAGAGAGTTTGCGGAAGTTTTGCCATTCAGATCCTCGAATCCCTGAATTTCTTCATTATCACCTCTTACAACAAGAGCTATCAACTGCTCACCGTAAGGATCAGACACGCTGTACATCTCCTGTCTCTCAGGATTCGGACTGCAGCCACAGATAACCGCGTCATACCTTCCGGCATCAAGACCTGCAAGTACACCGTCCCATGAATCGGAAATGTTTTTTTCCTCATCGATCTCTACGCCAAGTCTGCTGGCAATCTCAGCAGCCATAGCTACTTCAAATCCATCCAGTTTGCCATCCGTATCATTATATACATATGGCGCCCAGTTTCCTTCTGCACCTACGGAAAACTTGCCTGCCGCCTGCACTCGTGCCAGAGAACCATCTCCCTCCGCCTCGGTTTCTTCCGCTGCCGCTTCGGTTTCTGCTGCTGTCTCAGCTACCGTTTCCGCTGCTGTTGTGGCCGCCGCAGTAGTGCTTGCAGTACTGCCTGATGAACATGCCGTCATAGATGCCAGCAGAGTAATTGCCAACAGGCCAGCCGCTGCTTTCTTTAAATCTTTTTTCATTATAAAATCCTCCTCTTTTATTCTTGTTGCTTTATTCTTCAATAAACCTTTCCAATACCCGCATATTCTTCACGTCGGCAAGAAAAGGATTACTAAAGTATCGTTCATCTGCGATCTCCTGAACCAGATATCCGGTAAAATTACGCCGGTTTAAAATCTCTAACTGTGCTTCTAAAGGCGTATTGCCGTCACCCCACACGTTGTGAACATAAGGATCCCCGTCCAGAAAATGCATATGTATCAAATTCTCTCCAAATACATCGAACCATTGATCAAGACTTTCTCCTGCCGCTCCTGTGGCTATGGAATCGACCATAATCTTCAAATTGGGATGATGGACCTGATCAAACATCCTTTTTGCCGCAGCCAGACTGTTTACAATATTAGTCTCATCCGCGCGCATAGATTCCATGACGCATACCAAACCATATTTCCGTGCTGTTTCCGCCAGACGAAACAGATTATCAGCGGAACGTTTCCACATATCCTCCTGCGCTTCCCTGATATAACCCCAACCGGAATTGACCACTACTCTGTCGGCTCCCAAATCCGCCGCCACTTCTATCCCATTGGAAAAATAGTGAAAACTTTCTTCCAGGATCTCTTTTTCCTGTGAAGCATATTGGTACTGATATGCGCAACTCGGAGTCGTGACAGATACTACCGAAAGTCCCCGGTCTTTCAATTTCTTTTTTAGCGGCCCTGTCGGTTCATGGCTTTTTGAATCAATCCAGAAATGAGCGGCCCCACACCATAGTTCAATATTTTGAAAACCGACTCTTTCCTGACAATCCAGAAAATAATCAAGCGAAAATCTCCGGTAATGCTGATTCATGGCAACCAGCTGCTTTCTTTTAATTGTTGCCATGGCGCGTCTCCTTTGCTTTAGCAGCAGGTGTGACACACTTCTCGCCCATGATCCCCGCTACTGCTGACATCAGATAAGATATATTCTCCTTATTGGCAGAAACCGGATCTTCCATATAGCGTTCTCCCGGTATCTGCAATGAGAATTTTCCTCTGTAATTATTATTCCATATCTCAGCTAAAAATCTGTCACACGGCAGGCATCCACGCCCCCATAGACGATAGCCGTTATAATTGCCATCTGTAAGGCGTATGAGACAAATTTGTTCTCCAAGCTCATTAAACCACTGTGAAATGGTCTCGCCGCACAGGCTTATTACTTCCGTATCAAGATAAGCTTTCAGATAAGAGGATCTCACGCGCCTGAGCATATCGCTTATCTCGCTTAGTTTTACAAGTACAGGCGTGGAAGCGTTAACCTCACACTCTTCGCCCAGGACGCTGCCCAAAAGAAGCGTAATCCCACGAACGCCCGCAAACTCTGCCAGTTGTATAAGCATGTTCTCAGCATTATCCATAAGCGCTGATTTTTCATAGTCATAACATGCACCGCTGCCTGTGATACACAGATAAACGGCCCCTATCTCCTGCGCCAACAGAATGCACTGCTTATAATATGCCAGACTTTTTTCATATTGAATCGTACCTTCTCCGGCGCAGATTGTATAGCGGTAAGGAAGCGGTGTCACGCAATGTATCGAGATTTGATTTCTTTTCCGTTCTTTTAATATTTCCGGAAGCCAGTAACCGTCGCTGTCCACATACACATGCGGCGCCTGCAGAGTCAGATCAATCTCAGACATGTTTTCTTCGCGGCAGCTTGCGATAAAATCCACTAACGGGAAGCGGATAAACGGACCATTGTTAACCAAAAAATCACTTTTGTCCATGCTGCTCTACGCCAGATCTCCCGGATATCCGTCCGTACAAAGTTCAAACCATATATATTTATATGCCTCGCCTTCCTCGCACCAGCTTCCATGGTGTGAAGAATGTGGTGTAAACGTAATATCCCCGCCAGTCACATGAATCTCGTCTCTCTCTCCCTCATGCTCTGCGTAATATGTAAACTCGGAACCCGGCAAAACGATATACCACTGCTCCAGTTCATTGTGAATATGCGTACCCACCTTTGTAGGACCCTGGTCAATAGTTCCTCCCATGGAAAGTCTGCCTAAATTCCTGTGTTCAAGCAACGTCAGCTGTTTTACATTCTCAGCCGTATTAAATTCCTTGTAAAGCCATGCCTCCGACAAACGGCGAAACCTAGGCAAAGACATACGCGAATGTCTCAGGCAATTGAGATCATACTCCGCAATCTCAGAAACCGCGTGAAGCACTTTAAGCGGGTTTTTAGAGCTTGGAGAGCAGTGAATCGTAAATTTCTCCTTATCAAACTCGGGGACAAACACCGCGACTTCGTCAATATTAAACACTTCTCTGGGCGTTCTCACATACCCTTCTCCATCCATAAACAGAAAAATCTGATTGTGCTCCTCAAGTTTATATATATCCGGAGTCCAGTCGCAGCCCGGCTGTATCGCTACTCTCTCAAGCTCGCAATCCTTGCATTCGCCTGTCAGGATCGGCACCCTGGCCACTCCATTTTCATCAAAATGATATACAATATCGGCCTCTCTGGAAACTTTTACGAATGACATCTTTTTCCCTCCTGTTGTCTGTTACTCGATCTCGCCCGGATAGAAATCCAGCACCATCTCAAACCAGATATAATCCAACTTATCGCCTTCTTTTACCTCTGTTCCATGATAATAACCGGTTGGCGTATAACTGATATCTCCGCCTTCCAATTCCACAGACTCACCGCCGGCCGTATAAGTCATACGCGAACCCGGAAGCAATATGTACCATTGATTCAAAGCGTCATGAATATGCTGTCCAACCACAGAAGGGCCGTCGCCAAGAACAGCGCCGCATGAAACCCTGCCTAAATTTCGGTGTTCAAGCAGCATCTTTGATTGAATATCCTCACTCTTGAAATCCTCATAATAATTCCAGCCCTCTGAAAGTTGGCGGAATCTGGGAAGTCTCATCTTTGACGCATAAAGACAATGCTTGTCATAATCGTTCAGTTCCGTAATAATATGTATAAATTCCAGAGGTTTTTTACTGTCCGTCGAACATACGATCTCAAATTCCTCCGTATCATAATCAGGAACAAATATCGCGAATTCTTTTCCGATATTGAAACCTTTCCTCGGAGTCGCCACATACCCTTTCCCCTCAAGGAACATAAACACCTGCGTATGCTCTTTGGTTGTGTACAGAGCCGGCTTGATGGAGGACCCGGGAAGCAGGGAACATCTGACAAATTTTGCCTGATCACATTCCCCTTTTAACACTTCTGCTTCCGCATAACCGTCCTCATACTGAAACGTTACATCTTTTCTCTTCGCAACTTTAACCAATCCCATGATTTCCTCCTAAATAGAAAATATATTCTTACAATCACAGCATTTTGCTTAAAAACTCGCGCAATCTCTGATTTTTCGGATTCTCAAAGAATTCATCCGGCGTAGTGTTCTCCTGAATGACGCCTTCATTGATAAAAACTACCCTGTCCGCAACTTCTCTGGCAAAACCCATCTCATGCGTAACTACCACCATAGTCATACCCTCTTCAGCGAGTTTTTTCATAACGTCAAGAACTTCTCCTACCATCTCAGGGTCCAGAGCAGAAGTCGGCTCATCAAAGAGTATCAATTCCGGTTCCATACATAAAGTACGAGCAATGGAAACCCGTTGCTGCTGTCCTCCTGAAAGATTTGCAGGATATTTATCTGCCTTTTCAGTCAGATGCACCATATCCAGGTAACTCATCGCCTTTTTTTCCAAATCCGCCTTCGGTACCTTCTGCACCAGTCTGGGAGCCATCATTATATTGTCAAGAACCGTCTTATGGGGAAACAGATTGAACTGCTGGAACACCATACCCACTCCCTTAAGCGCTTCCATTCTTTCTCTCTTACTCAATTTAAGCAGATCACAGCCGTGATAATAGATCTCCCCTTCATCCGGCTGCTCCAAAAAATTCAGGCAGCGGATAAACGTACTCTTGCCGCAGCCTGACGGTCCTATGATCGCGATCACTTCACCTTTTTCTATAGTCAGATTGACACCTTTAAGAACCTGGTTACTTCCAAATTTTTTCTTTAATCCTTTTACTTCAAGGATCACTTCGTGTCCCTCATTTTTCATGTTCCCAGCCTCTTTCTCTTATGGCTTTTTTACGAAAAAAGTCCGTTTTCGCGTTCATTTTGCTTCAATGTGAATAATTTTAACATTTATATAAATGGCTGTCAATATATTCACGGTGAATTCCCGTACAAGTATCTGTTCCTATTATTAATAGCATGCTTTTTTGCTTTGACACCTTCCGTTTTGGGGTCAAAAAGTATCGGAAATGTCATTGTTCTTAGATTTTTGGTTGCGGAAATGTCATTTTAGATTAATATCAGGTTGCGGAAATGTCATTTTTATGGGATGTTATGTCGGAACACGCCAATATCATGATCCAGTACAGGAAAGATTTTACCCGCTACGAATCAGAAGAAAAACGAATTTACCTGACCCGGATTTATGACCTGATACCGGCAGAACTGAACAAACCAAACAAACGCTTTGTTTTTTCGGATTTAAAAAAAGGACTTCGATATGAGCGGAGCCAGGACGATTTTCTCTGGCTGGCCAATGCTGGAGCCGCACTGCCTGTTTATAATATTTCAGCACCTGCTGTCCCTTTAAAATTAAATGAAAACAGCAGCCTCTTCAAGTTATTTTTGTCAGATGTGGGCATGCTTACTTCTGCATATGGCAAGGCTGCAAAATTACAGCTGTTGTCGGATGAAAAAGATATTAATTTTGGCGCCATTTATGAAAATATGGTTGCCCAGGAACTGAACGCCCATGGATTTGTTTTATATTATTATAACAGCAAAAAGTTCGGGGAACTGGATTTTGTTATTGAACGTAAAGGAAAAATTCTCCCTATAGAAATTAAAAGCGGGAAAGATTACAAACGCTATTGCGCACTGAATAATGTTATGGACAGCACCAACTACACCATTGATGAGGCTTTTATTTTCACGAACTACAATGTCGAGGTAAAAGGAAATTACGTGTATTACCCGATCTATCTGCTGATGTTCCTGATCGATGATATCAAACTCCCATTAGTGGAATTTACTAATTTATCTGAATTATCATTCTGACCGCTCTGCCCATTTCAAAAAACCGGCCCCACTGGCGATGATATAAGCCAGGAATTGAAACAGCGCAGCAGTTACCGGCATTTAACGTGCCATGATAACTGCTGCGCTGCTTTGTCTTCCTGTCCCTGTCTTACCGGCCGACCGTACCGCCTGCTATGATAAACGTGCCGCCATCCTGTGTGGATATGCCGCCCGCTCTTCCATTTACAGACCCGGTTTTCCCACCGCTGCTGTCCTTTAAGGTCAGGGACGCGTCCGAGCCGTCAATGATAATCGCGCTGGCGTCTTCCGGGCCGGTTAAGCTATATCCTGCCAGATCCAGTACGATCTGTCTGGAACCGTTGACCACGATTGACGCGCTCTCTTCACTGTCGCCGGTCATTACGATTGTGGTTTTCGCGCTGCCTGTCACGGACTGAACTGCGGCCCCAACCGTCTCATATCCCGTATCTCCGATCCTTGCCACGTACCGGACGGATGCCGCCCGTAGCTTCACAAGCGGGTACCGCGCAAAGCGCTCTACGTCTGTGCTTACCGTATCTTCCGCAGTCTGTTCTGACAGGGCTTTCACCTCGCTTCCGTCACGTTCCGTGGAAAAGAGCTGGAGCATGGTTTTTCCTTCGCCATCTTCCGGGACGTCCTCAACGGTACCTGTCAGCGTAAAGGCAAGTTCCACGTTTCCGGCTGACCGGTCGGGCTGGATTATCTTTCCGTCCCCATCCTGTACGGAAATATCAAAGACCCAGATTTCACTGATTTCCATTACCGTCGACTCACCTGCGGCGGATTTTGCCAGCTCACCTGTAGCGGATTTTGCCAGCTCACCCGCGACGGATTTTGTCAGCGCTGCCTGTATCGCCTGCTGTGCCTTTCCGGAACCTTCCACGGATTCCTCTGTGTTTCCGTAATCGTCTTCCATACGGTCAGCAAAAACTTCCGCGTCCTCCGGGAATACGCCGGGATCCGCTGTCAGTCTGATCCGCACGCCGTCGATTTCCGTTTCCCACGCAAACGGTTCCGCTTCTGCCTCCTTTTCCAGTACTTCAATTTCAATCTGGGGAAGTTCCGCCTCGCCCAGCACATAACGGTCACGCGCAAGCTCCGCCTCAAACACATAGATACCCGGTACTTCGCCGTCATATTCTTCCTGTTCGCTGAACGATTCGTTAAGCACCCAGTTTACGCGGACGCGCTTCCAGTTCCCGAAGTCATCTTCTTCGGCATTCGATGGCGTTGCGTTGGATGGCGTCGCCGCAGGAACCGCCGCGTTGGATGGCGTCGCCGTGGCCGTTTGGGTTCCGGTTTTCTTCTCTGCATTCGAGGCCGTTGCTCTCCGCGCCACAGACGCGTTTGATGCGGTTGCGGTAGTGACCACGCTGCCATCGTCCGTATCATCCGTGTCATCCGCGTCCTCTCCCACTTCCCGTATCTCGGCGTAGAGGTAGCGGGGCAGGTCAAGCGAGCGTTTCTTTGTGCCGTATTCCACCTGCTGGTACAATGTTTCCTCCGGCAGTTCCCGGATATTTACGATCTCCATCTCTTTTGCCGGCTTTGCCCATGCAGACGGCATGAACGGGACAGAACCAGCCGCTATCACGACTGCCATGGCCAGTGCAAGTTTTTTCTTCATCGCTTTCATAGTCAACGTCCTCCCTCCTGCTCCTCAGCCTGCTTTTCTGCCTGCTGTTCATTCTCTGAATCCTCCCGGCTGCCGTCCTTACCGACAGTATGGCCGTCCGGCGTATCCTCATCGACATACATGGCCCCAAACGGGCGGTGGCCGGTACTTTCATCGTAAACCCATTTATTCAGGTTTTCATCAAATACCCAGGTCGGCGATGCGGGATCTCCGTTGAAATAATACCACTTCCCGTCGATCCACTGCCAGCCGGTGAGCATGTGTCCGCTTACGGGGTCAAGGTAATACCAGCAGCCGTCCTCCGCGTCATAGTGCCAGCCTGTCTTCATTCCGTTGGTTTCGTCCACGTAGTACCAGAGGCTCCTGTTCTGATCAAGGACCCAGCCGGTTGACAGGTATCCATCTGCCTTAAACGCCCACCATTTCCCATCAATCTGTTTCCAGGAAACCTGCCCGGCAGAATCACCGCCTGCAGCCGCGGCGCCTGCTTCATAACTTCCATCCTCGTAGACATATCTCCAGCCGCTGCCGTCACGCACCCAGGTCCCCGTATCGTTGGACGAGACAGAGGCGGATGAAGAATCGTCATCATCGGAACTGCTGCCCCTGTCGCCGCTGTATGTAGTTGTTGTCGTACCCGTCAGCCGGAATGTCACGGAAATTGTATGATTATCCTGTATATTGTTAAACGTATACCGACCCAATATGGCGTAGCTCGTCACATCGACCCCGTCTACCGTCACTACGTCAATCTCATAGCCGTCGTCCGGCGTGATTTCATAGACCGCATGGCCTCCCTTTGACATATCCGCCGCTTTCAGTGTAATACTGCCACCTTCACCCGCTGTGGCGGTAATCGTGTAGGTCTTCTCTGCGACGTATACCGGATATGTCCCGGAATCATCGCCGGTGTTGCTGTATACGGCATAGTCTTTCTCTGGAGCCACGTCATACACGGTCTGAGCTTCTGTGTCACCATTGCCAAAATAACCGCCTGTGATCGCGACTTCAGTGCGCCCACCACCGATAGCATGACTCTGACTGTGACTGGACTTCGCTTTAACATACCCATTGCTGATATCGACATAGATATGGTTACTTGCGCCATCACCGGCGCCAATTCCTGCTGCAAAATAACTCGTAGCGTCCACCGTGCCGCCACTGATCGTAATATTGGTGTTGTCTCCGCTGGAATCTTTGCCACTTCCAATCCCTGCTCCATAA
>JAJQAA010000019.1 GCA_021204045.1 Clostridiales bacterium
AACCCGTTCACAGTGATTCTTTTCCTGTTGGCTGTTATCCTGTTATTCACAGATACTCTGATGCCGGAGCAATATGGGCAAGGACTTTCTTCAGTCCTTATCATCAGCCTGATGCTGGTTTTGAGTGGTGTTATACGGCTTTTGCAGGAGCTTCGGGCAAAGCGTGTTGCCGATCGCCTGACCCAATTGGTACAAACCACTGTCTCTGTCTGTCGGGACGGCATCTGGCAGGAAGTATGTTCGGATAATCTGGTGGTTGGCGACCTTGTTCGTATGGAAGCCGGAGACCGGGTTCCGGCAGATATTCGCCTGACGGATGCAACAGACTTCTTTGTTTCCCAATCTGTCATCACCGGGGAAAGCAGGATTCTGGAAAAGAACACCCTACCGCTGGCAGAAGCTCCGACCAAAATCAGCGAATATAGTAACACTATCTTCCAGGGAACGACCGTCACCGGAGGCTGGGGAACCGGCATCGTTCTGGCCATCGGAGCCGATACCGTTTACGGAAATTTTTCTGCAACGCCCTCAAACCGAAAAGAGGAATTTGACCGTGGGTCAGCATCCATCGCATGGGTGCTGATCAAGTTCATGGTGATTCTGGTTCCGGTCGTCTTTCTCGCCAGCGGGCTGACCAAGGGCAACTGGCTGGAGGCATTTCTGTTTGCCCTGTCTGTTGCGGTGGGGCTGACGCCGGAGATGCTGCCGATGGTGGTCAACGCCTGTCTGGCTAAGGGCAGTTTTTCCATGGGGCAAAAGCAAACGGTGGTAAAAAACATCAACGCCATGCAGTCTCTGGGCAGCATGGATCTGCTCTGTGTGGATAAGACTGGCACTCTGACCGAAGATACCGTTACGCTGGAATATTTCATGGATGTCCTGGGAAATGAGAGCGAAACAGTCCTAGATTATGCCTTTCTGAACAGCTACTATCACAGCGGCGTAAAAAATCACCTGGATACGGCGATTTTGAATTGCAGGGAGATGCCTGGCATGGAAGCACATTTTGAAACGCTTTCTAAAAGCAGCACCCTTCTGGATGAGCAACCCTTTGATTACACACACAAGTTCGTTGGCATCCTGCTGAAAGGTGAAACGGAAAATCTGCATATCATCAAGGGCAATGTAGAGCAGGTTGTATCAAGGTGCCAGTATATCCAGTTTAAGGGAGAGCAAATTCCGATTCAGGGAAATTCCGTTCAGGATGCCCACGCCATCGTGGACGAGATGACCGAGGACGGCATGAAAGTCCTTGCCGTTGCCTGCCGGAGAACGAACGCTTCTGTTCTGAGCGGAGAGGAATCAGACTTCATCCTTCTGGGGTATCTCGGCTTTTTCGATGCGCCGAAGAAAAGTGCGGCGGAGGCCATGGAACATCTAAAAAAACTGAAGGTGGATGTTCGTGTTTTGACCGGGGACGACCAGAACACGGCAGTCTCCATCTGTTCCCGCCTCGGCATAGAGACTGACCATATCCTGACCGGTGCCAAGCTGGAGCTGATCTCTGAAAACGAGCTTCCACTGCTTATCGAGCCGACCACCGTCTTTGCGGAACTGGCACCCAGACAGAAGGCGCAAATCGTAGAGCTTTTACAGCAGAACGGCCACAGTGTCGGTTTCCTGGGGGACGGAATGAACGACCTGCCCGCAGGGCTGGCCGCCAACGTGGGGATTTCCGTGGATACGGCGGCGGAGGCCGTCAAGGAGAGCGCCGATGTTATTCTGCTCAGAAAGGATTTGAATGTGCTGGAGCAGGGCATTCTGGAGGGACGCCGGGCATTTGCGAACATGGCAAAATATATCAAAATCACGGCATCCTCCAACTTCGGGAATATCTGCGCTGTCGTCGTTGCCAGCGTCCTGCTGCCCTTCTTTCCCATGACCTCGCTCCAGCTGCTGCTCTTAAATCTTCTATATGATACGTTGTGCCTGATCTTGCCATGGGACAATGTGGATGCGGAACAGTTGGAGGCTCCAATTCACTGGACAGGGAAACATCTGGGGCGATTTATGTGCAGGTTCGGCCCGATCAGCTCCATCTTTGATGTGCTGACCTTCGCATTCCTGTATTTCGTTCTCTGCCCTTCTCTTTGCGGGGGCCGTTTTGCCGGATTGGACCCGTCTGGACAGGCGGCTTTCATTTCCCTGTTTCAGACCGGGTGGTTTTTGGAATCCATGTGGACACAGGTGCTGATCCTGCATCTGCTGCGTACCAGCAAAATTCCGTTCCTCCAGAGCAAGCCCTCTCATGCGGTCTTTCTGGTCACGATCCTGGGAGTCGTCCTGTTTACGATATTTACTGTCACGCCAGTAGGCGGTAATCTGGGACTGACTGCTCTTCCGGTAGGCTATTATGGTTTTCTGCTGCTTGATGTGATCTGCTATCTGCTTGCCATCAGCGGCGCAAAGTACTTCTACTTTAAGAAGTACCAAGAGCTGCTGTAAGGAGGTGTCCCTTGAAGAAAAGAATTGGTTTTGTCAGCCTGGATTCCGTTACGGTTTCCTGGCTGCATGAGAGACTGAAAACAGCGCCAGTGGATGCCGCAGGCGCACAGGAGCTACTGGAAGCGCTTTCCGATTTGGTACAGGGAAACAGTCAGACATTGATGCTGGAGCTGGGTGATACCGGCAGCGTGTCAAATGCTTCTGAAATCATCTGCGGCGAACTGCATATCTACCCCGCTGCACGGCGCGTGAAAATGGGGCAGAATGAGATTTCATTGACGCCGAAGGAGTTTGATATTCTGTTGTTTCTGGCAAAAAATCAAGGTGAGGTTTTCACCAAGGAACAGATCTATCAGGCGGTCTGGGACGGTGAGTATCTGATGGACGACAGCAACATCATGGCGTTTATCCGAAAGCTGCGGAAAAAGATTGAACCTCATCCCGACGCACCGGAGTACATCCTGACCATCTGGGGCATCGGTTACAAATTTAATGATATGTAAAAGCTAACACAGCGCGCCACCACGCATGAAAGCCGATTGCTCCGCTCTGCGAGCTCCCGCAATCGCCGAGAGTACAAGGTGAATTGCCGCAAAGCGGCAAGAGAGGGCGGCCTGGGCCGTTCGCAATCCGCGCTATCGCGCTACTTGCTCATACTCCCTAGCCCGTCCGATGTCGGTATGTCCTCGCGTGCCCTAAAGGACTAGCTTCGTGTCGCAAGCACGCAGTCCATACCGCCGCCGTCCGGGACTTTCATAGTAAATTCTTGTCAAAAAGCAAGGAAATCGCAAGGTTTTGACCATGTGATCTTCCCTGCTTTTTTTGTAGAATCACAACAGGACGAGAAAGGAGGTGCGCTATGCTCTACACAGATTTTGTATTTCGCATTTTGTTGTCATTGACCCTCGGCTTTGCCATTGGACTGGAGCGACAGCTGACCGGCCACACGGCGGGCATCCGCATCAACGTGCTGATCTGCATGGGAGCCGGATTCTTCACTCTGTTTCCACTCCTGTTTGAATCCGAGCAGACCTTTCGGGTGGCAGCAGCGATCATTCAGGGCGTCGGTTTCCTGTGCAGCGGCGTGATTTTCAAAGAAAGCGCATCTGTGCGGGGGATGAACACGGCGGCGACGCTCTGGTGTACGGCGGCGGTGGGCGTCCTTGCAAGCTCCGGTATGTACCTGATGGCAATCACAGCCGCGGGTATCCTGATCCTCTCAAACCTGATTCTCCGCCCGCTGGCGAGAAAAATCAATCCCGTCATTGGAGAGGAAGAATCGGAAAAGCGGTACCATATCTCTGTCACCTGTCAGGAAAAGGCAGAGCATGAGCTTCGTATGCTACTCATCAACAGCAACTCCTGCAAAACGCTCTATCTGACCAACCTTGAAAGCGGAGATGTGGTAGGGGACAAAGTGGAGATCGTTGCGGAATATGATTCCGTTGGAAAGCCCAAAAACCGTGTGCTGGAGACGATTGTCGGACAGATCTTGTCACTGCCGGAGGTCGTGAGCGCCGGATGGGAAGTGTTGTGACCGAAAAAGGAGGGGAAGCCAATGAACAAGAAGATAACCCGCACAGCTCTGCATCAGATGGCGGAAAAGGCCGTGATGCGGGATGAGCAGAACAGCCGCATCACGTTTGCGGCAACAAATTCAACAGGTGATGTACTTAAACGCCTGAATACAACCTTAACGGGGCTGGATGAGGAATCGGTTATGACCAGCCGTTCCGCTAATGGTTCTAATCATGTGACAAAGGAAAAGAAAAAATCGCTGGCGCAGCGCCTGGCCGGAGCCTTTATCAATCCATTCACAGCAATTCTCTTTTGCCTGGCCGTCGTTTCCACGATCACGGACATGATTTTGCCCTACTATTCCCTGTTCGGTTGTGAACCGGAGGATTTTGACTGCCTGACAGTCGTCATTATCCTGACGATGGTTCTGATTTCCGGCACACTTCGCTTTGTACAGGAGTCCAGGAGCGGCAATGCAGCAGAAAAGCTGCTGGCGATGATCACCACCACCTGCACCGTCACCCGCAAAGACGCTCCCAAATCAGAGCTCCCGCTGGATGAAGTGGTCGTGGGGGATATTGTCCACCTGTCCGCCGGGGATATGATTCCCGCCGATGTGCGGATTCTGGAGGCAAAGGATTTGTTTGTCAGCCAGGCCAGTCTGACCGGCGAGAGTGAGCCAATTGAGAAAACACCTCTCGTGGCAGAAACGACGGGCACCGTGACCGACTATTCCAATATCGCCTTTATGGGCAGCAACGTTATTTCGGGAAGTGCCACCGCTGTGGTCGTCTGTGTCGGCGACAATACGCTGTTCGGTTCTATGGCGTCAGCAGTGGCCGGGGAAGCAGTCGAAACCAGCTTTACAAAAGGCGTCAATGCCGTCTCCTGGGTGTTGATTCGGTTTATGATGGTGATGGTGCCGCTGGTATTTGTTATCAATGGCTTAACAAAGGGTGACTGGATGTCCGCATTCCTGTTTGCCATTTCCATTGCGGTTGGTCTGACGCCGGAAATGTTGCCCATGATCGTCACGACCTGCCTTGCGAAAGGCGCTGTCTCCATGAGCAAAAAGCAGACCATTGTAAAAAATCTGAACTCCATTCAGAATTTTGGCGCAATCGATATTCTCTGCACGGACAAAACCGGCACACTCACGCAGGATAAGGTGGTGCTGGAGTATCATCTGAATGTAAACGGTGAAGAGGACAGCCGGGTGCTGCGCCACGCATACCTGAACAGTTACTTCCAGACCGGATATAAAAATCTGATGGATTTGGCAATCATTCAGAAAACTGAGGAGGAAGAGCGGGAAAATCCGCAGCTGACGGATCTGTCCGAGCATTATGTGAAGGTGGATGAAATTCCCTTTGACTTCACACGCCGCCGCCTGACCACAGTGGTACAGGATAAGACCGGGAAAACACAGATGATCACCAAGGGTGCTGTAGAAGAAATGCTCTCCGTCTGTTCCTTTGCGGAGCTGGACGGCGAGGTGAAGCCGCTGAGCGAAGATGTGTGTAAAAAGATTTTGCAAACGGCGGATGAGCTGAACGAGAAGGGGTTCCGGGTCCTGTGTATCGCCCACAAAACCAATCCATCGCCGGTCGGTGCTTTCAGTGCGAAGGATGAGGCGGATATGGTGCTGATTGGATACCTTGCGTTCCTCGACCCACCCAAGGAATCGACTGCTGATGCGATTCAGGCTCTGGCAGCCCACGGGGTCCATACGAAAATCCTGACCGGGGATAACGACAAGGTCACCCGCACCATCTGCGCCCAGGTAGGGCTGAAGGTACGAGGTATGCTTCTGGGCTCTGACCTGGAATACATGACAGATGAGGAGCTTGCCAAAGCCGCAGAGAAAACGGATGTATTCGCCAAGCTGACCCCTGCCCAGAAAGCCCGCATCGTGTCCGTTCTGCGGGAAAACGGTCACACAGTCGGATTTATGGGGGACGGTATCAACGATGCAGCCGCCATGAAAGCCGCAGACATTGGAATCTCCGTAGATACGGCTGTGGATGTAGCAAAGGAATCGGCAGATATTATCCTGCTGGAAAAAGACCTGATGGTGCTGGAGGAAGGAATCATTGAAGGACGTAAGACCTACGCCAACATGATTAAATATATCAAGATGACGGCGTCCTCCAACTTTGGCAATATGTTCTCTGTGCTGGCTGCATCGGCGCTGCTGCCGTTCCTGCCTATGATGAGTGTACACCTGATTTTCCTGAACCTGATTTATGACCTGAGCTGCACAGCTATTCCCTGGGATAATGTGGATGAAGAATTTATCTCTGTTCCGAGGAAGTGGGATGCATCCAGCGTGGGGAGCTTCATGATCTGGATCGGGCCGACCAGCTCCATCTTTGACTTCACGACCTATATTTTCATGTACTTCGTGTTCTGCCCCTTGTTTGTATCCGGCGGCGTTCTGTATAACGACCTTGTCGCCCATTTCAGCGGTGCGGAGCTTGCGGATTTGCAGTTCAGATATATGGCGATGTTCCAGGCAGGATGGTTTGTGGAGTCCATGTGGAGCCAGACGCTGGTCATTCATATGATCCGTACACCCAAGCTGCCTTTTATCCAAAGTCGTGCTTCCGCACCTCTGACATTGATGACGATGACAGGAATCGCAGTGTTAACCATCATTCCATTTACCCCATTTGGCACAATGCTGGGATTTGTCGCACTGCCAGCGAGCTATTTCCTTTATCTTATTCCCTGCATCCTGCTCTATATGTTACTGGCTACAAGCCTGAAAAAAGCTTACGTCCGCCACTATGGCGAGCTGTTGTAAAGGAGGATACCGATTATGACTATGACAGATATTTGGATGAAGTTATTTGGTGCCACGGAGTTCCTCGGTTTGAATATGGGATTTTGGGTATCTATGATTGTTGTTGCTATAATTGTTATTCTTATGAATGTGGTCTTCTGGGGAATGAAACCGAAGAATAATTAAAAAGCAGGGCAGGCATCGGTTTCAAGCGTTGTCTGCCCTACCTTATAGGACACAAAATTCTTTTACACATCAGATTTATATCATTTTAAAATATTTCAGCGCCTCTTTGATCGCCGCCTCTTTCTCCGGCGGGCACTGCGGCTGCCTTGCATTCTCGGATTTCGGCTTATTATAATTCTCCCGCTCAATGATTCCGTACTTCTGCTTAGTCTGGGCGATATTAAGGTTGCTGACTTTCATTCCGGTATGTTCCAGGACATACGCCTTGATTTCCTCATAGGTTGCTTTCTTCAGCTTTGCATAAGTTCGACTACGCAAATCAAAGATTTGCTGTCTCACTTATCAGCTGCGGTCAAATCCATCTCGTCCATGCAGATCTCCACTTCTATATGTCGTTTTGCATGAAGTTTGGACAATAAGCATACAATCTCAACGTGCCCCGTCGCCGGAAACAGATCATACGGCCACGCGCCCTCCGCGCGGTACCCCAGCTTCCGGAATTCCTTGAGATCCCGCGCCAGTGTATCCGGCCCGCAGGAGATATAAACGACCCGCTTTGCCTGCACCGCACTGACCGCGTGGATAAACGCGGGTGTGCTGCCGCTGCGCGGCGGATCCATCAATACAACGTCAAACGTCCCGCCTTCCGCGGCCGCGCCGGTCATAAATTCCGTCGCATCCGCGGAGAAAAAGCGTATATTGCGCACCGCGCTGGCACGCGCGTTCTGAATCGCGTCGCGCACCGCGGCGCGGTTCAATTCCACGCCAACCACCGAACCGGCCTTCGCTGCCGCGATAATGCCGATCGTGCCGATACCGCAGTAAGCGTCAAGCACGCTCTCCTTCCCCGTCAAACCAGCCAGCTCGATCGCCTTGTGGTAAAGAAGCTCCGTCTGCACCGGATTGACCTGATAAAAGGAACCTGCCGAGAGACGAAAACGGCAGCCGCAGAGCACATCCTCAATATAGCCCGGACCATAGAGCACCTGCTCACGCTCCCCCAGCACCATGCTGGTGCCGCGGGCGTTGATATTCTGGACGATGGTGGTGATCTCCGGGTGCGCTTTGCGCAAAGCTTTGATAAAATTATTTTTTGAAGGGAATACCGGCGAAGCCGTCACCAGCACGACCATGATCTCACCCGTGGCGAAACCGCGGCGCACAAGCACATGACGCAGCAGGCCATAGCCACTGTCCTCATCGTAAGTGCGTATTTTAAACGATTTGACCAGACCGCGTATCGTGGCGATAATCTCATCCGCCTTCTCATCTTCAATCAGGCATCGCTCCACCGAAACCAGGCGGTGGCTGCCCTCCTCATAGACGCCGGATACCACCTCGCCGCGCCGATAGCCAAAGACCGCATGCACCTTATTGCGGTAATGCAGCGGCTGCTCCATGCCGACAATCGGATGGACACTGCAGTATTTCCCCAGCAGCTTTTTCAGGTAATCCTGCTTGCGTTTCAGCTGCTCCCCATACGGGAGCTCGATCATCTGACAGCCGCCGCAACTGCCGGAAACCGGACAGAGGCGCTGCTTTCCTGTGTTACTCATTCTTCTGCTTTCATGAACCGTGATTCCTGCCATAGTCTTATCGCGTCACCGGCCTCGTCGCCTCGCGCAGCCAGCCAGCCTCCTCCGCTGTCAGAAGCGGCGCCAGCTCATCATAGACAAGGCGATGGTACTCATTCAGGTGGCGGATATCCTCATCTTCCATCAATTCCAGACGCAACGGTTCCACGTCAATCGGCACCAGCGTCAAAAACTCAAAGCGCAGAAACTGGCCATACTCCGTCTTTTCCGCGCGCTGACAGCAAACCATATTTTCCGTGCGGATACCATGGCTGCCTTCGATGTAAATGCCCGGTTCGTCCGAACAGATCATCCCCGGGGCAAATGGTGCAGAATCCTGCCGTTCCGGCACCACACGATAACGAATGCCGACCGGCCGCTCATGTACGTTGAGCAGATAACCGACGCCATGACCCGTGCCATGGTTAAAATCAAGCCCACGCTGCCAAAACGGTTCCCGCGCGACATAATCCAGACTCAGGCCGCTGCAGCCGCTTAAAAAGCGGACATTTCCCAGGCGCAGCATACTGATCAGAACCAGCGTGTAATGCTCCCGCTCCTCATCCGTGAGCGGCCCCAGCGCGATCGTGCGCGTCACATCGGTCGTCCCCTCCAGATACTGCCCGCCGGAATCAACGAGATAAAATCCCTTTGGTTCCAGCATCGCGCAGCTCTTTGCTTCCGCGTGATAATGGCACATTGCCGCATTCGCCCCATAAGCGGAGATCGTGTCAAAGCTTTCATCCATCGCTCCCTGCTCACGGCGCAGCTGATCCAGATAGTCCGCCGCGTCACATTCGCTGATCTTCGTATGGCCGACCTCATGCTTGAGCCAGTAAATAAATTTCACCATCGCCACCCCGTCTTTGACGTGAGCGGCCCGCATATTCGCAATTTCAATATCGTTCTTGACCGCCTTTGCCATGACGGTCGGGTTCATCCGGTCGATCACCGTGTTGCTGGCGTCCAGGTCATGCAGAATCAGATAATTGACTTTCGATTTTTCCAGAAGTACACGCTCGTCACGCAATCCGCTGACATAATCATAAACATGCTGATACGGCTGCAACTCCACGCCCAGACGGATCAGATAATCCAGAACCGGCGGCGGAACGATCTTTTCATTGATAAACAGAAGCAGATCCCACTCCGTCACCGCCACGTAGCAGAGCGCTACCGGATTGTGCGGGATATCTCCTCCGCGGACATTCAACAGCCACATAATATCGTCCAGCGTTGTCAGAAGGTGTACGGAAGCTCCCGCGTACTTCATCTCGGCGCGCAGCGCAGCAATCTTGTTTGCCGCCGGCCGTCCCGCGTAGCGTTCGTCGAGCACCCAAAGCGGCTCCTCCGACAATCTGGGACGGTCTTCCCAGATTTCACCGATCAGATCCTCCGTGCAGGCCAGAGAAACATTCTTCGCCGCCAGACGTCTCTCCAGATTTTCCCCCATTCGGGCATTCACGGAGCGTCCGTCAAAACCGAGAATCCCGCCTTCCGGCATATGTGTCTCCAGATATTCTTCCAGCGTGGGCACATTTGGCTGACCCTGCTTCATCAGTTCCACGCCGGAGCCGGCCAGCTGCGCCGCTGCCTGGATAAAATAACGGCCGTCCGTCCACAGGCCGGCCCAGTCCCGCGTGATCAGGGCTGTGCCCGCTGAGCCGGTAAAACCGGTAATGTATTCCCGGCATTTGAAATGATCACCGACATACTCGGATTCATGATAGTCCGCGGTCGGAACCAGATAAGCGTCGATCTTTCCCGGTTTCATATGCTCCCTAAGAAGGCTGATCCGCCTTGCTGCCTCATTCATATTTTGCCTCCTTTTTCATTGCGTCCTCAATTGCCGCCCCGATTCCCTCACTGTAAGTGGGATGCGCGCGCATCGCACGCGAAAGCTGCTCCGCCGTCAGGCCGTTGGCGATCGCCGTAGCCATCTCGCTGATCATATCCGTCGCGCGCGGACAGACAATCTGCGCGCCGACCAGCGTGTTGGAGTAGGCCTCAAAGATCAGGCGCACAAATCCACTTCCTTTGTGCGTGATAATCGATTTTCCGTTTTCTTCCATGTGGTACAGCCCGCAGCGCACCTTCATGCCAAGCTCCTTTGCCGCCTGCTCGGTAATGCCGACCGTCGCGATCTCGGGCACCGTATAAATGCAGCTCGGCACAATCGGCAACGCCGCGTACATCCCGTTTGGCACGGCCTCCAGGCGGATCGTATGCGGTTTCCCGGCGATTTTTTCCACAACGTACGTCGCCTGGGCCATCGCCACATGCGCCAGCTGCATCCTTGCGCTCACATCGCCAACTGCATAGATGCCGGGTTCACTGGTCATAAATTCCCCGTCGACGGCAATACGTCCTCCATTCATGGCCAGTTCCATATCTTCGCCCAACAGCCCTTCCACATACGGGCGTCGGCCGACTGCCACCACCACCTGTCCGGCCTTGATCACCCGGCGTTCACCGCTGTCCAGATGTGCGATCGTGCAGCTTAAACCGTCTTCATGCCGGATCGACTCAACCGTTGCGTTACAATGAATCACAATCCCCTTGCGGCGCAGCTCTTCCTCAAGATCTGCGGCGACCTCCGCATCCATCGGTCCCAGCAGATGAGGTCCTTTCTCGATGATCGTCACCTTGGAACACAGCGCCTGGAAGATCGTTGCGAACTCAACACCGATCACACCGCCGCCCATAATCACAATACGGTCAAAATTCCAGTTGGACGCCGACAGCAGCCGGTCGCTGTTGCTCACACCCGGCAGGTCGATCCCCGGAATATCCGGGATCACAACACCCGCGCCCGTAGCGATGATAATGTTCTCCCCGTGCAGATAGGTGCACCCGTTTTCATTCTCGACCTCCACCGTCCTGCCCCGGCGGATTTTCGCCATTCCCTTAATAAAGGTAACGCCGCCGTTTTGGAACGACTTCTCGATCTCGCGGCGGTACTGGCGCACCGCGCGCCGCTTGTAATCCTGCATCTTCGCGAAATCAAACGAAATAAAATCCGTCGACACTCCGAATTCATCGCTGTGCTGCATCATGGAAAAAATATTGGATGCATACAGCAGCGCTTTGGTCGGAATGCAGCCGCGATTCACACAGACGCCGCCGATTTTATCCTTGTCGATGACGGCCACCTTCATACCGAAACCGGCCGCTTTCTGCGCCGCCGTATATCCCCCCGGCCCGGCGCCGATAATCACCAGATCATAGTTCTCCGCCATAATTGATTCCCTTCCCGTTATTCCCGCGCGCAGGCTATCCCCTGCGGAATTGTCTGATGAATATCCATCCGTCAGATCAGTCCCAGATGCTCGCACGCCTTCCAGACGCCGTCCTCGCCAACCGGCGCCGTCACATAATCCGCCGCCTCCTTGAGCGCGTCGACGCTGTTGCCCATCGCCACACCGATCCCCGCGGTGCGGATGATCTCAATATCATTCATGCTGTCGCCAAAAGCCACGGTATCCGCAAGAGACAGTCCGTAGTACGCGCACAGACGTTTCAGTCCCTCTGCCTTGGAAGCCTTTTTTTCAATCACATCCGCCCCCATGCGGCTCGAAAACAGCGGCAGCTTCAGCTCCGGAAACGCCGCCTCGATCTCCGGCACAAAACGTTCATCACCTATGTAAGCCATCGTCCGCACCGGCATATCCGGCAGCTTCCACGGATCACAGAAATTCCGCTCGGAGATGCCGAAACGGACCTCATCCTGCCGCACGACATATTCCGGATTCACATAATAATCCTCGCTGCCCGTCGTCAGCCCGAGAGCAAACTTCTTTCCCTCGGCGAAGCGCAACAGCCGTATTACGAGATCGCGATCTATACAATGCTCGAAAATCAGCTCATCCCCGACCGTAATCTTATTTCCGTTCAGATGGATAATCGCGTCCGGCCGCACCGGATCCGCCAGCCCGGCACTGTAACTGGCATCCAGATCCCGCCCCGTAGCTATTACAATATAACAATGATTCCGCATGCGGTTAATCGCCCGAAGCGCGCTCTGCGGAATTTTAAAATCAGCATGGTTCAGCAGGGTCATATCCATATCAAAGCTGACCAGTTTATCCTTCCGGTTGTCCATCTGGATCCTCTTTCTTCAAAAAACTCTTTTCAAATTTCAAAAAGGATGCTATAATATATTTCGCAATCACGGGGTATGGCGTAGCTTGGTAGCGCGCGCGGCTGGGGGCCGCGAGGTCGCAGGTTCAAATCCTGTTGCCCCGATCAAAGAGCCTGTTTTCACAGGCTCTTTTTCATTTCGTTTCATTTATTCGATCGACTTATCACGGAACATCAGTATTTCCTTCGGAATGCTTTCCTTTGTACCGTCCTCATACTCTATATCCACCCTGGAAAGAATGAGATAGTAGATATCGTCATTGTACCAGGTGCTTTCCCAGCTCTGTACATTATTGAATGTTTTCGCGTAAGTACTCGGATCCAGCACCACCTTTTTGTTTCCGGAAGTGGTATAATACGGTGCGTCCGTATTCTGGCCCTTTATCGTCACCAGACCGGTTGACGAGGAATACGCGTAACTGCCGATTCCCACATCCGTCTTAAACGGCCCCTTCGCCGTAAGCGTAAGCGTTGATTTTCCGCCTGAGCCGCTGTATACCACCGCGTCCCATTCATTATACGGCGTCAGCTCAAACGCGATCGTCTTGATCGTCTTGCCGGAATTGTTGCGGAACGCGATCCTGGGCTCAACTCCCCAGTTTTTGTCCTTTCCAAAACCGGTACTCCACACATCCACCGGATAACCCAGATTTTCGATAACAACGGAACTCTCCGGCTGCGTCTCTTCGACAGCTTCGGTCTCGCTTTCCGCGCTCACGGCAGCAGGTCCCGATTCTTCCGTTGTTTCCGTAGCTGTTATCGTCTCCGACTCTGCAGTTTCGCCCTCAGAATCCGTCTCCGCGGTTTCAGCCCCCGCAGACTCCTCAGCTGCAGTTTCCTCAGCGGTCTCCTCGACGCAGACGCCATTCTCATCGACATAATAATCGTCCGGCGTATAGGCGTCTGTCAGCAGATAGCCGTTCTCATCGAAATAATACCAGTTGTCGTCCACCTTGTCCCATGTGCTCACGGGATAATTGCCGTCGTCATACACATACCAGCGGCCGTTTTCATCGTCCTTCCACTCCCCGGCCAGCGCGGTAATCGTCGGAATGGAGGCCAGCAGAACCCCCGTCAGAAGCAGCGTGATTTGTTTCTTCATCAAAAATCTCCTTTCTTTTTCTGGTGTTTTCAGTAACTCTTATGCCTCGTCAGTTATAATCTCAACCTCGCGCTCCGAATAATGGTGTGCATCCTCTAGCATCCTGTCCTTGACCTTCATCAGCCGGGTCTGCGTGCTGCGCTCATTCTCATCCAGCTTCATCGAAATGTAGCGGATGCCGGCCCGCATCTGCGGGATCATCACATGCTCGAGCGCGTTGACGCGCCGACGCGTCTTCTCGATCTCCGCGGCCATCAGCTGACAGGATTTCTCGCACTCAGCCAGGCGCAGCATGTCAGGCAGAATATCCGCCAGGCTTTTCACCGCGCCGTCCAGATCGCCTGATGTAAACGCGAAGCCATAGGAATAGATATCGTTGGGATCCGAGGTTCGAGTCTTATAATGGAACACGGGGACGTCGACGCTCATCACGTTTCTCGTCTCCGTCTCCAGATAGACCTCCTGTTTTGGAATCATCAGCGCCACATGAAGCGCCTCATCCGTCATGCCGGAACGGGCCAGCACGAATTTCTGATTGGCGGCGCGGATACCCGCCTCCACCTTTTCGCGCAGAGCTTTGTTCTCGCGTACCAGGTTAAGAAACCGGCGCATCAGCTCGTCGCGCTTATCTTTTAATAGTTTATAGCCTCGCAGGGCAATCGTCAACCTTTTTTTCAAACGCGTCAGCTCCATCCGGGTCGCGTTTCCATGATAGGAAGCCATGTTTTATCAACTTCTCTCCGTCTGTTTTTCTTAATATGATTTGGGCGACAAAAGGTATGATACTACGGATTGCTCCGTGCTTACGCACAGCTATGCATAAGTTCGATTACGAAAATCAAAGATTTTCTATCTCACTTATCCCGCAATCCTAAAAACATTCGGAATCCGCACAATTTGGCCTGAAAAACGGCCAAATTGGCTACTTCCTCATGTTTTTGCGGGACCCAAAGTCATGAATTCAGATGCAAGCATCTGATTCATGACCTTTTGTCCCTTGTATCATAATATATATCGAGGAATTTATCCTTAATCCGTTTCAGCTCGCTCCGCGGCAGGATGCGCAGCAGCTTCCAGCCAATCTCCATCGTCTCCTCCACGTCGCGGTCGGTGTAATAGCCCTGAGAAACATACGTTTTTTCGAACTCCTCCGCGAACTTCGCGTATCGTTTATCCATATCCGTCAGCGCCGCCTCTCCCAGCACGACCATCAGCTCCCTGGCATCCTTGCCGCGCGCGTAGGCGGAAAACAGCTGATTCATCACGTCCGCGTGATCCGCTCGGGTCCTGCCCTCGCCGATTCCTTTATCCTTCAGACGGGACAGGGACGGCAGCACATCGATCGGTGGCGTGACATTTTTACGATACAGATCACGGCTCAAGATAATCTGCCCCTCCGTGATATAACCGGTCAGATCCGGGATCGGATGCGTCTTGTCATCCTCCGGCATGGTCAAAATCGGAATCATCGTGATCGAACCGGATTTTCCTTTCTGACGGCCCGCCCTCTCGTACATCGAAGCCAGATCCGTGTACATGTAGCCCGGATAGCCGCGACGGCCGGGTACCTCCTTGCGGGCCGCGGAAATTTCCCGCAGGGCGTCCGCGTAGTTGGTGATATCCGTGAGAATCACGAGGACATGCATATTTTTCTCAAAGGCCAGATACTCCGCGGCAGTCAGTGCCATGCGCGGCGTCGAGATACGCTCGATGGCCGGATCGTTCGCCAGATTAATAAACATAACGCTGCGGTCGATCGCGCCTGTCTCGCGGAAACTTTCCATAAAAAAGCTGGCTTCCTCGAAGGTAATGCCCATAGCCGCGAAAACGACGGCAAACGGCTCGCCGGTACCGCGCACCTTCGCCTGGCGGGCAATCTGCGCCGCCAGATTCGCGTGCGGCAGTCCGGAGGCCGAGAAAATCGGCAGCTTCTGGCCGCGCACCAGCGTGTTCAGGCCGTCAATCGCGGAAATACCGGTCTGAATGAATTCCTGCGGATAGCTGCGTGCCGCCGGATTCATTGGCAGACCATTGATATCTCGGCGTTCCTCCGGCAGAATCTCCGGCTCGCCGTCGATCGGCCGTCCCATGCCGTCAAAAACTCGCCCCAGCATATCCCCGGAAACACCCAGCTCCAGCGTACGGCCCAGAAAACGCACCTTGCTCGAATCCGGGCTCAGTCCCGTGGAGGTCTCAAACAGCTGCACCAGCGCGTTGCCGCCGTCAATTTCCAGCACCCTGCAGCGGCGCTTCTCGCCGCTGGCCAGCTCAATCTCGCCCAGCTCGTCGTAGGTAACGCCTTCCACGCCTCGCACCAGCATCAGAGGACCCGCAACCTCTTCTATCGTCCGGTATTCCTTTGCCATTTACAGGCCCTCCTTTCCCTTTCTGTCCGGCTCCTCATTCACCTGCTGTTTTAAGTCGTCCCGCACCTGCGCGTAAGCCGCATCCAGACCGGACTCCTCCGTATATTTGAAACGGCCGATCTCCTCGCGCACCGGCAGACTTACCAGACGCTCGATATCCGCGCCGCACTTTAGTGCATCGACACACGCATCATAATATTCCAGAATCAGCTTCATCATCCTGTGCTGCTTTTTTAACGAGCTGTACGTATCGATCTCATGGAACGCGTTCTGATGCAGGAAATCCTCGCGGATTGAACGGGCCGCCTCCAGCTTCAGGCGATCCGGAGCCGACAACGCGTCCATACCGACCAGCTGAACGATCTCGTTTAACTCCGATTCCTCCTGCAGCAGCCGCATCAGGCGGCCGCGCAGCCCGCTCCAGTCGCTTTTCACCCTCTCGCTGAACCATTTTTCCATCGTATCCGCATACAGCGAATAGCTCTTCAGCCAATTGAGCGCCGGAAAATGGCGCTTGTAGGCCAGATCGGAATCCAGGCTCCAGAACACTTTGACAATGCGCAGCGTCGCCTGGCTGACCGGCTCGGAAATATCGCCACCGGCCGGGGAAACCGCGCCGATCACGGAGAGCGCTCCCTCACGGCCTTCTGACCCAAGGGAAATCACACGGCCCGCGCGCTCGTAAAACTGTGCCAAACGGGAACCCAGGTAAGCAGGATACCCCTCCTCGCCAGGCATTTCCTCCAGACGGCCGCTCATCTCGCGCAGTGCTTCCGCCCAGCGGGACGTTGAATCCGCCATCAGCGCCACCGAATAGCCCATATCGCGGAAATACTCCGCGATCGTGATTCCTATATAAATAGAAGCCTCGCGGGCCGCCACCGGCATATCCGAGGTATTTGCGATCAGTACGGTCCGCTCCATCAGCGAGTTGCCGGTCTTCGGGTCCTTCAGTTCCGGGAACTCATTCAGAACATCCGTCATCTCATTTCCGCGCTCGCCGCAACCGATGTACACGACAATGTCCGCGTCCGCCCACTTCGCCAGCTGGTGCTGGACGACCGTCTTGCCGGAACCAAACGGCCCCGGTACCGCGGCCACGCCGCCCCTGGCGATCGGAAACAGCGTATCGATCACGCGCTGTCCGGTCACAAGCGGCATATCCGGGGAAAGCTTTGTCTTATAAGGGCGCCCGCGGCGTACCGCCCAGCGCTGCATTAAGCCCACCGGGTGCTCCACGCCCGCCGCGTCCGTGACAACCGCGACATTCTCCGTAACCGTATATTCACCGCCCTCGATGCGCGTCAGCGTGCCCTCAATGCCGACCGGGATCATGATCTTCTGGGTCACGGCCTCCGTCTCCTTCACCGTGCCGATGACATCACCGCCGGTTACCGTCTCACCCACGGCCAGCGCCGGCTCAAAAACCCACGTCTTCCCGCGGTTCAGCGACGGAACCTCAACGCCGCGGTTCAGCAGATTGCCGCCCACAGCTTCCATGATCGCGTCCAGCGGACGCCCGATTCCGTCGTAAATGCTGCCGATCAGCCCCGGCCCCAGTTCCATGCTCATCGGCACCCCTGTCGACTCCACCGGCTCGCCCGGTCCCAGGCCGGACGTTTCCTCGTATACCTGAACGGAGGCCCTGTCGCCGTGCATCTCGATAATCTCACCGATCAGGCGCCGCGAGCTGACGCGGACAACATCGAACATATTCGCGTCACGCATGCCTTCGGCAATGATCAGCGGACCGGCGACTTTTTTTATTATGCCCTTGCTCATTCCTTACCTCCTGTATCGCAGTTTTTCATGATTCAACGGTTTCCAAAGATGATGTCCGATCCCACTGCCCGTTCCACAGACCGCTTCACTTCCCGGATCCCGTTTCCGGTATTGCCGGACACACCCGGAATCTGGATGATCGCCGGAAGACCGGCCTCATGGTAACGGCTGATCTCATTCTCAATCCGGGCAGCAATCGCCTCCGTGATATAGATCACGGCGTATTCTCCTTCCGCCAGCTCGTGCAGCTTCCCGGCCGCCCGAGCCGGATCCGTCACCGGAAAAGGCTCCATTCCCAGAGCGGCAAAGCCGCAAATGCTGTCGCGGTCGCCCATCACCGCAAGCTTATACATACGTCTCTCTTATCCTTTCCCGGATCCACTCCCCGGGAAGCGCGTTTTGCTTTCCGTAGAGAATGATCCGCACCGATTTTATTTCATTTTCACGGGCCAGAATATAGGCCGCCAGCGGCCCGACGCCGAACGGTTCCCACTTCTGAGCGCGAATTCTGCGGATCAGCAGATTGTCACACCAGCGCTCAAACGCGGAGATCGACCGGCGCAGTGCCTCTGCCGCGTCCGCATAGTCCGTCGTCACAAGATACGAAGCAATCGCCTCCCCGCCGTTTGCCGCGGCCGCCGCCAGGCGATCCACATTCAGCGATTCACAGGGCGTGAGCGCCTGTTTAAGAAATTTTTTATCCCTGCCGGTCCTGGCCGCGCGCACCGTTATCCTGATATCAGCCGCCGCCACCGTCAACTCGCCGTACATGGCCAGGAGCCCGTTTCCCGAGCGTTTCCCCGCGCGATAAATCGCGTCCAGCGCCGCCCGGTCGATCATCGTGTCACTAAGCTGTCCGTCCCCGGTATGAAGAAGAGTTTTCAGCGCCTCCGCCGCCGGTTCGCGCATCGCTTCCGGCAGATCGCCAAACTTTCCATTCATCACGCAGCTGCGGATGCGTCCCGCGTCCATCGTACCCTGGTCGATATAAATGTCCGGACAGGCAACGTCCGCGCGCACCTCCCTGATGGCCGCCTTGAGGTTGTGGTAATCGTTCGCGTAGAGGAAGCAATCGAAAACCGATATGTCCTCCCCTGCCAGTTCCCTGATCAGATCCCATGTCTTTTTCCGTTCGCACGCAAGCATCTCTTCCGCCGTCCCGTTTTCCCCGGCCGTCCAGCCTTTTTCGCTCAGAAGGCGGATACATTCGTCATAGCTTTTTGCGGCTGCAAGCTGTTCCAGAAACGCGCCGGACAGCAGAGAGCTCTCTCTGACACGGATACGGGCTACCGCATACGTATACTGTGTTTCTTCCTTTTCCATGTTCCAACCTCCGCAAATGGCACATCGCCATTCCATTTAAAACAGAATGTCCCGCGCCTTATCCTGCAGCCGTTCCCGGGCGCTGTCAAAGAGCGCGTCGATCGAGCAGTTCTCTTCAACACATCCGTACACCAGCACAAAACCTCCGTCCATAGTTCTCGTTTCTTTTGAAATGCGAAGCACCGCTCCCCTGCTTCTAAGCGCCGCATTCAGTTTCTTCCCGAAATCCGCGGGAACGCGGTCCAAATCCCTTTTTGAGAAGATCAGAACACCCCTGCCGGGATGCGCCGTCCGAACCGCCAGCTTTCGCATCCGCTCAAAATAATCCGCCGTATCAAGCGTCCGCAGCGTCTCTCCGGCCATCGCGATCGTCTCATTGATCAGCCTCTGTTTTTCAGCCAGAAGCCTCTGACGGCGTTTTCGGTCCGCCGTGGACCTGCCCCGCGCGAGGATGTCCGCCGCCGCACGTTCCCCGCGCGTTTCGATGTCGGCGCATTGTCTTTCCGCCTCCTCGCGGGCCACATTCACGATCTCCTCCGCCTGCGCCCGGGCCGCGCTCCGCGTCTTCGCTGCCGCCGCGTCCGACTCCGCGTAAATCCGGCTGATAATGTTATCCAATCCCGCCATGCCCGATTCCTCCTTCCGCATTTGCAGGCATACGCTCACACCGGCAGGCCGGCGATGCCGAAGATCGAAAGAATCGAAATCAGCAGCGCGAGAATCGCGTAGGTCTCGACCATAGCCGGGAAAATCATCGCCTTACCGAACTGCTCCGGGCGCCTGGCCGCAAGACCGATGGAGGCCACGGCCGTCCTGCCCTGATAAATCGCTGATTTGTAACCGACAAAACCGATCGGCAGGCAAGCCGCCAGATAAAGCGCGCCTTTCGCCGTCGACAGATCGGGGCTGCCGCCCATGATGCCGATCTGCGTCAGGGTAATGAAGCCGATCAGAAGACCGTAAATGCCCTGCGTGCCCGGAAGCAGCTGCAACACTAGAACCCGGCCAAACTGCCCCGGATCCTCCGTGACCACACCCGCGGCCGCCTGCCCCGCCGTGCCGACGCCGATCGCCGACCCCATGCCCGGAAGCAACGTCGCAAGCGCTGCGCCCAGCAATGCCAGGACCACGCCAAAGTTTGTCCAAATCCCTTCCATCGTCAGATTTCCTCCTTGACTTTATAATATTTTGTATGGATTCCGAACGGAGCAAACATTCGTCCGCCGCCATTATAAAACTTTCCGAAAAACTCCACGTACTGCAGCCAGTTCGTGTGGACATAAGCGCCGAGCGCGTTGATCGCCAGGTTCAGGCTGTGTCCGAACACGAAAATCAGGATAAACAGAATCACGCCCGGAATCGAATTTCCCATCATGCTGCCCAGCTGATTCAGAACCGTAGAAATAACGCTGGTCGCCAGCCCCAGGGCCAGCAGACGGGAATAGGACAGGATATCGCTCAGATAATTGCTGATCCCATACAGGCCATAAAGGCCTTTCAGCAGCCGTTTCCCCCAGCTGCGCGACGAACGCCCGCTCGTGAGAACGATACCAATCGCGCCGCCCACCGCGACCACGCCGGCCACCGTCCCCACCGGAGCCGGAAGCGTAAAGCGCAAGCCCATCATGTTCGTAAGCATCTCCACCGTCAACAGACAAAGGATCGCGCCGCCCACCAGCATATACCAGAAAAAGACGTCACAGACTGCGTCCATGATTCTCCCGCTGCGCAGACAGGTATAAAGCCTGACGCCAAGACCCGTAAACAGGTGAATGATTCCGAGCAGGAACGAAAACACCAGCAGTTTCATCGGCATGTTCACCGGCTCAAACCACAACGGCTTCAGGGAGATATCCGGCCGGCCAAAAAAGGTTGTCGCGATGACAGAAACCGCATCCCCGAAAAAACTTCCGAACATCACGCCCCAGAACATCGCGGCGATGCCGCTGTACAAAAACATTTTCAGCGATTTTTTCAGGTTCTCCTCCATGTTTTTAAAACGATGAAGACAATAAACCGAACCCGCAACGATGATCAGACCGTAGCCCGCGTCGGAAAGCATCAGGCCGAAGAACATATAATAAAAGAGCGCTACAATCATAGATGGATCCACCTCGCCCCGCCCCGGCAGGCTGTAGCTCTCGATAACACCTTCGACCGGAGCGGAAAACGCGTTGTTGTGCAGCAACACCGGCACATCCTCATCCTCACCCGGATCTGAAATATCGGTGAACGCTCCGTATCGTTCATCAAGAGCCGCTTTCAACACTTCCGCCTTATCCGCCGGCACATATCCGGTGATAAAGAAAACCCGGCGCGACTGGAGCAGTCCGCCAAGCACCTCATACGTTTCCGCACGCATCGTATTGTAATCCATAGCAAATTTCAATTTCTCCCGCTCCGTGGCCATATCACAGATCTGACGGCGGCATTCTTCGATCTTCTCTTTCTCCGCTGCCAGCTCCGCCCGCAGCTGTTCGCTGCGCTTTGCCGGAACGACACTCGTAAGCGGCGCGCGTGCAAAACCCATGCGTCCCAGTGCTTCCTCCACCGCGTCGGCTTCCGCCCGCGCGCAGACGGCGAAAAGACAGGTCTGCTCCCGGGACGAACTGACGACCGTAACGTCAACCGTCTCTGCTTCCGGGGCAAACGTTCTCAGACATGCCGTAACTTCTTCCGCTGTGAGCGGCTCCGCGAGCGAGCCGATAAACGCCGCCGACATTTTCGTCCCCGCAAAATCAAGCGGGAGATCAAACGACTGCCAGGGTGACAACGCCTCCATCTGCTGCTCCAGCTTCGGGATCCGCGACCTGCTCTCGCCAATGCTGTTTGCCAGTTCCTGCAGCCGAAGCGCGTCTGCAATCACAGCCTCATGATCAACCGCCCCGGCTTCATATTCCTCAAATATAAGCGGCTTGCGTCCCGCAAATGAGGAAAGCATTCCCACTTCCCCGGGTGCGTACTGCTCCAGCACTTCAAGCGCCTGCCGCGCAGATCCGGCGTTTCGCTCAAACAGTATCTTCCGGGAAGAGACATCCGTCTTTTGCAATACGGCGTCTTCCGGAAGATCACCGCTGATTTCCAGAACTTTCCGGCACTGGAGAAAATCAAGGATCGCCTTACGATTTTGCTTCAGACCGCAAATCAGCACTTTTTTCATAGGAACAACCGCCAATCCTACACGCCTCCTTTCTGACGGTTCCATTCGCCGTCCTAAAACAGCTCCGCGATCATCTCCTCCACCGCGCGCGGCTGCCTTTCCACCGCGGCCGCTCTTAAATCTGCAAGTTCCCGCTCACTCTCTCCGTCAGCGTCAGACAGCATCTGCTCCGCGCGGTGCCTGGCTTTCTCCTCGGCCTTCGCTGCCTTTTCCCTGGCGCTCTTTGTCATATCTGCCTCAAGTTTTTCCGCCTGAGCCTTTGCCCCGGCTATGATTTTCTCCGCCTCATCCGCTGCCGCCCGCTCCGTCGCCTCTGCGGCTGTCTCTGCCCTGCGGATGGCATCCATCGTTTCCTGGGCCAATATAAAATCCTCCTTTTCCCGAATCCCAGATTCTTCCGTTATTTTTATACAAAATCAAAAAATTATACCTCACCGTTGCCGATAAAATAAAAAAACGGGAAACCGCGGCATCAACACACCGCAGTTTCCCGTTTCCTCTAAAATATTCATTTCAATGCTTTGTCGGGTCTGATTTCATTTAGCCCCGCCGCTATCCACAGGTTTCAAGATTACCCGAGGGCAACCATACTGAATACCAGCGCAAACAGAGCAACCGACTCGCAAAGACCGACTACCATAATGTACTGGGAAAAGCCCTTACCGGTCTCGCCAAGAGCGTCCGAACCGGCCGCGCCGGCCCTGCCCTGCGCAATCGCTGAGAAGCACATTGCCAGACCGGAAGCGATACCCAGACCCAGAAGGAATCCGGGATCCGCATCAGAGCCTTTCATCGTCTGCATCAGCAGAAAACCGTAAATCGTCTGCGTCAGAGGCGCGCCGGCAAATACCGTCAGGATAAACGGCGCCGCCTTGTTGTTCATATAGCAGCGTTTCCACGCGCCGATCGCCGCCTGACCGGCCGTACCGATACCGATGGCTGAACCAATCGCCGCAATGCCCATAACCAGAGCTGTTCCCAACATTCCGAAATCCATAATGTTTTCTCCTTTAATATTTTATTTATTCTTTAAACGGTTCATATTTATGGCCGCTCCAATTGATACCAACGTGTGACGAAAACTCCAGCGTGTTCAGACGAACGCCATGTACAATTACCGACAGCAGATTCAGAATCATATTCAGCCCATGTCCGAATACCAGAATAAACACGGCAAATACGATAAATACAAGATGTCCCAGGAACCCTCCGGCCATCTGGTTGAATGTCTCGGCAATCGCAGCGCCCGCAAGTCCTACCGCCCAGAGGCGGATATAGGACACGATGTCGGAGAAGACGTTCACAACGCCCAGCAGCATAGAAATGATGTTCTTCACACTTTCCAGCACGGAAGCCCCGATGCTGCCGTCATAATTGGCGAATATGAAGTAAATCACAAATCCGACCGCTATCAGCACAACGGAAATGGTTCCTACCGGTATGCCGTTTATCACTCTGCCCAGCCCGAATACCTCGCCGTTGACAACAAGGGTCAGTACCACATAGAACATGCCCCAAAGCTGCATCAGCGAACCGATATCGCTGAGCACCAGCAGCGAACGGCGGTTGCGGATGATACCAAGGATATGGGCGATCGACAGCTGGATCAGCGCCAGCAGGAAGCAGAATATCTGCAGATTCTGCGCGGTCGTAAGACCGGCTTCCCCGTTTGTCCAGAACGGATACCACAGATTATCCTCATATACGTTGGAAATGACCGGCAGCGACAGATTCTGCAGCCACTGCGGTATCTGCTCCACACCCATGCCAAACCACGAGCATGTCAGCGTCCCCCACACGATCGTAACCACGCCAAAAAGCGTAATCAGCAAAAACAGGCTGGAAGGGGCCTCGCCGGGCTTTTTCGTCTTCACAAGCATCACGACACCAAGGAGCGTGATAAGCAGCCCGTATCCGCCATCTCCGAAAATAATTCCGAAGAAGATAAGCATGAACGCGAGGAAATATCCGGAAATATCCTGCTCGTAATACCCCGGTACCGTGCCAAGGAAGTCTGTCAGCGGATAAATCAGGCTGACAAACCGGTTGTTGCGCAGCTTGGTCGGGACATTGTCCTCCATCGTCGGATCGTCGGAGACGATCCCCCAGGCATTCTCCTTCGCCGCCGCCTTCAGCTGATCCATGTCCTCTTCCGGCACATAGCCGCTTAAAATCGCCACAGCAGGCGCGTTCTCCGGAAGGTCGGACAATCCCGCTTCTTCCATTCCATGGAGATAAGCATCAAACTCAATCTCTTTATTGTCCGCGGCAAGCACTTCCTTCATCGCCGGAATGTACTTCATATAGCTGCGGATCTCATCATTCAGTCCGGCAATGCGCTTTTCGCCTTCCTCAATCCGCTGCCGCAGTTCCTGTGTCGATACCGACGGAAGCGGGATCCTGCACGCGCTGTCCGGGAGTACCGGCTTCTCTGCCGCGCCTCCATCCTCAACGACCATCATACAGGTCTTTTTCTTATCACGGCTTACGGACAGCGTCTTTACTTCCGCGCCGATGGAAGCATAGTCTGCCGATGGAATTTCATACATCGAAAGAACGATGCCCTTCTGCGCAAGATACGCGAAGTCGGCCGGCGTCACGACGCCCCAGCCTTCGTACTGCTCCAGCTCCGCCCTGGCGGAAATACACGCGCTTAGGCAGTCCTTTTTCTCAACGCTCAGCGCCACAACCTTCCTCGCGGCGGAAAGCGTCTCGAAAGCAGGCAGCTCAATCTTCTCCAGCTTCTTTATGGCCTTTTTGTCCGCCACATCGACGATCACCTGAATCGCCTGCTCCAGGGCGGAGGTCTCATCCTTTAAGCGCGCCATCTTGTCGCCGGTAAAGCTTTGCGCGTCGATATGTACAAGGCCGAGTCTGCGGATCTTACGCATGGCTTCTTCCCGTTCCCTGTCAAGGACGAGAATGGATACTTTTTTCATTGGGAGGATCATCCGGCAGCCACCTCCCCTCCGGCGGCGAGCGCCGCGGCCGCGTTGCGCTGATCGATTTTCTTCTTGGAAATCTTCGAGCGTACAACCGCGTTGACCTGCTGGTCGCCAAGATACACCGAAATCTTCCGGATGTTCTCCTTTGCTTCCGGTATTTTGATTTTTTCAAAAAGATTCACGCGCTGCGATGTTGTCAGCAGCTCCTCCTGAAGCAGCCGGACCTGTTCGTCCAGCACCGAAGCCTGCAAATCCAGGGAAAGGGACTCTTCCATCTTGTCCGCCGCCAGATCGACCCACAATGGCGTCTCATAAAAATCATAGTCCCCGCGGGAAAATAAAGCGCCCTCGTAGATGGGTATCCTCACACCGGCAATATTGCCGGTTCCCTTTCGGATATTGCTAACCGTGACCAGATCCGGCGTGAAGGCTTCTTCCTCGCCAAACACGGCTATCCATTTCTTAAATTCCTGTTCCAGGGCTTCTCTCTGCTTCCGGACGGCGTTTGCCTCCGCCTGAATCGTGCGGATTTCGGCCTGCAGCTGCTGTTTTTTGAGCGTCAGGGTCGGAAGGTAGCGCTCATACATCTTTAGCGCATCTTTTTGAGCCTTCTGCTCATTTTTTGTCAGCTTAATTTTTGCCATCTCACTTGCCTTTCTTTATTTTGCGGGCCAGAATTCTTCAATCAGCTCTGATTTAATACCGGTTTCGTCCTTCTCAAAGCAGTCGGCAAGAATCTCCCAGCCAAGGTCAAGCGCCTGTTCCAGAGGAATATTGATGGACAGATCCATCATCTTCGCCTCGAACATTTCTCCGTATTTCAGAAGTTTCTCATCCCATCTGGTCATCAGAAATCCCATGCTCTTCTTTTCCAGCGTACTCTTATACTCGGAATACAGACGGATCATACCATCCATCAGCGCACGGTGATCCTTGCGTGTCTTGCTGTTTACGTTTTGTTTCAGACGGGACAGGGAACCAAACGGTTCAATCCTTCCGCCCTTAAGATAATACTGGCCTTCCGTAATATATCCTGTATTATCCGGTACCGGGTGGGTAACATCGTCGCCCGGCATCGTGGTAACCGCCAGAATCGTAACGGAACCGGAACCGGCAAAGTCAACCGCCTTCTCATAACGCGCGGCAAGCTGAGAATACAGATCACCCGGATATCCGCGGTTGGAAGGCACCTGTTCCTGAGTAATCGCGATTTCCTTCATGGAATCCGCGTAGTTGGTCATATCGGTCAGAAGCACCAGCACGTCCTTGTTCTGCAGGGCAAACTGCTCGGCAACCGCGAGCGCCATATCCGGAATCTTGATACATTCCACGGTCGGATCCGCCGCCGTATGAATGAACATGACGGTCTTGCTCAATGCGCTTCCGTTTCCCAGACTCTCCTTGAAATACAGGAAATCATCGTATTTGATGCCCATACCGCCGAGAACAATCACATCGGCGTCCGCCTGCATCGCAATCCGCGCAAGCAGCTGGTTGTATGGCTCGCCGGAAATCGAGAAGATCGGAAGCTTCTGCGATACGACAAGCGTATTAAACAGGTCGATCATGGGGATATTCGTACGCATCATGCGGTTTGCGAGAATTCTCCTGGACGGATTGACGGACGGACCGCCGATGGGCTTTAAATTTTCCACCAGCGACGGACCGTTGTCCCTCGGCTCGCCGGAACCGTTGAAAATACGTCCCAGCAGATCGTCCGTGAACGACACCTGCATTTCATGGCCGAGGAAACGCACCTCATCGCCCGTTGAAACGCCTCGTCCGCCGGCAAACACCTGAAGGGATACGATATCTCCGTCGATCTTATTGACCTCGGCAAGAGATTTCCCAAAACGAGTGGTGATCTCAGCCAGTTCGTTGTACTTCACACCATCGGCACGTACCGTGATCACGCTGCCGGTGATTGATTCGATTCGGTTATATACTTTATTCATTGTCTTTCACCACCCTTACAACAGCTTTTCTGCTTCACTGCTCAGGACTCCGCCGCCGGATGCATACTGCGCGTCGATCTCCGTCTCCGCCGCCGCAAAGGCTTCGCTCTGAAACTCCGTATAGTTCCAGTCGATGAACTTCTGACGCAGCGAGTTAAAGTAAGCACGCGCCTCGTCTTTCTCCTTCAGCTCATAATCGGAGCCGAGAATGCGAACGAGCTTGGCGGCTACATAGCGCTGCCGGTCTACAATACAATTGGCGTCGACGTCGTCAAAAGAATTCTGCTGGAAATAAACCGCGTCAAGCAGCTCGGATTTTAAGTAGGTGACAAAGTCCGTAAGGCTTGTGCCCTCTTCACCGACCACCTTCATCATGGAATTGATCTCAACACCGCGGCTCATAATGGCACGGCAATACTCAATCTGCTCCGGTGCGACGACGCTCTTGTATTTCGACCAGGAAATCAGCGGGTCGATCGCCGGATATTTGCGGGCGTCGGAACGCTCTCTTGAAAGGCCGTGGAAGGCGCCGACCACCTTCAGCGTCGCCTGCGTAACCGGCTCTTCAAAGTTGCCGCCGGCCGGAGAAACGGTGCCGCCGATTGTGACGGAGCCATGAGAGCCATCCGGCAGACGAACATAGCCGGCGCGCTCATAGAACGCGGCAATATAGGACTCCAGATAAGCCGGGAAGGCTTCCTCGCCCGGGATCTCCTCCAGTCTTCCGGACATCTCACGAAGGGCCTGCGCCCAACGGGACGTGGAGTCCGCCAGAAGCAGGACGTCCAGTCCCATCTGACGATAATACTCCGCCAGCGTCACCGACGTATAAACGGACGCTTCGCGGCTGGCCACCGGCATGGAGGATGTATTACAGATAATAATGGTACGCTCCATCAGAGAACGCCCTGTCCTCGGGTCGGTCAGCTCCGGGAACTCCGTCAGCGTTTCCACGACCTCACCGGCACGCTCGCCGCAGGCCGCGATGATAACGATATCCACATCCGCGTACTTGGATGTGGTGTGCTGAAGTACGGTCTTGCCCGCTCCGAACGGTCCCGGGATACAGTATGTACCGCCCTTGGCGACCGGGAAAAACGAGTCGATCAGGCGAACCTTCGTCTCCATCGTCTCGGTCGGCGCCAGACGCTCCGAATAGCAGTTGACCGCACGCTTCACCGGCCACCGGAAGGACATGGTCAGATTAATGTCCTTACCCTTGTCGTCCGTAATCACGGCGATCGTTTCACGAATCGTGTACGCGCCCGCGGCCGCTACCGACTTCACCGTATAGCTGCCCAGCAGATAAAACGGGACGAAAATCTTATGTGTGAACGGGCCTTCCGGTACGGTACCTACGTACTCGCCCGCTTTTACACGATCGCCCGGCTTTGCGGTCGGGGTGAAATCCCATTTCTTTTCTCCATCCAGCGAGTCAACATAAATGCCCCGCTCCAGAAACCATCCTGCCTGCTTGGCAAGAAGCGGCAGCGGGTTCTGCAATCCGTCGTAAACCTGTCCCAGAAGACCCGGTCCAAGCTCAGCGGAGAGCAGGTCTCCCGTAAATTCTACCTTATCACCGCAGGCAATGCCCTTGGTCATCTCATAAACCTGTACCTGGGCGACATTGCCGCGAATTCGAATGACCTCGCTTTTTAAGCGTGCGCCTTCGACTTCTACATAGCAGACCTCATTCATGGAAACAACGCCGTCAAATTCGACCGACACCATGTTTCCGTTGATGCCTACAACTTTTCCTCTTGTTTCCGTCATTTTAGTTCTCCTGACTGTTTCCGTCCAGAATGGAACGGTAAATCGTTTGATATGATCTGTGTCCTCGCTCCTCGTCAAACAACCGCATCCTCGCGAGAAGCTTTAAGCGTATTGCGTAGCAATACACCGCGTCCTCGCAGAACATGTCAAGCGGTCGGAGCCTGTCCAGCGTCTCCATCCGGCAGTTCTGAAGATATCCCTCGGCCGCAAGCGGATCTCCCAAATCTACTGCCGTGTTGGCAATCTGAAGCACCGGTGCCGAAATGACCTCGCCATCTGCGGCAAAGGACTTCCCCTTATGGGAAGCACGCACAACCGCAAGCGCCAGACGAAGCTGCCGCTCCTCACGATTCCACGCGTCCACAAGCTCTGAGCCTGTCGGTCGGATCTGGCGCGGTGGAATAAGAGAAATCCCGTCCAGTATTTCCATCTCTTTTTCATTCAGGAAACCGGAACAGGCGTCATGAAACGCTTCTTCCGTGATGGGAAGCGGGCCTTTTCCGTCATAAGCCTCCAGCCCCGGCAGCTGAGCCATCAAGTAGTACTGGCTCATGCCTTTGAAGCCTCTTTCATAAGCGCTGCGACCCGCGGATTCAGATACCTGGAAAGCAGATCTGCCACCGCTTCCGCAGAATAGTCATAATATGCGGAACCGCCTTTTGCGGCAATACGGAATCCGCTGTCTACATTGTCATCTGCCTTCAGTGTAATGCCTGCGCTCACGCGCTTTTTAAGCGCTGCCATCAGATTCCCTTCGATCGCCGAGAGATCGTCGCTGCTTAACAACACCTCAATGTCGTCGGTATCGGGATTTTTGGCCCACGCTTCCACAACCCTGGGAATCAATGCCAGGAGTGTTTCTTTGGAATAACTCTCCGCAACCGTTTCTCCGATCACGGCATCCAGCTCCTTTGTGACGCTGTCGCGGAACGAAATCAGCTGGTTGCGCCCTGCCTGACGGATCGCGTCCTCGCTTGCCCGGACCAGACGATCATTTTCATCGCGGGCCTCGGCCAGAAGTCTGGCTTCCTCCGCCTTTGCATCTGCAATGATCTTCTCAGCCGAAGCATTTGCATCTTCGATTCGGGCGGCGGCTTCTTTTTCACCGGCGCCAACTCCGTCGCTCTTGATCTTGTCGATCAATTCCTGCAATGCAATTTCCATACATCTTTCTCCTATCTGCTACAGGTAGTGTCAAATTCTACCCGGTTTTTAGTTGCCGAAACTCTGGATCCGACTCATGCCGTAATCAACGTTTTCTTCGTTTATTACACGCACATATATTTAATTTACAATTATAATCGTTTTTCTCTGAATTCTCAAGACATTTTTTATAAAACAGATATTTTTTGAATATTTTCCTTCATTGTGACAATTTTTTCACAGTTGTCCGTTCTGTTCAGCCTCCCAGCATCCACGCCGTCAGCTCCCGGTGAGGATGCTCCGGCAATTCCTCAAAAATATTGATATGCTCCGGGTCACTGCTGCGGCCGCGAAATACCGGATACAAAAAGCCATATTCCGGCTTCCCCGCCTCATAATCGCCGCTGACCGGGCAGATCACGCCAATCAGATAGGTATAAACCTCTTCAGAGCCTTCCATCCACTCCCGGTCGGTACCCTTCACCGGCACATCGTAACTGCCATGGAACAAATAAAACGCGTAAGGGTAACCGGGCTGATATTGTTCGCCGATCACCTCATAGAGCACATCAAGAAGCGCGTCGTTTTTCAGTCCACATCCTTTCAGGCCATCCAGAAGCTGCCACAGGCTCCCCGGCCTGCGAAGCTTCCGCGAAACCGCATAATCCTTCAGTTGTTCATTGGTCCGGGAAAAGGGAACCGTCTTCGCGATCGCCAGGTTTTTCGTCTGGTCGGCAACGGAGAGCTTGCGGAAATTTGTGTTGAATGTGCCATCCACATAGCCTTCCGCGTCAAAATAAGCGCCGGCAACCCGTCCCACCGAAGACCGCGCCGGCGTCATCCTCCTCGTCAGCTCCAGCATATCCTCCCTGTCAATCATCCCTTGTCCTCCCCGACACAAAATTGCAGATACCAATTATTTTTATTGTAACCTGTAATCATCAAAATGGAAAGCAGTTTATAATTCTTTTATAGACGCCGGAAAAGAAAACTGATACAATCAGTTCAGACAATCTTCATAATTTTGCCAAATCGGAGGAACGTTATGTTTTTTATTATGGGAATCAGCCAGGGCAGGAAAAAGCTTGATTTTGACCAGCTCATCGTCTGCGGCCGCTGCGGACGCTATGGCCGGATTGAGGTATACATGGTCTACACTTATTTGAGCCTGTTTTTCATTCCGGTTTTCAAATGGGGACGCCGCTATTTCGTGCACACTACCTGCTGCAACACCGACGTGGAAATCAGCGCCGAGCTCGGGCGGCAGATCGCGCGCAGCGAGGTTACTTCCCTGCCTAAAGATATCATCCCGCAGTCCTTCCAGCCATACAGCGATAATCATTCCTGTGATGAAACGCCGCAGAGGAAGCGCTGCCCATCCTGTGGATTTGAGACGGAAGAGGATTATCAGTTCTGCCCGAAATGCGGCCAGAGATTGTAACGCTTGCACTGGCGCAGCAAACAAAGCGTGAAGCGACGGCGATTATTTCCCGTTTCACAACAGGTTGTTTTCCTGATACGTCCCAATTGTAGGAGTCTTAATTGTTAACCATTATTTATTTTTTGGTTGACAATTAAGACTCTTTTTTTTATAATCACAACATGAATTGTCAACGAAATGCTATCCTGATCCCTCTGGAGCGTTGTCTGCTCAGCCAGCAGGAATTTAACGGCTGGCTGATCGGCAGTGCCATATTTTCACTGCGATGTTGTGGGGCATCCTCCCTCCCCATCGGAGCGGAGCGATATTTTCATGTACCGACCGGCGCCCCCAACATCTCTCCCACCCCGCCTGTCGTTCTGAAACGGTCATCGGATTTTGCCCTGTTTCAGACCGGAACTGAATGGGAAAATGAGCAGCAGCGATCGTGGGCTTCTCTGCGACTGGCAGTGATCCGGCCGGAGGCAGGAGCGCGGACTTCCCGAAGGCTCACAACAGAAATCGTGGAAACATTTCCGCGAACCCCACCAGAAGCAGTGCCAGAAGCAACACAAGGAGCAGCGTCTGAAGCAGTACCAGAGGCAGTACCGCAACCTGCGTTCACAATCAGCAGGAATGAACTGGCGCAGTTTCTTCGTCTTGTTCCGGACAGCAGCCCGCTCCATCGCGGTGAGGACGCCATCCTTCCGGGTATGCTGATCCTGAACTGCTTGGTGGAACATCTTTCCGGAGAAATCAAAGATATTTTTAAAATCAACCGACGGCCTGAAACCGGAACATCAATAAAAAAGAGTCAAAAAGATTTGTGCACAGGGTTTGACCTCGACGTCCGTTTTCACGCACCCCTGCGTCCTGATGAACCGCTGCGTCTGAACATTCGCCGGAACGATCAGGGCTGGCGCGGACAGCTTGACGTCTACAGAAAAGAAGCCGCCGTCCGGCTGCGCCTGACGCCTGTTTCCTGATCTCAATCTGATTCCACATTACTTCCCAATCAATAAGGAGGATTCCCCATCATGAACACAAAACCCGACACCTCAACAAAGACAAACTTCTGGTCCACCGGCAGACTGACCATCATGGCACTGATGGTCGCCCTGCTCGCGGCCTCCTCTTACATCACAATTCCGCTGCCCTTCTCAAGTGCCAGCATCACAGCCCAGACCCTCGTGGTCAATTTCATCGGCATGCTGCTTCTGCCGCAGGAAGCTCTGGCCGTGATGGTCACCTGGATTCTTGTCGGCCTTGTCGGCGTTCCTGTCTTTTCCGGCGGCACCGCCGGCCCGGCAAAGCTCTTCGGCCCGGGCGGCGGATACATTTTCGGCTTTCTTGTTGCCGTGCTGCTGATTTCTCTTTTCTGCCGCCGCGTGAAAGATCTGCGCCTGCAGACCGCGTTTCTGATCATCATCGGCATCCCGGTCATCTACCTGTTTGGCGCTGTCCAGATGCAGTTTGTCACCCGGCAGCCATGGGGCGCGATCCTCATCCAGTCCGTGCTGCCCTTCATCCCGCTTGATATCGTCAAATGCCTGGCGGCGGCAGCGCTGGCAAAGGCCATCCGCAGAACCGGCCTCTTTTCCGGGGACGGCCGCCATGTCTGAGCCAGCCGTTGCATCGGGGACTTCTGCTATGCCCGGGACGTTCTCTATGTCTGAGCCTGTCTGGATTCTCGGCGGACTGCGCAGCTTTATCGGCGTAAAAAATGGGATCTACTGCAGGATCCCCGCGGAAATTCTCGGTGCCGAAGTACTAAAGGAACTGAAAAAACGCCTCGCGCTGAATGATACCGATATCGATCTCATCATCGGAGGAAACGCCGTCGCAGGCGGAGGAAACATTACCCGCCTCGCGGCTCTTGAGGCCGGGATCTGCAGACAGGTTCCGGCCATGACCATCGACCTGCAATGCGCCTCCGCCCTGACGGCCGTCAGTACCGCCGCTGCCCGGATCCGCTCCGGTATGGCCGATCTTGTAATCGCGGGCGGCCTGGAGAGCGTTTCCACGCAGCCGCTTCTTTCTTTCAATCCCAATCACCCTCTTTATGAATCCGGAACTTACACCACATCCCGCTTTTCTACCGGGAAACGGGACGAGCAGGCCATGATCCGCGGCGCGGAACGCACCGCTCTTACGGCCCATATCTCCAAAACTGATATGGATCCCTGGATCCGGAAAAGCCACAATCGCGCGGCCGTTGCGAAACGCCAGGGGCTTCTTTCCGATGTCCAGCTCTCCATCGCCGGGAGCAACCGCGACGAGGGCGTCCGGGAACATATGTCCCAAAGATTGCTGGACCGACTGCCGTATCTGCTCCCGGATGGACAATCCATCACCGCAGGCAATGCCTGCCTGATGAATGACGGCGCGGCCTTTGTCGCTCTCTGCTCGGATCGCTGGCTGCGGACACACAACCGAAGCGCCGCTTTTTGTTTCTGTTGCGATGTACTCTGCGGCGGCGATCCTGACCAGAGTCCGCGCTGCGCCCCTCTGGCGATTCACCGCCTGCTGGAACAAAACAGCCTTGATTACCGGCAAATCGACGCTTTTGAAGTCAATGAAGCATTTGCGGTCATCGACGTGCTTTTTGCGCGCGAGTTTCCCGGTATGGAGGATTGTTACAATATCTTCGGCGGTGCGCTCGCTTACGGCCATCCTTATGGCGCTTCCGGCGCGATCCTTCTTTTGCATCTGATGGAAGCGCTCAAACTGCGCCGCGGCCGTTTTGGGATCTGCTGCGCCGCGGCCGCCGGAGGGATCGGAGACGCGTTCCTGATTGAACGAGTTTTCGATCAAACGAATTTCTGATCGAATAAACTTCTGATTAAAAGGATTCTCTGACCTCATGAACAATCGTATCCCACAAAATTATCTGGAAATGATCCGGGCGATACCGCCACAGCGGGAAGCGCTGATCACCGACGGTACCGTTTATACATACGGTTCCCTCGCCGCCGCGGCAGAAGAACGGCAACGGGAATTGGGCGTCTGGGCACAAAAGCAGTCCGGCACCGCGCAATCATCCGGGCAATCGTATCGGCGGCAACCATGCCAGTCTCCTGCAGGTACTCCGCGCAGTCTCCACCTCATCCGCGAGGCGCGCATTGCCCGGCAGCTGATCGATTTTCTCGCCCTGAGCGGCACAAGGCTGGTTCCAATGATTGTACCACAGGATGCAAATCCGGATCCCGCATTTCCCGGAGAAAGCTCCACTTCCTCTCAAATCCCCTCGTCGGCCTGCATGGCTGTCCTGACCTCCGGTACCTGCGGCCAGGCAAAAATCCTTTACCGCAGCTTCGCGAGCTGGTATAATTATTTCACGATCCAGAACCAGATTTTTGATATGAACGCGGACACGCGCCTTTTTCTGCAGGGCAGTCTCGCCTTTACCGGAAATCTCAATCTCTGTCTGGCACAGCTGGCCGCGGGCGGCACGGTCATCGCCGAGTCCCAGCCGGATCCGCGCATCTGGCTGCAACGGATCCGGACATGTTATGTAAATGGAATTTACCTCATTCCTTCCAAGCTGCAGCTGTTGGAAAAGCTGTGTCGACAGGAAAAACGCAGAATTGTTAACCCTCATATCCTCACGATCATCAGCGGCTCCCAGAGCCTTGGCCGCAGCCAGATGATGGCGCTGAAACGCCATTTTCCGAACGCCGCCCTGACGCTGTATTATGGGGCCAGCGAGCTCAGCTACCTCACCTATGTGAAAGATTGCGATATGAAGGAAGACGCAAGCCTGATCGGACGCCCCTTCCCGGAGGTTGACCTGCGTCTTGAAAACGGACAGTTTCTGGTCAGCACCGCCTATGCCGCCATCGGCTATGAGACGGACGCCTGCATCGGCGACTGCGGACATCAGGACGAAGACGGCCTGTTTTACTTTGACGGCCGCGCGGACGACATTCTCAACCTCCATGGGCGCAAAATCTCCGCCCTCCGCATTGAGAACGCCCTGCTCTCCCTTCGCGGAATCGATGAGGCAGCCGTGCAGATCATACGGGAGGGCGGACGTGAATATCTCGCCACCTGGCTGACAGCGGACGAATCCTGCCGGAATGAGCAGCAGATCCGCGCCCGGCTGCGTTCCCTGCTCCCCGAGTGGGAACTTCCCCGCCGCTTTTATTTTGTATCTTCTCTTCCCCGCACGGAAAGCGGGAAAATCCGCAAAGAAAGGAAATCCGAATGATGAACCAGGTATTTACGAACCAGGCATTTACAAACCGGACATCTGCAAGTCAGGCATCTGCAAACCAGCCATCCATGAGTCAGGCACCTGCAAATCAGACATTTACAGGCAGCAGCAGCTATGTGGCCTCCGAAGAGCTCATGGGCGCGGTCAACATTGCCTTAGTCCTCCAGAAGCCCCTGCTCATCAAGGGAGAACCCGGCACCGGAAAGACCATGCTGGCACAGGCGGTCGCGGAAGCGTTAAACAAGAAGCTGATCATCTGGAATATCAAATCCACCACCAAAGCACAGGACGGTCTCTATGTCTACGACGTAGTACAGCGGCTGTACGACAGCCAGTTCGGCACACATGGCGTCGACGACATCGCGCGCTACATCAAACTCGGCAAGCTGGGCGAAGCGTTCCAGGCACAGGAGCAGGTCGTCCTGCTGATCGATGAGATCGACAAGGCGGATCTGGAGTTTCCCAACGACCTTCTGTGGGAGCTGGACCAGATGGAATTCTATATTCCGGAAACCAAGGAAACGATACGGGCAAAACAGCGCCCGGCGGTCATCATTACCTCCAACGCGGAGAAAGAGCTGCCGGACGCCTTTTTGCGCCGCTGTGTCTTTCACTATATTGACTTTCCGGACCAGAAGCAAATGGAACAGATCATCCGCGTCCATTTTGACAATCTGGACCAGCATCTGATCCATCAGGCCCTGGCGTCCTTCTACTGGATCCGCCAGCTTACCGGCATCGAGAAAAAGCCCAGCACCTCCGAGCTCGTCGACTGGCTGCGCGCGCTCGTGGCCGGAGGCGTCAACCCCGACCGCATCCGCAAAGAGATTCCCTTCGCGGGCGTGCTGCTCAAAAAAGATAAGGATTTACAGACTCTTCACCGAAATGGAGGCTGAGCCATGTTTGTCTCATTTTTCTATCTTCTGCGCCAGCGCGGGCTGGATGTCTCCTTAAGCGAATGGCTGACGCTGCTGGAAGCCATGGAAAAGGGACTGCACCATTCCAGCCTCACCGGCTTTTATCATCTCTGCCGCGCGCTCATTATCAAAGGCGAGTCGGAGTTCGACCGCTTTGACCAGGTCTTTCTCGAGTTTTTTAAGGATGTTCCCTTTCACGGGGAGCTTCCGCAGGAGCTGATGGACTGGCTGAATCACCCCTCCGAGGATCTCATGCGCTCATTGGAGGAGCTGCGCAGCCAGGGTTTTCCGGACGAGACCTTTGAAGAGCTTCTGAAAATGCTGGAAGAACGCCTCAGAGAACAGGATGCTGAGCACAACGGCGGCAGCCACTGGATCGGCACCCAGGGCCGCTCCCCGTTTGGCAACAGCGGCTGGCATCCAAACGGCATCCGCATCGGCGGCCAGAGCCGCTGGCGCACCGCCATGTCCGTGGCGGGTGAGCGCAAATACCGCGATTTCCGCAAGGACAATACGCTCGACACCCGGCAGTTTCAGCTGGCGTTCCGCCTGCTTCGCCAGATGTCCGTCCAGACAAGCAGCCAGGAACGCGAGCTTGATCTGGACGAAACCATCCAGGATACCTGTGACAACGGCGGCATACTCAAAGTACGCTACAAAAAACCGCGCAAAAATGCCATCAAACTCCTGCTGCTGATGGATTCCGGCGGTTCTATGGACTACTACTCCGAACTTTGCAGCATGCTGTTCCAAGCCGCAACCAAATCGCGCCATTTCAAGGAGCTGCACACCTACTATTTCCACAACTGTGTGGACGATGATCTTTTCACGCATCCGTCTCTCGGCTGGGAAAACGCCGTGCCGCTAGACTGGGTGCTGGCCAATTTTGACAGTTCCTACAGGGTCATCCTCGTCGGCGACGCTGCCATGAATCCCTACGAGCTGAAGGAAAAACGCTACGAATGGGGAACCGGAAATTACCATTCTTCCGGACTGGAATGCCTGGAAAAGCTGAAAAATCATTTTCCCGCCATTATCTGGCTCAACCCTGAGCCAGCGCCCGCACACCCGGATTTCTGGACCCAGACGCACTGGTTTCTGATGCAGATGTTTGCGATGTATGATCTTTCAGCCGAAGGGCTGGAAAAGGGGATACGGCGGCTAATGACGCCTTTCGATGGAAAAAGGCACAGCTAATATGCTGTGCCCTCTCCAAATAAATTCGTGTTTGAAATTGTCATGCAATCGCGTTATAGTATCCGCGTCCTCATCATTTGACCAAAGGAGCTGCGCGATTATGGCGACATCAATCCGAACCATTCGCAATCCCTGGCTGCGGAGACTGGCGGAATATGGAATTATCACAATCAGCATTTTTATTATGGCTGTGGGAGTCTATTTTTTTAAATTCCCCAACCACTTTTCCTTTGGCGGCGTTACCGGACTTTCACCGGTGATCAGCTGCCTTACCGACTGCTCCGCTTCCGGTTTTACTTTTCTCGCAAATATGGGACTTCTGGTTCTCGGTTTTCTCTTTCTTGGAGCCAGCGTCGGTATTAAGACGGTCTACGCCAGCCTGATGCTCTCGGCTTTCCTCTCCATCATGGAACAGATCTGCCCTCTTGACGCGCCTTTGACCAGTCAGCCGCTGCTGGAACTCTGCTTCGCGGTGCTTCTGCCCGCGATCGGTTCCGCGATTCTGTTCAATATCGGCGTTTCCAGCGGCGGTACAGACATTGTGGCGATGATTCTCAAAAAACACACCAGCCTCAATATCGGCTCGGCGCTGTTTGCGGTCGACGCGCTCTCCGTGGTACTGGCCTTTTTTGTCTTCGACCCGGAGACCAGCCTGTTTTCCACACTCGGCCTGACCGCCAAATCTCTGATGGTCGACGGTCTGATTGAAAATATGAACCTGTGTAAATGCTTCACCATCGTCTGCGATGACCCGGATCCGATCTGTCAGTTTATCATTCGCGAGCTTCACCGCGACGCTACCGTCTATGAGGCACAGGGGGCGTTTACCCACCATGATAAATCCGTAATCATGACGACAATGCGGCGCCCGCAGGCTCTGCGGCTGCGCAACTACATCCGCCGCACCCAGCCCGGAGCCTTCATCATGATCTCCAACTCCAGTGAGATTATCGGGAAAGGGTTCCTGGCGGGCTGACCCGCGCTGCCTCCGTGATCATCTCGCAAAACGACGGATGCGGCCGCACAACCGCCGCCATCTCCTCCATCGTCTGTTCCTCACGGATGGCGGCCGCGAACTCGCTCACCATATCGGTGGCGCGGGCACAAAAAAGCTGCGCGCCCAGGATGCGATGTGTCTGTTCCTCATAGACAACCTTGATAAACCCGCGCTCCTGCAGCGTCAGAACCGATTTCCCGTTCGCCGAACTCAGTATCTTGTGGCTCTTTGCGGCAATTCCCTTTTCCTTCGCTTCCGCTGCCGTCAAACCCACGGAAGCGATCTCCGGGCTGGTGTAAATGCAGCTGGGAATCCAGTCCGGCTTTGGATCGTCCGGCAGGCCCGCGATATGGCGAACCGCCCGCAGCCCCTGAGCCGTGGCCGCATGCGCCAGCAGGAACTGTCCGTTCACATCACCGATCGCGTAAATGCCCGGGATACTGGTCTCGTAATGTTCATCGACCAGAACGCGTCCGCGCTCCATCCCGGGAGTGCAATCTTCGGCAAACAACCCTTCCGTGTAAGGCCGGCGGCCCGTCGCGATCAGTACGGCCTGCGCCGTACAATGCCGTTCCCCGTCCTTTTCTTCAAACGTACAGCAAATCCCCTCTTCCGCCTGCGTCAGGGCGGATACCTTCGCGCCGGTATGGACAGCAACGCCTTTTTTTTGCAGCGACAGCTTCAGGCTCTGGCCCAGCTCCCTGTCCATATTGGCAATCAGGGACGGCAGCGCCTCCAGGATCGTCACCTTCGTGCCAAACGCCTGCCATATCCCGGCAAACTCCACGCCGATGACGCCGCCGCCGATGATGAGAAGCGATTTTAGCGGTTCCCCGTCGTAAAACAAAAATTCGTCGCTGGTCATAACGCCGGGAAGATCGCTCCCCGGTATCGGCGGAATGGCGGGGACGCTTCCGGTAGCAAGCAAAATGTCAGGAGCTTCCAAGAGCACAGTGCCTGGCATATCTGCGCTATCTCCCACTGTACCTGCGTTGTTTCCCGCCGCTTCTGCATCATCTCCTGCTGTGCCTGCGCCATCGCCCATGTTACCCGTCACCCGGACAAGCTTTTTTTCCGCGTCAACGATCGTCCCCTTTCCCGAAGAGACCGCGACCTTCGCCGCTTTCAGCCGCGCCGCAATCCCTTTTTGCAACGTATCGACCGTGCTCTTTCTGTGCGCCTGCACCGCTTTCATATCCATGGACGGCGTGCCCGTCACAATGCCAAAACGGCCCGCGTCCCGAATCTCCTCGTAAACTTCCGCCGAATGAATCAACGTCTTTGTCGGGATGCAGCCGCGGTTCAGGCAGGTGCCGCCCAGATCGCCTTTCTCAACCAGCGCCGTGCGCAACCCCAGGCGCGCCGCCTCAAACGCGGCCTCGTAGCCGCCCGGCCCCGCGCCGATAATAATAAGATCAAACATAAACATCCTCCTGATATTTTACATCTGCTCCCGCACCATGGCGCAGAGATTTTCCCGGACTTCTTCCGGCACACCGCGTTCCTCCATTCCCCGCTCCAGGACATTGCACAGCGCCCCCGCCTCGTATGGGCAGCCGGCCAACCACACGCCCGCCTGATCAAACCACTCCGCTTCCATGGCATCGGAGGAGAGCAGCGCTTCTTCCACAATGCCGCGATTAACCTTCAACGCCAGCTCCACCTCGCCCCAGGCAAAACGCCCTGCCAAACGATTGGTAAAGGGAATGTTCCTTCCGTATTTCCATTCCCGGGAAGCCAGGCGGTCGCGCAGCCGCGCAATTTCCGCCGCATCAAAACGGCTTTCGTCAAAGGCCGCGACAGGCAGACCATAAATTCCGGAAAAAGAACGAACCATCGCCTCTTTCATGGACGATACCGTAATTTCCGGACAGAGCGACGCAAGATTGACCACGCGGGAACGGACGGAGGCCACGCCGTTGGAGTGCAGCTTGGCTGTCGACGGATTGAGAAAACGCGACATCCTGGCCATGTCCACATTCAGAAGAAGTGTCCCGTGATGATAATAATAACCGCCGGAGTCAAAAAAGGCGTTCCCGGAAAATTTCCGCCCGTCGACCGTGACATCGTTGCGCCCCGTCCGCCGCGCGTCCAGGCCGAATGAAGCGACCGCATCGACAATAACGGCCAGTTGTTTTTGTACGTCCGCGTTTTTCTTATGTGTGCAAAAAGTAAAATTTACATTTCCCAGGTCATGGTAGACCGCGCCGCCGCCGGAAAGGCGGCGGGCCAGCCGCCCACCGTCCGCTTCCAGTTCGCTCACGCGGCATTCCTTCCAGCAGTTTTGGTTACGGCCGATGACGACCGTGTGCGCGTTCTGCCACAGAAAAAGAATACATTCTCCCAGTTCTGCATGAAAGGTGAGATATTCCTCCCGCGCCAGATTTTCATACGGATCTGTCGTATCGCTGTTATATAAGGATAACGTATCAATCATACCGCACAACCGGCTTGCGCGCTGCCGTGACCTCGTCGAGCCGACGCACCGGGGTCTGCTGTGGATATGCGTGCATCTGTTCCGGCGTCTTTTCGGACTGCTTCAGCACCTCGATAAAGATCCGCACAGCCTCGTCGATCGTCTCGCGGCTCTCCGTCTCAGTCGGCTCAATCATCAGCGCCTCATGGACAATGAGCGGGAAATACATGGTCGGCGGATGGATACCGTGATCCAGCAGCGCCTTGGCGATATCCAGCGCGGAAACATTCCGCTCATGCTTCTCGTGCTCCAGCGTCATCACAAACTCATGCATGCAGGTGCGGTCATAGGCCATGTGATAATACGGTTTTAGTTCGTGCATCATATAATTGGCGTTCAGCACCGCGCCCGTGGCCGCCTCCGGGATCCCCTCACGGCCCAGAGACATGATATAGCAGAGCGCGCGCACGACTACAAGGAAATTGCCGTAAAAACCGTGCATATCGCCGATCGACTGCTTTGCCCGCATCGCTTCGTAACCGTCCCCACTTTCCACGACCCGCATCCCCGGCAGGAAATCCGCAAGGAAATGCTTGCAGGCCACCGGGCCGCTTCCCGGGCCGCCGCCGCCATGCGGCGTCGAGAACGTCTTGTGCAGGTTCAGGTGCATCACGTCAAATCCCATGTCGCCGGGGCGGGCAATCCCCATAATCGCGTTCAGGTTTGCCCCGTCATAATAACAGAGTCCGCCGGCCTCATGGACAATCCGAGTGATCTCGGCAATGTTCGGGTCAAACAAACCCACCGTGTTCGGGTTGGTCAGCATCAGGCCCGCCGTATCCTCGCCGACGGCGGCCCGCAGCGCCGCAAGATCTACACAGCCATTTTCATCGGAGACAATGTTAATTACGTCAAACCCGGCCATCGCCCCGCTCGCCGGGTTCGTGCCATGCGCGGAGTCGGGAACAATAATTTTTCTGCGTTTTTCATCGCCGCGGCTCACATGATACGCCTTGATCAGCAGCAGGCCGGTAAATTCCCCGTGCGCCCCGGCCGCGGGCTGCAGCGTGCAGGCGTCCATTCCCGTGATCGCGCACAGCGCATTTTCGGTTTTATGAATCACTTCCAGGCATCCTTGCGCGTCCGCCGCGTCCTGCAACGGATGGATCTGTGAAAATCCCGGAAGCGCCGCAGCCTGTTCGTCGATCTTCGGATTGTATTTCATCGTGCAGGAACCCAGCGGATAAAAACCGTCGTTGACGCCGTGCACCTGCTTCGCCAGCTCCGTATAATGACGTGAAAGCTCGGTCTCCGATACCTCCGGCAGCCGCGGACGCGCGGCGCGCCGCGTCGCCTTCCCGCTCACATCCGGCGCCTGGCAATCCGGCAGCAGATCACAGCCCCGGCCCGGAGCGCCCATCTCAAATATCAGCTTCATGCCAGCACCTCCTTTATCGCAGCAATCAAACCGTCGATCTCGCCGACGGAATTCATCTCCGTCGCACACCAGAGCATTTCCCGCTCTCCTGTCGGCAGGCCGGAAAGATAGCCCTTCTTTGCCAGCTTCTTTGCGAGTTCATTCGCATCGCAGGGGCAGATCGTGACAAATTCATGGAAAAATTCCCCTTCATATTTTCTCACAAAGCCCACACTCTCCAGGGCAGAGAGCAGATAATGCGCGTTGTTCATGCTGGACTTCGCCGCCTTTTCCAGACCCGCGCCTCCCATCGCGGCCAGATAAACCGCCGCCGTCATCGCGCACAGCGCCTCGTTGGAACAGATGTTGGAACTCGCTTTCTCCCGGCGGATATGCTGCTCGCGCGCCTGCAGCGTCAGCACATAACCGCGCTTTCCGTCGGCGTCCACCGTCTGGCCGACGATCCGCCCGGGAAGCTTGCGCATCATGTCCTTCGTCATCGCCATATAGCCCAGGTACGGGCCGCCAAAGCCCAGCGGCAGTCCCAGCGGCTGGCCTTCGCCCACGGCGATATCCGCTCCGCACTCCGCGGGCGTTTTCAGAAGCCCCAGAGCGACCGGATTGCAGCTCATAATCAGCTTCGCTCCCGCAGCATGTACCGCGTCGGCGATCGCCGCGCCATCCTCAATCAGACCGTAATAATTCGGCGACTGGATCAGCAGGCATGCGGCATCCGACAGATCCAGTGCAGCCCACGCATCCATATCCGTCCGTCCGTCTTTCTCCGGCAGGATCACAAGCGGCGCGCCGCTGCCAAAGCAATAGGTTTTGATCACGGAGATCACCTTCGGATCGACCGAGCCGCTGACGACAACCGTCTTCCGTTTGCGGTCTCGGCACATCGCGGTGGCCTCCGCCGCAGCCGTGGCTCCGTCATAAACCGAAGCGTTGGACGCGTCCATGCCCGTCAGCTCACAGATCATCGTCTGATATTCAAAAATGGACTGCAGGATGCCCTGGCTGATCTCCGCCTGGTACGGCGTGTAAGCAGTGACAAATTCTTCTTTCGACGTCACCTGCTTCACGATCGCCGGAATATAATGATGATAAGCGCCCGCGCCGCGGAATATATGAGCGAAACGCACATTTTTCGCGGCGATCTCCTCGATTTTCCGGGACAGCTCGAGTTCGGAAAGTCCCTCGGGGAGCGCAAGCGGTTCCCGGCAGCGCAGCTTCTCGGGAATATCCGCGTAAAGTTCATCGAAGGAGTTCATGCCGATCGCATGGAGCATATCCAGGCGCTCCTCCTTCGTACTGGGAAGATAGGATCCCATCGCAAGCACCTCCCGTCAGTCTTCGCTTTCCGCGGCGCAATGCGCCTCATAGGCAGCGGCGTCAAACAGTTCTTCCTCGGCAGTCACGTTTTCCACCTTCACGAACCAGGCCTCATAGGGTGCTTCATTGATCCGCTCCGGGTGATCCAGCAGCTCCTCATTGATCTCCGCAACCGTACCGGACACTGGCGAATAAACGTCAGAAACCGCCTTTACCGACTCAACGTCGCCAAACGCCTCCCCCGCGGTCAGCTCGTCGCCGACCTCCGGCAGATTGACAAACACCAGGTCGCCCAGCTCACTCTGGGCATAATCGGTCAGGCCAATGATGGCGTTCCCTTCTTCGATTTTAACCCACTCATGGGATTTGGCATAACGCAGTTCCTCTGGAAAATTCATCGTTGTTCTCCTCCTGATTAAGATTTATAAAATGAAATGCAGATTACTTTTCTAAGACAATGCCCTTACTTTTTCCTCGTCGCTGAGTAAAACGGCAACGGCACGACCGTCATCGCCACCCGGCGGCCCCGCACATCCGCGCTTAGGTTTGTACCGACCGTCGCGACAGCCGGATCCACCAGCGCCATCGCGACCGGATAACCCAGATAAGGCGCGTGCGTGCCAGACGTCGTCATACCGACCTGCTTCGTGCCAATCTGCTCATCGTCACAGTAGACTGCCATATGCTCCCGCACAATGCCGCGCCCGGTTACCTTCAAACCGACGCGCACCCGGGACGTCCCTGCGGACGCCAGGGCTTCCTTTCCAATAAAGCTTTCTTTATTCAGCTTCACGGCAAAATTCAGTCCGGCTTCCAGCGGCGTCACCGTCTCGTCCATCTCATGGCCGTACAGCGGCATCCCCGCCTCCAGACGAAGCGTATCCCGCGCGCCAAGCCCGCAGGGGATCAGACCATCCTCTTTCCCGGCCTCCATCAACAGCTCCCACATCGCCGGAGCCTGATCGGCCGCCAGGTACAGCTCGTATCCGCCAGAACCCGTATAGCCCGTCTTGGAGACGACGCATTTCATGCCGCCAATCTCTGCATCAAAGTTGGCGCTGTAATACTTTGTGGGGAATGATTCCTCCGGTAACAGACGTCCCAGAATCTGCTGTGCCTTCGGCCCCTGCAGCGCGATCTGCGCCACCGTGTCCGAAATGTCCGTAAACACCGCGTCACCCTGCTCGTGCGCTTTCATCCAGGCAAAATCCTTTTCCTGGTTGGCGGCGTTCACCACAATAAAATAGCAGTTTTCCCGCACCTTATAGACAATCAGGTCGTCCACGCAGCCGCCGTTCTCATAGCACATGACGCTGTAACGAGCCTGCCCGTCATACATGCAGCTAAAATCATTGGTCAGAATTTCATTCAGCAGCTTCAGAGCGTCCGGACCCACGCAGGTGATCTCTCCCATGTGCGAAACGTCAAACAGGCCGCAGGCCTCTCGCACCGCCATGTGCTCCGCGATCACTCCGATCCCGTACTGCACCGGCAGCAGATAACCGGCAAACGGGACGATCTTTCCGCCGTACTTCTGGTGTGTCTCATAAAGCGGCGTTTTTTTCTCCATTTCCTTACCCTCCTTATATAATGATGATGTTGGCGTCGAAAGCCCATGATACCGGCATCAGAAGAGACATAGACGCCCGCAGGGCGCTCCTTGAGGTAATCCTCAGCATCATCAGCTTTTAACCCTAAACATCCACACAAAAAAGCGCAAGACAAATACAATCATCTGTCTTGCGCTCTGTCATGTTTACCTGAAAGATTCCCGGTCACCCGGTTGCTTCTTCGGCGCAGCCTGCCGCTGCTTTCCAGAGTATCGTCAGAAACTGGTCCTTCTGCCTGAGAGTTTCCCTTCCCCTTCGGCGCGCATTTTGCGTCTCTCCCAGATCCCTCATCCGATATATGGTGTTTTTCAATTTATTTATGCGCTAAATCTAGCATAAAACTTCAAAAAAGTCAACGCTATTTTATTCGAACAATATTCCGTGAACAATGTTTCTTTACTACTTTCGAAGCGGAGCCTGCCACCATCACCGCACCGGCAGCTCCTCCATCACCATCCGCATCGCCGCAATAAACGCTTCATTCTGCTCTCTGGTGCCGACGCTGACACGGTTGAAGGCATCCGGCGCACCGATCATGATCTTTGACTCTGCCAGTTTATTCCGCACCGCCTGGGAATCGCGGTGCGCGTCAAAATAAATGAAATTCGCCGCCGGCTCCACCACGTCGCAGCCCAGTTTTTTCAGTTCCCCGCTGACGTAACTGCGGTTTGCGATATTTAATGCCTTCATTTCTTTTATGTAATCCTGATCGTCCAGGGCGGCCATAGCCGCCATCTGGGCGTTGCGCCCCACATTCCACGCCTGGCACGCCTTCATCAGTTCATCAATCAGCAGCGGATCCCCAACCGCGTAACCGATGCGAAGCCCCGCAAGTCCATAGATTTTGGAAAAGGTACGCAGCACGATGAGCGGCCTGTCGTAGCCCTCCTGGATCATACGGATCAGGCTGTAATGGGTATCATCGTCCACATATTCAAAATAAGCCTCGTCCACAACGGCAATCACATGCTCCGGCAGCCTGCGCACAAACATTTCCACCGCGGCAGCGTTGACATACGTTCCGGTCGGATTGTTCGGGTTGACCACGATCGCCATCTTGGTTTTGTCCGTAATCGCTGCAAACATTCCATCCAGATCGAATTTATAATCCTTATCCAGCGGCACCGGCACGCGGACGCCGCCATTATCACTGACCATGTCTGGGAAAGCTTCGTAGGACGGCATGCAGTACACAACCTCGTCTCCGTAATTGATAAAGACCTCGCCCAGCATGTCGATCACCGCGCTCGAGCCGGAGCCGACCAGAATATGATCCTTCGTCAGCCCGTAAAGGCCCGCCAGCTTTTCCTTGAGATCGACCGCGTAAAAATCCTGGTACATATAGCTGCCCAGGGCCGCGTCGATGATGACCTGCTTTACCTTGTCCGACATTCCGTAATTATTCTCATTATAGTTCATACGCACAACGTCCTTCGAAGTCGAGGTTTTCTTTCTCGCGCCGCGGTTGCTCGCCGGTTTCGTTTTCATGCTGTCTCTCAAAAGCTCTGTTACATTCATGGTCATCTGTCTCCTTTTTCAAATCTGAAGCGTCCGGCAAATCGAATCTCTCATCGATCACCTATTTATTAATTACTGACTTCGGCGCGCCACTCAGATATGCGACAAAGTTTTCGATCGCCATATCCACGGCTCGCAGCCGCGATTCCCTGGTCAGCCAGGCCACATGCCCCGTGATCGTGCAGTTTGGCGCGGTAAGCAGCGGCGAACCGTGCCGCGGCGGTTCCTCTGTGAGCACGTCCAGACAGGCCGCTCCCACTTTCCCCGAGGCCAGCGCGTCCGCCAGTGCCTGCTCGTCAATCAGCGCGCCGCGCGCCGTATTGATCAGCACGACGCCATCCTTCATCTTTTCGATGATTTCCGCATTGATCATCCGCTCCGTCTTAGGCGTATGCGGCATATGCAGGGAGATAAAATCACTGCGCGAAAGCAGTTCCTCCATCGTATCCGCCTGCTCGATGAATCCATATTCCGGAGCTGTCCGTTTTATAAGATCATAGGATATCACATGCATTCCAAAACCCTGAGCCATCCGCGCCAGCGAAAAGCCGATCGCACCCAGCCCCATTATGCCAAGCGTCTTGCCGTACAGCTCGATCTGGCGCGTGACCGATTTGCAGAACTCCGGCTTATTCTCCGGCCTCGTCCAGTCGATCGTCTTCACACGCGCATCGTGCAGCGCGATATGATGGCAGGAATTCATCAGCAACGCAAACGCGTACTCAGCGATCGTATGCGAACCATAAACCGTGTTGGTAATCACTATGCCGCGGCGGCGGGTCATCTCCGCATCGAAGGTCTCCCACCCGTGGCCGAGCGTCGCGATGTATTTCAGCCGCGGATGGCTGTCCAGAAATGGTTCATTGATCAGATCCGGGCCGATCCAGACCCCGAACAGCGCCTCGGCGTCCCCGATGAACGCATCCAGGCTTTTCCGGCTCGGATAATGATCTTCCGCAAGAATTCGCACCTCATCCACACCCGGTACCCGCTCCAGGCCCTTCCAGCGCGCAGTCAGCTCTGCCGGAGTGATGTCCGTCTGAATGATCCGTTCCTGTATCACAGCTGCTTTCATAGTCTTATCCTGCTTTCTGCTATTTTTATTTCTTTTTCATGCCGCAAAAACATCCATACTGCCGCCACATTCAGCGCAAACTGCGTCACTACCGCAGTCAGCCAGATACCGTCCAGCCCCAGAAGCCGCGGCAGCAGATGAATCACCACCGGCGTCATAATCAACGGGTCAAAATAGATCATGAATAGAGAATATCGATCCTTCCCAACCGCGTAGAAAAACGAATTGGTCACACGCACCAGCCCTGTAAAAATCAGCTGCGGCGCCGTCACCAGTACCGCATGCACGCCGATCCTGGCCGCCTCGTCGGAATAACCGTAGAGCGCCGGATAATACCGTGCTGTTGCGATTGCCAAGAGGAACAACAGTACGCTGACCGTCACCGCCGTGCCGATCGCCTTATTGCGAATGCGGCGCATCGCCGCGAAATCGCGCGCGCCGTTGGCAAAGCTGGCCAGCGGCTGCATCCCTTCGGCTACGCCGATCAGAAGGATACGATAAGAACCGACCGTGGAGGAAATCAGCGCGTACGCGCTGATCGCCAGGTCATCCCCGGTACCAAGGCAGGCGACATTGTGATACAAAATCAGCAGCGACGGAGTCAGGGAAATCCCAAACGGCGAAACCGCGGTTTTGAAAATCCGCTTCCAGTACTCTGCACGCATCGTAAACTGATCCAGGCGCAGCGGATTGCTCTTTTTCCGGATCAGCAACGTCAGGCAGCTGACCGTCGTAAAGCCCTGCGCACACAGCGAGGCGATGGCCGCAGCCTCAATTCCTCTGCCGAACACCGCCATCAGCAGGTAATCCATCCCCAGATTGATCAACAAACCGCTGACCATGATCAGCATGGCGCTGACCGTCTTATTATCGTTGCGCAGCAGCGGTGTCAATCCGCAGGAAAAAATCTGCAATGCGCCTCCGGCGACCATGATCCTCACATAGATACGGGAAAGCCGTAAGAGCTCTCCCGTCGCACCCATCATCGTCAGCAACGGCGTGATCAGGGAAAGAAAGACCACTGTGCAAATCACGCTGGCGGCCAGCAGCGCCGCCAGTACATTCGCCCGGGCAATGTTGGATTCTTCATCCTTTCCCTCGCCCTGCTTCGTGGACATGATGACCGCACCGCCGCAGCCGATGCCGGTTCCCATCGCCGTGACCACCGCGATAATCGGCCAGGCCACATTGATTGCCGCCAGCGCCGTCTCGCTGATCAGATTGCTGACAAACAGCCCGTCAATCATCGAGTAGGCGCTTTGCAGGAACATCGTGACCATGGAGGAAACCACATATTTCGCAAATTTTCTGTCTACGGGTACATTCTCCATCTTACTCCTGGGATGCCGGCTGAGATGCGACCGCCTGATCCATCATCGCGTCTCTCTCCTCCTGGGAGATCGTCGCCAGGACCGCGTTGATCTTCTCCACCAGTTCCGTGTTCCCTTTCTGGGTCGGGATGCCAAGGTCGGTCTCCTCATTGCTGACCTCAAAGCCGGTGCCGCCCTCAAAGTCGATAATCTTTAAGTTCGGATTCGTCATCAGAATCGACTTCGCTGACGGATAATCACAGGTAAAGCCGTCAGCCTTCCCGGAATTGATCGCGGACACCATGGCCGCGAACGTATCCAGAGCCGCTGCCTTGGTCGCGTAATCTGTCACCTGATCGAGCACATCGTACCAGACCGTGTTCAGAGACGATGTCAACGTGGCGCCCTCAAAATCCGTCAGATTCTGCACGTTGGCGTAGGCGCCATCCTCCGCGACGACCGCGACGATATCGGCGTTATAGTAGGGATCCGAAAAATCGACGCTCTGCGCACGCTCACTGGTAATGCTCATGCCCGCGATCGCGCAGTCCACTTTTCCTGTGGTGATTGACAAAATCAGGCCGTCCCACTCGACCTGGGTGATTTCCAGATCCATATCGAGCGCGTCAGCGATTTTCTGGGCCATCAGCACATCGTAGCCGTTCATGTAGGAACCGTTCGTGGTCAGATAGGCGCCGTTTGAATCGTCGCCCTGCAGCCAGTCAAACGGCGCGTAGTCGGCAGACATCGCGACCCGCAAAACCGCGCGTTCACCTGAACTCTCCGCCTCGGAGGACACCGCGGCTGCCGCTGTGGTGGCGGATGACGAAGTCTGTCCGCCGCAGGCAGTAAGCGCCAAAACCATTGCCAAAGCCAGTACCATCACCATCGATTTTCTCATAATTATACTCCTCCTTGTTTATTTTGCAACACGGGATTTTTCCCGTTTCACCCTGAAAGAAATCAAGTATCAGGTTCACCGTTCAGCCCTGAATGAAACGGGATAAAAAGGCCCGCGTGCGCTCATTTTTCGGATGATTGAAAAGCTCATCCGGCGGCGCGTCCTCGAGAATAAACCCGTTATCCATAAAGATTGTACGCGTGGACACATCCCGCGCAAAGGCCATCTCGTGCGTGACGACAACCATCGTCAGACCGCCGGACGCCAGCGCCTTCATGACCTGCAGCACCTCCCCGACCATTTCCGGGTCGAGCGCCGAGGTCGGTTCGTCAAAAAGCAGCACCTCCGGCTCCATCGCCAGCGCCCGCGCGATCGCCACGCGCTGCTTCATGCCGCCGGAAAGCTGGTGCGGCTTGGCTTTCACATAGGGAGCCATGCCGACCTTCGTCAGATATTTCATACATACTTCTGTGGAATACTCCTTACTTTTATGCTTGACCAGATGTACGCCGGCCATGCAGTTGTCAAACACCGTCATATTGTTGAACAGGTTGAACGACTGGAATACCATGCCGACCTGAGCGCGGAAACGGTTGGCGCTGGCCGCGTCACAGGACACCGGTTCGCCATGATAGAGAATCTCTCCGGCCGTAGGCGTTTCCAGCTGATTGATGCAGCGCAACAGCGTGGATTTCCCGGAACCGGACGAGCCAATGATCGTGACCACATCGCCCTCGTACAAATCAAAACTGATATCCTCCAGCACCAGATGATCACCGAAGCTTTTTTTCAGATTCCGCACACGGATCACGGGTTCTCTCTCCTGCGTCATTCTCATCCACTCTCCTTCCCTCATCGTTCCTTCATCACCCTTCCGTCGGCACCTCGTGGCTGACCGGAAGAACCTCATAGCTGTCTTTACCCGCCAGATAAATCTCCAGAAGGCGCAGCAGGAAATTGAAAATCAGCGTCAGCGTCAGGTAAATCGCCGCCGTAATCGTGTAGGCCTCAAACATCCTAAAGTACGTGCCGGCAGCCACCTTGGTGATGTAAAACAGCTCCGTGACCGAAATCACGTTCAGCACCGAAGTGTCTTTGATATTGGCGACAAACGTGTTGCCGATCTGCGGCGCGATAATCTTAAATGTCTGCGGCAGAATAACATGGATCATCATCGGAACGTAATTCATTCCCAGCGCCTTCGCGCCCTCAATCTGACCGGGATCGATCGAATTGATGCCGCCCCGCACGGTCTCCGCCATATAGGCGCCGCTGTTCAGCAGGATGATCAGAATCGCCGCCTGAAACGAAGGAAGATCCAGGCCGAACATCTGTGAAAATCCGTAGTAGATCACCATCGCCTGAACGATCATCGGCGTGCCTCGGAAAATCGTCACATAAATCCGGCTGATGAAACGCGGAACAAACAGCAGCGCCTTCTTTGTCCGGCTCGTCTGATTTTTCATATCCGTGGCCTGGATAATGCCAATCACAAACCCCATCAGGCATCCCAGCAGCGTACCGGCCAGCGAGGTCTGAAGCGTTGTCAGCAGTCCCTGAAGATAATAGGTGTGGTACTGCTGAATCAGAAAAATAATCCATTCAAAAAAATTGTTCGGCGATCCTGTCATACCTTGTCCACCTTTCTTCGCGTTTCGCTGATTCGCGGCTGAGCTTATTCTCAACCTCGGACTCGTCCACCTGGCTGTGTTTAATGATAACGAAAAAGCGCCGGTTCCTTTTTTAAGGAACGCAGGCGCCTTTGCCGTCCGGAACCCATCTCATTCCGCGTTGCTCTTTATAGTTTGCAAATTATAAACATCGTTTTTTTAAAAGTCAACCAAAAAACTCGTTTTCTTCTTTTTTAAATTTTCAGCAAAACAATCGAAGAAATTTTTTCTGTTTTTTCGGATTTATGGCCAAAAAAAATTTGGATAATTAAAAATCGGCATAAAAAAGCGGCACTTACCCGGCATAAACCGGCGCGCCGCGCGGGATGATGCGAATTGACTTCCTTTTTCTTTTCTGCTATAGTGTGTGAAACATCCGTGATGGCCATTCGGCCAGGATTAAGGAGGTCTGTTATGGAGAATTATTACATCAACATCAACCGGCAGTTTGGCAGCCTGGGCCGCCCGATCGCCCAGAAGCTTGCCGAGATCCTTGGAATTGAATATTATGACCGCGACATCGTCGAGGCTGTCGCCAAACAGACAAATGTTCCGGTCTCCAAAGTCAGCGACCAGGATGAGCAGACAGTTTCCCGCTTCGCGCGCATGGCTCAGCCGCTCGGCTCTGACTCTGTCGACATGCAGGACAAGCTGTTTGCGGCCCAGCAGAAAATCATCCGCGATTTTGCGAAGAAGGGCTCTGCAATTTTTGTCGGCCGCTGCGCGGATATCATCCTGCAGGACAAAAACTGCCTCAACGTATACATCTACGCTCCCAAAGAGCAGCGCTACCTGAACTGCGTCAATTCCCTGGGCATGGATCCGGCAGAAGCGCGAAAAATGATCGAAAAGGTCGACAAGGCCCGTGACCGCTACTGGATGCGCTATGCCAAGCATCTGCCCTCCGATCCGGAATACTGCCATCTGATGATTGATTCCAGCCTGTTTGGCATCAACGGTACCGCACGGACATTGGCTGGCATAGTAAAAGACCGCTTTCAGGAAATCGAGGAGTAGCCCTCACAAAAAGCGGCTGATCATTCAAGGGCGGCTTACCGCCGCCCCTGCGTTAAAATTGTCCTTCCGGCACTACAGCCACCCCTCAAGTGTCTTCCCCCAGGCTTCTGTCAGACGCTCCAGCGACCAGACCGCGTTCGCGGGGCTGGTGGAGGGACATTTCACAGCCTCGCGGTTCGTCTTCTCTTTGCAATATTTTTTGTACAGGCGGAACGCCTCCGAGCCGTTGGCGCAGATGATCTCAATCGGCGCTTTTTCAAGAATACGGTTTATGTCATTGGGAATCACGTTGCGGATACTTAAATCGCTCGAGCCAAGAATATCGCATTCTTCCACGACGTCCCAGAGAGCGATTCGGTTCTCCAGCAAAAACCTGGTTTTCTCCTCGATCGTCTCCGGCATATCCTGCCCGGTCAGCGCCGCTAAAAGTTTCCAGAAGCGGTTCTGCGGGTGGCCGTAATAAAAGCTGGTCTCCCGCGATTTTACAGACGGGAAGCTGCCGAGAATCAGGATCCGCGAATGCCGGTCATACACCGGCTCGAACCCGTGCTTCGCGTGGACGTAGCCCGGAGGCAGTTCTTCCGCGATGTATTCCTCCGGCTCCAGTTTCTGACGACGGCGGCTGAGCGGCGCCGCGACGCCCCCGTCCCTGGCGATGGAAAGCACAAAAGAATTGATCCGCAGCTCATTTTCTTTATAAAGCCCCATACTCTGATACAGATCCTTATAGCTCTCCAGCAGGCGGAACCGCAGCGTCACCGTCGTAGCCTTCTTCCACTCGGTATTAGCCAGACTCCCCTTGCGTTTCATATAATAATAAACCGGGCTCTGGACCGCCGTAAAACGCTCGGCGTAACGGATAAAACTGAGGTTAAACAGGAAATCCTCGCACCAGCGCAGCTCCGTATCCATCACCAGATTGTGTTCCTCGATAATGCGGCGGCGGTATAATTTATTCCACAGTACCCCATAATAATAATCGGCCGGATCCTGCATCATATATTCCGCGTATTCCTCCCGGCTCATATTGCCTCGCTGGCGGATGTGCTACTTCTCCGTATAGACGTCTTTCTCGACACGATAGAAATCTGCGATCACCAGATCGCTGTCATAACGTTTTGCCGCTCCCGCAAAAATCTCGCTGGCGTCCTCGCTCAGCCAGTCGTCACAGTCCATAAACTGCAGATACTCACCCGAAGCCTGCGCGATCGCGCGGTTGCGGCTGTCGGACGCGCCGCTGTTTTCCTTCGCGATCACGTGAAAACGCGCATCCGCCGCCTCATATTCCCGGCAGATCGCCAGACTCCCGTCCGAACTTCCATCGTCCACAACGATAATCTCCATGTCCCGGAAGGTCTGTCCGGCGACGCTGTCCAGGCATCTTCTTAAATATTTTTCTCCATTATATACCGGAATAATCAGTGAAATAAACGGCATCGCCCACCCTCCCAATCAATCCAGAACAACATCCGAATCCAGAATATACATCGTAAACACTCCGACCGCGATAAGCGTCTCCTTCTCATCTACGACCCGGCACTCAACGACGCCGGTATGCCTGCCCATATGCAGCGGACGGGCGATGGCCTTCAGGCAGCTTTCCTCAATCGAACCGGCGTGCAGATAATTGAGCTTACCTTCAAGCGTGACACAGTTTTTGCCACGGGTTCGCACCATCGCCCCCGCCGCCGTGTCCGCAATCGTATAAATCGCCCCGCCATGTACAATGGATGCTGAATTTTTGTGCCGCTCATCCGTAACCATCTCAACTTCCGCGTAATCCTCCCTCACCACGGTCAGCTTCGCATTAATCCATTCCGGAAACAGATTGTGCCTGTTAAAATGATCCTTGTAACGTTCCCAGTCCATACGATGATCCTCCAACGGTGTATTTCGCATTTCATTATAAAAAGAAAATCCAGGCTCTGTCAATCCTGGATATTCAAAAACTCTCTGAAACTCTCTGTGCTCTCTGTGGGAATTTCTCTGTCCGCAATCAGAAAATCTCCGTGTCTGTAATCTCTTGACAAAATGAAAAATTATGATAATCTATGATTAATCGCTGATTTTCATAAAAAACAGGAGGCATGCAATGGAATATATCTTACGGGAACTGGAACGAAAATTCCGAAAACTCAATGATTTTTTCAAGGTAATTCTTGTCACCGGAGCCAGACAGGTAGGCAAAACAACCATGCTGAAACACCTGGCTGAAAACAACCGGACCTATGTCACGATGGATAACGCAATGGCGAGAGAGCTTGCGCAATCCGATCCGGTGCTGTTCTTCCAGACTTACAAACCGCCAATTCTCATTGACGAGGTACAGAAAGCACCGGAATTGTTTGAGCAGATCAAGATTATCTGCGATGAGAGCGATGAAAAAGGATTCATCTGGCTTACCGGCTCTCAACAATACAGGATGATGACAAAAGTGCGTGAAACGCTTGCCGGAAGAATCGGGATTCTGGAGCTATACAGCCTGTCAGCAAGAGAAAAAGCCGGACTTGTATTTGATACGGATCTGGATTTTTCACTAAAGACCCTGCAGGCCAGACAACGCAAAATGCCTAAAAATGATATTCTGCAGGTATTCCGTCACATCTGGGAAGGAGGTATGCCGCAGGTACAGGGCGTGGACGAAGAACTCAGGCAGGAGTATTTCAATTCCTATGTCGATACCTATCTGATACGTGATGTTACCGAGGCCGGAGGCATTACCGATGTGGTTAGGTTCCGCAGATTTCTGGCGGGCTGCGCTGCTCTTGTATCGGAACCGGTCAATTACACTACTCTCGCCGAGTCCGCTGATATTGCCCCGTCCACAGCAAAAGAATGGCTCAATGTGCTTGTAGGGCTGCATATTATCTACCTGCTGGCGCCTTATTCCAATAATGAGCTGAAGTGGCTTAGCAAAACACCAAAGCTATACTTTAGCGATACGGGATTATGCGCCTATCTCTCTATGTGGCTGACGCCGGATACCCTGCGAAATGGCGCCGCAAGCGGTCATTATTATGAAAATTACGTAGTAATGGAGCTTGTAAAAAACTATGCCTACGCGAAGTCCCGGGTGAACCTTTCCTACTTCCGCGATTCCAACGCAAAGGAAATCGATGTTTTTGTCGAGGAAAACAATATCATTCATCCTCTGGAAATCAAAAAGAGTGCCGCGCCCGATCGCCGTGAAGTCAAAAAATACCATGTACTTGACAAGACATCCCTGCATCGCGGCAACGGCGGTATCATTTGTATGTGCGAAGAACCGATTCCGATTGACGATGAAAACTGCTTTATTCCCAGCAACCTGATCTGAGCCGTTACTTATTTTTGTATTCCTCAAAAGCGGAAAGCTTCGCACCGAGCTCTCCCAGCTCTTCCGGCCGGATCGCCCAGATCACCTCGCGGCAGCTGCCCATCAGCTCCCGCGCCCGCAAAAGCGCTGTCTCACTGACCAGGGTAAACGGCTTTACGCTGACCACCTCCGCCGCCAAAGCCCGTGCCGCCGGATAGTCGATATCGTTCTCCCAAAGGATCCCGGTCGCGAACGGAACGCCCTCCCGCTGCAACCTGCGAAAAACCGACGTGCCGCGGCCGTTTCCCGCCACCACAAAGACCTCCGGCGCGCCCGCCGGGGCCGCAAGTTCCACGCTTCCGCTGAGTCCGTCATAGGAACCGGCGCGAATTCCGTACAGCTCCGGTATATAGCCGGGCACAAAAATTTCCTCTGGCGTTCCGAAACGATCAATCCGATCTTCCATGACACAGGCGATCCGGTCAGAAACACGCTCCGCCAGATCAAGTTCATGCAAAGACATGACCACCGCCACCCGCCGTCTGCGACAAAGCTGCTGCAACACAGAAAGGAACTCCAGCTTGTAGCGGACGTCGAGAAAAGAAGTCGGTTCATCCAGCACAAGAAGATCCGGCTCCTGGCAGATCGCCCGCGCCAGCATTACACGCTGCTTCTGTCCATCGCTGATCTTCCCGAAATCCCGATCCGCCAGATCAGCAATCTGCACCAGCTCCATGGCCTCGCGCACGATTTTCCGATCTCCTTCCGCAAGCAGACCAAAGCGCCCGGTATAGGGATAACGGCCCATCGCCACCACTTCCCCGCAGGTCATCAGCTCCGTGCGCAGCCGCTCGGTCAGCACCACGGAGATCGTTTTCGACCGCTCACTGCCGCTCATGCCTGCCATATCGCGTCCATCCAGCCACACGCTTCCCGCGACCGGCTCCAGCTGCCGGATAATACTCTTAAGAATCGTCGTCTTTCCGGCTCCATTCGGGCCGATCAGCGTCAGAATTTCCCCTTTTTTTAATGACAACTCGATATCGCGCACAACCGGCACACCATCATAGCCCACCGTCAGACCTTTTGTATTAAAAAAATATTCTTCCATCAGGCCCTCCTTCTGCGCAAAAGAACAGCAATTACCACCGGCGCGCCAAATATTGCCGTGACCGTACTGATACCCAGCTCCGTCGGCGCGAACAGCACCCGCGCAATCAGATCGCAGAACAGGCAGAAAACCGCCCCGCCCAGAAAGCAGGCGGGAATCATCAGAATCGGGCGCGCCGTTCCGAACAGGCGCTTAACCAGCTGCGGTACCGCAATTCCCACAAAGGAAACCGGTCCCGCGAAAGCGGTAACGCAGGCGGAAAGGACGCTGGAAAGCAGCACCAGCAACGCCCCGAACAGGCGCACATTCAGTCCCACGCTGCGCGCGTAGGCCTCGCCCAGCTGCCAGGCACTCATCGGCTTCGCCATCAGAAAAGTAAAAAAAGAAGCGGCAAAAATCACCGCCGCCATCACCGCGACATTATCCCAGCTGATCCCGGAAAAACTGCCCTTCGACCAGTTGTGCAGATTGACAATGTCCGCGTCGTCCGCAAAGGTGACCACAAAATCCGTAGCCGCCGAGCAGATATAGCCGATCATCACGCCGCTGACAATCAGCATCGACATCCGCTCCACAGCCCGCGACATCAGCAGCACCAGCCCCATCGAAATCATCGCTCCCGCGAAGGCGGCCGCAATCATCATCACGGAACTGACCGAAACCGCGGCTTTCAGCGCCGCCACCAGCATCAGAGCCACCACCAGTTTTGCGCCTGAGGAAATTCCCAGAATAAACGGCCCGGCAATCGGGTTGTGGAAAAAGGTCTGCAGAAGGTAGCCGGACAGCGCCAGGCCGCCGCCAAGGATCGCCGCCGCCAGCGCCCGCGGCAGGCGGATCTGGAGCACAATATCCGCGTACAAAGAAACTGTCCCCACGCCGGATCCGTTTCCTTCGGACAGATTTTGGCCAGACATTACTCCGCCAGACAACTTCTCGCCAAGCAGTTCCCCGCCGGACATCTTCCCGCCAGATATCGCCTCCATGACCGCGCGAACCGGGATATTTACACTCCCCACGCACACATTGACTGCCAGAAGGAGTAGTGCTAGCACCGCCAACGCAAAAAAGGCCGTTCCATATCGGCCATAATTCAGCATCTGCCCGGATTTCGTTATTCTTTTATCTCTTACCTTCCGGTCGTGTTCCATCATCATCCCCTGTTTCACGCTATTCCATCTTTCACGCTATTCCATTTTCGCACTATCCCATTCTTCGCGCTATTTTCATCTTTCGCACTATTCCAGCCTGTAAAAATAGCTCAGTTCCCGATCGTTCCCCATTAACATGCTGTGCAGATCGGCTGCGATCGTCCCCAATGCCATGGAAGACTGATAAAGATTTTTTTTCGTGCAATATACCTGCCCGGACTGCACCGCCCGGAAACCGGAAAATAACGGACTTTTCTCAAGAAGCTGATTGATCGCGCCCAGCTCTCCTTCGATCGTGCTGTTGTAAATCAGATAATCCGCATCCCTGGCCGTGGCGTAAAATTCCTCCATCTGCAGAGTAACTGTGGATGACGCTCCTTCCGTATCCGTCCCAAGGTCATCAAAAATATAATCCCCGCCCGCCAGTTCCATCAGACGCACCAGATAATCGGTGCCGCGGCGCACATGGATCTCCCCGTTCGCGGTAATATAAAAAAAGGCCACCGTTTTTCCCGCCGCTTCCGTCCGGTCGATCGCCGAAAACTCTTCCTGCACTGCGTCGAAAGCCGCTTCGGCTTCTGTCTCTTTTCCGGTCAGCAGGCCGTACAGCTTTACCCATTCCACCCGACCCAACGGTTCGGTCTCATAGCTGGAACAATCTACCAGTACCGGTACTCCTAAGCGCTCCAGCTGTTCCTTCACCTCAGGTGTGTGATAGATCATCGTATTCTCGATCGCCAGATCACAGTCCTGCGCAAGAAGCTGTTCGTAATCCGGCGCGGAGTAATTTCCCGCATAACGAATATCCCCCGCTTCCATCGCCGTCCGGGCTTCTTCGATATACCAGCTGTCCGCCTTTAATCCGGAAAAACGGATCGCATTGACAGCATCCAGCGACACAAACATATCCATCGCCGCGGAAGCCGCCAGATAACCGTTTTTGACCGGCTGCCGCAGCACGACGATATCCGCGGCCAGATCCCCCGGAACAGTCATCGCTTCCGGCACCACCAGATAATGAGCACTGCCCGCGATCGTCGCCAGCGCACAGCGCTGTCCTTCATAATCATAGTAATCCACGGAAAATTGCCGCGCACTGACAAGTTCCATACTACCGGCGTAAGTCAGAGCCGCGCTGACAAACGGTCGCTCGGCAAGTGATTGATCGGCAGATGATTGGTCGGCAAGTGATTGATCGGCAGGCGGCCACCCATTCAGCAACTGCTCCCTCCGGGACAGACCGCCGTCCCTGCTGCCGCGGGTATTCGCATCGTCTGAATGTTCCGCCACAAATTCCCGGTCTGATCCCCCATTATTTGTCTCCAAAATGCTTTCGGAATCGAAGGTAAGCGTATACGCGATCTCATGCGGCGCGCCCATCGCCGTCGTGTCCGCGGTCACTGTCAGCGGCTCATCAAACTCCGCGACCGGGATCTCGAAAACTGAATTGCCCTCCGCATTAACCGGGAAATATTTCTCACCGTCCACCATCATATAATCATAATGGGAACTGCTCCACATAATGCGCGCAAACGCCTGACCATCGCTCATCGTCAGCAGGGCCGGAGAGGCCACAAAGGCCCTCCCGCTGCCGCCCTCTAATGCCACCGCGATGAGGTATTCGCCATCCGCCGGTCTTCCGGATGTGCTTTCTTCAAAGCCGGCATTCTCCGAGGCCATGCTTTCCGAAGCCACGCCTCCCGAAGCTGCGTCTCCCGAAGATACGCCCTCAGGTCCACATCCTGACAGACCCAAGAGGAGGCTTACAATGAGCGTAAAAACAATTAATATTTTTCTCATGATCAACGATCAATCCGTCCATCACTCTGCGGGCTGCGGATCGCTGACGGAAACCTTATGGTCATACCATTTCCCCTTTTCCCCAAGCAGCGCCAGGTCAAACTCCATATCCAGCGCCGGAACCGGAACATCAAAACCGTAGACTTCCTCCGTAATGCCATCGCTGTAAGTGACCTCATCCAACGTCGGTTCCAAAAGCTTTGCGCCGTCCTTCTGCGCGTCCTCAGCCGTTCCGGCAAACAGGTTTACGATATTTTTCGACACCAGAGAAATATGGATCGTCATGACCCCGTCCTTCACCGTCAGTCTGCCCTTACCCTCATTGGCCTCATTGACATGAAACATGCTGCTATCCGTGTCAAACGCGGCGAGATACTCGCCATCCGCCGGAAGCAGGACAGAAGCCGCTTCCAGAACCGCCACAGGCTCCGCGTCGAGCGCCGCGGCCGTATGCGCCACATAAAGCTCCTGGATCGCCGCGATCCTGCCAAGACCGGCGACCTGCGTCTCTATGCTCTCAAAATTCCCGGAAGCCTCAAACATGCTCAGCCAGGAATCGTCGTCCTCGCCCGCCATATCGTTGTTCGCGTGGTCGCCCGCGACCACCATCAGCGGTCGAAGAATGACGTTCGTATACCCTGCTTCCGCTACCGCCTCAATCACCGCCTCGCAGGCCGTCTCTTCCGGCTCGCCCTCAACCGTGCCGATAAACACGTTCGCGTAGCCCAGCTTTTCCATCTGCGTCTGCATCTGGCTGTAGGAAATCTTGGCCGTGTGCGAGGTACCATGCCCCATAAACACAAACGCCGTGCCGTCCTTTGCAGCCACGTCTAACGACTCGTATCCGGCCTCGGCGACCGCTTCCGCCGTGACCGCTTCCGCCACTGCCTTTTTGTCCGCGTTGATCACCGTCGCGTCGGAGCCAACCTGGCCCAGCAGCGGCTCCGCCACGCGAACCGTCTCAAACCGACCGTAATAGTTTTCCACGGCCTCCATCAGCTCGTCATACTCCGCGCCGCGCATCAGATGCGTCGGCTGGATCAGGAGATTTTTCACACCATTATTGACAGCGCGCTCCAGCGCCTGATCCATATTGTCAATAAACTCGCCGTCCCGCGCCTGGATATGGTTGATAATGATCTGCGCGGTAAACGCCCGCCGCACCGACCAATCCGGATAAGCCTCCGCAAGCGCATCCTCGATGCCTTTGATATCCGTCACGCGGCTTTCGTTAAACGAAGTGCCAAAACTCACAACCAGCAGCTCATTCTCACCGATATTATCCTGATTGCGCGGATCGTCCAGGGATGCGTCGCCGGTATCCCGGCCAAAATAATCCGGATCGGCCTCCTCGCCCCCGACCAGCTCCTTCTGCGTGTCCGTCAGTGCGTCCCAGGCCGCCTTCGCCGCGGCGCACTGCTCATCCGTATCCTCCGTCCGCTCCTGCACATAGATCGCGTCGATCAGCGCCGCCACCTCATCCGCCGCTTCCTGATCGGAGACCGTCTTCTCCGTCTCGCTTTCCTCCGCCTTGCTCTCTGTCTCGGCTGCCGTCTCCATCTTCACCTCCGTCGTCTCCCCGGCAGCAGCGGCTGACTGCCCGCCGCCCGAACTCTGGCAGCCTGCCAGCAGCACCGCCGCGGCCAGCGCGCAAATCCGATACCCACATTGTCTCTTCATGATGTTGTCCTCCTCTTTTCCTTTTTGGAACACAAAATGCCTTTCTGCAGAAAGGCATCGGTAAGAGGGCGCAATGATCTGCAACGGTTCCGGACTGACGGAATCCGCTGCCGTTAATTGTAATTGCGACCAGTTACTCGTGGCCCGGGAACCAGCTGACTCCGGTTTTCCCGAATGCATCGACAGGCAGGTCTCCTGGCTTGCGGATCCACACAAAAAGCTGCCTTCCCGATCGCTCAGTGACATGATCGGCAGGGTCGCTCATGACGGCCCTGCCTTAGCTTTCTGCTCCCCGTTTACAGTGACGAGTTCGCACAGGATTTGCACCTGTTTCCCTTTTCACCGGACCCGGCCCTGCGGCTGTCCGGCACCTGTCTTTCTTACAATATCATAGCGGTATGAAATTTGCAATCAGATTTGAAATCTACTTGTCCACCACAAGCCTTCTGGCCGGCTGCGCGACGCCATTCTCCGCAAAGGCTTCCACGATCTTCTGGTTAAGGTCGAAATACACATCCCAGTAATCGTCGTTTTTGCACCACACACGGACGGTAAATTCCATGGCCTCATTGTCGCCGCCGCTCAGACGCGCGAAGGGTTCCGGCGCTTTCAGGATCTTCTCCTGCGTGTCGATCGCGGCGCGCAGAATCTCCTGGATGCGGGACGGCTTCTCGCTCTTGGCGCAGGTATAGGTAAGGTCCACGCGACGCAGCTCCTCCGACGAATAATCCACGATGTTCGCGTTCATCAGGTTTCCGTTGGGCACCATGATGCGCTTGTTGTCAAGAGAAAGAAACGTCGTATAAAACAACGTGATCTCCTGGACCACTCCGGTCGCCCCTGAGGCCTCAACAAAATCCCCGGCGCGGAACGGCTTGAACAGCATCAGCATGATGCCTCCGGCCAGGTTTGAAAGCGCACCCTGCAATGCCAGGCCGACGGCAACGCCCGCCGAAGCCAGCACCGTAATGACCGAAGCCATCGGCACACCGAGAATACCGATCACGGCGATGACCAGAATGACATACAACCCGCCCTTCACAAAGCTCAGCGTGAACCGCTTCACCGTGTCCTCAATCTTCTCGAACATCCTGTTTTTCTGCAGCGCGTTCAGAAATGTCTTAATCAGGACACCCCCTACGAACCAGACAATCAGCGCCAGAATAATCTTTCCGGCCGCCGCCGTGATGATGTTAATGATACTGTTTAACCAACCCTCCATGTCTTCTCATCCTTTCTTTTTATTACGTTGATTATTTGTTACTATTTAAGTTCGTTTTCCCTTCCGTCCGCCATTTTGCTGCATAAAACGTCATCATTGACTATCATTCGTTTTTTCGCAAAGCTCTATAATCCGGTCAACCTGACCGCGGCAGAGACGCATCGCTTCCATACATTGGCCAATATCCTCCTGTGTCAGTTCCACACTGTCATCACCGGGATATCTTGTTGAAAAATAGTATCCGTCGATCACCTGGATTTCTGTCTTTGCAGACCGGTCGAACACAAACGAAAAATTGTCCTCGATATAGCGGATCAATCGTTTCAGACTGTGCGTTCTCAGGATTGATTCTTTGTCATGCCACTCCGTTTCCGTCTCCGGTGTGCAGTATTCCTGAATCACATGTTTCATATAGTGCTCGCAGACATTCTGCGCAATCGCGCCGCAGGAATTGGAAAAAATTCCCTGCTCATAAGCGTCTCTGAGAAAATTATAATCGGCCTCTGCGAACTCATAGTACGTTTTCAGCCCCATAGATCAATCCCGTCTTTTCTGACATTCTGATAATACAGCATTCTGCTGCTTTTCCATTCCGGGCCAATGACAAATTTCAGATCCAGTTCAGGAACCCCGGGATCATCATCCGTAACAACCGCGCGAAGCCGCATAAGTTCCTCCCGGTTCTCGTCCGTCAGCGGAATATCCGGCGAAAGCTCGAGGAACAGATCAACATCGCTCCCCCACTCCGCGGTCTGCCGCACACAACTGCCATAAAGATAAAGAGAAACCACATACTGAGACAACGGTGATTTTCGAATCTGATCCATTGCGTAATCCAACGCATGCTGATGTCTTAAAGATATTGGCCGTTTTGTTTTCGGACCGATGACCACAAAACCACCTCCTTCCGCGCAATTTCCCTAACTGAATTATACGACCACGGGCATGAGAATACAAGAAACAGATCAAATATTTTTGTTCACGGGATACATTCTCCTCATTATGAAAATATTGACTTTATCCGCAATTGACTATATTATAGGGTACAGGCTGTTTACAAGTCTGCCGTCAGGCCTGCACCAGTTAAAAAATATTCTCGAATAAACAAAAGAGCGATTGACATTCCAATCGGGAAATTTAACAGGAGGATGATACACAGAATGAACAACAAACCAACCGCTGCCGCGGAAAATAAGATGGGCACCATGCCCGTAAACCGTCTCTTGATCACCATGTCGCTGCCGATGATGCTCTCCATGCTCGTGCAGGCGCTTTATAATGTCGTAGACAGTATTTTCGTTTCCATGATATCAGAGGAAGCCCTCACGGCCGTCTCCATGGCTTTCCCCATGCAGAACCTGCTGATCGGCCTCGGCTCCGGCGTCGCGGTCGGCACCAACGCTCTGCTTTCCCGCGCCCTGGGGCGAAAGGACGCGAAGACGGCGAACGTCGTCGCGCTGCAGGGCGTCTTCCTCTGCCTGTGCAGCTATCTGCTTTTCCTGGTTCTGGGACTGACCATCGCGAGGACGTTTTTTGTCGTCCAGGGCGCTTCCGATATCATCGCTGATTACGGGCATTCCTATCTCTCGATCGTGATGTGCTTCAGCTTTGGTATCTTTATGGAATTTATTTTCGAGAGGCTGATGCAGTCCACCGGCAAGACCATCTTTACGATGTTTACCCAGGGGCTGGGTGCGATCACCAATATCATTATGGACCCGATCCTCATCTTCGGCCTGTTTGGTTTCCCGAAGCTGGGCATCGCGGGCGCGGCCTACGCGACCGTACTCGGTCAGATCCTTGCCGCGATCCTGGCTTTCATCTTCAATCTCCGCTTCAACGAAGATGTGAAACTGCGCTTTAAAAGCTTCCGCCCGAATCTGGAAATGATCGCGAATATCCTCTATATCGGCATTCCCTCGGTCATCATGGTCGCTATCGGCTCCATCATGACCTTCTGCGTCAACAAGATACTGATCGTATTTACTTCGACCGCGGTCGCCGTATTCGGCGTCTATTTCAAGCTGCAGAGCTTCGCGTTCATGCCCGTCTTTGGCATGAACAACGGCATGGTTCCGATCGTCGCCTACAACTACGGCGCGGGCAAGCCGGACCGCATCATAAAAACGCGCAATCTCGCGTTCGTCTATGCCGTCACCATCATGATCGTCGCGTTCGCTCTGATGCAGCTGTTCCCCACTGAATTTCTCGCCATGTTCAACGCCTCGGACGAAATGCTCGCGATCGGCGTTCCCGCTTTGCGGACGATCAGCATAAGCTTCCTCTTCGCCGGTATCTGCGTGATCTCCGGTTCCTTCTTCCAGGCTCTGGGAAACGGCATTTACAGTATGTTTGTCTCCTTCCTGCGGCAGCTGATTTTCCTGGTACCCCTGGTGTTCTTCATTTCAAAAACCGGGAATCTGAACCGGGTATGGCTGGCCTGGCCCATCGCTGAACTGGCGTCGATCGTCTGCTGCATCTTCTTTATGCGCCGGATCAATGCTCAGATTATACAGCCGCTCCGGAGGGCAGACACCAAATAACAGCCTTTTTTCGATAAACCGCAGGCATTCGTATTTACAGGAACTGCAGCATATAAATTGGAATGCAGAAAATATCCTTATCTTTCCTGTAATCTTTCGTGTAAACAAGATATTTTTGCAGAATTCTCTCAGAATATTTTTCCGAAAAAACATCCAGCGAAGCATGCGTTCTGTAACCAGAGGATTTTACTTCAATCGGACATATTTTATTTCTTCTGGCCAATATAAAATCAATTTCATAATTTCGATGCGTCGCCTCATTGGGAAATGTATAATAAAAAAGTTCGTTCCCACCGGCCGTCAACGTTTGCGCCGCTATATTCTCGTACAGATAACCCAGATTGACGCCCAGCTTGTCATTCAATAATTTGTCATAAATGACATTTTCCGTAAAATCCCTGTCCTGAAACATAAGCGTTGTAAATAATCCCGTATCTGCCAGAAACAGCTTAAAACGCCTCAGATCCTTATTCCCGGCCAGACCTGCGCTCGGATCATTTGCGTGATAGGATACAAGAACTGTCCGGGATTCCCGCATCTGAGAGATCAGCTCCAGAACGCGCTCCGCTCTTTCATTTTCCAGCACGGCTGACACCTGGTAGCGGGAAGCATTCGTATTCAGCTGCGCCGGAATGGATTGAAACAGAAGCGATATTCTTCCCGTAGGATCTATTTTCATAAAATCATCCTGATATAATTTCAGGATGTCCCGCTTTACCAGATCCACCTTTCTGAAATTATTCGTCTCCAGATATTCCGCAACCGCCTGAGGCATCCCTCCGATGAGCATGTACAGACGAAAACCGCGCATAAGTTTCCGGTTCATCTCATCTCCCAGCGATTTCCCTGATTCAAACACCTTCTTTATGAGAGGGACGGTGGTATGGTCCCCCTGCGCCCAAAGAAATTCTTCATAATCCATCGGATACATGCCAATCCGGCGTTCTTCACTCGGAATCAGGATGTCTGTCACATTCCGTTTGATGGATATCAGCGAGCCCGTCTCCATATAGTCATAACGGTGATCCTTAACCAGCGCTTTGATAGCCTGTCTGGCCTTCGGGCACAGCTGAACCTCATCAAAAATAATCAGTGATTTTCGTTCATGCAAATCCACATGGTATTGCAGTTGAAGCTGTAAAAAAATATAATCCAGATCCGAAATATCGTCGAAAAGTCCCCTCACTGCCTCCGAAGCCGTCGAAAAATCAATCAGTATATAGCTGTCATATTCCTCTTTCGCAAAACATTCTACAATCGTAGACTTCCCCACACGCCGGGCGCCCTCGATGAGTAGGGCTGTTTTTCCCTCAGATTCATCTTTCCATTCCTTCAGTTTTTCATATATTTTCCTTTGGAATATACGCTCACCCATATTGCAAAATCCGCCCCTTCCAGAAACGCTGTTTTTTAATCTTCTCGTATTTTCAAATCCGCTGTTTTTATATAGCTATTATACCACGAATTCGCTGTTTTTAAACTTCTTGTTCACTTTCTCAAATTTAATTTTTGAAAGAACAACCTCAATCCATCATCAAAAAATATCAGAGGCAGGTGCAACTTATACAAGCCGCACCTGCCCCTGTTTGTTTGAAACGATCCGTTTTTTTCAACAACTTTGTATTATCCCAGCAGATTCTTCACCTGCTCCAGCGACATCCCCCGCTGCCTGGCAATCTTTGCCAGATCCTCGTACTCCGGCTTCTGACGCTCCACGCCCCAGCCGGAGGCTTTTTTGACGCGCACCGGACCGGCTTCCGTTTCCACCGCCTCGATCCGCCTCTCCAGAGTGCAGCGGTCATACGTGGTCTCCCGCAGCCCCAATGTAGTCGTGTGCAAAAACAGAAGGCGAATCATCTCCTCGCGCTGCTCCGGGCGGCACATGCAGACAAGCAACGTCCCCGGCCGGCTTTTTTTCATGCCAACCGGAACCGTATATACATCCAGAGCTCCGGCCAAAAACAGCGTTTCCATCGCAAAGCCGATCGCCTCCGGCGTCATATCGTCCAGATTGCAGCTCAGCTCGAGCACACGTTCCCGCTTGGCCGAAGTCTCGCCAAGGAATGCGCGCACGCAGTTCGCCTGCTCAAAATCCTTTTTCCCGCAACCGTAACCGATCGTTTTCACCATCATCGGCGGCTGGCTCCCAAACTCCTGCGCAAAATGCTTCAGCAGAGCGGCACCGGTCGGCGTGCAGAGTTCGCCCCGCACGCTGCCTCCGTAGGTCGGCACGTCCCGCAAAATCCAGGCAGTCGCGGGAGCCGGTACCGGGAGTATTCCGTGCGCGCAACGCACCTGGCCGTTGCCAACATGAACCGGGGAAACGATGATCTTCTCCAGCGCCAGCTCATGTATCAGCAAACACACTGCCGTGACATCTGCCACCGCATCCATCGTGCCAACCTCGTGGAAATGGATTTCGTCCATTGGTTTTCCGTGCACATGACCCTCCGCCCCGGCAATCAGACGGTACACCGCTACCACATCCTCCCGCACATTCTGCGGAATATCCAGATGAGCAACGATATGCTCAATGTCATGCAGGCTGTGGTGCTCATGATGGTGGGCGTGGTCATGGACGTGGCCATTGCCGTGTTCATGAGCATGATGATGGTCGTGTTCATTATCGTGCTCATGCTCATGATCGTGCTCATGATCGTGCTCATGATCGTGCTCATCGGCATGTTCATCATGATGCTCATGGGCGTGATGGTGCTCATAGTCATGCCCCTCATCAACGCTTTCTTCCTTCGCTCCATTGACCGTGACCGACATATATGTCCCGGTGACGCCGCATTTCACCGCTTTTTCCGCGTGGAAAGCCACTCCCGGCAGCCCCAAGCCGTTCAGTCGCGCCACGAACGCTTCCGGCTCCGGGTGAAGTTCCAGGAGCGCCGCGGTGAGCATATCTCCCGCGGCGCCCATATTGCATTCCAGATAAAGTGTCCTCATGATGCCAGAACCTTTTTGTTATCCGCGCCCGGCGTGGTTACGATCACCTTTTCCGGAGTGATGAGCAGCTTTTTTACGTTTTCGTTTAACATGGCCATATCCTCCTGTTTTTATAAACAAATTACAATTCCATCGTGCATTCACCATGTACGATATCCGACACACGGTGTCCGGTATTCATACGAATGCCTTTAACACATCAGTACGCCGCCCTTGTCCGCGGACGCCGCCAGCCGCGAATAACGGCGCAGATAGCCGATCGCCGGTTTCGGCTCGTGCTTCCACTCCGCACGGCGCCGTGCCAGCTCCTCATCGCTCACATGCAGCGTCAATTCCTTTTTGTAAACATCGATCGTGATGCGGTCGCCGTCTTTTACGAGGGCAATCGGACCGCCCGCGGCGGCCTCAGGCGACACATGGCCCACAAAGCAGCCGTTATTCGTGCCGGAGAAACGACCGTCCGTCACGATGGCCGTGGTCTTGTTCAGACCCTGTCCATAGAGCATTTTCAACGGCTGATACATCTCGCGCATGCCGGGACCGCCCTTAGGACCTTCATAACGGATCACCACTACGTTGCCGGCCTGAATTTTCCGCTGGCGGATCGCCTCAGTGCATTCTTCCTCCGAATCGAAGCAGACCGCAGTTCCCGTAAAGCTTCGCGCCTCCTCGGCGATCGCCGCCGGTTTGGCCACGCCGGTATCGGGAGCCAGATTGCCTCTCATGATCGCCAGTCCGCCCAGCCGGCTGTGCGGATTGTTCAGCGGACGGATGATCTCCTGGTTCGGGGAATACAGGTTTTTCCAGTTGTCCAGGTTCTCGCCCAGCGTTTTCCCGGTGACCGTCATCACATCCAGTTCCAGACTGTCGCAGATCACCTTCATCACCTCCGGGATGCCGCCTGCCTTGTACAGATCCTCACTGTCATAGACGGTGCTTGCCGGATTGATCTTCGCGATATGTGGGATCTCATCGCTGATCACATCAAATTCGTTCATGATCTCGGCCGGATCGATCCCCAGCTCCCAGGCCAGCGCGCAGGTGTGGATCACCGCGTTGGTCGAACCGCCGCTCGCCATCAGCACACGGATCGCGTTGCGCAGCGCCGCCCGCGTCATAATCTGCCGCGAAGTAATGCCCGCCTTTACCAGCTCCACGATCTTCTCGCCGCTCTCGAAAGCGGAACGCAGACGCTCGTTATAAAACGCCGGAATGCAGGCGGAACCGGTAAGGCTCATGCCCAGCGCCTCGGCCTCGCAGCACATCGTGTTGGCCGTCCCCATAAACTGGCAGGAACCGCAGGTCGGGCAGGCCACCGTAGCCAGCGTCTGAAGTTCTTCGTAGCTCACCTGGCCCGTCTGGTACATGCCGATGGCCTCCGTGATCGTGGTGGAGTCCGATTTCGTCTTGTGGGCGAAGGCCGGCCCTCCCGCCATGCAGCCGCCCGCCACAAAGATTGCCGGAATGTCCAGCCGCGCGGCCGCCATCAGCATGCCCGGCACAATCTTATCGCAGGAACCCAGAAGCACCAGGCCGTCCAGCTTGTGTGCCTGCGCCTCGATCTCAATGCTGTCCGCAATATTATCCCGCGAGGGCAGCACGTAATTGTTGCCGATGTGACCCGTAGCCACGCCGTCGCAGCAGGCAATCACGCCGAATTCCGTCGGCGTGCCGCCCGCGCGGTAGATCCCGTACTTAACCTGCTCCGCCAGCTGACGCAGGTTCGTGTGTCCCGGAACTGCCTCGTTGTACGAATTGGCAATGCCGATGATCGGGCGCGACAGATCGTCGTCCGAATAACCGCAGCCCTTCCAGAGTACCTTGTTGGTCAGCATTGTGTCGTCATTAAAATGTCCGTAGCTTCGCGTTCCCATTCTGAGCCCTCCTGAATGATCCGTGAAAACAATTCATGAAAAACCGTCACGATCGTTTTGCGCCGTTATCGGCGCACATTTCTTTATGGAAAGGATATCATTTTTTGAATCTTTTTTCAACAACAAAGAAAGGCTGACCTGTCCAGCCAGCCTGTTCTCCACTTATTTGTTCATCGGTTCGTTATCCGGTTCGCCGGTTTCATCCTCCAGGCGTCCATGCTTCTCATACGAGGCAACGCGCGTCAGTCGGTTCTTTTCATCCACGAGCACAACACGCGGCGCGTATCCGCCCTGAATCTCCTCCGGCGTAAGAAACGCGTAGGCCATGATAATGACCTTGTCGCCGCTGCAGGCGCAGCGGGCCGCCGCGCCGTTTAAGCAGATAATGCCGCTGCCGCGCGCACCTGCAATCGTGTAGGTCTCAAAGCGACTTCCATTGTCCACGTCCACGACATGCACCTTTTCATATTCATAAATCCCGGCCGCGTCCAGCAGATCCGCGTCCACGGTAATCGACCCGACGTAGTCCAGCCTTGCCTCGGTCACGCTGGCGCGATGGATTTTCCCTTTCAGCATCTCAATTGTCATTCTGTCTCCATTCCGATTATAGCTTCACCGAAAAATTATCGATCAGCCGCGTTTTTCCGATGTACACCGCCATGGCGATGAGCACGTCGTTCTCGATCTCATGCACGGGCAGCATCGTCATACCGTCGACCGCCGACACATAATCGATGCGCGCCAGCGGCTCTTTCGCGATATGGGCGCTCATGGCCGCGACCACACGGTCCGCGTCCCGCTCGCCCTCCGCGACCAAACGCTGTCCCAGGAAAACGGCCTGTGACAGCACAAGCGCGGCTTTCCGCTCCGCCTCGTTCAGGTAAGTGTTACGCGAGGATTTGGCAAGGCCGTCGCTTTCCCGGATGATCGGGCAGCCGACGATCGTAATCCCCATTGAGAGGTCCGTCACCATGCGGCGGATAATCGCGAGCTGCTGCGCATCCTTCTGTCCAAAAAACGCCTTATCCGGCTCAACAATATGAAACAGCTTGCTTACCACCGTGCAGACGCCGCGGAAATGAATCGGCCGGGTTTTCCCGCACAGCTGCTTGGGCATCTCCGATTGAATTTCCACATAAGTCGCGAAACCGTCCGGATACATTTCCTCCACGGACGGATGAAAAACCAGATCACATCCCTTCGTTTCCAGCAGCGCGCAGTCATGTTCAAAGTCGCGCGGATAGGTCTCCAGATCCTCATTCGGCCCAAACTGCGTGGGATTGACAAAAACAGAGGACACCGTACGATCACACTGCCGCACACTCTCCTCCACCAGGCTGGCATGGCCCTCGTGCAGATATCCCATCGTCGGCACCAGGCCGACGCTCAAACCTTCCCGTTTCCAGGCTCGTACCTGGTCGCGCACTTCCTGTATTGTCTCCGCAATTATCATTTTCTATCACTCCTTCCCCAGAGTCTGCTCAAGCGTCGCCAGATATTCGTCGCTGCAGTCCGATTTTACAAAGCTGTGGCAGTCCTGCGGGAACGTCCCCTCCTGGACTTCACGGATATAATCCTTCACGCCGTCGATCATCAGCTGTCCCACATCGGCAAATTTCTTTGCGAATCTCGGGGTAAATCCAAGATTCATCCCCAGCATATCCTGATACACCAGCACCTGGCCGTCGCACCCGGCTCCGGCGCCGATCCCGATCGTCGGGATCATGAGTTTTCTCGAAATCAATGCGGCCAGTTTGGGCGGCACGCATTCCAGTACCACGGAGAACGCCCCGGCCTCCTGCACAATATAGGCGTCCTCGAGCAGCCGCTTCGCGGCCTCCTCGCCCTTACCCTGCACCTTAAAACCGCCGAACACATTGACGGACTGCGGCGTCATGCCGATATGTGCCTGGACCGGAATCCCGGCGTCCGTGATCGCCCGGATCTGCTCCGCCACAGCCGCCCCGCCTTCCAGCTTCACCGCGTGTCCGCGCGCCTCCTTCATCAGATGTCCCGCGTTAAGCACCGCGTCCCGCACACCGGTCTGATAGGACATAAAGGGCATATCCATAATGACCAGGGTATCCGTGCAGGCCCGCGCCACCGCGGCGCTGTGATGGATCATATCCTCCAGCGTGACCGGCAAGGTGGTGTCGTACCCCAGCATGGTCATGCCCAGGGAATCCCCCACGAGGATCGCATTCACCCCGGCCGTCTCCATGATTTTCGCGGTAGAATAATCATAAGCCGTGATCTCCGTAATCCTCTGACCGTCCCGTTTCATCTGTAACAATGATGCAGCCGTGTTTTTCATGATGTTTTCCTTTCCTCCGATAATAATTTCCGCATTTCACGGTAGTCCGTTTCCGGATGCTTTTTCTCCGCCAGATCTACAAGGGCAAGGCTCAGTGTCCGGTAAAGCTGCCCATCCTCCAGAGCATTCAGATGCTTACCCACCGTCGTGGTATCGCACCGCTCAACCGGACCGGTAAGCGCCTTTACCGGACCGTCCTTAAGAAGATGCTCCAGATTGCTCCTCATAAGCGGCGCCAGCGCCTGTCTCGCAAGCTCCTCCGGGAAACCGCAGCCGGCAAGCAGCTTAAGGCTCTCCTGCATCAGGACGCACATAAAATTGCTCGCCGCGACACAGGCCGCGTGATAGCGTGCCCTGCCTTCCGGCGCAATGACCTGCACCCTCGCGTCAAGGCCCTCCAGGAGCGGACCAAACGTCCGCAGCGCCTCCTCGTCCCCTTCGAGGCAAAAAAAAGCACCCATCAGTTCCCGCCAGGTCTCATACCTGCTACTGAACGGAAACAATGGATGAATGGAAATGCCGTGTCCTCCCGCGTCTGCGACGCCGGGGAAGGCGTCCGCGGAGGATAACACACCGCTGCAATGACATATGTATTTGTCTCGTATCTCAAACTGGCGAACCTCGGCGTAAACCGACGGGATCGCAGCGTCCGGAACGGTAATGAAAACGGCGTCACTTTCGTCTACCAGTGCCTTAATGCTTTCAAAATACCGGGAATCTGTAAAATCCGCGGCCTCTCTCGCGCTCTCCGGGCTCCGGCTGTAATAGCCACTGACCGGGACGCCGCCCTGCGCAAACCATTTGCCCAGGGAAAAGCCGACCTTTCCTGCTCCAATCATGCCAATCTTCATGTTGTCACCTGTCCTTTCGCCAGTGTGACGCATCATTGCCATGCCGGGTCTGAGATTACATAAACAGGTACGGTTTCCACACACGGGAATACCATCCATCACCAGAACTATACCACCGAGGGTTGGGAGTGTCAAGAAAAAGGCGCCTTGCGACGCCTTTTCAAAAAGACAGACAGGGGCTCTAGTGCAGCTTCTCCACATACGCCGCCGCCAGCTTGCGGATCCCCTCGTAGTCCCCGGCCGCGATCATCTTTTTATTCACGATATTTCCGCCGATCCCGACGCTGCACACGCCCGCCTCAAAAAACGAGCGGATGTTGTCGAGGTTCACGCCGCCCACCGCGGACAGCGGAATATAAAATAACGGCCCGCGCACCGCTTTGATAAACCCGGTGCCGAGATTGTCAGACGGAAATATTTTTACAATATCTGCGCCCCAGCGGTAACACTGCTCGATCTCCGTCGGCGTCATCGCGCCCGGCATCGCCACCAGGCCCAGGCGCTTGGTCTCCTCAATGACCTCACGGTTGGACGTCGGCGTAATGATGTATTCCGCGCCGGCTTCCTTCGCCGCCTGTACCTGCTCCACCGTCAGGACAGTGCCGGCTCCCACCAACACGCCCTCCGCGCCATAAGTTTCCTTCACCGCGCTGATTTTATCCGTTGTCCAGGACAATGGTTTTGTCTGGTCAAAGGGAATTTCCGACAGCCGGATGCCTCCGTCCCTGATTGCGCCGACAGTTTTTACCGTCTCTTCCAGCGTCAGTCCGCGCACGATCGCGATGATTTTTTCTTCCAGAATCCGTTCCAGAGTTCCCATAATTTTCCTCCGTATTCCAAACTGAATCACTTTGTTTTATTAATATCATAATACCGCTAAATCCGGCACAATTCCATAGTCAAATTTGGCTTTTCGTTCTATCGTTCCCTCATTTTCTGAACCCGGCTGCCTCTATGCTCTCCGGTACGCCTCGCGAATTTTCAGCAGCCCGCGCAGGCTTAAGTTCTCGCTTTCCTCATAGGAAATCTCCCCGAGTGAAATTTCTCTGGCACGCTCTCCGAGGATCTCCTCTCTGCACAGCCGGAAGCTCTCGACAAACTCACGGCGTCCATAGAGCACGATACGATCGACCCCATTGCCGAACATCCTCCGGAAGCCTTCCGCATCCGCCGCGAGGATCGCGCCATACAGATAAGAGAGCACCTGCGCCGGTTCCGCGTCCTCCAGCACCTGGCAGATGCGTCCAAGGAACAGCGCTCTCGTCAGGCCCTGCGCCTCACTGTTTGCAAATCCCTTGCGCACGAACTGTCCGTCCAGAGAGAATGCTTTGCCGCCTCCCAGCAGATCACCCACACCGCTTTTCAGAATCGTATCCTGAGTAACCGCCCAGAGCAGCTCTCCTCCAACCGTCGTCACGGAGTTTGTAATCGCGCCCTTCTCCACCAGCATCAGCTTGTTGTGCGAACCGAAATGCAGAAACGCAATATTTTTTTCCTCATCCCCGTCGCCAAGCGCGCCCATCAGCTCCGTTTCCTCGCCGCGCATCATGTCCTTTCCGGATTCCGGCTGATCCAGGAAACGCACCCCCGGTACAAAATAAAAATCCACCGTCTCGCTGATTTCCGGAAGCCGCACCTTTTTCACGGCTCCCACCAGCTTTTCAAAAGAAGCAGGCGCGTCGATATGCTTCAGCTCATAAAGTCCCTGACCGGAAGTGATCATCCCCGACGAAAACACATCCGTAATATGGCAGTCATACTCCCTTTCCAGTTCAAGAAGCGTCTCTTTTACCGCGGAAAACAATGGTTTGTTGCCGGATTGCTCCGCAGCTCCCGCACCAGCCCGCTTCCCACAGCGGGTCAGCACCTCCCCCTCATGCATCAGAATAAAGCGGGTATTTGTCGTACCCCCGTCAATCATTACATTACACTGTTTCATGGCTCCCTCTTCCTTTTCGCTCAGCTGTTTTTCCGGCTGTCTTTACAGCTTTTCGGACATTTTCCGGCCGTTTCCGACTGTTTTTCTAACCTTCACCCGTAAGCCTACATCCGCTCCGGTGCCTCAAAACCGAGCACATCAATACATACCTCAAGCACGGCCTTCACCAGGGAGATCAGCGCGATCCAGCTTGCCTGGCGCGCCTTATCCTCCTGGGCCAGAATGCGGTTATCATGATAAAATCCATTAAAGGCATTGGAAAGCTCGTAAATATACTGGCAGAGCCTGTGCGGCGCCATCTCGGCAAACGCGGTCTCCATGACGTCGTTGTATTTTGCCAGCTGCAGCATCAGCGCTTTCTCACCGTCACCGGAAGGCGGAAGAATGCCGGATTTTTGGCCTGGCACAAAATCTTTTGCCATCTCCTGTTGGGCAGATTTTCCTCTTTCCGTCGACCCCTGCTGCGATACAGAGCTTCCCTCTATCTCCTGGGATGCGTACTTTGCCAGGATCGATTTGATCCGCACAATGGTATACAGAATATACGGCCCGGTGTTGCCCTCAAACGAGATAAAACGGTCAATATCAAAAATGTAATCCTTCGCCGCCTGGTTGGAAAGGTCGCCGTATTTGAGCGCCGCAAGGCCGATGATCTTCGCGGTTTCCCGCGCTTCATCCTCAGCGACTGTGCGGTTTTCCATGATGCGCGCGTACACCGCCTCATTGATATCGGCAATCAGCCGCTCCAGACGCATCACGCCGCCGTCACGCGTCTTGAAAGGCTTGCCGTCCTTGCCGTTCATCGTGCCGAAGCCGATATGAACCATCGGCGTCTCTGGTTTCACATAGCCCGCTTTTTTGGCAACGCGGAAAACCTGCGTAAAATGCAGTTCCTGCCGCTTGTCGGCGACATAAATGTACTTTGCCGGCGCGAAATCCTTCTCGCGCTCCAGGATTGTCCCCAGATCGGAGGTCGCGTACAGAGCCGCGCCGTCCGATTTACGCACGATACAGGGCGGCAGCTCCTTGCTGTCCCCCGGCTCGGCGATATCCACAACCAGCGCGCCCTGGCTCTCATAGGCCAGCCCCTGATCCTGCAGATCCTGAATCAGTCCGGGAATGTAGGGTTGCGCGTCGCTCTCGCCCTTCCACAGATCGAAATGGACGTTTAAGTTCGCGTAATTCTTTTTCAGATCCGCCAGGGAAACCGTCATAATATGCTTCCAGATCGCCGTAAAGGGCGCGTAACCGCTCTGCAGCAGGCCGGTCGCCGTCTGCGCGCGCTCCCGGAACACCTCGTCCGTCTTGGATTTGGCGCTCGCCGCCGGATAGATTTCCTCCAGCTCGCCGATCGTAAACGGCGGCTGGGACAGATATTCTCCACTGTAGCTTTCATCAAAATAGGGCAACTCCGGCTTACGGTCGCGCAGCTCCTCGATGATCAGCCCCATCTGCAGGCCCCAGTCACCCAGATGCACGTCGCCGATCATATGCCAGCCCAGATAATTGCCCATCCGCCGGATGCTCTCGCCGATCACGGCCGAACGCAGGTGTCCGACATGCAAAGGCTTGGCCACGTTGGCGCCGCCGTAGTCAAGGATAATGTTCTCGCCATGGCCACTCTCCTCAAGCCCGAGCTTCGGTGAAATGCTCATCTCATTTAAATAGGCCGCCAGATATGCCGGGCTGATGCGCAGATTGATAAAGCCGGGCATCACCGCCTGTACCTCGCCAAACAGCGGCTGTGCCTCGCCCGCTCGCGTCTCATCCAAAGCCGCCGCCACCGCCGTCGCGATCTCGATCGGTTTCTTTTTATATGCTTTCGCCGCCGCCATCGCACCGTTGCACTGGTATTCGCACAGGTCCGGGCGGTTGGACAGAACCACCTTCGCGTACGCGCCGTCATAACCACAGAAAATAAACGCCTCCCGCATAGCGGCCGCGGCCAGATCCATTAATTTTTTCACCGCTGTAATCTCCTTTGCTGTTTCGATTATTCTATCTTTGCTATTATATCAATTTTCCGCAAAAAAGCAACCGGCAGCATTGACAGCCCCGGCCAAATCCGTTATAATGGACAAAACTGTTGATCAGGAGTGAGTAGGCCTGTATTCCAAAGCACAGAGAGCTTCCGGCCGGTGTGAGGAAGCGTGAGGATACATCCCGAATGGACCTGTGAGGGCCTCCAGAAGCCGGTTCCCCGGTAGTATGGAGCGACGGATTCTCCCCGTTACCGGAGAGGACGCATGATGGTGCGTCGCAGAGTGGGCGATCCCGTTCCAGTTTGATGACAGCGCATCCGGCCAGAGTCTTATCGGCCCGATGCTTTTCTTTTCTGAGACGGACGCCAACCAGGGTGGTACCGCAGAAGCCAGAGCTTTTGTCCCTGTCGATGATTTATCGATGGAGACAGAAGCTTTTTTTGATGATACCAGGTTTTCAAGGTCAAGCAATGGATGCTTGCATCCAATTGCTTGACCTTGGAAACCGTAGTATCATCATCTTGCCCCCAACCAACATTTGAAAGGAGAACAACAACATGATGATTCCCAGCTGTGAAGAAATTCTGAATCTGGCGGACCGCTACGACATGATACCGGTCTGCAGCGAGGTGTACGCCGACGTCGTGACACCGATCACCCTGCTTCGCAGGATTGCGGAGCAGAGCAACCGCTTTTATCTTTTGGAAAGCATTGAGGGCGGCGAGAAATGGGGGCGCTATTCCTTTTTGGGCTACGATCCGGTCATGCATGTGACCTTAAAGGACGGGCACATGACTATCGACAGCCAACTCGCCGAATATCCCTCGCGGACGATCGAAACCCGGCAGCCCTACGACGTCCTGCGCGAGATCCTGGCGAAATTTCAATCCCCGCGTTTGAAAGGCCAACCGCCGTTCACCGGCGGATTCGTGGGATATTTCGCCTACGCAATGATCGAATACGCGGAACCGACCCTGCATATCAAACGAGGGGACGCCAACGATATGGACCTGATGCTTTTTGACCGGGTCATCGCCTACGACCACCTCAAGCAGAAAATCGAGATCGTCGTAAATATGAAAACTGGTCGCACCATCGACGCCAACGGGGAAATGCACACCTCCACGGAATTTCTCATGAATCAGTTCGGCAAGGCCTGCGCGGACATCGAGGCTGTGACCCGGTTGATCCAGGAGAACACGCCGCTGCGCAGACTGGTCTCCAATGAAAAACCGCAATTTGTCTGCAGTGTCTCCAGGGAAGATTACTGCCGCACCGTCGAGAAGACAAAGGAATACATTCTCGATGGGGATATCTTTCAGGCCGTGATCTCGCGGCAATTTACCAGCCCCTACAGTGGAAATCTTTTAAACGCCTACCGGGTGCTGCGCACAACCAATCCTTCGCCCTACATGGTCTATATGAACATCGACGGAGACGAAATCATGTGCTCCTCCCCCGAGACCCTGATTCGTCTCGACAACGGGCGGCTGACTACCTTCCCGGTGGCCGGTTCCCGGCCGCGCGGCGCCAATGAGACGGAGGACCGCCGCCTGGAACAGGATCTGCTCGCGGATGAGAAGGAACTCGCGGAACACAATATGCTCGTCGATCTGGGCAGAAATGATATCGGAAAAATCGCCGCTTTCGGCAGTGTCGAAGTGACAGAGTATCAGATGGTTCACCGTTATTCTAAAATTATGCACATCTGCTCCCAGGTAGAGGGCGACATCCGTCCGGACTGCGACGGCTGCTCCGCCATCGAATCGCTCCTCCCGGCAGGAACGCTCTCTGGCGCGCCAAAGATCCGCGCCTGTGAGATCATCGAGGAACTGGAGCAGGTGCCGCGGGGCGTGTACGGCGGCGCACTCGGCTACCTGGACTTCACCGGCAACCTGGATACCTGTATCGCCATCCGCATGGCTGTCAAGAAAAACGGCCTCGTCACCGTCCAGGCCGGCGGCGGTATCGTCGCCGACAGCGTGCCGGAAATGGAATATCAGGAATCCGCAAACAAAGCCAGGGCCGTAATCCTGGCTATCGAAAACGCAGGGGAGGTAAATGACCGATGATTCTTCTGATTGATAATTACGACAGCTTTTCCTATAACTTAGTGCAGCTGCTGGGAAGCATTAACCCGGATATCCGGGTCGCACGCAACGATCGGATCACGATCGAAGAGATCGAACAGCTCCATCCCAGCCATCTGGTACTCTCTCCAGGACCCGGCTATCCCGCAAACGCCGGGATCATCGAGGATGCGGTGCTCCGCCTCAGGGGGAAGCTTCCGATCCTCGGCGTGTGCCTGGGACATCAGGCAATCTGCGAGGCTTTCGGCGGTACAATCGCCCACGCGAAAAAGCTCATGCACGGAAAACAGAGCCTGATCGACATTCATATCAGCGACCGGCCCTGTCCGCTATTTGCAGGGCTTCCGAACACCATCCCCGCGGCCAGATATCACTCGCTCGCGGCGGTTCCCGAAAGTCTCCCCGATGAGCTTGAGATAACCGCGCGCGACTGCGAGGCCGGAGAAATCATGGCCGTACAGCACCGGGACTTCCCGATCTACGGACTGCAGTTCCACCCGGAATCCATCCTGACGCCGGACGGGAACATCATCCTGCAGAATTTCCTCAGGCTCACTCTTTAAATGGGCGAAAACTGCGGAGGATGTAAAATCCAGGAATGTAAAACCCGGAATGTAAAACCCAGAGCCACGAGCCTCCTGGATACGGAACTTAAATATATTAACTCAGTGCCATGATGGCAAAATTCCCGGCTTCCTTACCCATCTGGCAAAGCAGACGGCGCATGCCTTCCGCTTTCAGGCTGCCGGAAAGCGTCATCACCACATTTTGTACGCCGTCCTCCGTCTTCAAAGACATTGTCTCGATGGGCACTTTGTTCAGCTTCGCCATATCGACAAACAGATTCAGGTCGCTGTCCGCGCCGTCACAGACAAAGCGGACCGTGACCTGGCTGTGCTCTTTCTTTTCATCCAGACCCGCGGCGGCAAGCACATCGGCAATCACCTTATCCTGCATCCCTTTCAGCAGGCCGTACTGGTAACGGCGACTTAAATTCATCAGGCCGTGCAGAAACATCTCGTACTCGTCGTGCGCCTCCGTCACTCCCGCAGCACGCCGCTCAATGATCGAAATCTCCCGTTCAAGCACAAACACGTCTCCACCGGTCTGCGCTTTCGTCTCCGCCACATGCCGGGCGCATTCCATGCGTTTTAAAAACAGCAGCTTCATCTGAGCGTCGATCTCTTCTATTTGAGCACGAATTTCATCCAGAGTCATGTTTTCTCCTCCACCGGAACCTGCGACTACCCAAACAGACTGCACGCCGCAAATTACGGTTCTTCCATATATGTATTGTCAAGAACAGTCCCATTCATTTTATACCAATACATCCGGGCGCTCAAGCACTTTTTCCGCTTATTTTACCCGGTCTTTTCTTTTTCGTTCCTCTTTTGTATAAAAACATGAACAAAATGATGTCTTTATACTTGACAAATTTTATCCAGTATTATATAATAAACCCATCTTACAAAGAAAGCCTGTCGTCAAAAGGCTGCGGGAGACGCTGACAATGATCACACGGGAAACGGATTACGCAATCAGACTGCTGAGAGGACTGATGGATCATGATATTCATACTACGGCGCAGCTGACGGAGAGCGAGCTTGTACCGCACGCGTTTTCCTACAAAATACTCAAAAAGCTGGCAGGAGCGGGATACGTACAGATCCTGCGCGGAGCAGAAGGCGGATACCGGCTGGCTGCCGATCCGGGCACGATCACATTGTACGATCTGATGCGCGTCATGGGAGACGGCTGTGAGATCACTCACTGCATGGACGAGGATTATGAATGCCCCTGGCGCAAAGAGCACAGGATATGCGCGGTTCACCAGCGCCTCGCACGGATCCAGAACGCGGTAAACCGGGAACTGAAATCCTGCACGCTGGAGGATCTGCTGAGGCAGGAAGATAACAGCAACACGGTTTCGTAAAAACAATCTAGATTTTTTATTTTACTCAAAACTGGACTAAATTTATCTACTTTTTAATTAATCAAAAATGATGTAAACAAAGTCATTCAAAATAATATGAGAAGGAGGTTTCTACATGCTCTATCAAACGACACAGGATCACGAACAGCTGCGCGCGAGAATCCGCAGCTTTGCCGAGGAAGAAGTAAAACCTCTGGCGTTTATGATGGACCAGGGAAATGAGTTCCCCGCAGACGCGATCAAAAAGCTGGGTGAGCTGGGACTGATGGGAATCCCGTATCCGGTCGAGTACGGCGGCGCGGGACTGGATATCATCAGCTACGCGATCGCGGTCGAGGAGCTTTCCCGCGTGGACGGCGGCACGGGCGTCATCCTCTCCGCCCACGTATCGCTCGGCTCCTGGCCGATTTTCGCCTATGGTACGGAAGAACAGAAGCAGAAATATCTCGTTCCTCTCGCGAAGGGTGAGAAGATCGGCGCGTTCGGCCTGACAGAGCCCAACGCCGGATCCGACGCGGGCGGCACGGAAACCACCGCTGTGGACAAGGGCGACTATTATCTGTTAAATGGCGGCAAGATTTTTATCACCAACGCCCCGAAAGCGGATACCTATGTCGTGTTCGCGGTCACCACGCCGGACATTGGCACCAGAGGGATCTCCGCGTTCATCGTGGAAAAGGGCTGGGACGGCTTTGAATTCGGCGACCATTATGACAAGATGGGCATCCGTTCCTCATCCACCGCGGAGCTGATCTTCAACGATGTGAAAGTACCCAAGGAAAACCTTCTCGGCAAGGAAGGCCAGGGCTTCAAGATTGCCATGTCCACGCTGGACGGAGGCCGCATCGGCATCGCGGCCCAGGCGCTGGGCATCGCTCAGGGGGCATTCGAATCCGCGCTGGATTACGCAAAGGAACGCATCCAGTTCGGCAAACCCATCGCCGCGCAGCAGGCGATCTCCTTCAAGCTGGCGGATATGGCAACCAAGCTGCGCTGCGCCCGTTTCCTGGTTTATTCCGCCGCGGAGCTCAAGGAACATCACGAACCCTATGCCTGTGAAGCCGCAATGGCCAAGATGTACGCCTCCGACATCGCGCTGGAGGTCACCAACGACGCAGTTCAGATTTTCGGCGGCACCGGCTTCCTCAAAGGTATGGACGTCGAGCGCATGTACCGCGACGCCAAGATCACCACGATCTATGAGGGCACCAATGAGATTCAGCGGGTCGTGATCGCATCGAGCCTGATCGGGAAAATGCCAAAAGATAGCGGCTCCGGCCGGTCCGTGGCAAAGAAGCCCGCGCCCATTACCGGTGTGCGCAAGAGACAGATTTACAAGGGCAACGCGCAGGAAAGCGTAGACACCGTGGTGGCGGCACTCAAGAAAGACGGCTATGATTTCACCGTCGGCATCCCGGCCGATACGCCCATTATCCAGGCGGAGCGCGTGGTTTCCGCGGGCGTTGGCATCGGCAGCAAAGAAAATATGGCGCTGATCGAGCAGCTGGCTCAGGCGGCGGGAGCCGCGATTGGTTCCTCACGGCCGGTAGCGGAGACGCTCAAATATGTACCGCTCAACCGTTACGTGGGAATGTCCGGCCAGAAGTTCACCGGCAACCTCTACATCGCCTGCGGCATTTCCGGAGCCATCCAGCACTTAAAAGGCATCAAGGATGCGTCCACGATCGTCGCGATCAACAAAAACGCTTCCGCTCCGATTTTCAAAAACTGCGATTACGGCATTGTCGGCGATGTAAACGAAGTACTGCCGCTGCTGGCGCAGGCTCTGGGCACGGAGGAGAAACAGCCGGCGCCGCCCATGGTAAAGATGAAACGGCCGCGGCCCGCCAAGCTCGAACCGATCGGCAAGCGCTATGTCTGCGGCGGCTGTGGTTACGAATATATCCCGGAAGTGGGGGATGAAGACGCGGACGTCGCCCCCGGCACCCTGTTTGAAAAGCTCCCGGAGGACTGGGTCTGTCCCGAGTGCGCGGAGAGCAAGGATCAGTTTATCGAGGCGTAAAGGAGGAATGATCAATGTATTGTGTGCGAGAAGTAACAAACGATCTGTATTGGGTAGGCGCCAACGACCATCGCCTCACCCTGTTTGAGAATATTCATCCGATTCCCCGCGGCGTCAGCTACAACGCGTACCTGCTGCTCGACGAGCACACGGTTCTCTTTGATACCGTAGACTGGTCCGCCTGCCGCCAGCTGCTGGAAAACCTGGATCATCTGCTGGCCGGACGCCCGCTGGATTATCTGGTAATCAATCACATGGAACCGGATCACGGGGCCAGTATTGAGGAAATTCTGCTGCGCTATCCCGATGTAAAAGTTATTTCCACGGAGAAATCCTTCATGCTGATGCGCCAGTTTCATTTCCAGGTGGACACCCATGAGCTGATCACAGTCAAAGAGGGCGATACCTATACTTTCGGCAGCCATACCGTCACCTTTGTGGGCGCACCCATGGTTCACTGGCCGGAAGCCATGGTTACTTTCGACGTGACCAACGGCGTGCTGTTCTCCGCAGATGCGTTCGGCTCTTTCATCGCCCTGGACGGCAAGCTGTTCGCTGACGAGGTGAATTTCGACCGCGACTGGATCGACGAGGCCCGCCGCTATCTCACCAATATTGTAGGCAAGTACGGTCCCCACATCCAGCTGCTGCTCAAGAAAGCCGGCGGGATCCTGGACCAGATCAAATACATCTGCCCGCTCCACGGTCCGGTATGGCGCAAGGATCTGATGTATTTTATCGAAAAATACGACAAGTGGAGCCGCTATGAGCCGGAGGAAAAGGGCATCATGATCGTCTATGCCTCCATGTACGGCAATACCGAAGCCGCCGCCCAGGCGCTGGCTGCCAGACTCTGTGAGAAGGGCTGCCCCAACGTGGCCGTGTACGACGTATCCAACACCCACGTATCCTACCTGGTCTCCGAAGCATTCAAATACAGCCACATTGTGCTCACGTCCGTGACCTACAACCTGGGCATTTACCCGGTGATGCACAACTTCCTCATGGATCTGAAGGCGCTGAACCTGCAGAACCGCACCTTCGCGATCATCGAGAACGGTTCCTGGGCCTGTAAATCCGGCGACCTGATGCAGAAGTTTGTCGACGAGGAGCTGAAAAACATGACCGTCCTCAACGAGCGCGTGAGCATGGCCTCCGCGCTGGGAGCGGATAAGGCAGCGGAGCTGGACGCGCTGGCCGACGCGCTGGTGGAATCTGTCGCGGAGTAAGGGTTACCAGCGAGGATATGTATGTGCGACATTCCGCATGACAGTCCGGCGGACACAGAGAATTTCTTCCAACTTGTTGGCAGTCTCGACCACTTGATATATTATAATTTCAGCTAAGGAACGTGGTGAGTTCCCATGTGGCAAAAACAAATACCCGGCTGATTTCACACTAGCCGGGTATTTTTAATCACTGTCAATTCATATAATCGTATTATTCTACGAACATTGCGTCTCCAAAACTAAAAAACCGGTACCGCTCTTTGATTGCCTCCTCATACGCGTGCAGCACCTGCTCGCGCCCCGCAAACGCGGAGACAAGCATCACCAGCGTCGATTCCGGCAAATGGAAATTTGTGACCAGCGCGTCCATGAGCTTAAACGTATAGCCCGGATAGATAAAGATATCCGTCCAGCCGCTCCCGGCGCGCAGCTGCCCGTCGACCGTCGCGGACTCGACCGTGCGGCAGCTCGTCGTGCCGACGCAGATCACACGTCCGCCCGCCGCTTTGGTCTCATTGACCTTCGCGGCCTCTGATTCTTCAACTACATAGAATTCGGAATGCATGTGATGGTCAAGCACATTCTCGACCTTTACCGGACGGAACGTACCCAAACCCACATGCAGCGTCACATGGGCGATCTTCACGCCGCGGGCAGCGATCTCATCGAGCAGCTCCGTCGTAAAATGCAGCCCCGCAGTCGGCGCCGCCGCGGATCCCTCATGCTTTGCGTACACCGTCTGATAGCGGTTTTTATCTTTCAGCTGGTGCGTAATATAAGGCGGCAGCGGCATCTGTCCCAGCTGATCCAGGACCTCCTCAAATATCCCATCATAGGTGAAACGAACCAGGCGATTTCCTTCTTCCACCACATCCTCGACCACCGCAGTCAACAGGCCCTCGCCAAAACGAAGCTTCGCCCCGGGGCGACATTTTTTCCCCGGTTTCACCAACGTTTCCCAAACGTCCTGGCTTTTTCGTTTGAGCAGCAGCAATTCAATCCTGGCGCCCGTATCCTCCCGCACGCCGATCAGGCGTGCCGGAATCACTTTCGTATCATTGATTAACAGACAATCGCCCGGGTGGAGATACTCCACGAGATCACGAAAATGCCGGTGACGAATTTCTCCCGTATCTTTATCCAGCACCAAAAGCCGCGACACGGCGCGATCCTCCAGAGGATCCTGGGCAATCAGTTCCTTCGGAAGATCAAAATAAAAATCTTTTACATTCATTCTGCTTCGTCCTCGATTTCTCCTGTGTTTTCTTCCTGTGTCTCCCCCGCAATTCCATCTGCGATTCCTTCCGCGCTCTCCTCGATAGCTTCCCCTATGCTTTCCTCCACAGCTTCCTCCAATGTTTCATCCGGAACCTCGTCCGGAATCTCTCCCGCGGTTTCCTCTCCGCTTCCGTCCAGGATCACAACTTCTGCCTCTGTCTCCGGCTCCCTTTCGCCCCAGACCGGGGAACCGTCATGAATCACGCCATAAATTTCCCTGAGATCCTCATCGGTAGAAAGCGCCTCGCGAAGCCGGCCGTTCACACTGGCCGCAAGACGGCGCACATCGTCGCTGCCCGCCGTCTCGCTGACAAATTCTTTCTGCAACTCCGTCATGTCGGCCGGATCGACCAGCTGGTAACCTCCATCCGCCGTATGTCTCACATAAGTCCACATGATCATCGGAGCCTTCGTCGACGCCGTGTAAAACCGGATCTCCGCCACGGTATAGACAAGCCAGAATTCTGTTGTATCTGTATTAATCACATAGGTTACGATATTGTCAATCGCGTTGACATATTTGGAATTATTGCGCAGCTTCGCGCGCTCCACCTCGAGCGTTTCCACACCCAGGATCTCCGTCTTTCCATAGAGGGCGCCAAGCGTCTCTACATCCGTGTCAATACGCGCCTGGAAATAGCGCTGCATCAGCGAAAGGATATCCGGAATCGAATCCTTCTGGAGCAGATCCGTCACGTAACTGTATGGATTCCATTCTTCCTCATCTTCCTGCCCGGTATCCTGCGAGAAAGCCTGCGGCTGCGCGTCCGCCGCGTCCCCATTCTCACCATCCTCATTCAATTGCGCATCTAATACTTCCTGCGCCTCTTCCTGCTGCTGATACTCCGCCCTGGTCTCTTCCGGTAATGAATCCTTGTGATCAGAAACAACGATCACAATAAGCAGGATCAGAATTACCGAAACCACCGGAACAAGCGGCAGAAAACGGCGGCATCCGTCCGGCAAAGCTTCCATCAGCCGTTCAAGCGGCTTGTCGCTCCGCCGGAATCTATGATCATTTCTCACATTACTTACCCTTTCACTCTCGGACTATCCGAACCCGGTACCATCTTCCCGGGCAAAGACTGCTACCATCATAGCAAAGCCCCGGCCAAAAAGCAATCAATTGCCCCGGCATTTTGCAAAAAACATTTCAGCCCCCGCAAAAACACCCAAATTATATATTGACTTTTCCGGACAGATTCGATAAAATACAAAAGATGTTTACATTGAACTGTCCGTGTCCAGACTTTGATGCAAACCTACGCTAACTACGCATTGATATCGCAATATTGGAGGTGAATACATTGGCAAATATCAAATCTGCAAAAAAGAGAATTCTGGTGGCTGAGACCAAAGCCGCAAGAAACAAAGCGATCCGTTCCAAGGTCAAGACCGCTTGCAAGAAGGTTGAGGCTGCTGTGACGGCTGGTGATAAGGCTGCCGCCGAGACCGTCCTTCGCGCCGCGATCTCCGAGATCGAAAAGGCCTGCACCAAGGGTGTGTACCACAAAAATACCGCATCCCGCAAGGTGTCCCGCCTTTCCAAAGCAGTCAGCGCGATGGCTTGATCGATCAGAGACTGGCATAAATATAAATTCGAAATCAAAATTCCGGTTCACGCGGTGTGGTGAGCCGGAATTTTTTTATATAAATTTCGTATCGTTTCGTTTCCAGATTTTTTCAATCATCCGTTCCCTGTCAATCCCCAGCATTGTCCATTTATGGGTAATATCTCACTTTCGTTTCCCCTGCTTTAATAGAGTATGAGGTGGGAAACAATGATTATTTACGAACGATTATGGGAAACCATGTGAACCCGGGGAATTACCCAGTACCGGCTGATCAAATATTATGGTTTCAGCTCCGGTCAACTGGACCGGCTGAAGAAAAACTCCTATGTTTCCACGCATACGATTGAAGTGCTCTGCGCGATCCTGGACTGTAAGGTCGAAGATATCATGGAATTCCGCTATGATTCCGGGCTGAATCCGGGAATCGGCACAAGCCCGACCCTGCCCGGCATTCGTCCGGCGCTTCCGGGTGGCGAACCGCCTCTGGCGGACGATGACACTCCGGCAGGCAATGACATCCCGGCGAGCGATGACGCCCCGGCGAGCGATAACATCCCTGATGGGCAATAATGTCACGCGTACTTTTTCGTGATCAGCAATTCCACCGCGATCCGATCCTGCAGGCGACCGCTCTTCACCGCCTCCTCCGCGTCCACGCATAGCTCCACACTGGAAAGAATCTGCTCGCGGCTGAAACGCCGCGCCTGTCCCAGCAGCCGGTTTACCACAAACGGTTGAATCTTTAAGCGGGAAGCGATCGCGGCTTTATCCAGCCCCTGGCCGGACAGCTCCTTTACCTGCAAAATCTGATTAAACTGCCGCGCGATCAGGAATAAAATCCGCATCGGCGGCTCTTTTAATGTCAGCAGATCCTCGTAGAGATCCATCGCTTTTTTCGGTTGCCCGCCGGAAATTGCTGCCACCATATCAAAAATTTTTCCGCTCACCCGCGCCGTGCAGATTGTCTCCACATCGACGTCGCTGATAACATCGCGCCCGGCCGTATAGCCGATCAGCTTTTCCAGCTCCATGCGGATATTTTCCATATCGTCTCCGGTCATACTGAGAAACAACTCCATCGTATGGGCGGTAATTTTTTTCCCTTCCCTGGCCAGCAGGCCGCCGGCCCATTTCGCCAGCTGCGCCGTGTCCTGACGCGCCATCTCCGCCGCGTAACCAATCTCCTTCACCTTTTTAAACAGCCTGCCGCGCTTGTCCACCTCCGACTCGACAAAAAGCAGACAGGTCGTCTCCGGAAGCTGCGGCAGATACGAAAGCAGCGCTTCTGAAGCCGTCTTAAAGCAACCGCTGTCCTCGACCAGAATCAGGCGTCTCTCGGCAAAAAACGGCATGGTATCCGCTGTACGGATCAGCTCGTCCATATCCAGCCCTTTCCCGTAAAACGATGTGAAATTCATCTCATCACCGCCGGTGATCGCCTCGCGCAGACGGTTTTTATAGCTGTTTTTCAGAAACGCCTCCTCGCCATACAGCAGATAGACCGGTTTGAAACTGTGGTTTTTGATATCCTGATTCAGAGTCTGCATTAAATGATCCTTTCCCATCCTGTCTGTTCTGATTCCATTCTTCAGGAACCTTCCAACATCGTTTCCCAGCAAATATGCGTCCCATCGGTGAACAGGCTGACCGCACCGCGCTCCGCCGTCTGTAAAATCGAGATTCCGCGCGCCGCCAGCCGTTCCAGAGTCTCCGCGTGCGGATGCCCGTAAGAATTTCCCGCCCCCGAAGAAATAACCGCCCAGCCCGGGCTGACCGCGTCCAGCCATTCCGCCGTCGACGAATAGCGTGAGCCGTGATGGGCGACCTTGAGTACCTGGATATCAGAAAGCTGCGCACGAGCTCCATTCGATAATGAAGAAATCAATTCCTCCTCGTTATCGCTCCCCATGTCACCGGTCAGCAGCAGATGAAAATTTCCGTAATCCGAACGAATTACCAGTGACTGGGCATTGCGATCCTCCTCAGCGGATGTCGCGGTTTTTGCTGCCGGATGATTCTCCGCCGGATATTCTGCCGCCGGATACAGGCACCTCAGGCTCAGTCCCCCGCATTCCAGGCTGTCTCCCGCGCTCATCCAGCTCACCTGCGCGCCACTTGCCGCGGCAAGCTCCGCCAGCTCCAGACATGCTTCATCGTCCCTGCCTCCGGCCGGGAGAATGAGCCGCCGCACCGAGACATCCCTGCTCTCCGTAAGCAGCCAGCGCAGGCCGCTGATGTGGTCGTTATCCCCGTGACTGACGATCGCCGCGTCGATCGTTGTGATCCCCTGGCTCATAAAAAACGGCTCCAGACAGTCCTCGCCGAGATCCTTCTCATCCGTGCTGCCGCCATCCACAAGGACTGTCGCGTCTGCCACGCGCAGGCAGATGCCGTCGCCCTGGCCAACGTCGAGAAATGTCACCCGCAGGCCATCCGGTGCGGACGGAAGCTGCGTCACGATCATCAGTGCAATCAGGACCGCGCCGCAAATCCCGCAGGTCAGCACTCCGCTCCCTACCGGTCTTCTGTAATCTGCCAATCCTCCACTCTCCGCCAATCTTCTGTAAACTGCCGGTTCTCTGCTCCCCGTCGAATCCTTATTGCTCGTCTTACATTTTTCCCGATTCTGTTTCCCCAGCGACAGGCCCAACAGCACAGCCAGCAAAGCATAATACAAGACAATCCGTCCACTCTCCGGCCGCCCCAGCACAAGCGTCCCTCCGGGCAGCCGCCCACAGAAACGGCACAGCTGATTATACAGCGCCAGCACAGCGCGGCCGCTTGCCACAGCAAAACACCCAGCCGCCGTTTTCCAGGCTCCCAGAGCGATCCCGGCCGCACCGGAGGCCACCACAATCCCCATCAGCGGCACTACCACCAGATTGAGCAAAATCCCGTAAGGAGGCACATAGAAAAAATGCCAGAGCACAACCGGGAGCGTCGTCAGCTGCAATGCCAGGCTCGTACATAACGTCTTCGCACAGACTGCCCGCAGTCCAGTATTTCCATCCTGTACAAAGAGACGGCAAAGACAGGGGGCCACGCCGGCAATCCCGGCTACCGCCGCGAAGGAGAGCTGCACGCCGGCCTGTGTCAGATGATACGGATGCTCCCAGGCGAGCAGGATCGCCGCGAATCCCAGTGCGGAAAGCGGATCGTAGGTGCGCCCGCGCCAGGCGGCCAGAAATCCGAGAAGCGCCATGATCAGTGCCCGCAGTACAGAAGGAGACGCGCCGCTCATATATCCATAAAAGGACAAAAGCAGGCCGCCGAAGAGCCCTGCCGCGCCGTAGCCAAAACCGAGGAAACGCAGACTCCCATAGGCAGCCGCGCTTACCATCGACAGATGCAGGCCGCTGATCGCCAGCAGATGGGCAATCCCATTGCGCTGGTAAAGGCTGCGCACTTCCTCGCTCAACCCGCTGCGCTCCCCCAGCAGAGCCGCCTGGAAAATCCCCGCATCTTTTCCTGCAATCGTTTCCAGAATTCCACTCGCCCACCGCGCCAGCTCGTAGGCCGCGTCCCCGATACGGCTGTAATTGTCATCAGTCACAATCGCCGTCTTCGCGTTCACGCGATAGCTGATTCCCCGCGAGCGATAATAATTGCGGTAATCAAATGCGCCGGGATTGCGCGCGGATTCGTATGCCAGGCATTTGCCGGACACCCGCAGCCGCTGGCCGATCCTTGGCCGCGGATTCATGGATGCGTAAACCAGAAGACGGGCAGTCTCTTTCGCCGCCCCAGAAACCTCACAATCTTCCAGCTCCATCTCCCAGCCATAGCTGCGCAGCGTCAGACTGACAAGCCGTCCTTCCGCCTCGATCGAAGCGCCGGACAAGCCCAGCGCCAGCTCCCCTTCCAGCCGCGACCGTTCCCCATCGGCACGCCAGAAGCCCAGCAGCAAAAAAACCAGCAAAAACAGCGGCACGCCTGCTTTTTCAAAAACAGCCGGAATTACCACTGCGGCCAAAACCGCCGCAACAACCAGAACAACAATCAGTACCACTTTTCCCCGCAGGCCGCATACCTCTCCAAGTACGAATCCTCCCGCGCAAAGCAAAAGCGGACGTCGGATACCTTATTCCTCCTGAAAATGATATTCCTTTTTTATTTCTCTCCGATATAATCGAGATTCCGTTCAAACATTCCGCTTAATGGGATGGTATCACGGAAAACCCCGTCCTGGCTGCCGTTCACCGTGATCTGTACACGGTTCACAGTCGACAGCTCTGAAAGTGAGTTGACAATCGAATAAATCGGGATATAATCCTTCACCTCAAGCGAATTGTTCAGAAACGCTTCGTTAAAATTGAGATAACAGATATTCTCGTTCACCGAAATATTGAGCAGCCGTGTCGACGGATCGAGCGTCGCCCGCAGTCCTTCCTGCTCCGGCCCGCCAATCAGTTCCTCAACCACTACGCGCTCCGCCGAAGTATTGATATTGTGCATCACCGCGCGTTTTTCCTCGTAAAGAAGCTCTCCCGCCTCATCCGTAAAATACAGAGTCAGCTCTGCCATCTCAAAAGCGTTGACGTCGCTGATGCTGTCAACGAAATCCGCAGCGGAAAGCATACCGATCGGGGTGCCGTTTCCGTCCATCAGCGGCTGATCCCCGGAATAAATATTGATATAATCCACCCCCGGAATCTGCGTCAGCGTCCGCGCCAGCGCCGCGCGGCAGAGAATCTCCCGATCCGCCTTCATGCTCGTGTAATTGGTGTCAAAATACAGATACAGAACCTGATTTTCCTGGCGAAATCCGTTGAAAACCACCTTTTCGGACAGCGCCGCCTGGCATTCCACATCAGGCGGTACATTCTGGAAGCACTCCATCAGCTCCCCGATCAGACGCTCTCCATCCGTCGTCGTTGTGCGGTATTCCTGCGCCGAGAGACGGGTCATGGCGCTGTTCAGATAATAAATCTGGTACACGCCCTCCCCCCTGGCCGGGATTTTCTCCTGTTTCGCGCAGCCGGAAAGCAGCAGAATCATCAGAAACGGCAGGAGAGCCATCCGCAATATCCATCGTCTCATCTTCGCTCTCCCTCCTGGGCTATGTAATTCAGAGGAATGCGCAGCGTAAACACGCTTCCCTCTCCCTCCTGGCTGCTGAGTTTGATCGCGCCGCGATGCATCAGCACCACGTTGCGCGTGATCGAAAGTCCAAGACCGGTGCCGCCCGTCTCCCGCGATCGCGCCTTATCGACACGGTAGAAGCGTTCAAAGATCCGTCCCTGTTCCTCCTCCGGGATACCAATGCCGGAATCTGCCACTTTCACATAGAAAAACTTATGGTCCGCGTCCACGGTCACGCGCACCCAGCCGCCCTCGACATTGTATTTGGTCGCGTTCTCCACAATATTGCTGACCGCGAGCGAAATCTTCATCTCATCGATATCCGCCGTCACCTCGCGGATGCTCTCATAGATCAGTTCCACATGGCGCTTATCCGCGAGCGGACGCAGGCGTTTGAGCGTCTGTTCGACCAGCAGATTCACATTCACCTGGGTAATATTAAGAATCGCCTCGGACTTATCCATCTTCACCAGCGTCAGCAGATCATCAATAATTTTACTCTCCCGGTCGATCTCGACGGAAATATCTTCCATAAACTCGCGATACAGATCAACCGGTGCCTCCTCCATGCTCATCAGGGAATCCGCGAGCACGCGAATCGAAGTAATCGGCGTCTTCAGTTCATGCGAGACATTGGAGACAAACTCCTGCCGTGACTGGTCGACCTCGCGCAGCTGGCCGATCGTCTTCTCAACCGATCGGGAAATATTGCGCGTCTCCTGATAAATGTCGGCCGTAAGATCCGTGTCCAGCGCTCCGGCCGCCACCTGGTCAAGTTTTTTCTGAAAATGCCAGAACGGGTTGACCATCACCCTCGCTGCTAGCGCCGCGCAGACAATCAGCAGCAGCAGCGCCAGTACCTCCAGCAACAGGACTTTGTCTCCCACCCGCTCAAAAACCGACAGGATTCCTTCCGTCGACGCCGTGATCAACAGAACACCGTCAATGTCCTGACTTTCCGCGTTATTGTATATCGGAAACGTCTGCGCAAAATAATTTTTATCCGCGTGGTAGCGGCTGCTGTTCTCCCCCTGAAAGCAGCGGAGAATTTCCTCTGCCACCAGAAACCGGTTTTCTGAAATATGGAACGTATCCTTCACGATCCGATATCCGCTGTTGACAATGACAATCCTGCCGTTGTAGACGTCCGCCACCGTCTCAATTTCCCGATCCAGCGACGCGTCGGTGACATCCGCGGCCAGATAACGCGCGCGGGTCATCCGCGCGCTCAGCATGCGACAATGCGTCTGAACCTCAGACATACGCGAATCGATCTGGTTCTGCCTTGCCGAACTGATCACTACCTGCGTACCGACCAGCATGGGAACCATGCCAAACAGCACCAGCAGAATCATAATGGGCGTACGCAGCCCGACCGTCACTGACCGCAGCAGCGATTTCCGGTGTCTGCTTTTATCCTTTTCCATCTTCATGCTCAGCCTTTCACTTCCTCAAGGCATTTTGTACAGGCCACGGCCAGACAGCCGGGACCGATATGACAGGCGATATTAAGCGAAAGCTGGTCAATATAAATCTCCCCCGTCCGCGGATAAGCCGCCCGCAGCTCCGCTGCGTACTCCCTGGCCAAAGTCTCATTTTCCGTATGCACAACCGCGAGCCAGCATCGCTCCGCCTCCGGATCGTCAAACCGCGTTTTCAGATCCCGCTCAATCGCTGCCGTCATAATGCTCTTTGCCTGCTTCATCGTGCGCGTCTTTGAATAGGAATCCAGCTTCTCCCCCTGAATCTGCAGCACCGGTTTGATGCGCAGAAGCGTTCCCAGCGCCGCGGCTGCCGGCGTGATACGTCCTCCGTTTTTGAGGTATTTGAGCGTATCTACCGTAATATAAATCGATGACTCCAGCCTGGTACGTTCCAGCAGTTCACGGATGCGGCGCGCATCCCAGCCGACATCAGTCAGATACTTCGCGTCAAGCACGGACTGCCGCTGCGTCACGGAAATCCGCTGATTGTCTACCACCTCGACGCGTCCCTCATAATCTTCCGCCAGCATCACCGCTGTCTGATACGAGCTGCTCAAACCGCTCGAAAGCGGGATATAGACAATCTGGTCGTGCGTCTTTAACGTCTCATCCCACACGGAAAGTATCTTCTCCGGCGAAGGCTGCGAAGTGGAAATGCTTGATCCCGCTTCCAGCAGCTCATAAAACTGCTCCCGGCCAAGGTTGATCCCTTCCTCGTACTCGTTTCCGTCAATCATATATGGCATCGGAATCACCGTGACTCCCAGTTCCTTTGCCTGCGCCTGCGTAATCGCGCTTCCGCTGTCCGTCAATACCGCCACTTTCATACCATGTTGTCCCCCTGACGTGGAATATCTCTGATTTTATCTCATTCTTACGGAAAAGAAAAGGGTATGTTGCAAAAGATTGCTGAAAAATCATGGAAAAAACGGGAAACAACGCTCGCGATACGCTCGAAAAAACTTACGAAAAATTGATTTGATAAAATGAAATCGCAATCTGATCAATGAAAAGCAGGAGACTGCCCCGTCCCGGAACAGTCCCGCCTTTCATGATAATCGAAACAAATCTCTGATAATAATATGCGACTCTTTGTGACCGCACGGAAAATGCCATCCGGAATCGCTATCCGGATTTCCCCGGTAGTTACATCTCGCCGAGTCCGTCCTCGATGGCCTTGCTGATGGTCTCCATCGCCGCAGCCTCGTCCTCGCCGTCGCAGATCAACGTGATCTCGCTGCCGGTCTTGATGCCTGCCGCCATGACATTGAGCACACTCTTGGCAATGATCCGCTTGCCGGCATGCTCGATCAGCACGTCGCATTTAAACTTCATCGCGGTCTGAGACAGAACTCCGGCCGGTCTTAAATGCAGACCCGACGGATTGACAATTGTTAAATTTTTACTAATCATAGCACTTCTCCTCCTGATAAATTGGAATTCACCCCTGAATAATTACATCTTATTGCAAATCACAACGGGTGTCAAGGCAAACTCGGCGCGCCGTCGATATTAAGTTACTATTCACGGGGTGGGGAAAAGACGGACTGAGATTTTGACTTTAAAT
>JAJQAA010000005.1 GCA_021204045.1 Clostridiales bacterium
AAATTTAAAGTCAAAATCTCAGTCCGTCTTTTCCCCACCCCGTGAATAGTAACTATTGACATAGTAGGTAAAATGATGATAGAATGCCCCTATCGGATTCAAGAAACCGATGCATGATTAGATGATCAGCGGGCCTTATAGCCATTTGTCCGGGAGCTTGTTTCAGGTTTCCGGTTTTTTATTGCTTAAAGCCGTAACATTCGTCTTTACTACAATCAAAGAGATGGATGAGTTAGATTAAAATAATTTTTGACTGGAAGGAACAAAATGAAGATTTTGATTACGGATGGTTTTTTGGTCAATGCAGGTGGTGTGTCCTGGAAACCTCTGGAGGAGATCGGGGAGGTCATCTATTATGATGACACAACTTCTGAGCAGTTGCCCGAGCGAATTAAGGATGTTGATGCGGCTTTTACCAATCGGGTCCGTTTCCCCGCAGAGATTTTCCAATATGCCAATAAACTGAAGATGATCGGTACTTTTGGTACTGGAGTGGATTTTATAGACTGCAAAGTGGCCAGGGAACATGGTGTGTCTGTTTGTAATATTCCAGGCTATGGTCGCGGCGCAGTGGCACAGATGGCGATTGCGTTGATGTTTGAGATTTGTCGCCGTACTTCTTTCTTTGATGATTTTATGAAGAATACGGGATGGGAGAATCCCATTGAGCCAGTGGTGAGCAATGTCCGGCAGATGGAACTGACCGGGAAGACCATGGGTATTATTGGTATGGGAGACATCGGGTATGCCATTGCAAAGACGGCCATGGCGCTGGACATGAAAGTTCTGGCTTATCGTCGTCACCCTGTGAAGGAGTTGGAATGCGATCAGCTGCGATTTGTAGATTTGGACATTTTGTTGAAAGAATCTGATATTATCAGCACAAATTGTCCTTTGACGGACGAAACTCGCTATATCATTAACAAGGATTCTATTGCGAGGATGAAAGACGGCGTAATTTTAATCAATGCTGGCCGCGGCGCGTTGTTTAACACGCAGGATGTAGTGGAGGCTTTGGATTCCGGCAAGATTTATATGGCGGGTGTGGACGTGTTTGATCCGGAGCCGTGCGGTAAGAATCATCCTCTGGCCACTCATCCACGTTGTGTTGCCTCTCCCCATGTAGCATGGTCTCCACTGGAGACCCGGCAAAATCTGGTCAATCGAAGCGCGGAGAATCTGAAAGCGTTGCTGGATGGCACACCGAAGAATGTTAAAAACTAAACAGGAGGTTTCCAGAGTGTCAAAGAAAGAGAACAAATTTAGAGAGTACGATATTTCTACGCAGGCCGTGCATACCGGAACCGATTACGACGAAGGGACAGGCGCTGTCCGCAGGCCGTTGCACATGGCGAACAGTTACAAACTGCCGGACGACCTTTCGCAGGTCAATTACTCGTCAACGGATCTTTTGATGTATTCCAGAAACGGAAATGCCAACCAGCATTGGCTGGAAGAAAAAATTGCAGCATTATATCACGCGGACGATGTGATTGTCCTCGCCAGCGGCGTCGGCGCGCTTCATGCGCTGTTCTGTCCGTAGATAACACCTTTGCCTCTCCCCTGAACCAACGACCGTTGGAATTGGGAGCTGACTTTGTGGTAGATGCGCTTACGAAGTTTATTAACGGTCATGGTGACGCTCAAGGGGGCGCGATCCTGTCCAATGATCTGGAAACGATGGATCGCATTCGTTACGAAGCTCAGGTCAACGTTGGTGCAGTCATCAGTCCGTTTAATGCCTGGCAGATCTTTCGTGGGTCCGTCACATTCCCCTTGCGCATGGAACGTATCAACCAATCTGCGCAAAGAATTGCTGAGTGGTTGGAACAGCGGGAAAATGTTACATTTGTGTCGTATCCGGGTTTGCCGGGCAATCCAGGACACGAGCTGGCAAAGCGGCAGATGAAAAACGGATTCGGGGGCGTTATTTCTTTTGGCGTAAATACGGACGACAAAACAGTGGAACGGTTTTGTGCAAAGCTGAAAGTTGTCACTTTTGCCGTTTCTCTTGGACATGATGAAAGCCTGATCTTCCCGCAGCCGAGTTATGACGAGAGAATTAACCTGTATCCGGAAAAATTCAGAAAGGGCTTTATCCGATTCAGCGTCGGGCTTGAATTCCCGGAAGACATCATACAGGATTTGGATCAGGCATTTCAGGCGGTTGGTCTGTAAGGATAATGGAAGAGATTTTCTTCCTGTGTACCCGGTTGATTTCCGTGAGAAGTCGTTGCCGACTATTGTTTTCCTGCCAAAAGAGTGATAAGATATCCGATAAGGGCAGAGTCGGATGGCTGCGGACAGGTGGCTCTGCCCGGGAACGGATCAGATGGCTCAGCGGAAGAAGGCAGGTGGACGGCGGGTGAAAAGAAAAAAATGGGGAAAATTTCTGCGGATCATTTTTGGCAGGACGACATTCGTGCTCCTGTCTCTTTTGTTGCAGATTATCGCGCTGTTTTTCGCGTTTCGCTGGCTGAGCGACCATGTTTTCTATATTTACGGCGGTTTCACGTTCTTAAGCGCTGTCGTTGTGATCTATATTATCAATAAGCGCGATAACCCGAGCTATCAGCTGGCCTGGATTGTGCCGGTGCTGGTATTTCCGGTGTTTGGCGCGCTGTTCTATATTTTTCTGGAAATGCAGCAGGAGAAGCCCCGGATTTCCACCCGCCTGCAGGATCTGATATTTGAAACCGAGCGTTTTTTAAAACAGGATCCGGCGGTGATCCGCCGCCTGCGCAAGGTAAGCAGGCGTTCCCTGCGTCTGGCAGAATATATGAATGAATACGGCGGCTGTCCGATCTATGACAGCACGGCAGCCGAATATTTTCCGCTCGGCGACGATATGTATCCGCGCCTGCTCGAGGAGCTGAAAAAGGCGGAGCGCTACATTTTCATGGAATATTTTATTATTGAGAACGGGAAAATGTGGGATTCCATCCTGGAGATTCTCAAGGAGAAGGCGGCGGCCGGCGTTGAGGTGCGCGTGATGTATGACGGCATGTGTTCGCTTACGCTGCTGCCGTATCATTATCCGGAAAAGCTGCGCGAGTGCGGTATTCAGTGTAAGATGTTCGCTCCGGTCAGACCGGCGCTGTCTACGTATCAGAACAACCGCGATCACCGCAAAATCACGGTGATTGACGGACACACGGCGTTTACCGGCGGGGTGAATCTGGCGGACGAGTATATCAACGAAAAGCAGCGTTTCGGACACTGGAAGGATACGGCGCTTCTGCTGCGGGGAGACGCGGTCACGAGCTTTGTGATGATGTTTCTGCAGATGTGGAACCTGAGGGAGACGCGCCCGGAGAAATATGAAAATTATCTGCGCAACCCGTCTGCGAGCTTCTGGCTAGAAAATAAGCCGGGCGGCTATGTGATGCCCTATGGGGATAATCCGATGGATGATGAGACCGTGGGGAAATATGTCTATATGGATATTCTCAATGAGGCGGGCAGCTATGTCCATATCATGACACCCTATCTGATCCTGGACAGCGATACGCTGACCTCGCTGATCTTCGCGGCAAAACGCGGAATTGAAGTCATTATTATCATGCCGCATATTCCGGACAAGCAGTATGCCTACATTCTGGCGCGCTCGTATTATGAGGAGCTGATCACGGCGGGCGTCCGGATCTATGAATATATCCCGGGCTTTGTGCATGCCAAGGTCTTTACCAGTGACGGGAAAAAAGCGGTGGTCGGCACGATCAATCTGGATTACCGCAGTCTGTATCTGCATTATGAGTGCGCCGTGTATCTCTACCGCTGCGCCGTGATCGACGATATCGAGCGTGATTTCCAGCAGACGTTGGAACGCTGCCGCAGGATTACTCTTGAGGATTGCCGGACCTTCCCGCTCAGCAAAAAGCTTGCCGGGGGCGTGCTGAGGCTGTTCGCACCGTTGATGTAGAGAAGGTATGAGCTGGAATTGTCCTGCCGTTGCGGCAGGATGGGAGGTACGAGGGAATGAATCGAATAATCACATGGATCCGGACCCACCGCTATTGCCTGGTGGGTCTGTATCTTCTTGTTTTTTTGCTGGGCTTTTTCTGGCTGGAGCTTGATCCGGTTCCGCCGAAATATATCATTCACTGTGTGATTGATGACTGGATTCCCTTTGACGCCCGTTTTGTGCTGCCGTATTTTCTGTGGTACGTCTGGGTGCCGGTGTTCCTGGTCTGGTTTATGCTCCATGAGCGCGATTCCTATCTGCGTCTCTGCTTTATCATGTTTGCCGGGGCGACCTTCTGCCTGATCATTTATGTGCTGCTGCCAAACGGCCTGGATCTGCGCCGGGGAATCAGCGGGGACGGGTTCTGCGAACAGATCGTGCGGTTTCTGCGCTGGGTGGATGTGCCGCAGAATGTCTGCCCGTCTATCCATGTATCCAGCACCGTGTCGATTCATATGACAATCTGCCGCTCGCAGCGGTTTCGCGGCAGCCGCCGTATGCGGTGCTTTTCACTGGGAATCACGCTGCTGATCTGTGTTTCGACGCTGTTTATCAAGCAGCATTCCGTGATTGATGTGGTTTGCGGCTGGGCGCTCAGCGAGGTGCTGGCGCGGATCTGTGACCGCCTGATTCCAGTTCAAGAAGCCGGCGTTTGATGTCCAGTCCGCCGCCGTAGCCGACCAGACTGCCATTTTTGCCGATGACGTGGTGGCAGGGGATGATGATGGAGATGGGATTGCGGTTGTTGGCCATGCCGACGGCGCGGCAGGCCTTTGGATTGCCGGTGGCTGCGGCGATCTCCTGATAAGAACGGGTTTCCCCATAGGGAATGGTAAGCAGCGCTTCCCAGACGAGGCGCTGGAAGGGCGTTCCCGTCGGTGCCAGGGGCAGGTCAAAGACCTGCCTTTTTTGCTGGAAATATTCCTCCAGCTCAGCAAAGGCCTGGCGGATCAGCGGAGTTTCTTTCGGAATGCAGGACGCGGCAACGCTTTCCGGCAGATGAAATTCGAGGTGTGTGATGGCTGTCGGATCGGCAGCGATGGTGATTTCGCCGATGGGCGTTTGGCGGGTCCGATAATGGGTGGGCGCGCGGCCCGCAAGGAGGATGGACATGGAAAATCCTTTCTGAGAGTATACATGGATTATTGCTGCATTCAGGAACAATCGTTTTCCGGTATGGCAAAGCGTCACGATAACGCCGCATATGTGATTGCTTTCAGATAAACTATGCCAGAAACGGGCGGGGAAGTCAATACAGAAAACTGGCGTTTACGAGCAAGCTCGACGCGCCAGTTTTCTGTATTTTCCAGCGACCGTGAATAGTAACACGGAAATTGTCCAGAATAGGTTACAGCAAATGAAAGAAAGGAAGGAATTTTATGCGGCAGGAAAACCGGGAAACGGAAAATGAAATAAAAGATGGGATAAAAGATACGGCTTTCGGTAATGAAAATCTGGACAGAGAGCGGCAGCAGGATGAGAAACTGGAGGAATACGGGCAGATGACGCTTGCGGACAGCGGAAGCGGGCATAAGCTTCATCTGCTCTCAATTATCGGCGAAGTGGAGGGACATGAGAATCTTTCAGGCAGTACAAAGACGACGAAATATGACCATGTGCTGCCGCAGCTGGCTGCGCTCGAGGATGATAAAAGCGTCGACGGTCTTCTGGTGCTTCTGAACACTTCGGGCGGTGATGTCGATGCCGGGCTGGCGATCGCGGAGATGATCGCCTCGCTGTCGATGCCAACCGTGTCGCTGGTGCTGGGCGGCAGTCATTCGATCGGCGTGCCGCTGGCAGTGAGTACGGACTATTCGTTTATCGTGCCGACCGGGACGATGATGGTTCATCCGGTGCGCATGAGCGGGCTGGTAATCGGTGCGGAACAGACCTACGAGTATTTTGAGATGATCCAGGACCGGATTTTAAGCTTTGTCAGCAGTCATTCCCGGATCGCCTATGATCAGGTAAAGGATCTGATGCACAATACAAAGATGCTGACGCGCGATCTCGGTACGGTGCTGGTGGGCGAACAGGCGGTGCGGCAGGGACTGATTGATGAGGTCGGAGGGATTGACGCTGCGATCGGTAAGCTGCACAGGATGATTGACAAGCGGCAGCGGATTCCGGGAAGTAATTTTGTGAGCCGCGCCGACACGGATCCCGACGAGCCGGAAAATTCATTGCAATTCCCTTCATTTTCAGGTATACTGTGAAAGGATTGGACAGCGCTGTGGCGCTGTCCGCAAAAAAATGAGGAGGAAGGTCTCGTGGCGGGAAGTACGAAGAAACGTAAGACGGCGGCGGAGCCAAAGACGAAGGCAAAGTCGGGACGGACGGCGAAAGCGAACGAGACGGCAAATCCGGAGTCTGGGAGTTTTATCCGCGCCGAGGTGATGATTATCGTCACGTTTGCCTGTGCGGTTTTGTTATTTTTGAGCAATTTTCATCTGTGCGGCGTCGTGGGTGATTTTCTGCGCAGCGTGCAGCTGGGGATTTTTGGTATGGTGGGATTTCTGTTCCCGATCGTGCTGTTTGTCGGCGCCTGTTTTTATCTTGCGAACCGCGGGCGGCGCGGCGTGATCCGCAAGCTTGTCGCGACAGCGGTGGCGCTGGTGGTTCTCTGCGCCTTCTGCCAGTTGCTGTTTGGCGCGGATCCGGGAGCAAACGAAGGAATATTTGCTTATTACCGTCTTTCTGCGGAAAATGTGCTTGGAGGCGGTCTGGTCGGCGGCCTGGTCAAAAAAGGGTTGACCACTGTGATCGGCACAGTCGGTGCCTGGATTGTCCTGCTTGTGCTGCTGATGATCTGTCTGGTGATTATCACAGAGCGCTCGATTGTGAACGCTGTCAGAAAAGGCGGCGGCACGGTTTACCAGCATGCGCGCGACGACGTCGGCCGTATGCGGGAGCAGCAGAGGGAGCGCCGCCGTCTTCTTGAGGAGCAGCGGGTACGGGGCGTCGATCTTGGCGCTACGGATCTGTCTCTGAGCCAGCAGGCGGAGCCTTCCAATGAGGAAGAACTTCTGGAGGAAGACGCAGAAACGGCGGCAGCCGTGCCCAGATCCACACGTATAGAAGGATCGCAGGATGATCAATGCGATAAACTGGAGGAAAACAATGTCCGGACAATGTCTCCGTTATCGGATGCGGATGTTTTTACCGGAAACATTCTGCCGCCGTTGGAATATGATGAGGATGACGATACGGTTCCGTTTGAGACGGAGGAAGCTTCTTCCGCTTCTTACGTGGTACCGTCCGCTTCCGTTCATACAGATTTTATTCCTGCAGATTCCCTTCCCGCGGATTCTGTCCATATCACTGTGGACGAGGAGGAACCGGCAAATCCGGATGAGGTGCCGTTTATCGCCTCAGCTGAGGGGGAGAGACGTGTAGTGACCGCTTCCGGCAAGGTGATTGAGCGGGATACGGAGGCATTGCAGAAAAAGGCCGTCACAAAGCGGAAAAAGGCGGCGGATCCGGCTGACGATGCAGAGGTGGCCAATGAGGTCAAAGAAAAAGAACAGCAGCCGAAGAAGGAATACGTCTTCCCGCCGTTAAATCTTCTCACACGTGGCATCCGCACGGCCGGATCCCGTTCGGATGAGGAATACCGTAAGACCGCGATCAAGCTGCAGCAGACGCTGCGCAATTTCGGCGTCGGCGTTACGGTGACCGATATCAGCTGCGGGCCGAGCGTGACCCGCTACGAACTGCACCCGGAGCAGGGAGTCAAGGTGAGCCGCATTGTCAGCCTGCAGGACGACATCAAGCTCTCCCTGGCGGCGGAGGATATCCGTATTGAGGCGCCGATCCCCGGAAAATCAGCGGTCGGCATCGAGGTGCCAAACAAGGAGAATACGACCGTTTACCTACGTGATCTACTGGAGTCGGAAAGCTTCCAGAAGCATCCGTCGCGGCTGGCCTTCGCGGTTGGCAAGGATATCGGCGGCCAGGCCGTCGTCGCTGACATCGCCAAGATGCCGCACCTGCTGATCGCAGGCGCGACCGGGTCCGGAAAGTCGGTCTGCATCAATACGATTATTATGAGCGTTCTTTACAAATCCAGCCCGGATGACGTCAAGCTGATCATGATAGACCCAAAGGTCGTGGAGTTGAGCGTTTATAACGGTATCCCGCACCTGCTGATTCCGGTCGTCACGGATCCGAAAAAGGCATCCGGCGCGCTTAACTGGGCGGTCGCCGAGATGACGACGCGCTATAAGACGTTTGCGGATTATAATGTGCGCGATCTGAAGGGATACAACGCGAAGATTGAGAGCATGCAGAATGCGCCGGGCGGCCAGAAGGCTGTCCGGGGTACAGAGGATTCTCAGAATGTCCGGGGAAGCCAGAGTGCGCAGGAAGAAAACCGGCCGAAAAAAATGGCGCAGATCATCATCATTATCGACGAGCTCGCCGATCTGATGATGGTGGCGCCCGGCGAGGTGGAGGACGCGATCTGCCGTCTGGCACAGCTGGCCCGCGCCGCGGGCATTCATCTGGTGATCGCCACGCAGCGCCCGTCGGTGAATGTGATTACCGGCCTGATCAAGGCAAATGTGCCCTCGCGGATCGCCTTCGCGGTCTCGCAGGGCGTCGATTCGCGCACGATTATCGATATGAATGGCGCGGAGAAGCTGCTCGGCAAGGGTGACATGCTGTTTTACCCGGCTGGTTATCCGAAACCGAAACGGGTTCAGGGCGCATTGGTGTCTGACCAGGAGGTGCAGAAGGTCGTTGATTTTCTCACGGAACAGGGTCTGACGGCCGATTACAGCCCGGAAGTGGAAAAACAGATGAACAGCATTCCGGCTCCGGCCGCGTCCGGCGGCAATTCAGGCAGGGATGAATATTTTGAGCAGGCTGGCCGTTTTATCATCGAGAAGGAGAAAGCCTCGATTGGTATGCTGCAGCGCATGTTTAAGGTTGGCTTCAACCGCGCCGCGCGGATCATGGATCAGCTGGCGGACGCCGGGGTTGTCGGTGAGGAGGAAGGTACCAAGCCGCGGAAAATTCTCATGACGATGGCGGAATTTGAGGAAATGCTGCAAAAAGAAAATTAAAATACATAACCGGAGGAAGACGCAAATGAAAACAGATATTCAGATTGCTCAGGAAGTTACGATGCAGCCGATACGAATGGTTGCGGAGCGCTATGGGATTGCGGAGGATGAGCTGGAACTGTATGGAAAGTACAAAGCGAAGCTTTCCGATGAACTGGTAAGTCGTCTGGCTTCCGGAAAGGACGGAAAGCTCGTCCTGGTGACGGCGATCAACCCGACGCCGGCCGGCGAGGGCAAGACGACGACCAGCATCGGACTTGCGGACGCTCTGACACGTCTGGGAAAGAAAGCGATTCTCGCGCTGCGGGAGCCATCGCTGGGACCGTGTTTCGGCATCAAGGGAGGCGCCGCGGGGGGCGGTTATGCCCAGGTCGTGCCGATGGAGGATCTGAACCTGCATTTTACCGGCGATTTTCACGCGGTTACTTCCGCGAACAATCTGCTGGCCGCGTTGCTTGACAACCATATTCAGCACGGCAATGAGCTGCAGATTGACACACGGCAGATTCTGTGGAAACGCTGCATGGATATGAACGACCGCGCGCTGCGCAACATTGTCGTCGGTCTCGGCGCGAAGGCGGACGGCGTGCCGCGCGAGGATCATTTTGTGATTACGGTCGCTTCGGAGATCATGGCGATTCTTTGTCTGGCGGAGGATATGAAAGACCTGAAAAAACGCCTGGGACGAATCATTGTCGCCTACAATTTCCGGGGCGAACCGGTGACGGCGGCGGATTTAAAGGCAGTGGGCGCGATGGCGGCTCTGCTTAAGGACGCGATGAAACCGAACCTGATCCAGACTCTGGAGCACACGGGGGCGGTCGTGCATGGCGGGCCGTTCGCGAACATCGCACATGGCTGCAACAGTGTCCGCGCTACGCGGACAGCTCTGAAGCTGGCGGATATCGTCGTGACGGAGGCAGGCTTTGGCGCCGATCTCGGCGCGGAGAAATTCCTCGATATCAAATGTCCGATGGCCGGTTTAAAGCCGGACGCGGTGGTGCTGGTGGCGACGATCCGAGCACTTAAATATAATGGCGGTGTGGCCAAAGCCGATCTCGGTGCGGAAAATCTCGAAGCGCTTGCGCGCGGCAGCGTTAACCTGGAAAAACACATCGAGAACCTGCAGAAATACGGTGTGCCGGTTGTGGTGACGCTCAACGCGTTCACGAGCGATACGGAAGCGGAATACGCGTGGCTGCGCGATTTCTGTACCGCGCGCGGCTGTGAATTTGCGCTCTCTAACGTGTGGGCGGAAGGCGGAGCCGGTGGCGAGCAGCTGGCGGAGAAAGTGCTGGATACGCTGGAGCACAAGCCGTCTCATTACCATCCGATTTATACGTCGCAGCTAAGCCTGACGGAAAAAATCGCCACTGTGGCGACGGAAATCTATGGCGCGGACGGCGTCAGTTACGCTCCGGCGGCCGAGAAGGCGCTGAAACGGATCACGGAGCTTGGTTACGGCAATTTGCCGGTATGTATGGCGAAAACACAGTATTCGCTCTCCGATGATCCGGGAAAACTGGGGCGCCCGAGCGGCTTTACGTTGCAGGTGCGCGATGCTTACGTTTCCGCCGGAGCCGGATTCGTGGTAGTGTTGACCGGAGCGATCATGACGATGCCCGGCCTGCCGAAGTCACCGGCCGCTTACGTTATCGATGTAGACGACGACGGCCGGATCACAGGACTCTTCTGAAAGAGGAAACAACATGAAAATCAGAGATTGGCTCACAGAGCTTGATGTTACGCTTTTGCAGGGGAACCTGGATGAGGAAGTGGACGAGGTCGTGTACGATTCGCGCAAGGCGGTGCCCGGCGCGGTCTTTGTCGCGATCTGCGGCACGAAGACGGATTCCCATTCATTCATTCCGCAGGTACTGGAGGCCGGTGTGCGCGTGGTTGTCGTCGAGCGGCCCGTGGAGGCGCCGCAGGATATAACCGTGCTGCTGGTAGAGAACGGGCGGCAGGCCCTGGCGCGGTTGTCGGCGGCCCGTTTCGGCTATCCGGCGCGAAAGCTGAAGATGTTTGGTATCACCGGGACCAAGGGCAAGACGACGACGACGCATATGATCCGTGCCATTTTGGAGGCCGCAGGCAGGAAGACCGGGACGATCGGCACCAACGGTGTCACGATCGGCGAGGAGCATTATCCGACGATGAACACGACGCCGGAGTCGTACGATCTGCACCGCTGGTTTGCCAGGATGCTGGAAGCCGGCTGCGCGGCCTGCGTGATGGAGGTCTCCTCCCAGGCGCTCAAGCTTTTCCGCGTGGACGGGATTTTCTATGATTACGCGCTGTTTACCAATATTTCGCCGGATCATATCGGTCCGGATGAACACGCGGATTTTGAAGAATATCTTGACTGTAAAAAGCGGATTTTCGCTCAAAGCGGCCTGGCGTTGGTCAATGCCGACGATGCGCATATCGACGCGGTTGTCCGCGATATTCCCTGCCCGTGGGAGAGCTATGCTCTGGAGCATGAGGCGCGCTTTCGTGCGGAAAACATTCATTTTGTCTCGGAAGCAGATTTTGTCGGTGTGGAATTTGCGATCCGCGGCGCGCATGACGTGCCGGTGCGGGTGAGTATTCCCGGACGTTTTAATGTTTACAACGCCCTGGCGGCCGCGGCGGTCTGCTTGCGGGCAGGCGTGCCGGAGGTGGCGGTGCGCCACGCGCTGGAGTATATCCGTATCGATGGGCGCATGGAGATCGTATATACGTCCAAAAAGTGCTGCGTGATTGTCGATTACGCGCACAACGCGGTGAGCATGGAGAGCCTGCTTACGACGCTGCGCGATTATCAGCCGCGACGTCTGGTCTGCGTGTTCGGCTGCGGGGGCAATCGCTCGAAGGACCGCCGTTACACGATGGGGGAGATTGCGGGACGGATGGCCGATTTCTCGATCATAACGGCGGACAATTCCCGCTGGGAGAAAGTCGAGGATATTATGGCCGACATCCGCGGCAGCATTGAGAAGACCGGAGGCCGCTTTATCGAGATCGCCGACCGGCGCGAGGCGATCGCCTACAGTATCCGCAATGCCGAACCGGGCGACATGATCGCGATCATCGGAAAAGGTCACGAGGACTATCAGGAGATCGAGGGCGTGCGTTATCCGTTCCTGGACCGGGCGGTGGTCGAGGAGGTCGTCGCGGAGCTGGAGGAAAATTGATTGGCATCGATTTTAAAAATATCATCAGGTACAGGAGCAGAAAAACAGGAGCAGAGCAGTTAAGATGGAGCATATGACCGTATCGGATATTGTAAAAGCGACCGGCGGGCGGCTGCTGCGCGGCGACGGGGAGCTTCCGGTTTTACATATCAGTATCGATTCACGCGTGATGCGGGGAAATGACCTGTTTGTACCGCTGATCGGGGAAAAGACAGACGCGCATCGTTTTATACGCCAGGCGTTCGCGGCGGGAGCAGTATGTACGCTCACGAGCGAGCATGAAGAGGGAGACATACAGCCAGAGCAGGAGGCGGCGGATGGAGATACGGCGGCAACGTATGCACCTGCAGCGGATGTAGCAGCAGATGTACCGGCAGCGGGTGTATCAGCAACGTATACGCCCGCGTGGATTGCCGTTGAGGACACGAGGCGGGCGCTGCAGGCGATCGGCTCCTATTACCGGGAGCGGCTGATGTTGCCGCTGGTGGGCGTCACGGGCAGCGTGGGCAAGACGACGACGCGTGAGATGATCGCTGCGGCGCTCTCTGCCGGTTACCGTGTCTATAAGACGCCGGGCAATTCCAACAGCCAGGTGGGCGTGCCGCTCACAATCTCCGAGATCACGTCGGCTGACGAGATCGGCGTGCTGGAACTAGGGATGAGCCTTCCAGGCGAGATGACGGTGATCGCGCAGATTGCGCGTGTCGACGCAGCGGTAATCACCAATATCGGCCTGGCGCATATCGAGCAACTCGGCTCTCGGGAAAACATCCTGCGGGAAAAGCTGCATATTCAGGATGGATTGAAGCCGGGCGGGACGCTGTTTGTAAACGGCGATGACGAGCTGCTGGCTCATGTTTCGGCCAAGGAGGGCTGCCGGACGTATCGCTATGGCACCGGCGCGGACTGCGATTGCCGCGCGGAGGTGATTCATTTTGTGGACGGCTGCGCCAGCTTTGTGGCTGTCTGCGGTGGCTGCCGGGTGCCGGTACGGCTGGGGATTATGGGGCGTCATCATGTGGGAAACGCGCTGGCGGCTCTGGCGGTGGCGGATCACTATGGCGTCGATCTTTACCGGGCGGTGCAGAGACTGGAAGCGTTTAAGGGCTTTGCCGGACGCCAGCAGACATTTGAGTGTGACGGCGTGACGATCATTGACGACAGCTATAACGCCAGCCCCGCTTCGATGCGGGCGTCTTTAGAGGTGCTGTTTTCCATGGTGCGGGCGAAGCACCGCATTGCCGTCCTGGCCGATATGAAGGAGCTGGGAGCGGAGGCGCCCCGCTACCACCGGGAGATCGGCAGCTGGCTGGCGGGCCAGGATCTGGACTGCCTGCTGACAATGGGCAGTCTGGCAAAGGAGATCGCTGATGGCGCGGCGGAAAACGGCGCGGTCTTTTCCCGGATTCATTACGATGCGGGAAGCCAGGAGGCGCTGAGTACCGATTTAAAAGAACTTCTGCGTCCGGGCGACTGCGTCCTGGTCAAGGGCTCCAACAGCATGAGGCTTGGTGCGGTGGTGTCCGCGCTGCGGGACAGATAAGAGGATGGATTATGCTGCGATATGCCAGCGTTATTATTGATATTTCGCATGAAAACGTAGACCGGATGTTCCAGTACCGGATCCCGGAGCATTTGCTCCCGCAGATCCGGGTCGGATCTCTGGTCTTAGTTCCTTTTGGGGCAGGCAAACGTCCGCGCAAGGCCTGGGTTGTGGATATCACGGACAAGGCGGAGTACGATGAATCGAAGCTCAAAGAGATTGACAGCCTGGTGGAAAAGGGCGTTACTGCGGATGAGAATCTGATCCGGCTCGCCTGGTGGATGAAAGAGCGCTATGGTTCGACGATGAATCAGGCGTTGAAGACGGTGTTGCCGGTAAAGCGTCAGGTACGGGCCCGCCGCACAAATCTCTGGGAGGAACTGGCCGGGGAGGAGTTTTTAGCCGGGCAGGTATGCCTGAGCGAGGAACAGCGGCGGATTGTGGATTCTTTTTGCGTCGATTATGAGTCGGCGGACCGCAGACCCTATCTGATCCACGGTGTTACCGGGAGCGGCAAGACGGAAGTCTACATGGAGATGATCGATTATGTGCTGCGCCAGGGACGCCAGGCGATTGTGTTGATCCCGGAGATCGCCCTGACCTGGCAGACAGTGCGGCGTTTTTACGCCCGTTTTGGCGAGGAGATCTGCGTCATGCATTCCCGCCTCTCGGCGGGAGAGCGTTATGAGCAGTTTGCGCGGGCACGCCGCGGTGAGACCAGCATTATGATCGGTGCGCGATCTGCCCTGTTTACGCCGTTTTCCAGGCTGGGTCTGATCGTGATGGACGAGGAACACGAGGGCGCGTATAAGAGTGAGACCAGCCCCCGCTATCACGCGCGCGAAGTGGCGCTGGAGCTGGCGCGGATGCATGGCGCGATGGTCGTCATGGGTTCTGCGACGCCCTCCCTTGAAGCCTATTCCCAGGCGAAAGCCGGGATCTTCCGCCTGTTTAAGCTGGAGAGACGCGCGGGCGGCGGTCAGCTTGCCCGCACCGAGGTGATCGATTTGCGCCGGGAGCTGGCTGAGGGCAACAAATCCATCTTCAGCCGCCGTCTGCAGGAGCTGATTACCGGCTGCCTTTTGCGGGGAGAGCAGGCAATGCTCTTTATGAACCGGCGCGGCTATGCCAATTTTGTTTCCTGCCGCGGCTGCGGCGAGGCGATCCGCTGTCCGCACTGCGATGTGTCGCTCACGCTTCACGATTCGGGACGCCTGATCTGCCATTATTGTGGTTACACGCGTCCGATGCCGAAGATCTGCCCATCCTGCGGATCTTCTTACCTTGCGGGGTTTGGTATCGGCACCCAGCAGATCGAGCGGCTGGCCGGGAAGATGTTCCCGGACGCGCGCATTTTGCGCATGGATTCTGATACGACAAGACGCAAGGGCGGGCATGAGGCGATCCTTTCTTCGTTCGCAGCCGGGAAGGCCGATATCCTGATCGGCACGCAGATGATTGTTAAGGGACATGATTTCCCGGGAGTGACGCTGGTTGGGATTCTCGCCGCGGACGTTTCATTGTATGCGCCGGATTACCGCAGTGCTGAGCATACGTTTGAACTGCTGGTGCAGGCCTCCGGACGTGCCGGCCGGGGAAAGCGGCCGGGGACGGCGCTGATTCAGACCTACGCGCCGCGCCATTACAGTATCCGTACGGCCGCGGCCCAGGATTATGAGGAATTTTACCGTCAGGAGAGCGCTTACCGGCGTCTGATGCATTATCCGCCGTTTTCTCATATGATGGCTTTGCTGGTGTCCGGGGAGGATGAGGAACTGACAGCGCATATGATCGGCGAGATCGCCGCGGCCGTGGAACGACGTTTTGGCGATAGGGTAACGATGATCGGCCCGGTTCCGGCTCCGGTTTACAAAATTAAAGATATTTATAGAAAAATTTTATATTTGAAGCAGGAAAACTATGATATACTAATAAGAATCCAAAAATATGTCCAGGATCGCTGGGATGAGACAGAGGACTGCAGAAAACTGGCGATTCAGTATGATTTTAGCTGAGACAGACGGGAAAGGTATGGAAGACAGATGGCAATCAGACAGATAAGGACAATCGGGGATGAGATCCTCACAAAGGAATGCAAGCCGGTACGCGAGATGACGTCGCGGATCCGTGAGCTGATCGACGATATGTTTGACACGATGTACGAGGCAAACGGCGTCGGGCTGGCAGGCCCGCAGGTGGGAGTTTTAAGACAGATCGTGACAATCGACATTGACGACGGCAACCAGTATGTGCTGATCAACCCGGAGATCATCGAGGAGAGCGGCAGCCAGACGGCTCTGGAAGGATGCTTGAGCGTCCCAGGAAAGAACGGTATGGTCACGCGTCCGAATCATGTCATCGTGCGCGCTTACGATGAAAATATGGAGCAGTTCGAGCTGGAGGGTGAGGAGCTTCTGGCCCGTGCGATCTGCCATGAGTGCGCGCATCTTCATGGCCATCTCTATGTTGAGCTGGTCGAGGGCGAGCTGCGCGATGTGAATGCGGAAGCGACAGAAGAAGCGGAAGAGTAAGGATACCGGGCGATGGATCGGAGGCAGCGATGAGGATTGTATTTATGGGAACGCCGGATTTCTCGGTGCCCGTGCTGGAAAGCCTTTTGGACTCGCGGCATGAGGTGGTGGCCGTGGTGACGCAGCCGGACAGGCCAAAGGGCCGCGGGAAAGAGATTCAGATGTCTCCCGTCAAGGAGACGGCCCTGGCGCGGGGGACGGCAGTTTATCAGCCGGCGCGCGCCCGGGATGGGGAATTTATTGAGAAGATGCGTGCGCTGGCACCGGATCTGATGGTGGTGATCGCTTATGGGCAGATTCTCCCGCAGGAGCTGCTCGATGTGCCGCGGTTTGGCTGTATCAATATCCACGCATCTCTGCTGCCGCGCTACCGCGGCGCGGCTCCGATCCAGTGGGCGGTGATCAACGGCGATAAAGAGACCGGCGTCACCACGATGATGATGGACGCCGGGATGGACACCGGCGACATGTTGGAGACGCGGGTGGTGCCGATCGATGAGAAGGAGACGGGCGGCAGTCTGTTTGACAAATTAAGCTTTCTGGGCGGGGAACTGATCCTCTCGACGATCGACAGGCTTGAAGCCGGGACGCTGGTGCGCACGCCGCAGGACGATGGGCAGGCCACCTATGTGAGCAAGATATCCAAGGAGCTGGGCGAGATTGACTGGGGGCGCAGCGCAGTGGAGATCGAACGCCTGATCCGGGGACTCAATCCCTGGCCGAGCGCCTATACGCACTGCGGCGGAAAGCTGCTCAAACTGTGGGACGCGGATGTGGAAAAAAGAGCGGATCAGCCGGGGCAGCCAGAGTGTCCGGAGTTTTCTGAGCCGGGCACCGTGCTTACAGCGGCGGGGGACGTCCTGCGCATTCAGACCGGAGACGGCGTCCTGCGTGTGCGCACGCTGCAGCTGGAAGGAAAAAAGCGGATGGATACGGCCGCGTTCCTGCGTGGCTTTGCGATCGCGCCGGGGACGGTACTGGGAAAGGAGTAGCTTATGTACTATGGCGGATATGGATATTATGGTTTCGGACTGGATCCGACTTACATTCTGGTTCTGATCGGGGCGTTGCTGACGATGTGGGCGTCTTCCCGCGTCAACAGCACGTTTCAGAAATATTCGCGCGTGCGCAGCATGACGGGGCTGACCGGGGCCGAGACAGCGACGCGCATTCTGCGTTCCCAGGGAATCTATGATGTGACGGTGCAGAGTGTCCAGGGACAGCTCACGGACCATTATGACCCACGCACGAAGACCGTGCGGCTTTCCGAGGCGGTTTACGGACAGACATCGGTGGCGGCGGTCGGGGTGGCGGCGCATGAGTGCGGTCACGCGATTCAGGACAACGTGGGTTATGTGCCGTTGCGGATCCGTTCCGCGTTTGTGCCGGTGGCCAATTTCGGCAGCAAGCTGGCCTGGCCGCTGATCATTCTCGGGATTCTGATCGGCCTGACGCCGTTTATCGAGGTCGGAATCTGGATGTTTACGCTGGCGGTGCTGTTCCAGCTGATCACGTTGCCGGTGGAGTTTGACGCTTCATCGCGGGCGCTGCGGCTGCTCGGCGAGACCGGCATCCTGGGATCTCAGGAGGTCGGGCAGACGCGCAAGGTTTTAAGCGCCGCGGCCTGGACCTATGTGGCAGCGGCGGCGGCTTCGATCCTGCAGCTGCTGCGGCTGGTCATTCTGTTTGGAGGACGCAGGAGACGTGATTAGGGCGACGCAGAGCCGGGAGATTATACTGGATATTCTGCTGGAGGTGCTGGAGCGGGGAGCGCAGAGTCATCGCGTGCTGCGTCAGGCTCTGGACAAATACCAGTATCTGGAAAAGCAGGATCGTGCCCTGATTACCCGTGTCGCGGAGGGTACGATCGAGTACCGGCTGACGATCGATGCGGTGCTTAAGCAGTGTTCGTCGGTGCCGGTGAAGAAAATGAAACCGGTGATCCGCACGATTCTGCGCATGTCGGTTTACCAGCTGTTGTGGATGGACCGCATCCCCGACAGCGCGGTCTGTAACGAGGCGGTAAAGCTGGCCGCGAGCCGCCGTTTCCAGAACCTGAAAGGTTATGTAAATGGAGTGCTCCGCTCAATCGCCAGACAGAAAGAACAGTTTGTGTTTGCGGACTGGGAGCGGCGCTATTCCATGCCGCAGTGGTTAATTGACCGCTGGCGAGACAGCTATGATGACGCGACCGTCGAGGCGATGCTGGAAGCGTTTCTGCGCCCCGTGCCGACGACTGTGCGCTGCAATCGTACGCTTGCGGAGGAAGAGACGATCATCGAAAGCCTGTGCGCCCAGGGCGTGCGTGTGGAGAAAAGCTGCTTTGGGGGCGGTCTGCTGACGCTGGAGCATTACGATTATCTCGAAAGCCTGGAGGCGTTTGCGAATGGCTGGATTCAGGTGCAGGATGCGGGGGGAGCGCTGGTGGCTCTGGCGGCGGCGCCGCAGCCGGGTGAGCGCGTACTGGATGTGTGCGGCGCGCCGGGCGGCAAGAGCCTTCAGATTGCCGATCTGCTGGATGGCCGCGGCGAGGTGACCGTGCGCGACCTGACGGAGGAAAAGCTTGCTCTGGTTGAGGATAATCTTGCGCGGACCGGGTTTACAAACGTGCACACGCAGGTCTGGGACGCGCGGATTTTTGACGAATCGTGGCAGGAAGGCGCGGATCTGGTGATTGCGGATCTGCCCTGTTCGGGGCTTGGCGTGATCGGGCGTAAGCCGGAGATCAAATATCAGGCGTCGCCGGAGCGAATAAAGGAACTTGCCGCGCTGCAGCGCGAAATCCTCACGGTGGCGGCCCGTTATGTACGGCCGGGCGGTCGTCTGGTCTACTCGACCTGCACGATCAGTACGGAAGAAAATGAGGAGCAGCGCGCCTGGTTCCTGAAGACGCAGCCTTTCCGGTCGGTGGATATCCGCGGACGGTTGGGAGAGATGATCCGGGAGGACAGTCTGAAAGACGGCTATGTGCAGCTGTTTCCGGGGCGTTATCCCTGCGATGGGTTCTTTATCTCGGTTTTTGAGCGGGATAAGTGACCCGCGTTTCGCGGAGACGGATGATTACGATTTACAAAAAGGTTTTTGATATAATCCGCGGGCCGGAAAGAACGCGGATGGGGAGATCAGTATGGAAAAGACGGATATCCGGGGGCTGGCGCTGCCGGAGCTGGAGATGGAAGTGACGGCGCTGGGGGAAAAGCCGTTCCGGGCCCGGCAGGTTTATCAATGGCTGCATCAGAAGCTGATTACGGATTACGGGCAGATGAGCAATCTGCTGCAGAAGCTGCGCGAAACGCTTGCGGATCATTTTTCACTTACCGCTCTGGAAGCGGTCGACGTGCGGATATCGCAGATCGACGGTACGCGCAAATATCTGTTCCGGCTGGCGGACGGCAATGTGATCGAAAGCGTATGGATGCGCTATCACCATGGCAATTCCGTCTGCATTTCCTCACAGGTCGGCTGCCGCATGGGCTGTCGCTTCTGCGCCTCGACGCTGGATGGCCTGGAGCGGAACCTGACGGCCGCCGAGATGCTCGATCAGGTCTACCGCATCCAGGCGCTGACCGGCGAGCGGGTCTCGAATGTCGTGGTCATGGGCAGCGGCGAACCGCTGGACAATTATGATAATCTGCTGCGTTTTATAAAACTGCTTGGCGCGCCGGAGGGACTGAACATCAGCCAGCGGGCCGTCACGGTTTCTACCTGCGGTATTGTGCCCGGCATCCGCCGTCTGGCGGAGGAAAAGCTGCAGATCACGCTGGCCCTTTCCCTGCACGCGCCGGATGATGAGACGCGGCGGCAGCTGATGCCGATCGCGAACCGCTACGCCCTGGAGGATGTGATGGCGGCCTGCCGCGACTATTTTGCGCTTACCGGGCGGCGGGTCACCTATGAGTACAGTCTGGTGCGCGGGGTCAATGACGATGTGCGCACAGCCAGGGCACTGGCCGGGCTGCTTTCCGGCGCGCACGGACATGCAAACCTGATCCCGGTTAATCCGATCCGGGAGCGCGACTATGTGCAATCGGATCAGAGATCCATCCAGGCATTCAAAAATCAGCTGGAACGAAGCGGGATTCCGGCTACGGTGAGGAGAGAGATGGGCCGGGATATCAACGGCGCCTGCGGGCAGCTCCGCCGGAGTTTCCTGCGGGAAGAGAGGCAGAAGGAAGGAGAGTGACGGGGAATGGAAGCCTACGCGTTGACGGACATCGGAAAAAAACGCAGCGTAAACCAGGATTACATATACTGTACGACCGAACCGGTCGGCTCGCTTGACAACCTTTTTATTCTCGCGGATGGCATGGGCGGCCAGAACGCGGGAGATTTTGCGTCCCATTTTGTCGTGGAGCGTCTGCGGGAGTTTTTTGGCCAGGCGTTTCCGGGCATGGATGTGCATGGCATTCTCAAGGAGGGGATCCGCCGGGTCAACCGGGAGCTGTTTGAGGAGGCGGGCCGCCGCCCGGAGCTGAGCGGCACCGGCAGCACGCTGGTGCTGGCGACCGTGAAGGGGTCGGTGCTCTATGTCGCCAATATCGGCGATAGCCGGCTTTACCTGCTGCGGGATGAGCTCTCGCAGATCACGCACGACCATTCTTATGTCGAGGAACTGGTGGCGCTCGGCCGGATGCGGCGCGGCAGTAAAGATTACATGGAAAACAAGAATATTATTACCCGGGCCATGGGCGCGTCGGGGACAGTCGATCCGGATCTGTTCGCGGTCAAGCTGCGTCCGAAGGACAGCATCCTGATGTGTTCCGACGGCCTCAGCAACATGATCGACGAATTTGAGATGGAATACATTATCCGCACGGAGGAGTCCTGTGAAAAACGGGCAGTGGCTCTTGTGGAAGCGGCCAACCGCGGCGGCGGCCGGGACAACATTTCCGTGATCGTGATCGAACCGCAGGAAGGCGGTGCTGCCTTATGACGCTCAGACCGGGAGTATATCTGCAGGATCGCTATGAGATTATCGACCAGATCGGTTCCGGCGGCATGTCCACGGTTTATAAGGCAAAGTGCCATAAGCTGAACCGGCTTGTCGCGATCAAGGTATTGAAGGAAGAATTCAGCAGTGACAGCAATTTTGTCAGCAAATTCAAGATGGAGGCTCAGGCGGCCGCAGGTCTGGCGCATCCCAATATCGTCAGCGTTTATGACGTCGTTGATGAGGGCAGTCTTCATTATATCGTGATGGAGCTGATTGAGGGCATTACGCTGAAGACCTATATCGCCAGCAAGGGTTATCTGGAGATCAAAGAAAGCATCGGTATCGCGATTCAGGTCGCCCAGGGGATCGCGGCGGCACATGAGCAGCACATTATTCACCGCGACATAAAACCGCAAAATATGATTATCTCGAAGGACGGCAAGGTAAAGGTGGCGGACTTTGGCATCGCGCGCGCGGTTTCGGCGCAGACGATGAGCTCCGCGGCCATGGGGTCTGTCCACTATATCTCACCGGAGCAGGCGCGGGGCGGGTTCAGCGACGAGCGCAGCGATATTTATTCGCTGGGTATCACGATGTATGAGATGGTGACCGGCCGAGTGCCGTTCCAGGGCGAGACGACGGTGGCGATCGCGCTCGCGCATCTGGAAGACGCGATTGTGCCGCCGAGCGTTTACAATCCGGAGATCCCCATCAGCCTCGAGCGGATCATTCTCAAATGTACGGAGAAAAAACCGGATCGCCGCTACGCGAGCGCGATGGAAGTGATTGCCGATTTGCGCCGCATTCTTGCAGAGCCGGAGGAAGAATATGTCCGGGGGATGGCGGATTACGCGAGGACAGTTCCTGCGGTACCGGTAGATATTACAGAAGGAGCGACGGTACCGCTCAGCGGCCGGGAACTGGCGCAGATCAAGGAAGCTACCCGGGATGAAGAGCACGCCGGATCTCAGGAACCGGTTGTGGATGTGATGCCGGCCCGGCGGCCTGCGCGGCGCAGAATGACGGAAGCCGAACGGCGGTTTCACCGGGAGGAAGACGACGGGGCAAACGTACAGCTGGAGCGTCTTCTGGCAGTTGTCGGCATCGTCGCGGCAGTGATCATCGTTATCGTGCTGTTTGTTGTGGTTTCGCATCTGAGCGGGCTGTTTCAGTCCAGTTCCGGTCTGTTTGGCAGCCATGCTTCTCAGGAGACGGAGAACGGCGTTGATACGGAAACACTGGCCGATACAGAGGTATATATGCCGGACGTCGTCGATCTCTCGGAAGATCTGGCCGAGGCAAAACTGAAAGAATCCAATCTGAATATGAAGCGCAGCTACGCGTTCTATGACGATATTGAAAAAGGAATGGTGGCCGAGCAGGATCCGGAAGCCGGGGAAATTGTGTCCCGTTGGTCGAGCGTCAATGTCGTGATCAGCAATGGTACGGACAAGATTGATCTTTCAGCGCTCGGCATCGGAGAGATGGAAGCGACGGACGCCCAGCTGCTTCTGGAAAATAAGCAGCTGACAGTTGCCATCGTGGAGGAAGAGAGTGACACGGTGGCTTCCGGCCAGGTGATCCGTTATGAGCCGGAGCTGGCGGTCGAGGGCGATACCGTTACTTTGTATGTCAGCACCGGGCCGCATGTGGATCTGGTGGCCGTCCCGGTGATCGTCGGGCAGACCGAGGAGGAAGCGATCGCGATGCTGGCTGAGGCCGGACTTACGCCGGGCGATACAGCGACCGAGGCGAGCGATACGGTGGAAGTGGGTGTTATCATCAGCCAGTCCGGAGGGGAAAATGGTATGATTGAGCCGGGCGGGCAGGTCAGCTATGTGGTCAGCAGCGGCCCAGCAACGACAACGACGCAGCGTTATGTGGCTTCGATCAATGACGTGTATGATTTCAGCAACCTGATTGGTCCGGGAGCCAAGTCCTCGACCTTTACGGTCATGGTGCGGCTGCACCAGAAGGACAGTGACGGCAGTGATATTTATAAAGAACTGATGTCTACCCGGACGATTGTCGGCGATGTGCTGCTGCCGATCAGCTATACCAGTATCGAGAGCATGAATGGCACGGACGAAGGCGAGGTCGAGGTAGTGGACGTGAAAAGCGGCGCGGTGTTAAAAACGTACCAGCTGACGTTTTTCGCGATGGACTGATACGGGGGCTTATGACTGGAAAAATTATCAGAGGAGTCGGCGGCTTTTACTATGTGCATAACCGGAAAGACCGCGTGTATGCCTGTAAGGCCAGAGGCATTTTCCGAAAAAAAAGGAATCAAACCGGTAGTAGGGGATGACGTGGAGTTTGCGGTACTCGATGAGGCGGCGGGTGAGGGCAGTATCGATGAGGTTCTGCCCCGCCGCAATGCCCTCATCCGCCCGGCCTCCGCGAACATTGACCAGGCGCTGGTGGTGTTTGCGGAAGCAAGCCCGCAGCCCAATCTTAACCTGCTTGACCGTTTCCTGGTGATGATGGAAGTGCGCGGTATCCCGGCGGCTATCTGCTTTAACAAGGCGGATCTGACGGGAAAGGAGCGGCAGGTCGATTACTGTGCGATCTACGAGGGGGCGGGCTATCCGGTCTATCAGACCAGCGTCCGGGAAAATGTGGGTATCGATGCGATCCGGACTTTCCTGCGCGGCAAAACAACGATTCTCGCAGGGCCATCGGGAGTGGGCAAGTCGTCTCTGACAAACCTCATTCAGCCGCAGGCAGGTATGGAGACCGGCGGCGTGAGCGAGAAGATTCAGCGGGGACGCCATACGACGCGGCACGCGGAGCTGTTTTGCGTGGAGGATGACACGTATCTGATGGATACGCCGGGTTTCTCCTCGATGTATCTGGAGGAACTCGAAGCAGAGACATTAAAATACTATTTTCCGGAATTTGCGCGCGAGGAGGCGGGGTGCCGTTTCGGCGCGGACTGTGTGCATATCGGTGAACCGGTCTGCGGCGTCAAGGCCGCGGTGGCGGACGGCCGTATCGCCGGGAGCCGCTATGAGAATTACCGGCTGCTTTATCAGGAACTGAAGGGAAAAAGGAGATATTGAGATGAATATTATTGCACCGTCGATTCTCTCGGCGGATTTTTCGCGGCTGGGCGAGGATGTGCGGACGGTGGCGGACGCCGGGGCCGCTTATATTCACATGGATGTGATGGACGGGGAATTTGTTCCGAATCTTTCGTTTGGCATACCGGTGATTGGCAGTCTGCGCGCCTGCACGGACGCGGTGTTTGACGTACACATGATGGTCCGGGAGCCGGTGCGTTTTGTAAAGGAAATAAAGGCGGCCGGGGCGGATATTCTGTGCGTGCATCAGGAAGCCTGTCTTCACCTTGATCATACGGTGGGCCGGATTCGTGAGCTGGGCATGAAAGCGGCTGTGGCCCTGAATCCGGCGACGCCGGTGGAGGTATTGACGGATATTCTGCCGCAGCTTGATATGGTGCTGATTATGTCGGTGAATCCGGGCTTTGGCGGCCAGAAGCTGATTCCCTATACGCTGGAAAAGGTACGCCGTCTGCGGAAGATGATCGATGCGCGCGGCCTTGCCGTTGATATCGAGGTTGACGGCGGCGTGAATCTGGATAATGTGGCTTCGGTGCTGGACGCGGGTGCGAATGTGATCGTCGCCGGTTCCGCGGTGTTTGGCGGCGACGCGGCTGCGAACACCCGGCGTTTCCTGGAGATTCTGAAGGAGCGGGAGCGATGAAAACCTGCCTGATTGTGAGCGGCGGCAGCCTGGAGCTGGATTTTGCCGCCGGGTTTCTGGAAAAGACGAAAATCGATAAGATCATCGCGGTTGACGGCGGTCTGGCTTATCTTGATGCTCTGGGGCGGGTGCCGGATTACATCGTCGGTGATTTTGATACGGTCGATGAGACGGTGACGGAGCGTTATCGGCGTTATCCTTATATTGTCTGGGAGCGGCACAGGCCGGAAAAAAATGAGACGGACACAGAGCTGGCGCGCAGCCTGGCGCTGACGCTGGGCTGTAGTGAGATTATCTTCCTGGGCGCCTTGGGTGGCCGCGCCGACCATATGCTCGCCAATATCCACACGCTCTACGCGTGCCTGCAGAGCGGCGTGAAAGCGAGCCTGGTCGACCGCCGCAACCGCATTTATCTGCTGGATGAGGGGAAGACCTTCCGCCGCGGCGAAGTCTGGGGCAAATACATTTCGTTTCTTCCCTATACGGAGGAGGTTGGCGGGATCTCGTTGAAGGGCTTCCGTTATCCGCTGGTGGACAGGACGATCCGCCGCGGCGAGGAGGCCGGTCTCTGTATCAGCAATGAGCTCGCGGAAGATGCCGCGGTGCTCACGTTTGATTCCGGGGTGCTGGTCTGCGTCGAGAGCCACGACTGACCGGATGGTGTCTGGACGTGAATGTGTCCGGACATGAAATTGAATATCGACAGAAATTTTGACTGGGCCAGGATAAACTGGCCTGATTAAATAATGCGAATCTGGATATTTCTTTCAATCCACTACTATGCTATGATTTGGGAAATCAAAGCGGTGCCGACTTTTAAACCTGAGTTTTGCGCTGCGGTGATAAACCAATGACAGACGGGAGAGATTGAAATGAATGACAGAAGAAATGACAAAGTATATAAGCTGGTGCTGACCGGTCTGATGGCTGCGCTCTGCTATGTGGCCTTTACCTATTTGAAGATTCCGATTCCGACCTTTGGCGGCGATTACGTGGCGCTGCACATCGGCAATGCGTTCTGTGTGCTGGCGGCCCTGCTGCTTGGCGGTGTCTACGGCGGTCTGGCCGGTTCTCTGGGGATGACGATTGCCGACCTGATCGATCCGGTGTACATCACCAGCGCACCCAAGACCTTCGTGCTGAAGCTGTGCATCGGCCTGATTTCCGGCTTTGTGGCACACCGGATTGCCCATATCACGGAGGAGCATGACAACGCCTACCTGTTCCGCTGGACGCTGCTGGCCTCGATCGCCGGTCTCGGTTTCAATGTGATCATGGATCCGATTGTCGGTTACTTTTACAAAAACTACGTTCTCGGTGTACAGTCTGACGCGGCGAAGATTATGAGTACCTGGGCCGCGGGCGTCACCTTTATCAACGCCGTGGCGGGAACGATCGTCGTGGTTGTCGTCTATCTGGCGGTGCGGCCGGTGCTGAAAAAGGCGGGGCTGTTTTTCCGGATATAAATGTTATGGCCGGTAGCTGTAAGTTTCGTTATTGCAAACAGGAACTTAGAAACCCTCGATCACGGTCGGGGGTTTTTCTTTGCAGCGAAAAGTGCTCTAATCCGCCCAAATCAACAAAAAAAGTTTGCATTCAATCCGTTTTGGTGTATAATCAATCGCAGATATCAGATCAGCCCGCAGCTCGGGCGAGCAGGAGGAAATCATGTTAGATTTGAAATTTGTCCGGGAGAATCCGGATATTGTGCGTAAAAATATCGAAAATAAATACCAGTTTGAAAAGCTGCCGCTGGTAGATGAGGTGATCGACCTCGACGCGAAGAACCGCGCGGCCAAGGCGGAGGGCGATAATATCCGCGCCGCCCGCAATAAGCTGTCCAAGCAGATCGGTCAGCTGATGGGTCAGGGAAAGAAGGAAGAAGCCGAGGCGGTCAAGGCGCAGGTCGCCGCCAATGCGGAGCGCCTGGCCGAGCTGGAGAAGCAGGAGGCTGAGCTTAGCGAGCGCATTACCAAGATCATGATGACGATCCCCAATATCATCGATCCGAGCGTGCCGATCGGCAAGGACGACTCGGAGAATGTCGAGCTGGAGCGCTTCGGCGAACCGAAGGTGCCGGATTTTGAGATTCCGTACCATACCGATATCATGAAACGCTTTGACGGCATCGATCTTGACGCTGCCGGGAGAGTGGCCGGAAACGGTTTCTATTATCTGATGGGCGATATCGCCCGTCTGCATTCCGCGGTGATCGCCTATGCGTGCGATTTCATGATCGACCGTGGCTTTACCTACTGCGTGCCGCCGTTTATGATCCGCAGCAACGTGGTTACCGGCGTGATGTCTTTCGCGGAGATGGACGCGATGATGTACAAGATTGAGGGCGAAGATCTCTATCTGATTGGTACCAGCGAACATTCGATGATCGGCAAATTTATCGACGAGGTGATTCCGGAGGCGGAGCTTCCCAAGACGTTGACCAGCTATTCTCCGTGCTTCCGCAAGGAAAAAGGAGCGCACGGCATTGAGGAGCGGGGCGTTTACCGTATCCATCAGTTTGAAAAGCAGGAGATGATCGTGGTCTGCAAACCGGAAGAATCCCCGATGTGGTACGACAGGCTGTGGAAGAACACCGTCGATCTGTTCCGTTCCATGGACATTCCGGTGCGGACGCTGGAATGTTGCTCCGGAGACCTGGCGGACCTGAAGGTAAAATCCTGTGACGTCGAGGCCTGGTCGCCGCGCCAGCAGAAATATTTTGAGGTCGGTTCCTGCTCGAACTTAGGGGACGCCCAGGCGCGCCGCCTGCGCATCCGTGTCAATGGGGAGAACGGCAAATATTTCGCGCACACCCTCAACAATACGGTGGTCGCGCCGCCGCGCATGCTGATCGCGTTTCTGGAGAACAATCTGCAGGAGGACGGCAGCGTGCTGATCCCGAAGGTCCTGCAGCCGTATATGGGCGGAAAGGACAGGCTGATACCGAAGAAGTAACGGAGCAGAAGAGTTGCAATGGATCGGTACCGGAACTAAACTTTCCGGTACCGGTGAGGAAATAAAATGGAAATATTTACGGATATGACGAATGCGGTGTGTGATTTTGGCGCTTATCCGCAGTATTTAAAGAACCGCAGGCGCCGCGTTTTTCTGTACGGACTGATCCTGGCGGCGTTAAGCTTTCTCGTCTTTGCCGTGGTGCCGTATGTCCGCTTCCAGATGACGACGGGCGGCCTGGTTCATCTGATCGATAAGGCGATGCCGGATTTTACGCTCGTGGATGGAAAACTCGATGTTGACGGGGAGTTTTCCTTCGATGAGAATGGGATTTATCTGTATGTCAATACCGATGATTACGAGATTGACGGGACAGCGATCCGGGACACGCTGGATCCATACCAGGAGGCGCTGGTTGCCGACGCGGATCACATGGTGCTCAAGGGCAACGGAACGATCCAGACGATTACCTTCGCTGATCTGGTGGGCGGGACAATGACCAAAGAGGATCTGATCGATTTTCTTGGACCGTATCTGTTGGTGCTCACGGTTGTCGTTGCTGTGCTTCTGTATGGATGGACAGTGGCCGGTTTTTTCCTGAACGCCGTGATTGTGGCCATCGGAGGCAGTTGTGTGGCGAGAGCGGTGCGCCTGCGTCTGCGTTTTGGCGAGGTTTATCGTCTGGCCGTCTACGCGACGACAGCGGCAGTGCTGCTTAGCCTGCTTATCGGTCTGCTGCCGTTCTATATTCCTTACAGCTGGACGGTGCGGTATCTCATTTCGCTGGTTTATCTGGGGATCGCGCTGCACCGCATGAGCAAGCTGGAAAGTGGTTCTGAAGAAAACAGACCGGAGTGGTCCTGATTTTTACAGGACTTCTCCGGCTAGATAGCATTCTTTGATATATTCGCGCGACTGATAGAAGAAATCTGAGTTGTAATTGGAAATTGCTCCATCGATCCAGGAAGTGAAAACCTGCCTGGTGGTGTCGATAATCGTATCATTTTCGGAAATATCCTCGATTAATCGTTCATAGACCTCTCCGATTGTCCAGTAATCCGGAACCTCATAGTGGCAATTCGCGACATTGTCAAATCTTCCTTCCGGAATCTGGCACATAGAAATAAAATTGTCTGCAGTCTGCGCAATGGGTTCACAGTGGAGAGTATCCGCATATTTGTAAATTCTGTTCAACGTTTCGGTACCGAGTTTTGTGACGACATCGCCGCGTTTTTGCTTTTGTGTTCTTCCAATGAACTCGATTAAGCTGCAGAGATAAAACAGGTCGCTGTTATTTTTCATCAGAAACCTCATATCCTTTCCTAAAACGTAAAGTAGTCAGTGCTCTGGCAGTATGAAAGCTAATTTGATGTGTTGGGTGACGGAATCTGGCCAGTTCCCAAAATGCGGCTCGACTGATTTTACCATCAATAAAATTTTGAATATAATTGAATATCGTATCATTCGCCATGGGACCTTCTACGATGTCAAAATCATGTGATTTCCCATTTCTGCAGGCAACAATGAAATCGAGCCATTCTTCTGTCATTTCCGGAAATAACTTAATTCGAAGACTTGGATGAGGATTGTAGAAATATTCATTTATGATACCTTTTCCGGTATATCTGATGGCCCATCGTTTGGCCTGTTCCGGATACAGGGTACAGTAAAATCCGAAATAGAAGTCTCTGTTGAATTTGGATGTCCGAATTTCCGGATATTCTACAAAAACCTTACTTCCATGATAAAGAATTACTGATTGAGTGGCCACAATTGTTCTCCTATTATTAGTGCCGTTTGATAAATGGATTTTTATTTATGATATCAAAAAGGTATGATTCCGTCAACGCTTTGGGGTCGTCATATTTCTTCTAGATTCAGTTCGGGCGTCGCGATCAGAGAATAATTGGTATGGTAGATGACAAAGCCGGGGGCGCCGCCTGCGGCTTTTTTCACGTGCTTGCGCTGAATATAATCAATCTCCACTTTCTCATTATTGCGGCCCTTGGAATACCACGCGGCCAGAGCTCCGGCCTCCTCGAAGACGCGGTCCGGCAGCTCGCGGCCGCCGCTCTTGACGATGACGTGCGAGCCGGGAATGCCCTTGGCATGGAACCACCAGTCTCCACCATCGGCGAGTTTAAAGGTGACTTCCTCGTTCTGGTAATTGTTTTTGCCGACGTAGATATCAAAACCGTCGCTGGAGCGGTAGTGATAGGGGCGGCTGGTAATTTTTGGTTTTTTCTGACCCTGGGCGCGGCGGCGCAGGAAACCGTATTCCATGAGCTCCTCGCGGATTGGCACCAGGTCTTCCTCCCGGACGGCAATGTCGAGGGCGGCGCTGATCGATTCGAGATGGTCGATCTCGCGCTGCGTCTCGGCGGTCTGTCCGGACATCGCCTCAAAGGTGCGCTTGAGCTTGTTGTATTTGTTAAAATATTTCTGTGCGTTTTCCTGGGCGGAGAGCTGGGAATCGAGGGGGATACGGATTTGTTCGCCACTGTAATAATTCAGGCAGGTAAATGACTTTTCGCCTCCGGAAAGCTCATAGCCATAGGTGTTGAGCAGCTCGCCGTAAACGCGGAATTTTTCCCGCTTTTCCGTGTCGGCAAGCTGTTTTTGCTGCAGGTCATACTTTTTGTAATTGCGTTCCAGAGCGGTCTGTACGATGCGCCGCAGATCGGCGGATTTCTGGCGGATGCGGGTCAATACAGCCTTCTGTGCGTAATAGGATTCCAGAAGCGTGCTGATATCTGCAAAGGTTTTTGCGGTATAGTTATCGCCGGACAGGCAGGTCAGAGGTACGGCCGCGTATTCGACCGGTTCGCTGCCGCGATAGATGACTGTAGGGGTAAAGTGCCCCGAGCGCACATCCTCCATCATCAGCGAAAACATGTGAAAGAGATGTGTGAGCTCCGCATCGGAATGCCCGTTGGCCGGAATGTCGCTATCCAGCGACGAAAGATGACAGAGCTCGGTGGCGATGACCGGACTGATGCCGGTGAGCTTCTGGTAGAGAGCCTTCTGCAGCGGCGCAGGGGTTCCACGCATGAGCGCGAGAAAGACATCTTCCGTGACCGTGAGCGGATTGGCTTTCTCGGTTGTCTGCGGCAGAAAATAGGCGCGGCCGGGCAGTACCTCGCGCACGGAGCTGACATGGGCGGAGATGTGTTTGATGCTGTCAAGGATCGTGCCATCCTCTTTGCAGAAAATGATATTGCTGTGCTTGCCCATCAGTTCGATGATCAGCTGCTTGCGGCAGAGATCGCCGAGCTCGTCAAGGTGTTCAATCTCAAAGGTAATCGCGCGCTCCAGGCCCGGCTGGGTGACGCTGACAATGCGGCCGGAGCCGATGTGTTTGCGCAGCAGCATGCAGAAATTTGGCGCGGTGAGCGGGCCGGGCTTGTTGCTCTCCGTAAAGTAGGCCAGCGGCAGGCTGGCGCTGGCCGAGAGTAGCAAACGCAGCGTTTCTTTTTTATTTTTGATCGTGAATAACAGTTCGTCTTTTTCCGGCTGGGCGATCTTGCTGATCCTGCCGCCGGTCAGGCGCTCTGCGAAGTCACGGGTCAGATTTGCGATAACAATTCCGTCAAAAGCCATAATAAATTCCTCCGCGATTGATTATAGCCAATTCGGGTGGGGTTGGCAAGAATCTGCAAACAGATATATAGAAAAATGTCGGTAGATAACAGAAGTGTTCTTTTGGAAAAAATGATTGCTGAAATCGATTTTTAATGAATATTTAAACACATCAAAGCGAAAAATAATGAAATTTTTGTTTTATTTTGCGCTTGATTTTGAAATTGTCAGGCATTATAAAATATAAGACAAAATAAGAATGAATACTGAAGGAACCATACATGCCTTTTCTGGTAATATCTGTGCCGGGGAAGGACAGCGATGGAAGAAAGAGAGGCTGTAACTATGGTAGAAATTTTGATTTGCATATCGACGGCGCTGCTGGCGGGGCTTTTGATGTCGCGTCTTGGAAAACGCCTTCATTTTCCTGCTGTCACCGCCTATCTGGTGACCGGATTACTGATTGGCCCTTATGGGCTGGGAGCGTTTCATATACCATATATTGGATTTGAAAGTATGGAAACGGTAGAGCAATATAACATTATTTCCCAGGTTGCCCTGGGATTTATTGCGTTCACGATCGGAAATGAATTTCGTATTATGCAGCTAAAGAGCATGGGATGTCAGGCAATCACGGTTGGCATTTTTCAGGCGGTGATCACAACACTGGTCGTTGACGTGGCACTTTGTGTTCTTCATTGTTTTCGGCCGGACATTATTTCGCTTTCTTCTGCGATCACACTGGGAGCAATTGCAGCGGCGACCGCTCCTGCAGCGACATTGATGGTCGTGAAGCAGTATAAGGCTCACGGGCTCCTGACGCATTTGCTTCTGATGGTTGTAGCGATCGACGATGCAGTCGGTTTGGTGGTGTTTGCCGCTTCTTATGGTGTCGCAAATGCGTTGGAGCAGGGAAGTGTCAGTTTGATCAGTGTGGTGGTGGAACCGCTGCTTGAGATTGTTCTTTCACTTTTGCTTGGCACGCTGGCTGGATTGTTTCTCAATTGGGTGGAAAAATATTTTCATTCAAGAGAAAAGAGAATTTCCATTTCGGTTGCCTTTGTGCTTCTGATGGTTGGTTTATCAATGGTGGAAGGTGTGGTTGGCGGAGTACATATCTGTTTTTCTTTGCTTCTGGTATGTATGATGACTGGCACAGTGTTTTGCAATATCTGCGAAACCTCGGAAGAACTGATGGGGCATGTTGACCAGTGGACAGTACCGGTCAATGTTCTGTTTTTCATTATTTCAGGTGCGGAACTGGATCTTGCCGTGCTGAAAAATCCGTTGGTGCTGACGATTGGAATAATTTACATTTTTGCACGTTCAGCCGGTAAGATTTCCGGTGCTTACATCAGCTGCCGCGCGACCGGCTGTGAAAAGAAAGTTACTGATCATCTGGGGATTACGTTGCTTCCGCAGGCAGGTGTGGCGCTGGGAATGGCAGTCACTGCGGCAAATCTGTCGGACGGCGCAGTTGTGCGCAATGTGATACTTTTTTCAGTGCTGGTCTATGAACTGATCGGGCCAACGTTGACCAAGCGCAGCCTGATAGTGGCTGGCGAGATCGAGACAGAAGATCCGGCGAGCGAGCGCGTAATGAATCGGTTAAGATGATTTCCTGTTACTATTCACGGGGTAGGGAAAAAGACGGACTGAGATTTTGACTTTAAATTT
>JAJQAA010000046.1 GCA_021204045.1 Clostridiales bacterium
AGGCTGTCCTTTTTGTCTGTCCTGAATATGATACTTTACTGAAGAATTATAACACGTTTCTTTTCTGAGGCAAGAAAAAAGAACCAGCGGAATTTTCAATGTGGAATTTTCTCAGCATTTTTCTTGACTTTCCGCGCATATTTTGTTATAGTATCGAAAACTCTTTGCACTGCATATTATACAGTACAAACTGAACAGGCCGGAAGTGTGATCCGCGCATTTCGCGCGGTACTGCTTCGGGAGCCGGGTCACATGCTGTGTCTCTTCCAGGACGGTTTTGTCCGTGGTCGATGGCGCGTGACAGTGAATGGCAACATTCGCGGGACAGTCGCTGCTTACACTGGTTTCGCGGATGTTTTTCTTTTCTCTACTTTTCGCGAAATCATCTGCAACCGCAGGAGCGCACCCACCAACAAAACATCATGCTCAGATTCGGAGGATTGTCATGAAAAGAAAAACCCATTCCGTACAGACCGGCAAAGAAAAAAAAGAAAACTTCCAGAAGACCGCCATGCGCGTATCCGCGGTGAGCATTGCGGCAAACCTTCTCCTCTCCTGTTTTAAACTTCTCGCAGGTGTCCTTGCGCATTCCCAGGCAATGGTCAGCGACGCGGTTCATTCCGCATCGGACGTGATGAGCACCATCGTGGTCATCGTGGGTGTGAAACTTTCCGGGCAGAGCTCCGACGAGGAGCATCCTTACGGCCACGAACGGATGGAATGCGTCGCATCGATCGTGCTCGCGGTGATCCTGCTGTTTACCGGGCTGGCCATCGGCCAGAAGGCTGTCTCACAGATTTTCTCCGGTGAGACAGCTTCCCTGCAGATTCCCGGGGCACTGGCTCTCGTTGCCGCCATCCTCTCCATCCTGGTGAAGGAAGCGATGTATCACTATACCCGGATAAACGCGCGCCGCATTGACTCCAGTGCCCTCATGGCGGACGCCTGGCACCACCGCTCCGACGCGCTCTCGTCAATCGGCGCGCTCATCGGCATCGCGGGGGCACGGATGGGCTATGCCATTCTGGATCCGGTTGCCAGCCTGGTGATCTGTCTGTTTATTCTCAAGGCCGCGATCGATATTTTTAAGGACGCCGTCAATAAAATGGTGGACACTTCCTGCGACAAATCCGTAGAATCGCAGCTCGTCGCCTGCGCCCTGGCTCAGGAAGGCGTCCTCGGCGTCGATCTGCTGCGCACCCGGATTTTCGGCAATAAGATTTATGTGGACATCGAGATTCGCGCCGATGGCGACAAAACGCTGCGTGAAACCCACGGCATTGCCGAACAGGTACACGCAGCAATTGAACAGAACTTTGAAAAGGTAAAGCATATTATGGTTCATGTAAATCCGTGCTGATATATTACGAGATTAATTTAACACACCGTCCACCAGCCGCTTGGCCGCCTGCTTTATATAAGCCGGATCGGTAGCAAGATTCATACGAATGAAGCCTTTGTAATTCTCACCGAACCACTCGCCGTAATCCACGCCCAGGCGACACCGCCCCTGAATGACTTTCATGATATCTTCCGGAGCCACATATGCTCTCAGGTCAATCATCGGCAGGTAAGTCGCTTCCAGACAGCACACCGTCGCTTTTGGAAGTTTTGCCGCCAGCATGTTTTTTAAATACTGATAATTATCACAAATTACCTCACGCACACCATTCAGCCACTCTTCCCCATATCGGTACCCTGCCTCCGTCGCGAGCATTCCCATAACGCTGATTTCCGTCCGGTTCATGCCGGAAGCGAAACGGTCATAGATTTCTCTCAGCCCCTCATTCGCGATAATGATATGGGAATGAAGGAGCGAGGCCAGATTAAAGCTCTTTGAAGCAGAATTCAGCGTAATGACAATATCCTGATATTTCCCGCCGGACACCGCCGCTGCCGGTATAAAAGGCGTATCTCCCAGCACAAGATCCTGGTGAATTTCATCACTTACGACCAGCACATGATGGTTCTCACAGATTGCAAGCAACCTGTCCAGTTCCTCTTCTGTCCAGACGCGGCCGGCCGGATTCTGTGGGGAACAGTGAATCAGCATTTTCACATTTCCCTCAACAATCGCCTTTTCAATCGCGTCGTAATTCATTGTGAAAGTGCCGTTTTCATAATCCAGATCCGCCTTCACCAGCTTACGATTATTGTTCGTAATCACATTATAAAACGGATAGTAAACCGGTGACAGAATCATGCATGCGTCACCCGGTCTGGTAAATGCGCCGATCGACCAGGCAATTCCCGTCACACAGCCCTGTGAGAACCGGATCCATTCCTTTTTGAGCGGAAAATGATACCGCCGTTCCATCCAGTCGGAAAAGGCCTCATAATAACTGTCCGGCACAATCGTATAACCGAACACACCATGATTGACACGTTCCAGCAGAACTTCTTTAATCGCGTCACAGACGGAAAATTCCATATCTGCAACCCAAAGGCCAAGCAGTCCGTCTTCCCCGAATCGATCCTTCAGGCCATCCCATTTCATGGAACATGTCCCTCGGCGCTCCACAAGATACTTGTCTAAAAAGGCTTTCGTTGTCATAATATTCCCTGCAGAGCATAGGCTACGCCATATCCGAGGTAAGTACCCAGAATATAACCCAGCAATCCCAGCAATACCGCCGGAAGCACCATTTCCTTCCATTTATAAGCAGTTGCGGTGGGCGCTGCCGTGGTAGGACCTCCGATATTCGCGCTGGAAGCAACGATGAGATACTCCAGCGGCAGCCGGAAAATCTTTCCGCCGATAAATACCACCAGGCAATGAACCAGAAGTACGGTGATGGCACCAAGGAGCATCGTGGGACCGGAAACCATAATTTCACTCAGTATCGTTGTAGAACCGATGACAACCAAAAACAGCGTCATCAGGAAATTACCCATTTTCTCGCCGATATCCGCGATCGTGGAAATTTTGGTGGTAGCAGATATGATCAGCGCCAATGTGGTAGAGAACAGCACGCCCGGGAATCCGAGAATACTTTCCATCAGATCGCCAAAAGCGCAGCATACGATGGCAGCAGTCACAACGATGGCCAGATTGATCAGATTGATGCTGTCGTCGCCTTTGACTTCCTGAAGTTTGTCCAGGTTGTGATCAATATCCTGGTAAGACACATAGTTTTTCTTAAAGAAAGCCATATAGCCCATATTCATCAGAAATACAAAATAGATAAAATACGCGACTACATCCGCCGCGCTGATCGCGGCCCAGATACTGGAACTGGTACCCAGCCCGGAACCGACGGCTGCCAGATTTGCAGAGCCTCCGATGTAAGTGGCCGCAAACATACCATAAGCCTTATAGCTTTCTTCGCCTACGTTAAAAATAAGCGGCGCAATAAAGGAACCTAACACTGTACCGATGGTACCCAGGGCAAACGCGGCCAGAAGTTTATGACCCACCTTGAAAATCCGGCGGAAATCCGCCTTAAACAGCATCAGCGGAATTGCCAGGTAAATCAGGTAATTAAACACAACCGTATGGATATCGCTCCATTCGGGAATTATCTTCAGATTGATCATGAGCATTCCCAGAAACAATGCGATAACGGCGGAACCAAGCCTCCCGCCTATTTTTGTTTTTTCCAGGCAAATAGAAATCACCGTACCCAAAGCAAATACCGCTAAAATCATCCAATTGTTTTCTAACATGTTTTCTCCTTTCCACGTTCACGGACGTCTCATTTACGATCGGGAAGCGACTGAGAAAAAAATCTCAGAAAATTTGCTCCCATGATTTTCCGTGCCGCGTCCCCACTATATCCATTTTCCATAAGTGTTTTCATAAGGCCGGGAAGATCTTCTGCCTGGTAATATCCTTCCGTGGCCATCTCCTTTGGCAGATACCATTCTTTCCCCACAATACCCGCCTCGATCAATTCATCAAAAATATCAATAAAATCCGCGCCGATTCCCACATGTTCCAAACCCGCGATGCTCACCAGATGATGGATATGCTTCATAACGGTCGCTGTGTCCGCTCTGTGTTCTGACAGCATGCAGGGATGAGCCGGCATACCGATTACTCCTTCCATACGTGCTATGGCTTGAATATGGGAATCCGATAAATTCCTGGCAGATTGGTAAACCGCCGCAGGCGCGCAATGAGAAGCCAACACATTACCATCGGCAAATCGCAGCACATCCTCCACTCCCTGAAAAGCAAGATGGCTGACATCAATCATCATTCCCAACTCTGTCGCGTGCTTTAAAATTTCCCGTCCGTAAGAGGTCAATCCACCGCCGGTGCCGGTTTCCCAGCAACCATCCGCCAGTCGGTTTCGATTGCTGTAAGTAATGCCCAGCATCCGAATGCCGAGCCGATAAAACAGATAGAGCAGCTCTACTCCGCCTTCCAGCGGATCTCCGCCCTCCATATCCAGAATGATGCCTATTTTATCATTATGCTGTACTTCTTCCAGATCGAACTTATCGGTTATCAGCTGAAACGAAGGAGATTCCGCCAGATCCTCCAGCAACGACTCCATCTGCCGCAAAGCAATTTCCAGAGAGCGATGAGGTTTGTATTGCTCCTCAATATAAATCGCCATTACCTGTATTTTCACCTGCGCCTTTTTCAACTTGGGAACATATCTCGTTTCCAGGACATGGCGTTCTCCCCGCAGCCTGCGATAAAAAACATCCGTGGGCGTGTCGGAATGTGCGTCTACGATGAAAACTGGATTATCCGTCATAAACGATCCTCCTGATCTCTAATCTTCACCCAGATATTTTTCCGTATGCTTTGTGTTGACCGCCTCGCAGATCCGTCGCAGGCCTTCCGCCAGCGTCGCCTTCGGGCAGGCCAGATTCAGACGGATAAAGCAATCCGAATTCTGTACAAACATGTTTCCTCCCTCAAGCAACACCCCCGTCTTATAAGCAAAAAACATTGGCAGACTTTCATCCGGCTCAAAATATTCGCTCAGATCCACCCACGCAAGGTAAGTCGCCTCTGAAATGCGGAATTTCGCTTTCGGAAGATGCTCCGCTAGGTACTCCTGCGTAAAGCGGAAATTCTCATCCAGATACGCCCGGAGCGCCTGCACCCAGTCTTCGCCCTTCTCGTAAGCCGCCTGCGCAGCCGCGATGCTCAGCGGATTATCAAAATTATAATGACGGTTCAGCCAGATTTTCCTCAGATCCTCATCGCGGATCATAATATTGGAAATCATCAGGCCGGCCAGATTGAAGGTCTTGCTCGGAGCCATCGCGGTGATCAGCCGACGGTAATCCGGCATGATTTTCCCAAGCGGAATGTGCTGTTCTGACAAGCGAAGCAGGTCGCAGTGAATCTCATCGGAAATCACCCAGAGATTATGCTTTTCTATAATCGCGGCAATTTTCTTTAATTCGTCCTCTTTCCAGACACGGCCGCTCGGATTGTGCGGATTACAGAAAATAAGGAGCGTGGTCTTCTCATCCGCCGCTTTCCTGTCCAGATCCTCGAAATCTATGGAATAGCGTCCGTCCTCGTAAATCAGATCCGAGCAGACATACTCGCGGCTGTTGAAATCCGCAGCGTACTTAAAATAAGCATAGGATGGGGTCAGAAACAGGACCTTCTCATCCGGCTTGCAGATATATGCCACCAGTTCATATAACGCCGGAATTACGCCATTTGACATCACCAGCTCACATTTATCAAAGCTCCAGCCATAACGGGTCTTACACCAGTTTACAAACGCCTCGTAATAACTGTTCTCAAATACTCTGGTATAACCAAAAATTCGTTTATCCAACCGTTCCTTTATCCCGTCAATAACGACATCCGGAGTCGCAAACTCCATATCCGCAACCCACATACGGATGAATTCCTCATCTTTATATGGGAATGTCATACTCTCGTCCGCATGGAAAATATAATCGCGGAATCCTTCGATATTCATTGCGTTTGTATGACGACGGTCAATAATTTCATCAAAGTTGTACATCTTTTACCACTCCTTCCCTCATATATTCATTACGTCCAACATGTTTCCAAGGCGCGCCCTTTTTTTGTTGTATTTTTATCATAACGGCATTGCATGACAGAATCAAATCAACAAAATTCTATTTTAAATAGAATTATATCCCTTTCTTTTCGTCAGAATGACTTTTTTCGTTTATAAAAAAGAATGTATACAAAAAAAGAAGAAAAATTCAAAAGAATCGTTTGTTTGTTGATTTATAAGAAACTTTTTACTTTTAAATTTAATAGTGACTTATAAATTTATTAATATCTTGTTATCAATCAGCGACTCAAGCTATAATGGGCGTAATTCAAGGAACCAAATAATTTTAATATAATTTCAGGAGGTCATTTGTATGTTAAACGAAAATGTGAAAAAACTGCTCGATGCAAGCATGTGGGATCTGGCTACCTGTGCCAATGGTGAGCCGAATGTGGTTCCGGTTGCCTTTAAGATGGTAACGGAGGACGGCAAGCTGGCCGTTGGTGATGTGTTTCTGGAGACCACACTGAACAACCTGAAGGCCAACGACGGAAAAATCGCCATTTCCGTATACGATGCTAAGTCGCTGGAGGGCTATCAGATCAAGGGAACTGCCGAATATTTGACAGAGGGCGACATTGTCTCTGCGTTTAAGGCAATGGTTGAGAAGATGTTTAACGGAGCTGCTACCGCCAAGGGAGCGTTGCTGATTACTCCGGAAAAAGTCATTGTAACCACGCCCGGAGCCGACAATAAGAAGGTTCTGTAATCGTCGGGAAATCATTGCAAAAACAATTACAGGAAAACGGATGCGTGGCAGTCTGCGCATCTGTTTTTTTACCAAAACATAGATCAGATTTGAAAGTAACTGTGAATATTCTTGATTCTGTTATATAATATGCATGCGGGCACATAAGGAATTGTGACAGCTTTCGCTGTCTGCGCCTGGTTCGAACGAGCTGACGCTCGATTATAGTAGAAGGATGGCTTGCCATGTATCAGAAAAAGTTAAAAGAGGATATTCGCTGTCCGCTGGAGTATGGACTCAGCGTATTCGGCGGGAAATGGAACTCCCGCATCATCTGCGTTCTGGCCGAGATGGGGACGCTGCGCTATAGTGAAATCCGCAGTGAAATGGGAAATATCACCGATGCTGTACTCGCTTCTACACTGAAAAGCCTGATTGCTAATGGAATTGTAGAACGCAAATCCTATGACGAGATTCCACCGAGAGTAGAGTATTCTCTGAGCAAAACCGGAAAAACCGTTGTTCCGATTTTACAGAGCATCTGCCAGTGGTCCGGCATTTTCTATCGACAAAATCCGGATGAAGAGATGGCTCACTGCCAGAAATGTGACTATCATAATGCATAAACCAGCATCTCTATGCAAGCAGATATGCCAATGACCTTTTTACATACGATGCAATACCTCTGAAAGACAGATGGTTACTATTCACGGGGTGGGGAAAAGACGGACTGAGATTTTGACTTTAAATT
>JAJQAA010000029.1 GCA_021204045.1 Clostridiales bacterium
ACAGAAAAATTCGTATCTGGGGCTAGCCGCCGCGCTAGCGGCTTGGTACAATGAGAAAAACAACAGGAGACAAACGCAGGAGTGATAAGGAGGCATGCAACGATGAAAATTTACGCATATGACGTGAGGGAGGACGAGCGCGAGGCGTTTGTCCGGGTAGGCGAAGACTGCGGCGTGGAGCTTGTGCTGGACGCGGAAGCGCCGACACCGGAGACGGCCGGACGCGCGGCGGGCTGCGTGGGTGTCAGTTCGCTGGGACAGAAGAAGATTACCTGGGAGGTGCTGAAGCGCTGGAAGGAGCTTGGCGTGCAGTGTTACTCGACGCGCACGATCAGCTACAATCATGTTGATCTCGAAGCGGCGCTGGATCTGGGGTTTAAAGTGTGCAACGCCAATTATCCGCCGAACGGTGTGGCAGATTTTTCCGTGATGATGATTCTGCTCTGCCTGCGCAATTATAAACAGACGATGAGCCGCGGCCTGGCCAATGATTTTACGCTGAAAGGGCTGCAGGGCCGCAACATGAATGCCCTGACCATCGGCGTGATGGGAACCGGACGTATCGGACGGCAGGTAATCCGGAATTTAAGCGGATTCGGCTGCCGAATCCTGGCCTACGATATCCAGGAAAATGAGGAAACTAAAGCGCTTGCACAGTATGTGGACGCGGACACCATCTACCGGGAATGCGACGTGATTACGCTGCACATGCCCTGGGTGTCGGCTACCGGAAATATCATCAACCGGGAGAGCATCGCCAAAATGAAGGACGGCGTGATCCTCGTAAACTGCGCGCGCGGCGAACTGACGGAGACGCAGGCGCTGATTGAGGCCGTGGAGAGCGGAAAGATCGGCGCGCTGGGGATCGACACGCTGAAAGGCGAGGAGGGCATCATCCACCAGGATCATCGCACAGAAAGCATTGTCAACCGGGACTGGTTTTATCTGCACCAGTTCAGTAATGTGGTCATGACCCAGCATATGGCGTTTTACACGCGTGAGGCGGTGGAAAGCATGGTTCGCTGCGGTGTCGAGGGTATTGTACAGATGGCGCAGACCGGAAGCTGTCCCAATATGCTGCGGAAGGCATAGCGCGAAAACATTGTGCGAAAAGCATAGTCCGAAAGACAGGATGCGGAAGGTATAAGGGATGAAAGAATTATTTTCGATCGGCGAAATGGCAAAGCTCTACGGGCTCAATTACCGGACGCTGCGCTATTACGATGATATCGGGCTGCTAAAGCCCGAATATATCAATCCGGAGACCAATTACCGCTATTACTCCACGCGGCAGTTTGAGGCGCTCAATACGATCCTTTATCTGCGGGGCCTGGATGTACCGGTTCAGCGGATCCGGGAATTTCTGGAGCGGAGGAATCTGGGCCAGCTCATGGAACTGTTTGAAGAACAGAGAACGGAGATCAGACGGGAGAGGGAGCGTCTTGAACAGATTGACCGGAAGCTGCAAAGCTGCATTCACAGGCTGGATGACACGCTGCGCGAGCCCCTGGGGAAGATGGAGGAAAAACATCTTCCCCCGCGGATGCTGGCCGTTTTGCGTGAAGAATTTGCGCTGAAGGACGATATCGAGTATCCGGTCCAGGAGATCGGGGGAAAGGATCCCAAAAATTTCGCCGTTTTTCCCGGAAAGATTGGTCTGAGTATCTCGCCGGAGCAGATGCTGGCCGGCTGCTATCATATTTATTCCAGTGTCTTTATGATTGTGGAGCCGGATGACCGTTGTGAGGGAGAAAAGGTTCTCCTGCCGGAAGGCGATTATCTTACGTTCCGTTTTTGCGGGATGCATCAGGACGCGGAGCAGTATTATCCCAGGCTGCTGGGCTATCTGGAGGAGCATGGCTATGAACTCGCCGGGGAAACGCTGGAATTTGCGCTGATTGACTATTGTCTTTCGGATGACAAACAAAGCTATGTGACGGAGCTGCAGCTGCCTTTTCGGAAACTTTGTTAAAAAATTTAAAAAAGTTCTTGACCTGCCAGTTACTGGAGGGTTTATTCTACGAATCAAGATTTGACAAAGAGGTCGATCAGAGTGGTGCTGATGGACCTCTTCTTCTATGTTCATCTTCCGTTTTCTCTGATTGATCCCCTACGAACAATCCCATTATTCTCAGGAGGAGATTTGTATGGAAAAGAGAGAACATTTCAGTAAACTGGGTCATGTGCTCGTGGCGGCCGGAAGTGCGGTCGGCCTGGGCAATATCTGGAAATTCCCCACATTGGCAGGTCAGAACGGCGGCGGTATCTTCATTTTGTTTTATCTGTTCTTTGTCCTTGTCGTTGGAGTTCCGCTTATCCTTGGCGAATCGACAATCGGTCGTTATGCGCAGAAGGGACCTGTGGACGCATATCATAATATTGCGGCGGAATGCGGGCAGAAAGGTTTTTCCTTAAAGTTCTGGACCTTCCTTGGATTTACGGGAGCGTTTGCCAACTTTATCATTTTGTGCTATTACAGCGTTATCGCGGGCTGGATCCTGCAGTATTGCATTAAAGTGCTGCTGGTGCCCCTCAATGAGATGGATATGGCGCTGTTTGGCGCATCAATTTCATCCTATGTAACCCCCATCGTTTATGCGCTTGTTTTTCTGGCTGTTACGATCTATATCGATGTGAAGGGAATCACCGCGGGCGTTGAAAAGTGCTCCAAATTCCTTATGCCTCTTCTGATCGTCCTGCTGATTGTCTGTGCGGTCTGCAGCCTGTCTCTGCCGGGTTCCATCGAGGGTGTGAAGTACATGCTGATTCCGAATACAAACAACGCGGTAAACGCGGGCAGCATGGGATATGTGGCTCTGGCGGCTCTTGGACAGTGTTTCTTCTCCTTAAGCTTGGGTACCGGCCAGATGATTACTCTTGGTTCTTATCTGGGCAAAGATTCAAAGCTTGCCTCCCAGTCCTACGGTATCCCGGCGGTTGATACCGGCGTCGCGCTGCTGGCTGGTTTTGTTACCCTTCCGGCGGTGTTCGCGGTTGCTTCTGTTACCGGCATTGATCCCACATCCCAGACCGGACCCGGTATGCTGATGTACGCGCTGCCGCAGTCTCTGTATGCGGCGTTTGGCTCGACATTCGGTACGATTATCGCGTTTCTGATGTTCCTGCTGGTCTGCTTCGCGGCTCTGACCTCGACAACTTCGATGGTGACGGTGACAGCGAGCTATCTGGAAGAGTATAAACATGTTGAGCACAGAAAAGCAACCATTGGCATTGGCCTGGGTGTCGCGGTCGTTTCGGTCATCTGTTCTTTGTCAAACACTCCGCTTCTGGACAGCATTACGTTTGGCGGCATGAATATTCAGGACAGTCTTGACTGGTTTATTTCCAATCTGCTGATGCCGTTTGGCGCGTTCTTCATGTGTGTGTTTATCGGTTATATCTGGAAAGCACAGAACGCAATCAAAGAAATTACCAATGACGGCACCGTGAAATTTTCCTGGGCGACGGGCTTCAAATGGATTATGATGGTGGTTGACCCGCTGATCATCCTGGTTGTATTCTTAAGTGGAATCGGTATCCTCAAGTTCTGATTCATAAACGGCCTGTCCGGTGTGTGCCTCTGCGCCGCGGACAGGAAGCACAGGGAGAAGCCGGCTGTGATATGCCGACTTCTTCCTGCGTCCGGATAAGATGCAAATGAAAAAGAAAAATGCCGCCGGAAGAAATGCCAACGGAAGAAATGTCCGGTGAAGCCGTTGCAAATACAGCGGTTTGATGTTATGATATTTAAGATTGAACTTAATTTAAGAAGGAGGCAGGATATGAAAATACTGGTGTTCGGAAAGAAAGGCAGGCTTCAGAAATATACGCCCGACCCTTCTGTGTATGAGGGCTATGAGATCGCCTATGTGTCGCCCGGGGATCCGGTGGAGGACGCAATCGCTGTGGGAAAGGACGCGGATTTTATCCTCGCGGATGCGATGGCAAAGGTTCCTGCTGAACTCATTGAGCAGATGCCGAATTTAAAGCTCATCCATTCGGAGGGCGTAGGTTTCCAGGGCTTTGATATCGAGGCGGCCAGGAAGCGCCATATTTATGTCTGCAACTGCAAGGGGATGAATGCGGTTGCTGTGGCGGAGCAGGCGATTCTGCTGATGCTGGGCTTGCTGCGCGATATCCGCGGCGGCGATCGAAAGCTGCGCGAGGGAAAACAGATTCAGACTAAGGAGAGCTACATGCTGGCAGGAAACCTGCGCGAACTGGGAGACGGCAGCATCGGTCTGGTCGGTTTTGGTGATATCACGAAGGCGGCCGCGCGGATGGCGAATGTTTTCGGGGCGAAGGTATATTATTATGATGTGTTCCGCGCCAAACCGGAGGTGGAGGAAGCTTACCAGGCGACCTACCTGCCGTTAGACGAGCTGCTGGCGGTGAGCGATTTCGTGAGCCTGCATCTTCCGGTGACCAAGGATACGACCGGCATGGCGAACGCGGATTTCTTCGCTAAGATGAAGCAGGGCGCGTATCTGATTAATACGGCCAGGGGCGAACTGGTGGACGATGAGGCGCTGATCGCGGCGCTGCGCAGCGGCAAGCTGGCAGGCGCCGGACTGGATACGATCAGCAATGAGCCGGTGCAGCCGGATCATCCGCTGCTGGCGGCCGGCCCGGAGGTGAATGAGAAGATTCTTTTCAGCTGCCATATCGGCGGTATCACCGGTTCTTCATTCCGCCGCGGCTACGAGATGGTGTGGTCGGACATCAAGAAGGTGGAAGCGGGAGAGAAGCCGGATCATGTTGTCAATCCCTGGTAATAAATGATTACAGAATGAAAGAAGGAAAAAATCATGATTAACGAAACCTATAAAAAGATGTTGCAGGGGAAATCGGTCATCCGTGAGCTGAGCGAGTACGCGACAGAGCGCGGCAAAGAGATCGGTTATGAAAATGTGTTCGATTACAGCCTGGGAAATCCCAGCGTTCCCTGTACGCAGAGTTATACGGACGCGGTGATTCGCCTGCATCAGGAGGCGAAACCGTCGACGGTTCACGGCTACAGCCCATCCCTGGGTATCGAGAGCGTGCGCGCGACAGTCGCGGACAGCCTGAAGCGCCGCTTTGGAGTGCCCTATGAGACCAAGCACATCTTCATGACGAGCGGCGCGGCCGGAGCGATTGCCCACGCGGTGCGCTGCGTGACGAAGCCGGGCGACGAGGTGCTGACGTTCGCTCCGTATTTCCCGGAATACAATCCATATGTCAATCTGACCGGCGCGGTGCTGAAGGTTGTACCGGCCAATACGCAGACTTTCCAGATCAATTTTGACGCCTTCGAATCCATGCTGACCGAGAACGTGGCGGCCGTTCTGGTAAATACGCCGAACAACCCCTCCGGTATCGCACTCAGCACAGAGACGATCCAGAAGATGGCCGACCTGATGTACGCCAAGCAGAAGGAATATGGGCATGATATCTTCCTGATCAGCGACGAGCCTTACCGTGAGATCGTTTTTGCCGGGGCGGACGCGCCGTATGTGAGCAAGTTCTACGACAATTCAATTTCCTGCTATTCGTTCTCCAAGAGCCTGAGCCTTCCCGGCGAGCGTATCGGCTACATCGCGGTAAACCCGAAGGCGACGGACGCCGATATTATCGCGATTATGTGCAGCCAGATCAGCCGCGGCATCGGACATAACTGCCCGTCCTCCAGCGTGCAGCTGGCGGTAGCGAAGGTCATCGATGAGACCAGTGATCTCTCAGTGTATGAGACCAATATGAACCTGCTCTACAACGCGCTGACACGCATCGGCTTTGAGGTCGTCAAGCCGGGCGGCACGTTTTACATTTTCCCGAAGGCCCTGGAGGCGGACGCTGTGGCATTCTCCAAGAAAGCCCTGAAATACGACCTGATCCTGGTTCCGGCGGACGGCTTCGGCTGCCCGGGTTATTTCCGTATGGCTTACTGCATCGATACGGAGAAGGTAGAGCGTTCCATCCCGGTGCTGGAGAAATTTGCCCGCGAAGAATACGGCCTGAAATTTTAATTGAGTAGAAAAGGAAGACAGGAAATGAAACGATTTTATGTAGACGATGCGGTATTTGACGCGCTTCCCGGCTATTGCCTGGGCGTGGTGGTGGCAAAGGGCATCCGCAACGAGGAGCACAATGAGGCGATCACCACGCAGATGGACGAGGAGATGGACGCGTTCCATCAGCAGTTTGAGGGGATCAATTTAAAAGAATATCCGGGCATCTGCGCCTACCGCGACGCCTTTCACAAGCTGAATATGAACCCCAACAAATTCATGTGCTCGATCGAGGCGATGGCAAAGCGGGTGCAGAAGGGCAACCGCCTTCCACATATCAATCCGGTGGTGGATGTGGGCAACGCGCTCTCTTTGAAATATGTGCTGCCTCTGGGCGCGCATGACATCGATCAGCTGGAAGAGGATGGGATGGCGATCCGCTTTTCCACGCCGGAAGATCATTTCCTTCCCATCGGAGAGACTGAGCAGGAGATTATGCCGGAGGGAGAGCTGGTCTATGTCAGCGGACATACCGTGAAGACCCGCCGCTGGATCTGGCGCCAGAGCGACGACGGCAAGATCACCGGCGATACCAGTTATGTGCTGTTCCCGATCGACGCCTTCGAGGGCATCAATGACGCCCAGGTAGTGGTGGCCCGGGATGAGCTGGCCGCTATCCTCAGGGAGCAGTTCGGCTGTGAGGTAAAGACTGCTTATCTGAACCGGGAAAATCCGTCCGTGGATCTGTAGGAAATGAGAGAACGGGTTCCGGAATCATAGATGATCGGGCAGTGCAGCTGATGAAGTAAACATGGCCGATAAAATGATTTATAATGAGTTGCGAAGACGCAATCATAAAGAAAGCAGGGAGTGGACAACTCCCTGTTTTCGGTGTGCAAATGCGGGCATCTGTAAAATTGCGAAAGCACAGTACATTATGGCAGCAATTTGTTCAAACACAGAGGAAAAGAGGAATATGCGATGACTATGCAATTATCGGTGTTAATACCAAACAAACCGGGAGAATTCGGCAAGGTCGTGGACATTGTATCGTCCGCGGGCATCAACTGCCTGAGTGTTTCCACTTACGACGCCAAGGACTTTGGCGTGCTGCATCTGATAGTGGATCAGCCGAAACAGCTTCGCGCGGTGCTGGAGGAAAAGGGATATTCCGTCATCCCCAGCAGTGCGATCGCGGTGCGTACGGAGCATCGTCCCGGCTATATGAACCAGATCCTTCATGAGATGGCCAATGCCAATATCAATATCGAATGCCTGTATTCCTTCATGAACAAGAAGGACATGCAGCCGGTGCTTGTGTTCCGCACCAGTGACGCCGGTGTGGTGGAAGAGTTTCTGATCGGCAAGGGCCATCATGTGTATCGTACATTGGAAGAATTGACGGAGTAGGAAACGATATGGATCAGAGAAAACGGGCCGTAGCCGCTGGAATCACGGGAAACGTCATATTTGGCTTCAGCTTCCTGGCTTCCAAGATCGCGCTGAATTACGCGGCGCCGATGGAGCTTTTAAGCATCCGCTTCGGGGTCAGCATGCTGATTTTACTGCTGCTGATTAGTTTGAAAATTATGCGCCTGGATCTGAAAGGGAAAAACATCTTGCCGCTGATAGCGTTGGGGCTGTGTCAGCCAGTGCTGTATTTCTGCTTTGAAAATTACGGTCTGATGTACAGCACCTCCAGCTTTTCCGGGATTATGATTGGCATGGCACCGGTCGCTTCGACCGTCACGGCGGCGATTTTCCTGAAAGAGAAGGTTTCCAGGCGCTCCATGGCCGGGATCGCGGTCTGTGTCGTCGGTGTGGTGATTACTTCCCTTTCAGAAAAGAGCGAAGGATCTGTGACCGCAGTGGGATTTTTGTGTCTGTGCGGCGCAATTATGATGGCTATGATTTACAGCCTGCTGAATAAGCGGTCTTCCGGGGAGTTTTCTCCGTTCGAGCGGACTTTTGTCATGTTCACGGTCGGCTTTATCGCTTTTTTTGCGGTAAACCTGTTCCAGCTGCGGGGAGATCTTCCCGCGCGATACGCGAACCTGCTCACAGAAGGGAACTTTATGATGCCGGTACTGTATCTGGCGGTGATTTCCTCCTTGGTCGCGTTTTTCTGCATCAATTATTCGATCTCTTACCTTCCGGTACAGCAGGCGGTTTCCTATACCAATCTGACGCCCATCATTTCCGTGATTGCCGGAGTGGTAATTTTGTCAGAGCCGTTTTCGCCGGGGCATCTGGTCGGGATGGTGCTGGTGCTGGTCGGAATCTGTCAGGTGAACGTGTGATGCTGGTACGTGATGCTGGCATACTGTGTGATTCTCGCATTATCATTCACATATACTGAGCCTTCTGTGCCTTCCATACACTTCTAATAATTAAAATGCATGAGAATGCATTGACTTAGTAATGATTTTGCATTATATTAGCAGTAAGGAGGTGTGATATATGGCAAGCACAATTCAAATCAGAGTAGATGATGATTTAAAGAAAAAATCCGACAGGCTTTTTAAAGATCTAGGAACAGATACTACCTCTGCGATCAGAATTTTTCTGACACAGGCCGTAGCAACGAATGGTTTCCCTTTTGAAATCAGGAGAAATCCTGTAGATATGAATCTTTATGCGGCAATGTCAGAAGAGGAAATGCTGGAACGGCTAAGCGTGGCAAGAGAGCATAGTGCTCAAGGAAAGCAAAGAGAGGCAAAACTTGTCATCTCTGATATAAGGGCAAAGTATGGATTATAATGTAATCGTAACATCTGATGCAGAAAACGATCTGGACAGATATACTCGATATCTGCTTTTTGAAAAAAGAAATGAGCAGACGGCCGGAAATCTGATCAATGATTTTGAAGAAACAGTACAAATCCTGTCCAGAGTTGCGGGGAGCCTGAAACCTTGTGAAAATCCAAGACTAAAAGCACAGGGATATAAAAGAATTAATTTTCAGAGACACAGATATTTTATGCTATTTCGTATAGAGGAAAGTAATGCGATTGTGGATGCTCTTTTTCATGAGATGCAGGATTATGAGAATAAACTGATATAATATTGATAAAATCATCTCCAGGAGAACAGATGATCTTATGAAGAAAAAAGTTTTGCTTCTGACCACCGGAGGAACGATTGCTTCCAGGCCGGGTGAGAATGGACTGGTGCCGGCTATGATTTGTGAAGAACTGCTGGCGTTTGTTCCGGAACTGTCTGAAATCTGCGAGGTGGAGGCGCTACAGCTGTATCACCTGGATTCCACGAATGTCGGGCCGGAGCAGTGGGTCGGTATTGTGAAGGCGGTCCGGGATCATTATGATGATTATGATGGCTTTGTCATTACGCACGGCACCGATACGATGGCCTATACCGCCGCCGCGCTGAGTTATCTGATTCAGGATACCGACAAGCCGGTGGTTCTCACCGGCAGCCAGAAATCGATCTACAACCGGGATACGGATGCACGGAACAATCTGTTGCACGCATTCCTCTACGCGAGCTCCGATCTGGCGTGGGGCGTACAGCTGGTGTTTGACAATAAAGTTATTCTGGGCACGCGGGCGCGGAAGGTGCGCAGCAAAAGCTTTAACGCGTTTTCCAGCATCGATTATCCGGAAACGGCGGTTTTTCGTGATCGCGATCTGGTGCCGTTTCTGTCAAAGCTAGGCGGCCGGGGTTCGGTGCGGTTTGACACGGAACTGGACAAAAATATCTTCCTTCTTCGGCTTCTCCCGGGGATGGACGGGGACATTTTTGATTTTCTGCTGCCGCGCTATGACGGACTGATCATCGAAGGTTTTGGCATGGGCGGTCTCCCGACGATGGATCGAAGTCTTCTGGAAGGTCTGGAGCGCTGGACGAAGATGGGAAAGCTTACGGTGTTTTCCACGCAGGTGCAGCATGAGGGCAGCGATCTCTCTATCTATGAGGTGGGCAGGGTAGCAAAGGCGCTCCCGGGCGTCCTGGAGGTGCGGGATATGACGCCGGAGGCGATTGTGGCCAAACTGATGTGGGTGCTGGGAAAGACAAAGGACGCCAAAACAGCTGGGGAACTGTTCCTGACGCCGGTGCAATTTGACTTGAGTATCTGAGAATAAAAGTTCCGCTGGAATCACATATGATCCGGCGGATTTTTTATCAGAATATAAACTTCGTTTATTTATAAATTATCAATCTTTGTTAAATTAATATTTAAATTGACAGATTATTTAAAAAGTGAAATAATAATTTCATAGCAAATTTTTGTTAATTTATAATGTAAATGGAGGGATTTACAATGAAGGAGACAAACATCCAGAAGAAGTACCAGTTGTTTATTGGCGGTGAGTGGAAGGACGCCTCGGACGGCGGCACATTTACCACGAGCTGCCCGGCTGACGGCCATGTCCTGGCGGAGTGCGCCGAGGCCACGAGGGAAGATGTGGACGAGGCCGTGAAGGCTGCCTGGAAAGCGTTTGAGAGCTGGAAAAATGTGACGGTCAATGATCGTGCGGTTATCCTTAATAAGATTGCCGACATCATTGACGCGAACACAGAGCATCTGGCGATGGTGGAGACGCTGGACAACGGCAAGCCGATCCGCGAGACGATGTCCGTGGATATTCCCATGTCGGCACAGCATTTCCGTTATTTCGCCGGCTGTATCATGGCGGAAGAGGGAAGCGCAAACATCCTCGGCAGCGATACGCTGAGCCTGATTCTCCGTGAGCCGATCGGCGTGGTTGGTCAGATCGTGCCGTGGAATTTCCCGTTTTTGATGGCGGCCTGGAAGCTGGCTCCGGTGCTTGCGAGCGGCTGCTGCACGGTATTTAAACCGTCGAGCGCTACGCCGTTGAGCGTACTGGAGCTGGCAAGACTGATCCAGGATGTCATTCCAGCAGGCGTCTTCAATGTAGTGACCGGCGCCGGTTCCAAATCCGGACAGTACATGCTGGAGCACAAGGGCTTCCGCAAGCTGGCGTTCACCGGTTCGACCGAGGTCGGCAAGAGTGTGGCCCTCGCCGCGGCGGAGAAGCTGATTCCTTCTACGCTGGAGCTGGGCGGCAAGTCAGCAAACATCTTCTTTGAAGACTGTGACTGGGAGATGGCGATGGACGGCCTGCAGATGGGCATCCTGTTCAATCAGGGCCAGGTCTGCTGCGCGGGCTCCCGCGTATTTGTCCAGGAGAGCATCTACGACCGCTTTGTGGAGGAAGCGATCAAGCGCTTCAATAAAGTGAAGGTCGGACTTCCCTGGGAGCAGGAGACGCAGATGGGTTCCCAGATCAACAAGGGTCAGATGAAGAAGATCCTCAGCATGATCGAACTCGGCAAGCAGGAGGGCGCGAAGGTGCTGTGCGGCGGCATGCAGATCACGGACGGTGATCTGGCGAATGGCTGCTTTATCCGTCCGACGCTTCTCGGCAACGTTACAAACGACATGCGGATCGCACAGGAGGAAATCTTCGGGCCGGTAGCCTGCGTGATCAAATTTAAGGATGAGGCGGATGTCATCGCGATGGCAAATGACAACGAGTATGGCCTGGGCGGAGCCGTGTGGACCAGAGATATCAACCGCGCACTGCGTGTCGCGCGCGGCGTTGAGACCGGGCGTATGTGGGTCAATACCTACAACTCCATCCCCGAAGGCGCTCCATTTGGCGGCTACAAGGCGTCCGGTATCGGCCGTGAGACCCACAAGGTGATTCTGGAGCACTACACGCAGATGAAGAACATCATGATCAATATGGGCGAGGCGCCCACGGGCTTTTATCCGGCGTAAAGATCCAAAACCGGTATTGTCCTGCTGTCCGCCCGGCGGGGCGGAAAACCCGAATCCGGGTGGATATATAATAAGCTTGACTGCTTATAATTGATCGATTAATCGGAATTCACCGCAAAAAAGAGACACTCTGCCATATTGCGTCTTTATAAGACCGCGCATGAAAACAGGGATGTCTCTTTTTATTTTAGCTCTTTTTATGTTACGAAAGCAGGATCCGGTCGTTGTCGAGTTCTTTTCCTGCTCCGGCTTTAAAGCGCATGAGCAGATCCTCTACGGTCATATGGCTGCGCTCCTCACCGCCCACATCGAGGACGATATTGCCGTCCGCCATCATAAACGTCCGGTTGCCGAGCTCCAGCGCCTGTTTCATATTGTGGGTGATCATCAGGCAGGTAATATGCTCTCTGGCGACGATTTCCCGCGTCAGCGAGAGTACCTTGTCTGCAGTGGCCGGATCCAGAGCGGCGGTATGCTCGTCGAGAAGCAAAATTTTCGGGGTGACGAGCGTGGCCATCAGCAGGGTCAGCGCCTGGCGCTGGCCGCCGGAGAGCAGGCCGACCGGCTGTTTCATGCGATCCTCCAGCCCCATGCCCAGGAGCGAGAGCCGCTCGCAGAACAGTGCTTTATCCTTTTTGGAGATGCGGGAGAAGGGATGTGAATTCTCCATGGAACGCAGGAAGGCGAGCGCCAGGTTTTCCTCAATCGTCATCCCGGGCGCGGTACCTTTTAAGGGATCCTGGAACAGGCGGCCGATCACGCGGCTGCGCCGGTGCTCCGGGACAAAGGTAATGTCCAGACCGTCCAGCAGAATCGCGCCGTCATCAACGTAAAAACCGCCCGCGATCGCGTTGAACAGCGTGGATTTGCCCGCGCCGTTGGAACCGATGATCGTGACGAAATCGCCGTCGTCAAGGTGCAGCGAGAGATTGGAGACCGCGGTCTTGGCGTTGATCGTACCGGGATTGAAGGTTTTGGAGATCGAGATAATATCGAGCATGGTTAATTTACCTCCTTCCCGGATTGTGCTCTGTCCGGCGTGTCGGAAATGACATTCACCGTGTCAGAAAGGGAACTTGATGTACCTGGAAAAATGTCTGATGCGTCAGAGACACTGACGGTTGGATGCGCCGCGGTTTTTGGAAGAACCCTTCTCGGGGCAGCCATCTTGCGTTTCTGAAACTGGAGCCATGCTTTGATACTCGGAAAGGCGATGGCCAGCGCCACGACGACGGCGGTCACCAGCTTTAACGCCTGTACCGGCATGATTTTGGTGTACAGGACATAGGCGTAGATAAAACGGTAGATGATCGAACCGAGGATGGCCGCGAGGGCGCCCCGGATCATCGAGCGGCGGCCGAGCACCGTCTCGCCGATAATCAGGCAGGCGAGGCCGATGACGACAATGCCTGTACCGGCGTTGATATCAGCCGTGTTCTGGTACTGGCCGACCATAGCGCCCGAGAGCGCGGTCAGCGAGTTGGAAACGCACAGGCCGACTGTGATGGTGAACGCGGGATTGATGGAGGATGCCCGTACCATTTCGATATTGTTGCCGGTCGCGCGGATCGAAAGACCGAGACGCGTACCCAGGAAAAGTATGAGCAGGACGCCCGCGGCAATTGTGACCAGACCGGCGAGCAGCGCCTCGTACCACGCGCCGCCGATTCCCGTCGCATGGAAGATCGTAAAGATCGTCGCCGTCTTGAGCAGGCTGACATTCGAGCTCCAGCCCATGGCCATCAGGTTGATGGTGTAAAGTCCCATGTTAGTGACGATCCCGGCCAGGATGGACGGGACGCCGAGGTGGGTCTGCAGAAAAGCGGTAACAAAGCCTGCGCATACACCGGCAAACATGGCGGCCGGGATTGCCAGAAACGGATGCCCGGAAGCGGCGAAGGTCACGGAGACGGCGGTGCCGAGCACGAAGCAGCCGTCGGTGGTCATATCGGCGATATCGAGAATACGATAGCTTAGAAACAGCGCCATGGCGACCAGGGCATAGAGAAAGCCAAGTTCCAGGGCCGTTTGCGAAATATAAAGCACGGGGGTTACCTCCTGAAAAATGCATTAAAAAAGGGAAAAGGCGTCCGGGGTCCAAAGTCCCCGGGCGCGGAGTGCATGTCTGTTAGTCTTCTGTCGTGACAACCTCAACCAGCTCGCCCATATCAGCGTAGGCTGAATAGTCTATGCCGAGCGCCTCAGCTGTCTCCGTGTTGACGGTAATAATGCCGCCGTCCATCAGATAATAGTCCTCCAGGTTATCCATCCCTTCGGTGATGGCGCCAAAAGCCAGGTCAGCCGTCTTGGAGCCGAGATCGGTATAATTTACGCCGCAGGTGGCAAAAGCGCCGTTTCGCACGAAAGAATCCGCTCCGGTGTAGTGCGGAATGCCCGCTTCGGCAAGGCTCTCATAGATCGCCAGCTCGGCTGCCATGATCACGTTGTCGGTCGGCGTAAAGATCGCGTCCACACCGTCGGCGATCAGAGCGGAAACAGCGGTGATTACCTCGTCATTGGTATTGGCGGTCTGCTCGGTATAGGCAATACCCGCCGCGTCCAGATAAGCTTTCGCGTCAGCGATCGGGGTGGCGGAGTTGGCCTCGGAGAGCGAGTAGAGCAGTCCGACCGTTTTAATATCATCGTCCACCGCGGTCATCATATCAAGAATGTAGTCGGTGTTCAGAGCATCGCTGGTACCGGTGACATAGGAGATGCCGGTAAGGTCGGCCGCCGCCGGGTCAGAGATTGCCGCGTACACGACCGGAGTCTGTGTTTCTTCCGCACAGACCGTCATAACCTGAGCCGCGAGAGTCGCGATCGGGATAACCGCGTCCACGCCGTCGGCGATGGCCTGGTCACCAATCTGCTTTAAGGTCGTCTGGTCATTCTGTCCGGAATAGGTGGTGTGGTTGATCGTAATGCCGTTTTCTGCGGCGATTGCATCCAGCTGCGCCTCAATCGCATTTGCGATCTCATCAAGTGAGGCATGATCCAGCTGTTTGACGATGGCAATGTTGTATTCTGTTTTTTCGGTGGCATTTGTAGATGCAGTGTCTTTCGATTCTGCTTCCTGAGCTGCTGCAGCTTCTGTCTGGGCCGCAGCGGTCGCCGCTTGGGTTGTGGCGGCTGTCGTGGCCGTAGTAGTCGACGAAGAGCAGGCGGTCATGGAAAATGCCAGGATTGATGCGCTGCCGATTGCCAGTAACTTTTTCAGATTCATTTTCATCATAATCTCTCCTTTTTTGTCTGTTTCCGCATTGCGGAACGGGGTTGGGGCAGCAGATGGAGGAAAAGCTGTATTTTATAAAAAAAGCTTCTGCCCATCTATATATGGGACAAAAGCCTTCACCTCTGCGATACCACCCAAATTGATGTCCTTTGAAAGACATCCGCTCGCTACGCGTACCATCATACGCGCCCCGATGGATAACGGGTGGGGTCCCGTCGGCTCCTAATTGGAGAATCCATTTTCCGTTCAAAGCCGCCCTCAGAAGTCCATTCACCGGTTATCCTGGTTCCCCGATCCCACCATCCGGGGCTCTCTGTATCCTGGCGTTTGCCGGTTACTAATCTTCCTCACAGGTTTTTCTTATGCCATTGTGGCAATTATAGGCGCAGGAGAGTGGATTTGTCAATAGTTTTTTCTGGTAAAAAATGTGCGCTGAAAAATGTGCCAAATTCCTGAAGGGTAAATTTCCATTGACTTTTCGACTGACCTTTCTTATAATTGTCCCGACAAAGGGGATAAGCGATGGAAAAGAAGTTGGCTTTACGGGGAATGCTACTGACACTGTTTGGCGGAACACTGTGGGGATTTTCGGGTACGTGCGGCCAGTTCCTGCTGCAGACCAAGGGTCTGACCTCGGACTGGCTGGTGCCGATCCGGCTTTTTTCTGCGGGCCTGGCTCTGGTACTGCTCTGCCTGGTACGGGAAAAAAGCAGAGCTTTTGTGATCTGGCGTGAGAATGCCGGCAGGCTTCTGGTTTTTGGGGTGCTCGGCATGAGCATGTGCCAGTATACTTATTTCACGGCGATTGGCGCTTCCAATGCGGGGACGGCCACAGTATTGCAGTATTTGGGGCCGGTTCTGATTATGATTTATCTGTCTGTGCGCAGCCGACAGATGCCCAGCCCGACGGAGCTGGCGGCGATTGTGTTGGCCGTGCTGGGCACGTTTCTGCTGGCGACCCATGGTAAACCGGGCGCGATGGCATTGTCCGGGAAAGCTCTGTTCTGGGGTCTCGCGTCTGCGGTAGCGCTGGCAATCTATACGGTGCAGCCTGTACCACTTTTAAACCGCTACGGTTCCGCTATGGTGACGGGATGGGGAATGCTCGTCGGCGGCGTCGCTCTGGGACTTTTGTTCCGTCCATGGATGATGCAGGTGCAGGTCGATTCTGTGGTTGTGCTGGGAATGGCGCTTATTATTCTTCTTGGCACGGTGGCTGCGTTTACCGCCTACCTGGAAGGAATCCGCTGTGTAGGCCCCAAAAAGGGCAGTCTGTACGCGTCCATCGAGCCGGTATCTGCCACGATTTTCTCGTTTTTATGGATGAAAACGGAATTTGGATATATGGATTTGCTTGGTTTTGCCTGTATTCTGTCAACGATATTTCTGCTTTCAGCGGGCAGCCCCCATACCGGTTCACACATCCGCAATAAGGTTGTGTGAATTAATGGTTTACATTTTGCTAGAAGATGTTATAATGGTGCTTGAAAATGAAATGAGGAACGCAGAGTAGGTCTGTGCGCGTCAAGTGCCGGCTGGACGGGGAGTTGCCAGCCGGACGAAAAGGATAGATTGTCCTTGCGGTGCACGGTCCGCATCCCGCTGCAAAGAGGATAAGAGAAAACGATTATCTCCTTTGTGGTTCGAGAGGTCTGCAAAGGAGGTAATTTTTTATGAAGAAATTTGCCGCTTTGTTTTCCGACTCATACCGAGAGCTGCGCAGCACGCGCGCGATCACGGTCGCTGCCATGTTTGGCGCGGTTTCGGTGGTGTTGGGCTATTTCACGATCACGGTCGGCGACTATGTCAAGATCGGATTTTCGTCGATTGCCGGGCAGATTGTCTACTACCTGTTCGGTCCGGTGCTCGGCGGTGTCTTTGGCGGCGCCATGGACGTTGTCAAATATCTGATCAAGCCTACCGGGCCTTACTTTCCGGGCTTTACGATCGACGCGGCCGTGGCGGGTCTGATCTACGGCTGTGTTTATTACAGGCGTACGCTGACGTTGCGCCGCGTGCTGGCGGCGGAGTTTCTGGTGTGCCTGGTCTGCAATGTTTTCCTGGCTACGTTCTGGCTGAGCGTGCTGTACGGGAAAGGCTTTTTCATGCTTTTGCCGATGCGCGTCCTGAAAAATCTGATCATGTGGCCGATCAACTCGCTGTTGTTTTATACGGCGGCACGGGGATTGGAGGGAGCCGGGGTATTGCGGCCGCTTTCCTCGTGACAAAGGATATCGGCCGGATTTTCTAGGACTGTATTGTGTACGGAGTGGCCGGAATCGCCTGTTGCCGGTATAACGAAACGGGAGACAAGACAAAAAAGTCCCGCAGCGGTCAAGGCGTACCGCTGCGGGGCGCAGGAATTTGTTTTCCTTTTTGCAATTTCAGCAGTTTCTATAGTTTCAGCAGCAAATCGGCTGTCTCGTCCATCCAGTCGTTTTCAACATACTCGACCGTTCCCTCGTCGACGCGGGCAGCGACCTGCGGGTCAATAGGAAGCTTTGCCAATACCGGCAGGCCAAACTGATCTGCAATCTCGTCGATGTGGCTTTCGCCGAACACGGAAATCTTTTTGCCGCAGTCCGGGCATTCCAGATAGCTCATATTTTCGATCAGTCCCAGAATCGGGATATTCATCTTCTGAGCCATCACTACGGCCTTTGAGACGATCATGGACACCAGCTCCTGCGGGGAGGTGACAATGAGAATGCCGTCTACCGGCAGGGACTGGAAGACGGTCAGGGGCACGTCGCCGGTTCCCGGCGGCATATCGACAAACATGTAGTCGATATCTTTCCACAGCGTTTCCTGCCAGAATTGTTTGACGACGCCAGCGACAACGGGGCCGCGCCAGATCACCGGGTCGGTGTCATGGTCGAGCAGCAGGTTGGCGGAAATAATCTGAATACCGGTAGCCGTGGTGGCCGGAACCATCAGCTTGTCCGCGTTGACGCTCAGACCGTCTACGCCGAGACCGAAAGATTTGGGAATCGACGGGCCAGTAATATCGGCGTCCAGAATCGCGGTACGCTTGCCAAGGCTGTTCATCTTGACGGCGGTCAGAGAGGTGACCAGGCTCTTGCCGACGCCGCCCTTGCCGCTGACAACGCCAATCACTTTATCGACCGAGCTGGCCGGGTTTAACGGTACGGAAAAATCTGTCTGCTGGGCAGTGCGGCTGGGACAGTTTTCGCCGCAGGAGCTGCAGTTTGAATTACAAGTTTGACTCATGGGAATAAACCTCCTATCTTTTCAAAGACAGGATAGCACAATTGAAGAAAAAGGAAAAGAGATTTTGAAAAAGAAAATACATAATATTACAAATAAATTTCTGAAAATTTAAGAATTTGCGTCTTGTTTCGGAAGCAATTTTTCCTTATAATGGTATCAGAACGATGTTGAGGGGTGTACCAATGAATATTAATATGAATCCAAACAGCGAGCGGCATCAGTCCGTGGTGCGGATGCCGGATCTGGCGCAGGTGCCGGAGGATCTGGTCAGCCATGCGATGGAGTTTCAGTCCACGATGATGATGTACAGCGGCGCGATCCGCAAGGTGAAGACGAAGCTCGAGGTCCTCAATGATGAGCTTTCCGTGCGCAACCAGCGAAATCCGATCGAGCTCATCAAATCCCGCGTCAAGCGGCCAAAGAGCATTGTCGAGAAGCTGCAGCGCCGCGGTTATCCGGTTACGCTGGAGTCGATGAAGGAGCATCTGGACGATATCGCCGGGATACGGGTGATCTGCACGTTTGTGGACGAAATTTACACGGTGGCGGATATGCTGGCCCGGCAGGATGATATCCGCATCGTGGCCGTCAAGGACTACATCAAGCATCCGAAGCCAAATGGATATCGCAGCTATCACATGATTGTTGAGACGCCGGTATTCTTTTCCGACAGCAAGAAGAATATGCGGGTGGAGGTGCAGATTCGCACGATGGCGATGGATTTCTGGGCCAGCCTGGATCATCAGCTCAAGTACAAGAAGGATATCGGCGGTGCGGCGGACCGCATCAGCAGGGAACTGAAAGAATGCGCCGATGTGATTGCCGATACGGATCAGCGCATGCTGGAGATTCGTCAGAGCATCGAGGCGGAGGGCGGCACAGTCATGTGAACGGTTGATACAGATAAAAGGACAGGGTTTCGCGGACGCGGAATCCTGTTTTTTTGTACAGTGAGACCGCGGGAAGATTGTCCGCGGAGACATGGAGCAGGATGCGAGCCGTTCCGGTGTCTGCGAGACGTGTAAGGATAAGGCGCAATAATGTCCCGCCCAGGCCGCGGCCGCGCAGCGTGGGGCGGATTTCAACCTGATGAAAGCAGACGCTGCAGTCACCGGCCGGCGATGTGAGGGCGGAACCGGCGAAGGTACAGAAGCTTCGCGGATTTTGGCCGATCGTGTATAGCTTCCAGCGTACCGTGCCATCCTTTTCTTTATGGGAACGCAGAAAATAACGATCCGGTAAGGATTTTGCGGTGCATGCTATTTTCGGTATCATTCCGGGATTCATACGGAAATCCAGCTCCATTGACAGTTCCCGGCATTGCAGCTTTGCGTCAAGGTGTCTTAACACCGCCAGTGCCGGTGCGCAGCTGTCGTTAACGGAAAAGAGAAGGAGAATTCCCGGATAATCGCGTCTGGCGTGTGTGAGCAACCGCGAAAAAAATCCGTGTCGGCGATGATCGGGATGAGTGAAGGCAACGCATTCCGCCGGTTCATTTTCATCAAAAAAGACCAGTGCCAGGGCGGCCAGAAGCGTTTTCCCCTCCAGAAGGAAATAATGCCTGGTATTTTCCTCATCCGAGGGATAAGAGAAGGAGCAGGAATCGGATTTCCTGCAGGCTGCGGCCAGGGAATCCGCGAGGCTTCTCAGCGGCAGGTCCGGTACACCGAAACAACGTTTGATGGTCGTTCCCATTTTCTCACGTCCTTTAACCATAATGCTTTTACCATTTCACGGATAAGTATATATAAAATCAGCAGAAAATACAAGAAAGCAGATTGTCTTTTGAGAAGAGAAGTGATAAAATCGGAAACATTGAAGGAGAATCCGAGCATGAAATATATGAAAGAATGTTTGATTTTATTTTCCGTGACGCTGGCCGGAGAGCTGCTGAACCGGATGCTTCCGTTTCCGGTTCCGGCGGGTGTCTATGGGATGTTTTTGCTTCTGTTCCTGCTGTGCGCAGGTGCGGTTCGGTTGGAGCAGATCGAATCGATATCGGGTTTTCTGCTGGAAATCATGCCGCTTCTGTTCGTGCCTCCAACGGTTGCTCTTCTGACGATCTATGACGAAGCGGTGGTCATTATCGTTCCGTTAACCGTGATCTGCATCGTTTCCACGATTGCGACGAATGCGGTTACGGGTCTGACGGCACAGTGGATCATCCAACGTGGAAAGAAGAAAAAGGAGGAGCAATGAAAGAGAGCCTGATACAATCTTCTTACTTCGGTCTTGTCCTCACCATAGGACTCTATGTTCTTGCGGACTGGCTCAAGTGTAAGATGAGATGGAAAATCCTTACGCCGTTTCTGGCTGCGGTTGCGGCCACAATTGCCTGTCTGGTGCTTCTGGGTATCGATTACGACAGCTACGCGGCAAGCTCCGGCGTGCTTACCTATCTCCTGACACCGATGACTGTGTGTCTGGCGGTACCGATGTACAAGCAGCTGCATCTGCTGAAAAAACATATGGGTGCTGTGCTGATTGCTGTTTTTTCCGGCGTCATGGCCAACGCGCTGACGATATTTTTCCTCAGCCTGCTTTTTGGGCTGGAGCATAAATATTATGTAAGTATTCTTCCCAAATCGGTTACTTCCGCGATTGCTTTGGGTGTCTGCGAGGAAGCTGGAGGGATCGCTTCGTTTACTGTCATTGGACTCAGCTTCGCGGGTATTCTGGGCAGTATAATCGCTGTCACGATATTTCGTGTGCTGCATATTGAGGAACCGATCGCACGCGGTCTGGCACTGGGAAACGCTTCTCACATGCTCGGGGCGGCGAAAGCGCTGGAACTGGGTGAGACGGAGAGCGCGATGGCCAGCCTGACGGTTGTGGTTGCGGGGTTGATGACCGTGTTTGTGGTGCCGGTGATGGCGGGATTGCTTTGAATACGGTCGTAAGATTGACGTTCGAACATTCGAATGCTGCAAATACCGTGAATTTTGTAAAAAGAGGTTGACGAGCAGGAATTTTATGCTATAATCAATCTAGTGCGAAAAATACCCAAACAGTTGTTTTATGCACAAGTACACAACTGGAGGGAGGTCAGGTGTGAGCTATGTCTAACGTTATCGTAAAAGAAAACGAGAGTTTGGACAGCGCGTTGCGCAGATTTAAAAGAAACTGTGCAAAGGCGGGTATCCAGCAGGAGATTCGTAAGAGAGAGCATTACGAAAAGCCAAGCGTGAAGCGGAAGAAAAAGTCCGAAGCCGCAAGAAAACGCAAATTCAACTAAAAGTTTCCAGGTCCCCAGTCATATGGCTGGGGATTTTTTCGTATGTATAAATTGTGATCAGTAAGCTTCGGAGGCGGCAGATGCTTGACAGGCTGAAAATGGCAGCGGTACAGGAGCTTGGGATACCGAAGGACGTCGCGCTCGGCGAGGTGCTGGTCTCGTTTGCCGGTCGCTGCTGTGTGACCGTGGAAAACTACCGCGGCATTCTTCTCTATGATGATCAGACTGTGAAGCTGCAGGCCAGGAATTGCCGCCTGGAGATTCGCGGACGGCGTCTGCATATCGCCTGGTACAACCATGACCAGATGATGATCACCGGCCAGATTCAGGCGATGGAATTTATTGATGCGTAAAATTATGTAAAGTGTGAAAGGCAGGGGGCGGTGCGTTGCGGCAGAGCGTTTTGCACAGACTGGGCGGTTATGTGCACGTAAAGCTTGGCGGCTATGAGCCGGAACGATTTTTTAATCTGTGTCGCGCAAGGGGCCTGGAAATCTGGGAGATCAGCGAGCGGGAGCAGGAATATTATTTTTATATGGCGCTGCGCGACTTCCGGCAGGTGCGCCCTCCGGCGCGAAAAGCCCATGTGCGGCTGCGTGTGACAGGGAAGTACGGACTTCCTTTTTTTATACGGAACAATCGTCGCAGGACACCGTATCTGGCAGGGATCGTCCTGTTTTTTCTTGTGTTGCTGATGATGTCTCGCTATATCTGGGATATCCGTTTTTCCGGAAATCTGCGTTTTACGGACGATGCGCTCCTGCATTATCTGCAAGGTCGGGGTGTCGTCTACGGGATGAAAGTGAGGGAGGTTGACTGTGACAGCCTGGAGGAGGCGATCCGCGGCGACTTTCCGGAAATTACCTGGGTCTCGGCGCGGGTCTCCGGAACCCGGCTGCTGATTAAGATAAAGGAAAATGAGACAGCCGGGGAAGCCATGGGTGAGGGGGATAGCGATAAGAATGAGGCTCCGCGCGATCTTGTGACCGAAAAGGATGGGATAATCACGCATCTGATTGTCCGTTCCGGCCGGGCACTGGTGCGGTCCGGGGATGAGGTGAAGGCCGGGGACGTGCTGGTCACCGGCGTGCTGCCGCTTTACGACGATTCGGAAGCGCTGATGGCAACCCATTATGTCCGGGCGGACGCTGACATTTACGCGCGAACGGAGGAAACATGTTCGTTGGTGGTGCCGCTGCTTACGGCGGAGCGCACCGATACCGGAGATGTGCGCCATGGCCTGCGCCTGCGGGTGGCCGGCCTGCAGTTTCTGTGGATGCTGCCGTCAGACGGGGAAAACTGCTGGGAAGCGGAATGTGAGAGTCGCCAGGTGACGGTGCTGGGCGATTTTTATCTGCCGCTTTGGGTTGATCGCCTGACTTTGCGCGAGTATCGTCTCTACGAGCGCCAGCGCCGTCCGGAGGAGCTGGCGCTGCTTAAGGAGAAAATTTTGGAGGAGAATCGAAAAAATTTCCTGGAAAAGGGGCTGTCAATCATCCAAAATGATGCTACAATACAGAAGGACGGTCTGCGTTATCGGGTCACCTGCCGCTTTTTGCTGGAGGGGCCGATCGGTACGGGCCGTGAAATTACGGAATCGGAGGAAAATAATTTAGCGGATGAGCGTAGTAGAGACGATGATTGATATCCCCATGGAGCATGAGAAAAATGTCTGCGGTCAGTTCGACTTTCATTTAAAAAAGATTGAGCGTACCCTGCACGTCACGATCGTGGCGCGCGACGGAGCGATCAAGCTGATCGGGCCGGAGCAGATGATCGCGAAAGCCAAAAGCGTGTTTGGCAACCTGGTCGAGCTTTCCAAACGGGGCAATACGATAACGGAGCAGAATGTTGATTACGCGCTCTCTCTGTCATTCAGCGAATCAGACAGCCAGATCCTGGAGATCGATAAAGATATTATCTGCCGCACAGTCAACGGAAAGCCGGTAAAACCCAAGACTCTGGGGCAGAAGCAGTATGTAGACATGATCCGCAGTAAGATGATCGTTTTCGGCATCGGCCCGGCCGGTACCGGCAAGACGTATCTGGCGATGGCGATGGCGATCCAGGCGTTCAAAAACGGCGACGTCGGCCGCATTATCCTGACCCGTCCGGCGATTGAGGCGGGAGAACGGCTGGGATTTCTGCCGGGCGATCTGCAGAGCAAGATCGATCCCTACCTGCGGCCGCTCTACGACGCGCTCTATCAGATCATGGGCGCGGACAGCTACCTGCACAATTCCGAAAAGGGGCTGATCGAGGTCGCTCCGCTCGCCTATATGCGCGGCCGGACACTGGACAACGCCTTTATCATCCTCGATGAAGCGCAGAATACGACGCCGGCGCAGATGAAGATGTTCCTCACGCGTATCGGTTTTGGCTCAAAGGTGATTATCACCGGCGACAAGACGCAGAAGGATCTGGCGGCGGGCGCGATGTCGGGCCTGGATATGGCGACGCGGGTGCTCGGCCACATTGACGATATCGCCTTTTGCAATCTGACCAGCAGCGACGTCGTGCGCCATCCGCTGGTGCAGAAGATCGTCGAGGCCTACGATGAATATGAGCGTAAGGAAGAGCACCAGAAAACGCGCAGGCGGGTGCGCGAGAAAGAATACGGGAAAGACCGCGTAAACGATCGCGGAAAGGACCGCACGGAAGAGCATCGCGGCAAAACCGGCAAAGGAGAGTACCGATGACAATTGCGATAGAGTGTGAGACGGACAAGCCGCTGCCGATCGGGAGCGAGCGCATTATCCGCGAGGTAATTCCGGCGGTCCTTGATCATGAGGCCTGCCCCTATGAGGCCGAGGTCAATGTGCTCCTGACGGACAATGAGGCGATCCGCGAGATCAACCGCGACAGCCGCGGGATCGACCGCGCGACGGATGTGCTCTCGTTCCCGATGGTCGATTACCTGCGGGAAGCGGATTTTTCGGGTCTTGAGGACAGGGCGGGAGATTATTTTAACCCGGAGAGCGGCGAGCTGCTGCTGGGCGATATCGTCATTTCCGTGGAAAAGGTAGCGGAGCAGGCCGCGGAATACGGCCATTCGCAGGAGCGCGAACTGGCGTTTCTGGTCGCGCACAGCATGCTGCATCTGTGCGGCTATGACCACATGGAAGAAGAGGAACGCGAGCGGATGGAGCAGCGGCAGAGGGAGATCCTCGACGCGCTGGGCTATCGACGGTAACGGTATTTAAGAGGATCACCGGTACTACAATCCGGGATGAAGGGATCGTTGCGGGCGCTGGTATAAGATCACACAAAAATGGAAAAAATAAGCAGACCATACACCTGGAGGTTTTTTATGAAACACCTGCGATTCTGCTTATTTTTATTTGCGTTTTCCTGCCTGGCCTGCGCGCTGGCCGCTTTTTACCTGACAAGATATCAGAAAAATCATCTTGAGCCGGAACCGGAATCATCCGTTGCCGCGGAAACCGAGCCGCAGACTCTGGAGGCGGCGCTGCAGGAATCCATTCAGCATATTGTGGAGACCACCGCGGCGGAGGAATATTACCTGGTCTGCGAGGACGGTTTTCTGCTCGTGTTTGCCCGCGACCAGAAAACCATCTGCCTGTACACGCACATTCCGATCACGGATTTCCCGGCGTCGGAGCAGGAACAGCTGCGAGAAGGTATCTGGTTTTCCGACATGATGGAGGTTTTCCATTATCTGGAATCGTACACCAGCTAAATGCATGGTAACTAAGCTTATTATCGGCCATGCGCATATGAGGATGTGTGTACAAATCATCAAGACAACCATGATTCAAAAATACGGAGGATAAAATGAGAAAAAAGGTGATGATCATCGGGGGCGGCGCTTCCGGACTGACAGCGGCGATCGCCTCGGCCAGAGCCGGAGCTGACGTGATGGTGCTGGAGCATATGGACCGGGTCGGGAAAAAGATTCTTTCCACCGGAAACGGACGCTGCAATCTTACCAACCTGACGATGGACGCGTCCTGCTACCGGTCGGACAATCCGGACTTTCCTATGAAGATTCTGGATCGTTATTCCATCTGGGAAACGCTGACGCTGTTTGAGGATCTTGGCATTATCACAAAGAGCAAAAACGGTTATATTTATCCGAATTCCGAGCAGGCCTCCGCGGTGCTCGACACGCTGCGCCTGGAGACGGCGCGGCTGAACGTCACGGTGATTACCAATTGTAACATTCAAAAGCTTTACAAGAAAGACGGAAGCTTTTTCGCGGAAACGGACCAGATGAATGTCCAGGCGGACGCGGTAATTCTGGCTACTGGGTCAAAGGCGGCGCCGCACACTGGCTCCGATGGAAGCGGTTATGAGCTGGCGAAACGTTTTGGCCATCACATCATACGCCCGCTCCCGGCGCTGGTTCAGCTGCGCTGCGCCGAAAAACATTTCCGGGAGCTGGCCGGAATCCGCTGCGAGGCGCGCATCACGCTGGCCGTGGGAGAACAGATTCTGGCGGAAGATCAGGGCGAGCTGCAGCTGACGGATTACGGCCTTTCCGGCATTCCCACCATGCAGGTGAGCCGCTACGCGGCCGTGGCGCTCGCGGAAGGGAAACGGGTCACGGCATACCTGGATTTTCTGCCCTCGCAAAGCTATGAGGAGACCGAGAAATTTCTTTCTCAGCGGGTGGAGAAGATGGGCTGCCGGACGGCGGGAGATCTGTTGATCGGTGTATTAAATAAAAAACTGGTCGGCCTGTTGCTGAAGCTCGCCAAGATTCCCGCGAACTGTCCGGTCAGCGAGGTCGAGGAGACGGCCTGGAGCCGCCTGTTTGCGCTGATCAAGGCGTTCCGGGCGAATGTGACCGCGACAAATTCATTTGATCAGGCGCAGGTCTGCCGCGGCGGCGTCGATACTCGTGAAGTCTCACCGCGCACACTGGAATCGCGGATTGTTTCCGGATTGTATCTGGTCGGCGAGTTGCTCGACGTCGACGGAATATGCGGCGGATACAACCTGCAGTGGGCCTGGTCGACAGGAATGATCGCTGGTGCGGAGGCGGGACGGGATTGTGTTTAGGTATATTTAATTCCGAAACAAGATCCAAAAAAAGTTCCATTTAATTCCGAAATAAGTGAAATAAACAAAATGCTATTCGATTCTGAAATAAGCGTGATAAACACAGGTCTATTCGGAAATGAAATATACAGGACAAAAGGCATAAATTTATTCCTATTAATACGAAACATATTTAGGGACACTGGCAGGCATATTTAAGAACAACAAAATATGCCTGCTTTTCCTATTCCATAACAGGAACAGATTGCCCGGGCCGGAGTGGATGCGATGAGGTTGGATCCTGAAATTTCCGGAAGTGATTATTTCTTTATAGAAAAGGCAGATGGAACGTGCTACAATTTATATAGATCTATATTAATAATTGATATGTCTTTAAAACAGCGTCCCATCCGTAAAATTTTGCGGATCAGGCGCTGTTTTTTTCATTTTCCATACTTTTTGGCCCCAAAACGGAAGGTGTCAAAGCAAAAATAGCATGTTATAATTATGGCACCAGGGAAAAATGATGCGATGCAGTCCCAGCCATGTGTTTACGCATGATAAACAGGAATATAGAAAAAATGTCTTTGTGGCAGCCGGGAAGGAGGCGCAGATGGAGAAGAAGATAAGGCATTACGAGTTCGAGGGCGCAGTATTTGACATCCCGTTATTCTATGATGAGCTTGTTGAGAGGTATATCGAAGAATACCGCAATTTTAATGAGGACCCGGTGTGGACGGCAGATGGATTTCCGATTACGCATTCCGTAGAAGACGCCTGCCCCTGGGGAGAATGGGACAGGCCGGGCCGGTGCAGGGACTGCGGCACCTGCCGGTTTTTCACTCCCATCGCCGCACATACGCGTATCGGTGTGTGCCGGCAGGAGAAACGGCTGCGGTACAGCGAGACATACAGGCCTCAGGAAATCCAGGAATAAAATCCTATAAAATTTTAACGGAGGGGTTGACTGATATGAAATCTGCCGCCATAATTTCGATACATACATACATACATACATACATACATGGCATAACTCTGTCTCTTTCTGCTGCACCAAAAAGAATAAGGCATGTTTGCGGGGCGTGTTCCGCCGGTGGGTATTCCATCGGTGGGATGCGCCCATTTGTGTTGCAAGGAATTTTATCAGTTTTCGCCTACAGTGGCAGAAGGGAGATAGATTTATGAAACTGAAAAGAAGAGCAGCCAGTCTGTTGCTTACCGCCTGCCTTGTGGCAGGGCTGATGCCGACAGGTATGCTGACGGCGTATGCGGCGGATACGGGAAAAGCAATCCAGCTTGTGACTGAAAGCAGTCCCACCGGCGGGATATCGGGTTATGACGGCACAGACAACGACTATATCTATTACGGCTACTGGACGGCGCCGGATAACAATACCACAAGCGGAGCGATCAAGTGGCGCGTGCTGGACACAAAAACCAATATGGATAACGCCGTAGAGGGTGACGGACTTTTCGTGCTATCCGAGGAGCTGCTTGGGTCACGCGGAGGTGGCAACGTTATTTTTTGGAATTCCGGTGCGCCCCTTGTATTTGCACACAATTGGCAGGGCAGCGGCGCGCAGGCATGGTGCAAGGATTTTGCGGGAATTGATGGAAGCAGCGTAAAAGATGCGTTTTCCTCCGCTGAGCTCGCCGCAATTCTCGAAACGACGAAAACCGACGGCAATTATGGAAGGTCTCAATATTCCTATAATATTTTAAATGGAGACAAGGTGTTTTTCCTGTCGGCGGAAGAAGCAGATAATAGCGCAGTATATGGCTTCAGTAGAAACGAGGAACGTACCGCCAAGTACGGCAGTACGTCTGCTGATTGGTGGCTCCGTTCGCCTGGGGAGGGCAGTGCTCAAAAAACGGGCTATGTCGCCAACAATGGTGAGGTGACCTGGACGGATATTGATGAGAATTTAGCTAAGCCTGCTCGTCCTGCTTTTAATTTAGATCTATCTGCTGTCCTTTTCACATCCGCCGCCGACAACAGCGGACATAACGGCAGTTTTTCGGAGCCTGCAACTTATAGCGGCAGCGAGTGGAAACTGACACTTGCGGACGGCAACGACTTTGCCTCCGGTGCAAGCGTAACCGACGGAAAGACAAGCCTGATCGCCGGTTACAGCGCCGAAACCTTAACCGTTTCTCACGCTTCACTTTCAAGCTTGTCGAGCGATTATACAAACGTAACGGCGATGCTGACCGACAGCGACGGGGCTGTTGTTTACTATGGCTCGATTAATAACGATACCTCGGCTAAAAACAGCACTGTTACGATCCCGGCGGGACTGGCTGCGGGGACATACACCCTTTCAGTCTATGGCGAGGACTGGAACGCTGCCAATATGACCGATTATGCGACTGGCACGCCGTTTACCACGCAAATCAACGTGATTAGTTACACGCTGAACGTCACCGCTCCGACCTTTGACGAGGTGACCTATGGCTACACGCAGCCGGACGCAAAGGCTGTGACGATCACAAGCAGCGGCAACAGCGATTCGACAATCACCTCAGTTTCCCTCAGCGGGACGGATGCAGGCTCTTTTAGGCTAAATAAAACGGACGGCGCGACGATCACCGCGCAAAGCACGGACAGCTCCACGTATACGGTACAACCAGAGGAGGGGCTTTCTGCGGGTACATACACCGCTACGATTGTCGTGACATATAATGATGGCGCGACGGCGGAGGCTGAAGTGTCCTTCACTGTGAACGAGGCAGCGTTAAGCTACTACACCATCACCGCTACAGCAGGCGAAGGCGGGAGTATTACCCTGACGGCGGCGGATATGTCACAGGGAGGCTATGCAGTCTATGAAATCACGCCGGACAACGGCTATGAAATTGACGTAGTGATGGTGGACGGAGCCGATGCGACGGACCGGCTCTCGGCTGGCCAGTATACGTTTGATGATATACAGGGAAACCATACCATTTCTGTGACATTCAGGCTGGCTGGTACGGCAGGTTCCGGCGAAGACGGTTCTGGAACAGGAACGGGTACAACAGATTCCGGCGAAGATGGCTCTGGAACAGGAACAGGGACAACAGACCCAGCGGACGGCACGACAACCACAACCAACAGAACCAGCAGTTCCGATGACGATGATGACAGTTCTTCTTCCAGTTTCGCTTCTGATGACTCCGGGACCTGGGTACAGGATGGGAACGGCTGGAGATATGTCTATAAAGATGGACGCTATGAGGCAGGCACCGCGGTTGCAGGCGGTGATTCTGCTGGCCAGGTTTCCTGGAAACAGATTGACGGGAAATGGTGGGCATTCGGTGCGGACGGGTACCTGGCTACCGGCTGGGTCTTCGACCAGGAAAGCGGCCTCTGGTACTACGTGGACGAAACCACCGGCAGGAAGACAGGCTGGCATTATGATAACGAGGATGGACGCTGGTACTACCTTGACCCGGTAAGCGGGCATATGCTCACCGGATGGCAGTGGATCGACGGGAAATGGTATTATTTTAACGGCAGCTCCGCATCGCCGACTTGGGTATTTGACGGAGATTTGAACAAATGGATTTACGATGAAAGTACCAGCCACCGCCCGTTTGGTGCAATGTATGCCGATGAAGAGACGCCGGACGGCCACATGGTCGGTAAGGACGGCAGCCGGGAAGAAGCCGTGGATAATGGACAGCAGGAGGGAGGCCGCTGAACATGAAAACGATGAAGAAAAAACTTGCATTGGCTATGGCGGCTGTGATAGCGGCTGGTTCTATCCCGTTCATGCCGACCGTACTGGCAAAGTCAGCAAAAGAGATGGAGATTGTAAGTTTCCGGGAACTGCCGGACGGGACGCTGTACCAGCAGGTGGAATACGGCACAAAGAAACGTTCGCTTGACCTGCCCCGTTACCTCTACGCTGAGATACGGGAAGTGTATGAGGATGCGGACGACGAAGACGATACCGATGAAGTGATTACCGCGACCGCATCAAACGCATCTGTGGCGCGGAGAGCAACGGCCTCGAACGCCGAAAAGAAAACCGGAACCAAAACGGCCACGGCGACGCCATCCAATGCGGCGGTTCCTGCGGCGACGCCGTCCAACGCAACGCCATCAGATGCAGATGAAGATAACTCTGGTGACTGGAAACGTATCCGCGTAAACTGGGTCCTTAATGAATCGTTTAGCGAACAGGAAGCATACGACGGCGAAGTACCGGGTATCTATGTGTTTGAGGCGGAACTTGCCCGTGACCGCTATGTGCTGGGCGAGGCAGAGCTGCCCCAGATTGAAATTGAAGTACTGGAAAAGGAAGCAGAAGCAGAGCCGTTTGTGTGGGAAACGGAAATTGACGGCGTGCGGATCAGACTGACAGCGGATCCCGGCGTGTTCCCGGAGGATGCGGAAGTCCTGGCGGAGCGTGCAGAAGAAAACCCGGAGGATTCTGTGGAGAGTTCCGGGAATGCGGGGAAGGCCGTACAAGCAGCGCTGGCAAAATCCGCCACGGGAGAGCAGGCGGTAATGGAAATCAGCGAAATGTGGCTCTTTGATATTTCCGTACAGGATGGGGACGGAAAAACAATCCAGCCCGACCGGTCAGCCGGAAGCGCGGAGCTTGCCTTTACGCTTATGGATACCGGGGAGGATGCCCCGGAAGATGGCGAAGGGAAAACCATGCTCCAGCTCTTTTCCATGGAACGTGACGGAAGCGAGGTGAAAAACCTGTCAGAACAGACTGCGGAAGATACGGTAAGCACAGACGTAGAGCGCTTTGCGCGGTACCCGCTTGTGAAGCTGCGGGCAGGATCCGTCCGGTACGTGGCAAAGATCGGGGATACGGAATATGAGACGGTTGGGGCTGCGGTGCAGTCAGTAGCAGGCAGCGCGAGAACCACAATCGTAATGACCGGCGACAGTGAAGAAAACACATCAATCGTGGTCGGCGGTTCTAGACAGATCGTACTAGACCTTGCAGGACATACCTTAACCGGCCCGGAGGACGCCTGTGCGGTTATCATTGACGGTCCGGACGCGTCCCTGACCTTAAAGGACAGCAGCGATGGGAAAACCGGGGCTGTAAATGGAAGAGCTGGCGGTATATCCACGCAGGCCGGCGGTACATTTATCATGGCGGGCGGTACGGTTAGCCGGTAGGATAAAGACAGAAAGACAAAACAGCGCTCCATCCGTAAAATTTTGCGGATTGGGTGCTGTTTTTTTCATGTGCGCCTGGCTGCGCACGTTTCTAACGGGTGCAAGTCCCGAATCCGCCCGGTAGTGGGAAGGATACAGCCGAAGGCAAGGGTGTCCA
>JAJQAA010000065.1 GCA_021204045.1 Clostridiales bacterium
ATTTAAAGTCAAAATCTCAGTCCGTCTTTTCCCCACCCCGTGAATAGTAACTTTTGCTTTCCATTGTCCACAAGTTTATCTGCCAGTATAAGTCCTTTCAAAAGCCGGATGTATCGGTATCCGAATCCGCTCTAGTCCATCCCGGCGACATCCTCGACCGGCAGCGACATCACGACGCCGTGCGCAGCGCTTTGCATGCCGCATTTTTCATTGATCGCCTGTAAAATATCACGCTTTTTCGCCTTATCGACGAGAACCAGCAGGATCTCACGCTCCTGCTGGACGCTTATCCCCCAGAATTTCATCGCTTCCTCCACGCCGACCCGACGGCTGTGGAAAACGGTACCGCCCGTCGCGCCGCGCGGCCTCGCCGCGCTCATAACTTCCTCGCTGTAGCCCTGATTCACAATCACCATAATCAGGCTGTATCCGCTCTCCGTCATGTTCCCAACCTTCCTTTCCGCCGAACGCCCCATCGGAGTTTCTTTCAACACCCCCATCGGTGCGACTGTTTCCCCAGATGAGTCTTCTTCCCCGGCATTTTTCGCATTAACCAGATTGTACAACCGGCTGCTCACGCCCGTGAGCGCGATCGTAAAGGCCACACCAGTGTTCGGAAAACCCAGATGAAGCTGCTTCCCCATCTGCCGCACCAGCGGACCGGCTTTCGGGCCGGGAAGCACGCCAAGCAAAATCTCTTTTTCCACGCTGCCAACCCCAAGCATATCAGCGATCTCCTTCGTCGCCGTTCCCCGGGCGCGAAAGCTGTGCAGAACCGGCACCTGCTCCGCCTCACACAGAGCCGCCGCTTTTTTTGTGAGCTTCGGCGTACCGATCAGCAGCAATACGCGCAGCGCCTCATCCTTGCTTCTTATCACAGCGTCACACCCCTTCCTCGAACTCAATAATCTCATCCGGCCCATCCGCAGCCAGCACGCCGGAAACCGTCCGCGCCGCACTCGACATGCGGAAACGATACCACAATCCCATAATCTGGACAGCGATCAGCGGCGTCAACGCCACCAATGCCACCACTCCGAACGCATCAGTCATAACATTGCCGCCAACCGCCTCGCACGCTCCCATACTCAGCGGCAGCAAAAACGTCGTTGTCATCGGCCCGCTGGCCACACCGCCGGAATCGAAAGCAATACCGACGAAAATCTTCGGCACCAGCCGCGATAAAATCAGCGCCGCTATATAACCGGGAATAACGATATAAATAATCGGAATACCGGTCAATACTCGCATCATCGACAAGCCAACGCTAACCGCAACGCCGACAGAAAGGCAGGTATTCATCGAGGCAGCGGACACTGAACCGTTCGTCACGCTCTCTACCTGATGGTTCAGCACCTGGATCGCCGGCTCCGCCTTGACAATATAATATCCGATCAGCATGCCGATCGGCACCAGCACCCATCTCCAGCTTTCTCCTGCGATTGCGCTTCCCAGAAACGAACCGACCGGAGCGAAACCAACGTTAACCCCACAGAGAAATAATATCAGTCCCACACAGGTATAGAAAAAGCCGACAATAATCCGCTTTACCTGTCGTTTCTGATAGCGATGGCTCAACAACTGGAAGAATACGAACATCACGACAACCGGAAGCAAAGAGACCAGCACCTCTCTGGCATAGGGTGAAAGACTGCTCACGAACTCCCGCACAACGTCCCAGGTTGTAACGACGTCCGCCACGCCGGCCAGACTGTATGCCGCCTCGGAAGGATGATAAAAGCAGCCAAGCAGCAGCACGGCGATAACCGGACCCACGCTTGCGAGCGCGACCAGGCCGAAGCTGTCGCTCGCCGCGTCCTTATCGCCGCGCACCGAAGCCAGGCCGACGCCGATCGCCATGATAAACGGCACTGTCATCGGTCCGGTCGTCACACCGCCGGAGTCAAAGGCCACCGCAAGAAAATTTTCCGGGGCACAGAACGACATCGCGATCACCAGCACATACAGGACAGCCAGGATCGCCGACAGGCTGATCTGAAAAAGAATACGCGCCACCGCCAGCGCCAGAAAAACGCCGACGCCCATCGCCACGGTCAGAATCAGCGCCTGGTTCGGGATCGACGGTACCTGCTCCGCGAGCACCTGCAGATCCGGCTCCGCGATCGTGATGATCGCTCCCATCGAAATGCTCATCGCCACGACCAGAATGACGCTGCGGCTCCGGGAAATCTGCACGCCAATGCCCTCGCCGATCGGCGTCATCGCCATCTCTGCGCCGAGCTGGAAAAATCCCATGCCGACCACCAGCAGGATCGCACCGACAAGGAACATTACCATCGCTCCCAGCTCAACCGGAACCAGAATCACGCTGATCAGCAGAACAATACCCGTGATCGGCAAAACCGCCGCCAGCGATTCCATCGTTTTTTCCTTCAGTTTCGGATTCATGATCTACCACCTGTCTCAGATTTGATACATCAGCGCGTTGCAGATCGCCGCGGCAATGTTGCTGCCGCCTTTACGGCCGCGCGCAATGATACAGGGAATATCCAGACTGCGAATCAGCTCCTTGGCCTCCGTCACGTTGACAAAACCGACCGGGGCAGCGACGATAAAGGCAGGCACAAATTCTCCCGACGTAATCATCTCATACAGACGAACCAGTGCTGTCGGAGCATTACCGATCGCAAAGAAAACCGGTTCCTCCAGCGCCGCGGCCCGCTCCATACTGACAATGGCACGCGTAATGCCGCGTTCTTTCGCCTCAGCCGCCACGTCCGCGTCGGCCATAAAGCAGCGCACCGTAGCATGCAGCCTTGTGAGCGCCGCCTTATTGATACCCGCCGCGGCCATATTGGTATCCGTGACAATCGTCACGCCGCCTCGCAACAGCGACAACGCCCGGTCGACGGCCCCCGGAGAGAAATACAGATTTTTGGCGTAGTCAAAATCTGCCGACGTGTGAATACAACGCTTTACCACCGCCAGTTCGCCGTCTGTCCAGTCTCCGGACGGCATCTCGCCGGAGATGATTTCCATGCTGCGCGCCTCGATTTCCCCTGGGCTGACCCAGGTCATTTTCTCAAGCATTGTTCTCTGCCCTCCACTCCCGCATAATCCGGTAGACCGCATCCATATCCAGAGAGGCGCGCACCAGATCGGCCAGCTTATCATACTGCCGCTCCCGGTAGGCCTGGCTGCTCTCCTGATCATCGGACTGCGGAAGAACAATCCCCTTTTTCGCAGCCAATGAGGATAAAAGCGAGTGCGTCAATGCCTCATTGTCAAACAATCCGTGCAGATAGGTACCGAAAACCAGGCCGTCGGCGCGCTCCAGGCCGTTCGCCTGCTCCGCTCCCTCCGCACACGCTTGACCATCCGCCTGCTTTTTATCATATGGCCCCAAGCCGTCGGTGCGTCCGCTTTCCAGCAAGATGGGCGCGAAGGCCGTTCCTTCCCGCAAAAGGCGCGTCTCTCCCATATGAATCTCGTAGCCCTGCAGCGCCGTTTCCGCCACTCCGGCAAAGAGCCGGCTTTCCGAGCACAGCTGCCCCAAAACACGCGCACGATGTTTTTGTTTACAAAATACTGTCTCCGCCGCAAGCAGACCGAGGCCGCGCTCCCGCGCCCCCGCCTCGCCCTCGACGCCATCCGGGTCATACAATGTCTCACCCAGCATCTGATAACCACCGCAGATACCAATCACCGGGATCTTCTCAGCAGACAGCCGCAGGATTTCCGCCTCCAGGCCGCACTCCCGCAGCCACCGCAGGTCGGCGAGCGTGTTTTTCGTTCCCGGCAAAATCACAAGATCCGGCATGCCAAGACGGGAAATGCGGTCCACATAGCGCAGCGAAACGCCTGGTTGCCGCTCCAGATTATTAAAGTCCGTAAAATTGGAAATGTGAGGCAGGCGGATCACAGCGATATCGAGAAACGCTTTTGCTTCTGATTGCTCTGTGCAGGGCGCTCCATTCTCCTCCGAAGACAGGCGCTGCGCAAGACTGTCCTCGTCATCCAGATCGATCGCTTCCATCGGCACTACGCCGATCACCGGGATGTGCAGCTTTTCCTCAATCATGCGAAGCCCCGGCTTCAGAATTTCCACATCACCGCGAAATTTATTGATAATCAGCCCACACACCCGCGCCCGCTCCTCGGGCGTCATCAGCTCTACCGTGCCATAGAGCGAGGCGAAAACGCCGCCTCGGTCGATATCCCCCACCAGCAGCACCGGGGCATCGGCGATCTTCGCCATACCCATATTGACAATGTCATTCTCGCGCAGATTGATCTCCGCCGGACTGCCCGCCCCTTCGAGCACAATGACGTCAAACTGCTGCTCCAGCCGGGAGAACGCCTCCCGGATCACCGGAACAAATTCCGGCTTGCGGCGGTAATATTCCATGGCGTCCATATTTCCGTACACCTCGCCGTTCATGATCACCTGGCTGCCCATCGTGCCCGTCGGTTTCAGCAAAATCGGATTCATATCGACCGTCACGTCGATCCCGGCCGCCTCCGCCTGCATGGCCTGCGCGCGGCCGATCTCCAGCCCGTCCGCCGTGACGAAGGAATTGAGCGCCATGTTCTGTGATTTGAACGGGGCGGCGCGCAGTCCGTCCTGATGAAAAATCCGGCACAGAGCCGCAACCAGGAAGCTCTTGCCCGCATTGGACATCGTGCCCTGGATCATGAGGCGCGGCGGACGGGCAGATAGATCCTGGCTCGCGCCCATCTCCGTCCCCATATCTGCGCACACCTCGCATGTCGAACGGATAATATGAACGTTCCCGGCTTCCCGCGAATTCGAATCCACTCGTGGCGTCTTATTAGCATTCGGCAATCTAACGCCCGGCAGCGTCGTCCGCGCCGCCCGGTAGCCATGACTGAAACTCGCGTCGTAGAGCTTTGAGGGAGCGAACGTATCGCCGAGAAAATTGCCGACCAGCACCAGCGCCGTCCTTGTGATCCCGGCTTCGCGCACGCGCGCGGGCAGGTTCTGCAGCGTTCCCGTCACGGAACGTTCTTCCGGCCAGGACGCCTTGTAAACCACCGCCGCGGGCGTGTCCGCAGGATAACCCCCCGCAATCAGGCGGGCGCAGACCGTCTCAATCTCGCCGACACTCAGAAAAATCACCATTGTCGCCCTGTGAGCCGCAAGCTGTTCCAACTGCTCGCCCTCCGGCACCGGCGTCCGCCCTTCCATACGGGTCAGAATCACGGTCTGGCTGGCCCCGGGCAGCGTGTATTCTTTCTTCAGGGAAGCCGCCGCCGCGAGGAACGAGCTGACGCCGGGAACGACGTCATAGGGGATCCCCAGCTCGTCCAGCCGGGCCATCTGCTCCCGGTGTGCGCCATACACGGACGGATCCCCGGTATGCAGGCGCACGACCCGGCGACCGGAACGCGCCCCGGTGCTGATTACCGCGATCACCTCATCGAGCGTCATCCCCGCGCTGTTATAAATCTCTGCTTGCGGCCTGGCATGCTCAAGCAGACGCGGATTGACCAGGGATCCGGCGTAAATAATCACATCCGCTTCCTCGATCATACGCTTTCCCTTCTCGGTGATCAGCTCCGGATCACCGGGACCGGCTCCGATAAAATGTACTGTATGCATCCGTTTCCCTTCCTTGTTTCTGTTTTTCCCTGACATTTGGCAATGTATCCTCCGCAGGCAGAACTTTTTTGCTGTGCCGCCTTCCGGCCTTCCGCCCACACACCTGGTTCGGTCAGATATGCTGCATATCATACTATCAATTCATGAAATTGTCAATTTGTGTTAAATTCTTGCAAAATCGCAAGGGAATCGCAAGATTTTAACCATGTGCATTCCCTTGCTTTTTATTTAGAATAGGCATCGAGAAGCATCCGCGGCATCCGGAGAAAAGCATTACAATTTTATAAAATAAAGGAGAAGAAACATGAAAAAGAAAAAAGTATGTTCCGTAATTGTGGCAGCAGCGCTGGTGATGGGACTGGCGGCCTGCGGTTCCGGCAGTAAGAGCACGAAAACGGCAGCAACGACGGCAGCGGCTGCAGAGACAACGGCAGATACAGCGACAACGGCAACCAGCGCAAGCGCGGAAGCGGCGGAGACATCGGCGGCAGCCTGGGCGCCGGATGAGCCGGTAACGATCATCGTCGCTTACAAAGCGGGATCCGGTACCGATACAACGGCACGTATCCTTACCCAGTATGCCACGGAGCAGATCGGGCAGACAATCGTCATTGATAACCTGGAAGGCGGTTCCGGTTCCATCGGCTGGACGGCGCTGGCCAAAGCGGACCCGGACGGATACACGCTCGGTTTTGTAAATCTGCCGACCCTGTGCTCCAACATTGTTGAAGAGCTGGGCGACTATACCATGGACGATTTTGTCTCGATTTGTAATCATGTAAATGAAACGGCACTGGTGCTGGTGGCGGCAAATTCTCCTTTTGATACCCTGGATGACCTGGTGGCCTATGCAAAGGAACATCCGGAGGAGCTGAAGGCCTCCACCAATGGCGAGAAGGCTTCCAACCATATCGGCGCGCAGCTGTTCGCGAATTCGGCTGATTTCCAATATTCCGCAATTCCTTACGGCGGCACGGCTGACCAGTTGCTGGCGCTTCGCCAGGGCGAGGTGGATTTCAGTGTGGCGAAAGAGGCGGACATCAAATCCATGCAGTCCGAATTGAAGGTCCTTGGCGTATTCGATACGAAGCGGATGGAGTCTTTCCCGGATGTCCCGACGCTGGGGGAACTGGGCTATTATGATCAGTGGTATGGCTCCGCGCGTGCGATCGTAGCGCCGAAGGGAACGCCGCAGGAGGTTATCGATTTTTACAGCGAGGCGTTTAAGAAAGCGATGGAGGATCCGGAATATCTGGAGACGGCGGCGAACGCCGGAGTTACGACCGCTTATATGGATGCGGAGGAGACGGACGGGCTTCTCCAGTCGCAATATGATTTCTGCGTGAACACGGCGGCAAATCTCTGGGACGAGTAAATTCAGGCAGGTATACCCGGCAGGGCGGCGTTTTGGCTGCGCCGTCCCGCCGCACAAACGAAAGGTGATTTGCGGATATGAAAAAAACAGATATCGTTGTAGTGGCGTTTATGTACGCGATTGCGGCCCTTTTCTTCAAAATGACGCTGGAACTGAAAGCGGCGGCACAGACATACCCGTTGTTCATCATTGGCCTTTTGGTCTTTCTCACGACACTGTATGTGCTTCAGATGATACGGGGCGCGAGAAAAAACGGAATTACCAGCGGGCTGGAGGATTTTGAGGGATTCCTGCCAAAGCAGTTTATTCCGATTGTGGCCATGATTGTCCTGTATCTCATCGTAATGTATGCTGTGGGATTCTGGATTTCGACTCTGTTGTTTATGATGTTCTGCCTGTGCTTTCTGAAAGTAAAACTGTGGCAGTCCGTTCTTTCGACGGCGGCGATTCTTGCACTGGTTTACTGCGCGTTTACACTGTTTTTGCATGTAAAACTGCCGTCGGGAATCTTATTATAGGAGGCGAACATGATTGAGACATTCGTAATGATGGGCCAGGGGTTTATGAATGCCCTGATGCCGGTTAACATCCTGGCCATGATAGCCGGTACGACGATCGAAATTGTGATCGGCTGCCTTCCCGGCCTGTCGGCCGCGATGGGCGTGGCGCTGCTGCTCCCGATGACATTCAGCATGGATGCGTCAACGGGCCTGATCGTGCTGGGAGCGATTTACTGCGGAGCGATTTTCGGAGGTTCGATATCGGCGATCCTGATCCACACCCCGGGTACGCCCGCGTCGGCGGCGACCGCGATTGAGGGCTACCAGCTTACGCTCCAGGGAAAAGCGGGGAAAGCGTTGGGAACCGCCTGTATATCCTCATTCTTCGGAGGACTGCTGTCCTGCATATCCCTCTATTTTTTCGCGCCGCTGCTGGCAAAGCTGGCGATGAAATTTGGATCCCCGGAGTACTTCTGGCTCTCTATTTTCGGGCTGACGATTATTGCCGGGGTTTCCTCAAAGTCTATGGTTAAAGGCTTGATGTCCGGCGCCCTGGGCCTGCTGCTTTCAACGATCGGCATGGACCCGATGCAGGGCGTAAAACGCTTCATGTTCGGGCAGGCGTCGCTTTATGAAGGCATCAATGTGACATGCACGCTAATCGGGCTTTTTTCCATGAGCCAGGCGCTGATACTCGCGGAAACAAAGATCAAACAGCGCGCCAGGGCGTCCAGATTCAGTGACAAAATGCTCCTGAGCAGGGATGAACTGAAAATGATCGCGCCGACCATCGGGCGTTCATGGATCATCGGCAACCTGATCGGGATCCTTCCGGGCGCGGGGGCGTCGATTGCCTGCTTCCTGGGTTATAATACATCGAAACAGTTCTCAAAACATAAAGAAATGTTCGGCCACGGGAGCATCGAAGGCGTAGCCGGATCTGAGGCCGCGAATAATGCGGTTACGGGCGGTTCCCTGATCCCGATGCTGACTCTGGGTATCCCCGGCGAGAGCGTTACGGCGGTCCTGATGGGCGGCCTGATTATCCAGGGGCTGACCCCCGGCCCGGATCTTTTTGTGGGCGAAACAGCAAAAATGACCTACACCTTTTTTGCGGGTTTTGTGCTGATCCAGTTTTTTATGCTGGGGATTGGCCTCCTGGGGTGCCGCGGCTTCGCGCAGATATCCCGGTTGTCGGACGCGATTCTGATTCCGGCGGTTTCCGTGCTCTGCGTGGTTGGCTCTTTTGCGATCCACAAGAATTTTGTAGATGTCGTGATTATGATGATTTTTGGCATACTGGGATATTTTGTCAGGAAAGTCGGCCTGAACAACGCGGCGATCGTGCTGGCGCTGATTCTGGGACCGATTGGGGAAAAGGGCCTGCGCAGATCCCTGGAGCTCTCAAAAGGCGATATAAGAATTTTGTTCTCAACGCCGGTATGCTGGGTCCTGATCGCGCTTTGCGTATTTGGTATTCTCTCTCCGGTTTTGATGGACCGCATGGAAAAGAAGGCGGTCAAGGATGCGGAGGAAAGCGGTTCATAATCGGAAGAAACGGTTCCTAATCTCCCCCTTCCCAAAATCAATGTGATTCAAAACCGCCGGTACGCGTCAATACGGATATCCGCGAACGTGCAATTTTCCCCGTACACCGCCAGCGCCTGGTCAAGCATCGGAAACAAGAGCACCGCGCCGGTGCCTTCTCCGAGAGCCAGATCCGCCCGGATCACCGGACGCAGTCCGAGCCGCTGCATGGCCGGAACACAGAGCGGCTCCCTTCCCAGATGGGAGGCGAGCAGATAATCCGTCACCTGCGGACAAAGCAGCTGTGCCAGCAGCGCGGAAGCGGCAGTGATCATCCCGTCAAGGACAACCGGGATGTGGTAAATCGCACCGCCCAGCATCAGCCCGGTGATTCCGGCGATATCAAATCCACCCACGGCGGACAGCACCGCTATGGCGTCGCTCGGATCCGGATGATGCAGGGTAATCGCCCCGCGGATCACCTCCAGCTTGCGCCGCAGCCCCTCGTCTGACAGGCCGGAACCGCGGCCGGTTACGGCCTCCGGCTCCTCACCGAGCACAATACAGGCGATCGCGCTGCTCGTCGTCGTGTTGCCGATTCCCATCTCGCCCACGGCAAGGATATCATAACCGGCGTCCTTTAATTCCCCGGCGATCGCGATCCCCGTGTGAATCCCGGCCAGCGCCTGCTCGGCTGTCATCGCCGGTTCCCGGTACAGATTGGCTGTGCCGCGTCCCAGCTTACAGCTGCGGATCCCCGGTTCCTGCAGATCGGCAGCCACACCGATATCCACCGGAAGCACATCCGCCCCGGCGACCGTCGCCATGCGGTTGACACTGGCAATGCCGCGCGCAAAATTCTCCGCCACTACCGCGGTCACGCTGCTGTCCGTCTGGCTGACGCCCTCGGCGACCACGCCGTTGTCCGCACAGAACACGACGACGCCCTTCCGCGCCAGGCTGACCTCCTCGCTGCCGCGAATTCCCGCAAGTTTTATAATCATCCGCTCCAGCTCACCCAGCCCACCGATCGGCTTGGCGATCCCGTCCCAGCGCCGGGCTGCGGCGCGCATTGCGTTCTCATCCGCCGGCCTTACGCCGCGCAGCAAAACAGCCAGCTGCTCACGATAATATTCTTCCATGGAAATTTCCTCCGGATCGTTTCTTTTGCATGGTGCCAAAAAGCAGCAAAGCCGCGAGGCGCCCTAGATTGGGTACCCCCGCGGCGTCACCAGTTTCCCGCCAACTGTCTTTGTCTGCGAATTGCCGATGAAAACAGTCGTAAACATATCCACCGGCCGTTCACGCAGCTGCGCCAGCGTCAGCACCTCGCAGGATTCTCCCTTGCGGCCAAGCCGCGCGGCCAGACCGCAGGTGCGCTCCGGCTCCAGCGTTTCCAGCAAAATATCGCAGGCACGCTGCAGATAATCCGCCCGTTTTCTGCTCGCCGGATTGTAAAGGCAGATCGCCATATCCGCCACCGCCGCGCAGCGCAGGCGCCGCTCGATCGTCTCCCAGGGCGTGAGCAGATCGCTCAGACTGATCACCGCGAAATCATGCATCAGCGGCGCGCCCAGCGCGGCCGCACCCGAGAGCGCCGCCGTGACGCCGGCCACAACCTCCACCTCACAATCCGGATACCCCGGCGACAACTCCAGCATCAGGCCCGCCATGCCGTATACCCCGGCGTCGCCGCTGCAGACCATCGCCACCTTTCGCCCCCGCTGTGCATTCTCGAAGGCGATACGGCAGCGCTCCGTCTCGCGGCGCATCGGCGTCGTCAGCCACTCCTTATCCGGAAACTGCGATTTTAACAACTCCACATAAACTGTGTAGCCGACAATCGTATCGCAGCTTTCCAGTATCTGCCTGGCCTGCAGGGTCATGGACTCTCCGCCGCCCGGTCCGATGCCTACCACATAAAGCTTATTCATAGGTTTCATCCGTTTTTTTGTCTTTCACGATCATCAGGGAATAATATCCCGCATCCCCGTCAATCTCCCCGGCGTCGCGAAAAATCCGCTCACCGGACATTCCCAGCCGCTCCACCATAGCAACCTCAAAATCGCCCTCGCGCAGCTGCTGACTGACTGTGCCAAGATGCTTTCCCATCTTCATAATCACCTTGGTGCCGGGCAGTGCCAGTCCCTCCGGCACCTGCTCCGGCTCCGACAGGACATGCAGCTGCTCCTCGTCCTCCACGAGCCCCATGCCCAGGCGCGCGGCCGCCGCGCAGAACGAGGGCACGCCATTGATCAGCTCCGCCTCATATCCCCGTTCGCGGATCAGACGATACAGGTATAAAAACGAAGCGTAAACCGTCACATCCCCGAGATTCAGTACGCCGACCCGGCAACCCTCGTCAAGATAACCGGACAGCAAATTCGCGGCCTGCTGATGCGCCTGCTTGCGCGCAGCCACATCGCGCGTCATCGGAGCCGGGAAACCGACGCAGCATTTCTTTGCCAGCTCCGGCACAGCCTGCACGGCGATCTGGTAGGCCACGCTCTTACGGGCGTCCTCCCCAGGCGCTGCGATCACGTCGCAGGAAGCGATCACCCGCGCCGCCTTGATCGTCAGAAGCTCCGGATCGCCCGGTCCGACGCCAATTCCATATAAAATACCCGCCATCGGTCATAGTCCTCCTGCCGTCCGTATGAAAAACGTGTTACTCCGCGTCCGTCTCCAGGATATAATTCGTGGTCTGGTATACATAATAATTCAGCCAGTTCGCGTACAGCGTGTTGGCGACGTTGCGCCAGCTTAACACCGGATGGCTGAATGGATCGTTGTTCTCATAATAATTGCAGGGCAGCGCCGGATCCAGCCCGCGGTCGAGATCGCGATGGTACTCATTGTTCAATGTCATCCGGTCATATTCCGGATGGCCCTGTAAAAAGACGCGGCCGTTTTTCTCATCCAGGATCAAGAAAAGCCCCGCCTCATCCGACTCGATGAGAATGTTCAGCTCCGGATGCTTCTCGACATCCTCGCGACGCACCTCCGTATAGCGGGAATGCGGCACCATCACATAGTCGTCCAGACCGCGCACCAGCGGCAGACGGTGATGCAGGACCTTGTGCCGGTAAACGCCGGAAAGCTTCTGTTCCCGCGGATATTTGGGAATCCCGTAATGATAATACAACGCGGCCTGCGCGCCCCAGCAGATGTGCAATGTTGAATGGACGTGTGTGTTCGTCCATTCCATGATCGTGCTCAGCTCCTGCCAGTAATTTACCTCCTCGTACTCGAGATTTTCCACCGGCGCGCCGGTAATAATCATACCGTCAAACTTACGGCGGCGGATCTCCGCGAAGGTCACATAAAATTTATTCAGATGACTGGCCGAGGTGTTTTTGGACTCGTGCGTGGAGAGCATTAAAAAGGTGCAGTCCACCTGCAGCGGCGTGTTTGACAGCGCGCGCAGCAGCTGCGTCTCCGTATCCTCCTTGATCGGCATCAGGTTAAGAATCAGAATCTGCAGCGGCCGAATATCTTGGCTCATCGCACGTTTTTCGTCCATCGTGAAAATGTTTTCCGATTCCAGGATCGCCCTGGCCGGAAGATCATTCTGTACTTTAATCGGCATTGTCCATTCCTCCTAAGAGCTCCAGAAAATCCTCCTCCGAAAGGATCGGGATCCCGAGCTCTTTCGCTTTTTTATTTTTCGATGAATTCGATGTCACATCGTTATTAATCAGATAAGATGTCTTCGCCGTCACCGTACCGGCTGCCCGTCCTCCCCGCGCCTCGATCAGCTCCTGGAGCGCGCGACGATTGGCAAAATGGGTAAGCGAACCGGTAATCACAAAGGTCTTTCCGGCAAGCTCCGGCTGAACCGGATCATCATAGGCTTCCGCCTCAATATCCAGTTCCGCGTAAAGCCGGTCCAACTGGCGATTGTTTTCTTCTGAATGAAAATACGTAATCCAGGCGTCAGCCAGCACCTCGCCGATACCGTCCACCGCCGTCAGTTCTTCGCGCGCCGCGGCGCGCATTCGCGCGAAGTCCCCGCGAAACGCGCGACAGAGGGCACGGGCATTTGCCAGGCCAATACCTGCAATTCCCAGACCGTAGATCAGACTCGGCAGCGTCGTATGCCGGGCGCGTTCGGCTGCCTCCACAAGATTCTCAAAGGATTTCTCTCCAAAACCCTCCATGGCCACGATCGTCTCCCGGTGCTGTCCCAGATGGAAGAGGTCCGCGTACTCGTGGATCAAACCGGCCGCGATCAGCTTTTCCAGCGTCATCTCGGAAAGGCCGTCGATATTCAAAGCGTCGCGGCTCGCCAGAAGCGCGAAGCTTTTGATCCGTTTTGCCTGGCAGGCCGGGTTGACGCAGTAAAGACATTTCACATCATTTTGCTGGCGGATCTCCGTCGCGCCGCCGCACACTGGACAATGGTCCGGGATTTCAATATGTCCGCTGCGTGTGAGATTGTCCGCGATCTGCGGAATGATCATATTGGCCTTGTAGACCGTGATCACATCCCCCTCGCCAAGACCAAGCGCCTCCATAATACTCAGATTGTGCACGCTGGCGCGGCTGACCGTGGTTCCCTCCAGCTCCACCGGATCAAAAATCGCCACCGGATTGATGAGGCCGGTGCGCGAAGCGCTCCACTCAATCCGCTGCAGATGCGTCTCGCTGATCTCGTCCGCCCACTTATAGGCGATCGAATTGCGCGGGAATTTGGCCGTGCGCCCCAGGCTGTCACCATAGGCGATATCGTCCAGAAGCAGCACCAGGCCGTCCGAAGGAAGATCGTTGGCGTCAATCGCCGCAGCGAAGGCCTGCACCGCGTCCGGCAGCGTCCCGGCCGTCACCTCTCGGTACTCCACCACGTCAAAGCCCTGGCCGCGCAGCCATTCAAACTGTTCGCGGCGCGAATTGTGGAAATCAACACCGTCCGCGCGTACGAGGAAAAACGCCTCAAAACGGACACTGCGCCGCGCCGTCACCCGGTTATCGAGCTGGCGCACGGAACCGCTGCAGAGATTGCGCGGATTTTTGTATTTCGCGTCCGCATCGCCGATCTTATCGTTAATGCGGTTAAAATCCGAATAGCGGATCACCGCCTCGCCACGCAGAATCAGGGAACCGGTAAACGGAATGTGCAGCGGCACATTGGCAAAGACGCGCGCGTTGTTCGTGATCACCTCGCCGACCTCGCCGTTGCCGCGGGTAACCGCCTTGGCCAGCTCGCCGCCCTCGTAGGTCAGCACGATCGTCAGACCGTCAAGCTTCCAGGAAAGCAGCGCCTTCTGATCTCCCAGCCACTCCTGCAGCGCGGCCGTGTCCTTCGTCTTATCCAGCGAGAGCATCGGCGTCTCGTGCGTCTCCTTGGGCAGCTCGCCAAGCACTTCCCAGCCGACGCGCTGCGTCGGGCTCCCGGCCAGGATAATGCCGGTCTCCCGCTCCAGCGCCGCCAGCTCGTCGTAAAGACGATCATATTCATAATTGCTCATGATTTCGCGGCTTTCCTCATAATAAGCTTTCGCTGCCGGCAAAAGTTCTGCCGTCAGCGCCCTCATCCGCTCCATCGCGGCAATATTATTCTGTGTCATCAGATCGCTCCTGTTCTGAATTACTCCCACTAAACCGACATGCGCCGCTGTCGCAGCACTCCGTCGCGCATAAAAACCGATTACTCCCACTGATCATCCATATCACGCGAGTCTTCCCCGGCATTGTTGTAGCCGGACTGCTCCGCGGACAGCGCCAGCTGCCGCATCAGCTCTTCCATCTCCCCCGCCGTCGCGCGCCGGTAATCTCCGACATTCAGTCTGCCCAGGCTAAGATTCATAATACGCACGCGCCGCAGTTCCACAACACGGTAACCCAAAGCGCCACACATGCGGCGGATCTGACGGTTCATCCCCTGTGTCAGCGTGATGCGAAACGTCTTTGCTCCGACCGTCTCGACCCTACAGGGGCGCATCCGCACGCCGAGCGCCTCGAGCTTCACGCCCTCGCGCATCCGCCGCAGAAACGCGGCGTCGTAGGGTCGCTCAAGCGTCACCAGATATTCCTTTTCATGCAGCTGTCCGGCATGGATAATGCGGTTGGCCAGTTCGCCCTGGTTTGTCAACAGCATCAGCCCCTCGGAATCCTTATCCAGACGTCCTACCGGATACACGCGGGTCGGATACTGCACCAGATCGATAATATTCGGAGCTCGGTCCTTGTCCGAGGTAGTGCAGACAATGCCCTGCGGCTTGTTGACCAGCAGCAGCACCGGCTTCGTGCTTTTCTCCCCCGCTGCCCGGCCTACGGGTCTGCCGTCGCAGACGATCGTCTCTTTGCCGTTGACCCGCTCGCCCATCTGCGCTGGGCGTCCGTCGACCGTCACCTTTCCGGCCTCGATTAGCCGGTCCGCCTCGCGGCGGGAACAGACGCCAAGCTCGCTTAAATATTTGTTGATGCGCACGGGTTCCATTTCTTCCACCTCTTATAAGGCTGGCAGGATTATGCGCCAACCATAAAACAGCCGTCCCGCACATCCTGCCGCTGAATATCTTTCCTTTTCTATTTCGTTAGTGTATCAGATATTTTTCATTTTGACAATAGCTGGTTTCGCTCCTCCTCCGACAGCGTATCGCCCTTCTCCAGCATCGCCGACAAACAGCGCGCCAGGAATGCTTTTCTGTCCGGCTGCGATGAAATGCGGGACTTCGCCTGCGTCCGCAGCTGTTCCATCTGCTCCAGCATTTCGTCAAAATGCTCCGGTATCTGCTCCTTTGCCCGGTCCCGCACCCAGGCCGCCGCCAGCGGACTTGTTCCCCCGGTGGAAACCGCCAGCGTCAAATCCCCATCCCGGTGCATCGCCGGGAAAATGAAGCTGCACAACGACTTCTCATCTACCACGTTCAAAGGAACACAGGCCTTTCTGCACGCCTCCGCCAGCATCATTCCCACTTCTTTCCGGCCCGTTGCATCCACCACCAGGCACATCCCATCAATATCCGAAACGCAAACTGCTCTCTCCCGGATCTCAAGCGGCAGTCCGGACAACTCCGGAAGCACATTCACTGCCACCACACGCACTGCCGCTCCAAAATCCAGCAGCAGCTTTGCTTTACGCAGCGCCACCTTGCCCCCGCCAATGACCAGACAGGGAGCATCCTGCAGATCAACAAACATCGGAAACCATGCCATCGTCCATTCCCTCATAATGATTCTTTCTATTATTCTTTCCGCCTGTTTTTTCAATCCTCTTTGTTAATATAATGATTTGGGCAACAAAAGATATGATACTATACCAGAAAAGCCTGCGCGATACCCATCGCGCAGGCGCTTCCCGCAAATTCTTTTCAAACATTCATAACCGGACTCCGGCCGGACTGTCCGCTGCCTGGATGTCCGTTGTCTGGCTGTCCGCCTAAGCCTGCGGCCCCGCCGTATGGTGCATCGCCGGGGGCTTCACGTTGAAGTTGGAGCGGTACTCCGTCTCGTGCCAGAAGATATCCTCCGCCACCAGGCACTCCGGATTCAGCTTTACGCCGTCCAGAATCAGCTCCTTGAATTTCTTGTAACCCGCGCGGTCGATCAGATGGCCGCCATGCAGGTACTCCGGCTTGTAATCCATCACCCACGCCGAGAACTTCTGCCAGTTTTTCAGTACCCCTAGCACCACGTCCTCGCTCGCCCAGTTTAAGAACATCTTGCCCGTGCGCGGCGTCTGGCGGCCGGTACGCCCGCCGAGGATCACGCGGTAGAGCGGCTCCTCCCGCCTCGTCCACGCGCTGGTCGGGCAGGCCTTCACGCACTCGCCGCACCCCACACAGCAGCAGGGATCCTTATCAATGCGCCCGCTTCCTTCATTTAACGACAGCACGCGGGTGGCCCCATGCTCGCAGGCCCGCACGCAGGCGCCGCACCCGATACAACGCTCCGGGTGGTAATCGATCTTCGAGACCCCGATAATACCGAAATCGCACATATGTGCCTTGTTGCAATCGTTCGGGCAGCCGGAAATATTGATCTTGATGTGGTAATGGCTCGGGAAGATGATCGGCTCGATCTTCCTCGCCAGCTCAAACGTGTTAATGTTGCCGCAGATGCAATGGTAGTTGCCGATGCAGCCCGTGATGTTGCGCGCGCCGATCGTCGGGTAACCCGCTTTCGGATCCCACGGCTGCGGCTCATGCGCAACCTGATCCATGTCCACCGAGCAGAGTTCCTCATCGACCTCACGGATGTAGGTCTCCAGGTACTCGTTCACCTCCGGGATTTTATCGTACTTGATCCCCGTAATGTCAAAGGTCTGGCGGGTACCGAAGTGGAAATTCCCGTCGCCCCAGGTATTGGCGATATGCTGGACCATCGTAAGGTATTTCGCGTCCACCGTACCGCCCGGCACGCGCAGCTGCAGCATAAATTCCCCAGGCACCTTGGACTGCCGAAAGCAATTGAGACGCAGTTTCTTTATATTAATATCATGGTTCATCTGTCCTCTCTCCTTTCTTTAGTCTACCAGGTCCCTGGCAACCACATAGGGGAACACCGGCCCGTCGAGGCAGACGTAGGTCTCGTCGATCCGGCAGTGCCCGCACTTGCCCACCGCGCAGGACATCTTGCGCTCAAAGCTCATCCAGATTTTCTCCGAATCCATGCCGTTTTTCAGAAGCTCCAGCCCGGTAAATTTCATCATTGGCGGCGGCCCTACCACGGCCACGGCGTAATTGTCCTCAAACGAATCCCAGGGGATCTCTTTGACAAACGCCGTCACCATGCCGGTGCGCCAGCCCTCTTTGGTGTCATTATCCAGTGTATAAATCGTATGGAATGCATCTTTCCACTGCTCCAGCTCCTTCTGGAACACAATGCCTTCCTCATTTTTAAAGCCGGAAATCAGATGAACGTCCACTGCGAAATCCGGCTGCGCGCAGCACATGTTCAGCAGCGAGCGCACGGGCGCCAGGCCGGTGCCTCCGGTGATTACCACCAGGTGTTTCCCCGCAAATGCGTCCGTCGGCCATCCTTTGCCGTACGGCCCGCGCAGGAAAAGCGTATCGCCGGCCGTCTTCTCAAAAATCACGTTGGTAACCTTGCCGACGTTGCGGATCGTAAATTCCAGCCAGCCCTCTCCCTGGGCCGATACGGAAATCGGGCATTCCCCGATCTTTGGGATGGACAGCTGCATAAACTGCCCGTGGGCTACTTTCGCGTCCGTAGCCACGCGGAAGGTCCATTCATGGGCACTCTCTTTATGTACGTCAAGGATGGTGCACGGTTTTGGCTGTACCGGGTTCATCATGGCAGGCCCCTCCTTTCACTGCTTCGCCATCCCGGATTTGATCTCCGAAACGGCGGCGTTCATCTTGTTGACAGTTGCGGAAATGGAGATCATCTCCGGGCAGCGGTGCGTGCAGCGCCCGCAGCCCACGCACATATGGCTCTCGCCAAAGCGCACCTTGTAATCGTGGAATTTATGCAGGACCTTATAGCGCATCCGGTCCCCGGCGGTGGCGCGGAATTCCTTCTGGCCCGCCATCTGATCAAAGCCTGCGATCTGGCAGGACGCAGTGACGCGGCGGCGCTCGCCAACCTCCGGGTTGTCCCCGTAGATAATATCCCGCGTCGTGAAGCAGGTACAGGTGGAGCAGGCCACCGTACAGGCCCCGCAGGAAATACAGCGCCCGTCAAACTCCTTCCACATCAGGTGTTTCTTCAAAGCCTGCCTTACGGCCTTATCTTCCAGATCCGGGACCGTGACCTTGAGTTCATTTTCCTCGACAAAGGACGGCGTGTAACCGCTCTGTGGCATTCCCGCAAAATAAGCCGCAAAATCCGGGTCTTTCACCTCGGCGTCAAGGCCCTCCTCGGAGAACCGGAACGCCAGTGAATACTCGTCCGTCTTATTGCTCCCCATGGATACGCAGAAGCAGGTATCGTCCCCGCCATTGCATTCCATCATCGCAAAACGCACCTTCTCGCGCATGCGCTCATAATAGACGTCCGTGAAGCCGCCGTTCCCCGCAAAGATTTTGGCCTGGACACGCTGCGCATTGATGTCGCAGGGGCGCGCCAGGATCAGAACCGGCTTCGCCGGCCCCTTGCTCTCGCGGTACTCATCTTCCGTAAAATAGAAGAGCGCCTGCTGGATCGGGTTGATGACCTCCTTTGCCGGATAGTCCGACTTCTGCTGCCAGACGATCTCCGAGAATTTCCCCACTTCCCCGTAACGGATCACGTCCGTCGCCGAATAGCGTCCCTGATTGCGGAAACGCCTGGGGGCGTATACCCGGTAATCCTTCGCGAGCGCGGACAGAAGCGCATCCGCCTGCGCGATGTTTAACGAATATCCCATACTCCTTCCTCCTGCTGTGAAAATTTATCTGACCCGTAAAACATTGTCTGAATTATATCAAATTTCGTTAATGATAACAAGCTGTCATTAATGATGGTTTATTAATTATGTTTCTTCAGCTACATTATAGCGAAAAAGCTGTCCGGCATTTGCCTGAACAGCTTTTTTGTCTAACCAGCAAATCAACCATAACCATCAAATTAACAACTCATTACACACACTGGACGAATAACTCCATATGCATTCTCACATTGCATGATCATGCCATCCTCACCAATACGTAAAACCGTTAATACATTTGAATCTTGATTCGCACAAATCAACATATCATCGATCAACTCCACATCTCGAGGTGCACTACCATGAACGGAACAAATTCCTGTCAGCTTTAACCTTCCATTTTCAATAACTTCATATACAGCCACACTATCGTGTCCTCTATTGGAAGCATATAGGAACTTGCCATTCTTACTTACTTTGATAGCCGCTCCTTTATTCAATCCCTGAAACATCTGCGGGAGCATCGGTAAATCCTGAAGCACACTTCCATGATTAATTAATTTTTATGGTCAGAGCGGTGGTTATATTTCCACACTCTATGCTCAGCAAATGCTTTTGAGAATCGGTATTAACAGCCAGGCAATTAACGATAACGTAGATATGCAGTTAGCCGCGACCACACTGGGCAACGGCGATGTCGCTGTAGGGATCAACTATAGCGGAGAAGCCCTCTCTGTTATTAATGCTTTAAAATACGCAAAAAAAATGGGGCAGCCACAATTGCCATAACGGCCAACCCAAATTCCACAATGGCGAAAATGGTCACTTATCCTCTTTTTTACAGTCATAATATTCCTGATGATCTGCGTTATCTCCACCTTGGAAGCATCTGCGAAATTAGTGTTCTCGGCGCTATACAAGCCGAAATTCTGCGGCACCCATCTCAATTAGAACGCCTAAACATCTGTAGAGATGTGGTACGCAGTAGTCGTATAAAATAAACTTCCCCTCTCTACTCCTCCACATACGGCAGCCGCAACGTCTTCATATAACGCCTTACTGCCCCGTCCCATTCCTGCTCTATCTGTTTATCAAGGGTAAACATATTCAATGAAGTGCCGCTGACACAATGCAGCGTAAGATTTTCATAGCGAATATCCAGATAAAGACCGGCGATCTGCCCGGCCGTGAAACCGGGACTGATACTTTTTAAAAATTTTTCAACATTCTCCGGCGAAAGCTGCAGCGTAATCCGGAAGCTTTCCGGCAGCTTTTTCCCGCGGATCAGGCTGTAACAAAATGGCCGCAGCTGTCTCCAGGAAGACAACTCACCGATCTTTTCCGCCTCCATCTCTTCCTCCGAGAAAAAGCCGCGGCGGGTATGACCATCGATTGTGAATGTGTTGAACGTGACGATCGTCGCCTCGCGCACCAGCCAGGAATCAAACGCTTCACCGACAAACAGCCGGGAGGTAAACAACCGGATATCTTCCATTTTCAGCGCTATCATACCGTTTCCCATCCCTCTCTGTCTGGTGATTGCCGCCCGGATTGTCTAACCGTATTTTACCATCCGGGCTATCCATACTCTATCCCCATATTCCTGTCTTTTCCCTGCCTCGTTCACACTCAGGTATCTGAAAAATATTCTTTGTAGAGCGTAAAAAAGTTTGTCGTCGTCGAATCTCCGCCCTCCGCAAACGAGATTTCACGCCAGACGTCGCCGCGCAGCTCCACCGGATGTTCCTCCGCAAATGCGTCATAAATCGCGCCAAACGCCCGCGCCTTGCGCTGGATCGCCAGCTTTTCCTTGCGCTCCAGCGTCTTCGCCTCATCATAATCCTCAAGGCATCTGACGATATAATATTGGCCGTCCAGCGCGATTACCGGACTGATTTCCCCATCCTCGAGGGAAAAAACAATGTCTTCGTATGCCGATGGGCGTTCGCCGCGGCCGATTGACACCTCGGATTCCTCATTTTCTGCGTAGGAACGCACCAGGGAAAGGAAATCACTGCCCCCCGCGGCTGCTTCATAAACCTGACGCGCCGTATCGGCATCGCTCACACAGATCTCCTGCATGTTGACCACGCGCGCCTCGCTGTCGCTGATCTCAAGATTAACGTCCTGCGTGAGCTGGTCAACCAGGCAGTTGGCGCGGTAATACTCCTCATAAAGTTCATACACGTCATCCACATCCGCGCCGATATAGGACAGATCCGCCTCTGTCAGCCCGTCATAATATGCCTGAGACAACTCGGTCAGCTGTTCCTTCTCCTGGCCGCTTACGCGCAGTTCCCTCTCGTCGGCCAGCAGATTCATCGTCTTGAGTTCCTTCAGAAATCCCTCAATCTGGCCGGTCAGATATTCTTCAAAGGTTGTGCCGTTTTCATCCACCTCGGCCTGCCAGATCTGCTTTGTATAAACGCTCTGGTAACGATTGCGCTCCGTAGCAACTACGAGGCGAATCTGGGCGTCCGTGTAGCCCTGGCTGCCGCTTACTTCGGACACAATCGGTGAACTGCTCCCGCAGCTGGCCAGAAGAAGCACCATAGCCAAAAGAAGCACCGCGCCCAGCGCAGATGTAAATATGGAGACTTTCCCTGTTTTTTTCATTCTCGTTCCACCGTCATTTTGCGTAAACTGTTGTTTGCGAGAACCACCGTAATTTTTGCCCGACTGGCATCAAAGCAGACCCTTTAAGATCTTCAGTACACCGTCATTTACATTGCTGTCCGTCTGAAAACGGGCCGCCTTCCGAACCTCCGGTCTGGCATTGGCAACCGCGAAGCTGTAGTATGCCCGCCCCAGCATCTCGATATCATTGAGCTGATCGCCGAAAGCGATCGTCTCACGCGGCGAGATATTGAGATCTTCCTGCAGATGTCGCACCGCTTCTCCCTTGCTGACTCCGGGCGCGGAAAAATCAATCCACTGGCTCCCGGAAACCACGATTTTCAATCGGTCAGTGTATCTTTCACGCAGCTCCACCATCGCCTTCTCCGCGTCCGTCGGGTGAAAGATCGATGCTTTGATAAAATCATCTTCCACCTTGAGAAGATCGTCCACCCGTTCCAGACGGTATCGATATCCCTCAATCAAAAGGCGATAAAGCACCTCATCCTTTGAATCCAGATAAGCAACATCCGGCCCGCCAAGCATAATCTCCAGCCCCATGGCACGGGCATCCCTCACAACCTCAAACATCAGCTCCCGCCGGATCGTATAAGCATAAAGATTACGGCCGCAGCAGCCGATACAGGCACCGTTATCCGATAAATAAAATATTTTTTCCTTAATTGGCTCAAACGCCTTCTCAATGCTCGCCCACTGGCGTCCGCTGGCCGCGGCGAACTGCATCCCTTTTGCCCGGAGCTTTAAAATAGTATCAATCAGCTCCGGATTCAGCGTATGGCCGCCGTCAGGCAGCAATGTACCGTCGATATCCGATACAATCAGCTTGATCATATGTGAATCCTCCCTGGTTCTGCGCTTTGCTCTTATCTTACCATATTTTTATAATATCTGTAAACGGCGATTTAAGCCCTGCCTTTGACACCCATCCGCATCGGTGTTATACTTTTTGGCATGAAAAGAGAAATCCGGATTTTGTTCGCCTGCGGCCTCGTTCTGCTCGGATGCGAAATTTACAAACAGTTGTTCTTATATTTTATATTCTTTGACCGGCAGTATGACTGGTGGTATTTCCCGTTCCAGCTCTGCTCGCTGCCGATGTATCTCTGTCTTATCCTGCCATTTGTGCACAGAAATACAGTGCGACGCGTGATCTGCACCTTTATCCAGGATTTCGGCATCCTGGGAGGAATCGCGGCAATCCTCGTTCCGGACGGTTTCCGGCATCTGCACTGGTCTCTGACCCTGCACGGCTACGCCTGGCATCTGATCCTGATCCTGGCCGGACTTTTTATCTGCCAGACCGGCCTTTCCGATCCCGGTCTCAAAGGCTGGCTGCGCACGCTGCCGCTCTTTGCCGTCTGCTGTCTTGCGGCCACCGCCATCAACGTCCTGGCTCCGGATCAGGCGGATATGTTTTACATCTCACCCTTTCACGACAGCGTCCAGCCCGTCGTGCGACAGCTTACGCCCATTCTCGGACGGTTGCCCGCACATCTGCTCTACCTGGCGACGGTCTGCGCCGGTTCCGGAATCATCCACGGGCTTGCGTCAATCTTCCATTTTTACAGCAAATCCCCCATCCGGAGATAAGAAAATCACACGGACATTCACGCCTGAGCGCGTTCCACTTCACCCATTTTTCTCATATGGCAGCGAATCACGAGATAACAAATGACATGCGCGAGAAACGTGATCGTCCATGAAATCGGGTAAGAATAATACAGCACATCCAGCGTCCGGTTGGCCGCAAACACCGTGAATATCCAGAATACGCGAAACAGACAGGCTCCGGTCAGGGAGACAAACATCGGCACGATCGAATGCCCCATGCCACGCAGTCCGCCTACCATTGTATCCATGAGACCGCAGATAAAATAAGGCGCGCATACAATGATCATCCGGCGCATGCCGTATTGGATCACCTCTTCGTCCGGGGAATAAATTCCCAGAAGCTGCCGGCCAAATATGCACGCACCGACGCCGGTCACAACGCCGACGAAGGTCACCATAAGCAGACAGTACACGAGGATTTTTGTCATCCTTCCGTATTTTTTCGCACCGTAATTCTGGCTTGTAAAGCTCACAGACGTCTGGTACATGGCATTCATCGCGATATAGACAAAATTTTCAATGCTCGCGGCCGCCGAGCTTCCCGCCATCGCCACCGAACCAAACGAATTGATCGACGACTGAATCAGTACGTTGGAAATGGAAAACACCGAGCCCTGCAGACCCGCGGGCAGACCGATCTTTAAAATCGCTTCCACCCGGCGCGGCACAAGGCGCAGCCGCCGCAGGTTCAGATGATAGGGCGCATCCGCCACCGCCAGAGAGCGCACCACCAGCGCCGCCGAAACACACTGCGAGAGAGTCGACGCGAGCGCTACCCCGGCCACATCCAGCTTACAGACAATCACAAAAAACAGATTCAATATCACATTGATGATCCCGGCCGTGACCAGATAATAAAGCGGCCGCCTCGTATCGCCCACCGCACGCAGAATCGCACTGCCAAAATTGTACAGCAGTGTCGCTGGCATACCGATAAAATAAACCTGCACATACAAAATCGCGAGATAGAGCACGTCCTCCGGCGTACCCATCAGCGTCAGAATCGGCCCGGCCAGGCACCCGCCGACCGCAATCAGAATAAAACCGCCCAGCAATGCCAGCAACATCGAGGTGTGGATCGTCTCTTCCAGTTCCTTTTCTTTTTTGGCGCCAAAAAACTGCGCCACCAGCACATTGGTACCGATCGATAACCCGATAAACAGGTTGATCAGCAGATTAATCAGCGACGTCGTCGAGCCGACCGCCGCCATCGATTCCCTTCCGGCAAACCGTCCGACCACAATAACGTCCGCGGCGTTGAACAGCAGCTGCAGGATACCGGAAATCATCACCGGCACTGCGAAAACCACCAGTTTCGTAAAGAGCGGCCCGTTGCACATATCCATCTCATAATTTCTCGTCCGCGACGAGCGCATATGCATCATAATTTCACACTTTCCTCTGTTTGTTCATGTTTCTCAAGAGCAATCGCTACTATAACACGTTTCCCATTTTGTGGCAAGAGATAAAGTTTCCTAAAGCAAAAGAATGAAATTTATGGACACACAAATATTTTACACAAAGCACTACCCATTTTTTAATTTTTGTGATACAATTTGTACATAAGTTTTTAATATTTCAGGGGGAACTATTATGGCAAAAGAAATGATTGCAATGCTTCTTGCCGGCGGACAGGGTTCGCGCCTCTACGCACTCACCCAAAAACTGGCAAAACCTGCAGTTCCTTTTGGCGGAAAGTACCGGATTATCGACTTTCCGCTCTCGAACTGCGTCAACTCAGGCATTGATACGGTCGGCATCCTGACCCAGTACCAGCCGCTCGTCCTCAACGAGTACATCGGCAACGGCCAGCCCTGGGATCTCGACCGCCTCCACGGCGGCGTCCATGTACTGCCGCCCTACCAGCAGGCCTCCGGCTCCGACTGGTACAAGGGAACCGCCAATGCCATCTACCAGAACATCCCATTCATTGAGCGCTACGATCCGCAGTACGTCATCATCCTTTCCGGTGACCAGATCTGCAAACAGGATTACAGCGATTTCCTGCGTTTCCACAAGGAGAAGGGCGCGGAATTCTCCGTAGCGGTCATGGAAGTGCCGTGGGACGAGGCTTCCCGTTTCGGCCTGATGGTCGCGGATGAAAACGACAAGATCACCGAGTTCCAGGAAAAGCCCAAGAACCCGAAATCCAACCTGGCTTCCATGGGCATCTACATTTTCAACTGGGATATCCTCAAAAAATATCTGGAAGAAGACGAAGCGGATCCAAACTCGGAGAATGACTTCGGCAACAACATTATCCCCAATCTGCTCAAAGACGGCCGCCAGATGTACGCTTACCATTTCAGCGGCTACTGGAAGGACGTAGGCACCATCTCCTCCCTGTGGGAAGCAAACATGGAAGTCCTCGATCCGGAAAACAGCGGCATCAACCTGTTCGATGAAAACTGGAAGATCTACAGCCGCAACAGCGGCATGACCGGCCACCGCATCAGCAGCGACGCCACCGTTGAAAATTCGATGATCACGGACGGCTGCCGTATCAGCGGTGAGATCAAACATTCCATTCTCTTCGCGGGCGTGATCGTGGAAAAGGGCGCGGTCATTGAGGACGCCGTCGTGATGGGCGGTACCGTGATCAAAGCCGGCGCTGTCGTCAAACACTGCATTATCGCGGAAAATGTCACCATCGGAGCGGGCGCCGTCGTCGGCGCGATGCCGACGGAAGATCAGAAGGGCGTAGCCACCGTAGGTTCCGGTGTCAGCATCGGAGCGGGCGCTGTGATCGGCCCGAACGCCATGGTCAGCAAAGATGTGAAAGGCGGTGAAGAACAATGGTAAATTCCAACGCAAACGCACTGGGCATTATTTTTCCAAACAGCTATGATTCCATGGTCCCCGAGCTGGTCGGTGACCGCCTGATGGCCTCCATCCCGTTTGCCGGCCGTTACCGCATGGTAGACTTTATTCTTTCGAGCATGGTCAACAGCGGGATTGACAACATCTCCCTGATTGTCCGCAAAAATTATCATTCCCTGATGGATCATCTCGGTTCCGGCCGTGAGTGGGATCTTACCCGCAAAAATGGTGGTCTGAATATCGTCCCGCCGTTCGCGGAGAAGACCGTCAAGGTCTACAACGGACGCGTCGAGGCTCTGGCCAGCATCCTGCAGTTTTTAAAGAGTCAGAAGGAAAAATACGTCGTCATGGCCGACACCAACCTTGCCGTCAATTTTGACTTCAAGGCGTTCATTGACGCCCACATTGCCAGCGGCGCTGACGTAACCATGGCCTACACCGAGGAAATGGTACCGGAGAGCATGCTGGAGTCCCAGGCCTCGATCAATTCCATGTATTACAATCTCGACCTCGACGGCACCCGCGTCAAGGAGATCCATATCAATTCCAGGGCGATCGGCCTGCAGAAGATGTCGATGAACATTTATATCATCAGCCGTGAGATGCTGATCAATCAGGTTCGCGAAGCTTATATCCGCGGCTATGTCTACATGGAGCGCGATATCCTCGCTCCCAACCTGGATTCGCTCAATGTACAGGCCTATAAATATGACGGTTATCTGGCGCGTATCCGCGACATCCGCAGCTATTTTGAAGAAAACATGAAGCTGCTCGACGAGAAAAATCTTGACGCGCTGTTTTCGGGCGGCCCGATCTACACGAAGATCCGCGACGACAACCCGACCCGCTATATCAACGGCTCCAAAGCGAAAAACATCATGGCAGCCGACGGCTGCGTGATCGGCGGCGAGGTCGAGAACTCCGTCCTCTTCCGCGGCGTCAAGATCGGCAAGGGCGCGAAGGTCAAAAACTGCGTGCTGATGCAGGATACGGTCATCGAGGCCGGCGCCTCCGTCGAGAACATTATCACCGACAAGAACGTGACGATCACTTTCGGCAAGGAAGTCAAGGGCACGGACACCTTCCCGGTGTATATCGCCAAAAACCAGACCGTATAACGTCGGTCCCGGCCACTGATACGAAAACCAGATCGTTAAAACAGTCAGAAGCTGTGCGCTGTGATAAACAACGCATGGCTTCTATTTATTTTCCATGCGGAAGATAAACAGACAATTCATGAATTCTTATCGATCTTTGTCTCCCAATGCAAAAAAATTTTCAAAAAAATTAGCACTCACCTATTGACAGTGCTAACAAAATGTGTTATAACACAGATAGAACAAAGGAAACGAGTTCGAACCACCAACAATCACATATTTTATTATAAAGGAGAGATGACTTATGTTATTTACACCAGTTAGAAGGAACCATGGTTTTGATCTGTTTGACGACTTTTTCAATGATCCGTTTTTCTCCGCTCCGGTCAGCCACACAACGACCACGCTCATGCGGACGGATGTCCGCGAGGACGACACCAACTACATGCTTGACATCGAACTTCCGGGCTTTAAGAAGGAGGACATCAAAGCGGAACTGAAGGACGGCTACCTTACCATCAATGCCAGCCATGAAGCAAACAACGATGAGAAGGATGCAAACGGCAAGATCATCCGCCAGGAGCGCTACAGCGGTTCCTGCAAGAGAAGCTTCTACGTAGGTGAGAATCTGAAGCAGGAAGACGTACAGGCTGCGTTTGAAAACGGCGTCCTGACGCTGAAATTCCCCAAGGAAGCTCCGGCTGCCGTCGAGGAAACGCCGAAATATATCCAGATCGGCTAATTGTATCCAGATCGGCTGATTGATTGCGACCTCCAACTACTATCTCCATATTATCCCCCACGCGGCTTCCGCCTGACGGAAGCCGCAATAAAAGAACGAGTGCGGCTCTTATATTACAGAGCATCCGCGCTCGTTCTTTTTATTGCGTAAACAAAGTGCTCTTCAACGCCAGTATCGTTCGAGTAAAATTCCTTTGTAATCCTCCCTGCGTTCCCAGTTTTCTGTCAGCAGGCGGGAAAGCTCGGTCACAGCAAGTTCCACCGCCTCCCGAAGCGTTTTCCCATCCAGCAGTGCTCCGGTCATGAACGCGGAAAAGATATCGCCGCTCCCGGCCACACGCACAGGCAGGTAATCATAAGGCACACGAAAGTACTCCCGCAAACGATGGTCATAGCCGCAGACCAGATGTTCCCCTGTCTCTGTTTCCACCGCGCTGGTGATCACCACCGAGCGTCCCGAAATGTCACGCAGTCCATCCACCAGCGCGCGAAGCTCCTCACGAGTGCCGCTCTCCGCGCCGGGACAAAGCCCGGTCAGAAAACCAGCCTCCGTGATATTCGGCGTCATCACATCCGCGCAGGCGGCAAGCCGGCGCATGAGGACAACGCGCTCACTGCCAATACCATGATACAGGCGACCGCCGTCAGCCATAATCGGATCAACGATAACCAGACGTTTCTTTCGATCTGCAAGTCTGTTAAGAAAACCGGCAATCAAATCCGCCTGTTTTTCATTAAGCACATAACCAGTACAAATACAGTCATAATCAAAGCCAAGTTCTTCCCAGACCCGCAGCGAATCCCTCATATAATCCGTCATATCCTCGATCCGGTATTTTCCGAAATCCAGGGTATTGGAGATCACCGCGGTCGGAAGCAGAAACGGATAATGCCCCAGCTTCGAGAGAATCGGCGTCATCGCCGCCAGCGCCGCCTTCCCATATCCCGGCAGATCATTGATCAGCAAAACGCGCTTCGCATTCTTTTCCATGATGGTTATCTTCCTCCCACCAGTGTCCGCACGACATTCCCGGACGGATCCAGCAGCACCAGATCGGCGTCCTTGCCCACCTCGATCGAGCCAATATGGTCGAAAAGCCCCAGAAGCCTGGCCGGGTTTTCCGTCAGTATCGGAATGATCTCTTCCATCGGACGACCGGTGAACGTCAGAAGATTGCGGAAACCCTGTCCGGCCGTCAGCGTGCTGCCCGCGCGGCTTCCGCCGTCAGCCAGGCGCGCATCGCCGTCCTTTACGACCACATCATTCACACCAAGCTTGTAATTGCCATCCGGCAGCCCCGCGGCCATGATCGAATCCGTAACCGCCACCACGCGATCCAATCCCTTCGTCTTGATAATCAGACGCACCGTGCCCGGATGCAGATGACGCCCATCGCAGATCATCTCGCAGTAAACCTCGTCATCCTCCAGCACCGCGCCCCAGATCGCCGGCTCATGCTGATGCAGCAGCCGCATCGCGTTGCTGGTGTGCGTCGCGGCGGCCGCGCCCGCCGCAATCGCGCGGCACGCCGTCTCATAATCCGCGCCGGAATGGCCGATCGCCACCGTGATGCCCAGCTTTCGGATCTCCGGGATGAAATCGATCACGCCCGGAATCTCCGGTGATACCGTAATATAGCGGATATCTCCTCCCGCCGCCTCCTGATATTCTTTCAGCAATGCCAGATCCGGCTTCCGCAGCAGATATTCTGGCATCGCTCCCTTGTACTCCGGGCTCAGAAACGGCCCTTCCAGATGAATCCCGATCAGCTTCGCGCCGCGATGCTCCAGCTTTTTCCAGCGCTCATACTCCCCGATGCACCAGAGCGTCTGTTCACGCGTGTCCGTCAAAATAGACGCCTGCCAGCCTACAGCGCCCTGACTGGCCTGAAAACGGGAAAGCTTCTCGTAATCTTCCGCTGTCGCCGCATTGACGTCAACCCCGGCGCAGCCGTGGGTGTGAATGTCCAAAAATCCCGGCGATACGATCAGACCCGTCGCATCGATCACCTGCGCACCGGATACTTCCATCCCGTTGATATGCTCTCCATGCTGTCCGGGATGTCCGGTCAAACCGCCCGTTTTCGGGTGCTCCGCCGCGGCTGCCTCTTCAAACTGTTTGATCGCGGCAATGCGCCCCTCTGCAATCTCCAGATCCGCTCTGACCAGAGCATGCCGGTAATAGACCTTTCCATTTTTGATAATTGTTTTCATTCCATGATTCTCCTTATCGACCTTGACGACCGTTATCAACGATATTCCTCGCACCACACTGCGCTGCCCGCCGCCAGCGACGCCTTCACATCCAGCACGCGCTGGTTTTCCGATCCGCGGAATTTCAGCATCAGATTGCGCTTCTCCGCCATGAATTCGCCGTCCACCAGCACGTCGAACATCGGCACCAGCTCGCGCGACGTTTCCGACTCCGCCATCATCCGCTCCACGATATCCCGGTCAAACAGATAACCGGAAAAGCACCAGATTGTTTTTTTCGGAAAGCGCTCGCGCACGCGGCGGATAAAGGGAAGCAGCGCCTCCTGGTTCTGCGGCTCCATCGGCTCTCCGCCCAGCAACGTCAGGCCGGAAATGTACGCGGGCTCCAGCATCTTCAGGAGTTCCTCCTGTGTCTGCTCCGTAAACGGTTTCCCGTAATCAAAATCCCAGGCTTCGGCGTTAAAACAGTCCTTGCAATGATGCGTACAGCCGCTGACGAACAGCGACACGCGCACGCCGGGTCCGTTGGCTACGTCAAACTGCTTAATCTCCGCGTAATTCATAGCTTCCTTCCTTTTTTCATAGATATACTACTGTAACAATAAATTTTTTTCGCTCCCTGTACAATTCTCTTTTTCTGCGTTATACTGATCTTGCGGCGGCCGCCAAAGACAGCGCACGCCCTCATTCATCAGAATAAATAAGGAGAAATACCATGCTAAAGCAACTATCCGTATTTACCGAAAATTCTAAAGGCACCTTCCAGAGCATTACCGGCCTTCTTGAGGACGCCGGGATCAATATCTGGGGTTCCACAACTAACGGCAGCGCCGAGTTCGGCATTATCCGACTGATCGTGTCCGACCCGGAAGCGGCCCGGCAGCTTCTGGAGCAGTCCGGCTTTCTCTGCCGTTCCAACAGCATCCTCGGCGTCGAGCTTTTTGACGAGGTCGGCAGCCTCAATCATCTGCTGGTTTCTCTCGCCGAGAGCAACGTCAACGTTGACTATACCTACCTTTCCTTCAACCGTACCAGCGGTATGCCGGTCATGGTCATTCACACGGACAGCATCTGGGAAGTGGAGGAATGCCTCAAGGCCAAGGGATATTCCCTGATCTGATGTGACGTTTTCAGCGACTATCCCAATTCCACCGGACGTTATGATTACCACTGCTCTGACCGGCAGACCCCAGGAGACGACTATTTATGATCGGATTTTTTCTCGACTGCAGACGCATATGGGAACGTTTCTCCCGGGATGAAATCACCGTCTACGCGGCGCACGCTTCTTTTTTTATCGTGATCGCCGCGGTTCCCTTCATGATGATCCTGCTGACGCTGATCCAGTTTATCCCGCAGGTAGGCAAATCGGATCTGCTCGAGCTACTGGTACGCCTGATGCCCGATATGCTGGACTCCCTCATTGTCAGCATCATCGATGATCTCTACGTCAAATCGCCCGCTACGATCATATCCATCACCGCCCTGCTGGCCCTCTGGTCAGCTTCCCGCGGCATGATGGGCATCGAGCGCGGCTTAAACCGCGTCTATGGCACGGACAATCACCGCGGCTATATCCTGCGGCGCCTGATCTGCACCGGCTATACCTTTGTCTTCATGATCGCCTGTCTGATCTCGCTGATCCTGATTGTGCTCGGCTCCGGCATTCAGAATATCATTCTTTCGGTACTGCCTGTACTGGGAAATCTCGTTCAGAGTATCATCAGTTTCCGCGCCCTGTTGTCCATGGCGCTGCTGCTGCTCTGCTTTATCGGCCTGTATTCCGTCCTTCCCTCACGCAGACAGGATCCCTGGCAGCAGGTGCCCGGAGCCTTATTTTCCACGGCCGGCTGGATGATATTTTCCTATCTGTTTTCCGTCTATTTTACCCATTTCAGCAATTTTTCCTATATGTACGGCAGCCTGACCGCCATCTTTCTGCTGATGCTCTGGCTCTACTTCTGCATCTGCATCCTATTCCTGGGTGCTGAAATCAATGTCTTTCTCGAACGGCAGCTTTAACCGTCTCCCGTCCAGCACAGCTTCCAGAAGGCCATCATGGCCGTCGTAGACGAGCTTTAACGAGAAAAATTCTCTCGTCACATTCAGCAGATGCAGGAAAATTTTGTCTCCCTCCCAGATATTCAATTCCGTCACGCGGTCCTTATCCACCCATTCCAGATCGCCCTCATCGCAGGCAATCGGCGTCCCCTCAAAACCGTCCGCCGTATACAGCATCATGTACTCGGTCACACCGCCGCCGGAAATAAAGGTGACAATGCCGCGGAACTGCCACGAAGTCAGCGTATAGCCGGTCTCCTCCTTCACCTCGCGCAGCAGGCATTCTTCCGGGCTCTCGTCCTGCTCAAAGTGGCCGCCAACGCCGATCCACTTGTCCTTGTTAACATCATTTTTCTTTGTCACCCGGTGCAGCATCAAATATTTCCCGTCCCGCTCCAGGTGGCAAAGCGTACTCATACCTGTCATCGTCTATTTCCCCTTCTTGTCTTTGATCAGGGTCTTAATCTTCTTGTACAGCTCTCCCGCTTTCTCGCTGCCATACTTCTTGACCAGCGCGTTGTTGACACCCTGTTTTGTTTTATATTTGTTAATAAAACGATAAATTGTCTGCTGCTGTTCTTCCTCTGAAATCAATTCGCTGATGCGCTCCTGGAGCCCCGTGTCCCCCTCAGCCTCAACCGCGGCCGCGGCCTCGTCGCGCGGTTGATCCGCCGGTTTCCCGGGATTTTCCTGGCACGGTGGGATCTCTGCCTTCGCAGAATTATCCTGACACGGCGGATTCTCTGTCTTCATGGAGTTTTCCTGGCACGACTGGTTCTCCGATTTCGGGGGATTGGCCGGTTCCGCCGCTTTCCCCTGCTTCGGCTGGTTTTTCGGTTTCGGCTGATCATTCGGTTTTGGCTGCCTTAGTTTCTCCGCAATCGCCCCGATACGCCCGATTTTATGGTTTTCCCAGAAATCGACGATAAAATCAAATCCCGTATCCTTGCTGACAATGTAAAACACATCCGTTTCTTCCTTTGCCATCAGATATCCCAGATAGGTAGCAAGCTGAAAATCCAGAGCGTTCTTTTTCCCTGTATGGATTTTGCGGTACTCGACCTGTGCCTGGCACTCCCAGAGCTTCTGGTGCAGCCCAAAACTCATTTTGTCCGCGTTTTCACTATAAAAAATAATAACACGATCTTCTTCCTGCAGGGCTTCCAGGCCGGCCAGGCCGCTTTCCCCTGTGTTCTCATAGTCTATCAGATAATTTGTCATACTGTAAAAGATATCCTTTCTTCGAATTTCCCGTACTATCAGCTTTTCCGCAACGCCAGCTTTTCCGCAACGTCAACTTTCCCGCAACGTCAACTTTCCCGCAACGTCAGCCGGTTTCCGGAAAGCTGTCGCGCAGGCACAGCGCGCCGAATCCCAGCTGCGGATTCGGCCAGTCGGTATAGCCGGGCAGCTGCCGCGCCCCGCGGCGCAGGCACGCCTTTATTTTCTCACCGTAAAGATACGGGTCGTTCCCCTCGACGATTCCCCACTGCATCATAAGCGCCGCGCTTCCGGCTACAACCGGCGTTGCAAACGAGGTGCCGGTCACCACGCTGTATCCGCCTCCCACCGCGGGTGCCGTCAGTCCCACGCCGGGCGCGGCGATATCCGGCTTGATCTGATCGGTCAGGCGCGTGAAACCACGGCCGGAAAAGGCAGCGTAGGCGTCATGAGCACTGTCATAAGCGCCCACCGTGATCACCGCGGGCGCTGCAGAGGGGATCGTCAACGTCGTATCCGGCGTCGCAGCCAGAAAACGGGTTGCCGGATTGATCACCGACGCTCCGGGTAGCCAGAAATCATACCGTCCCTCGATGACGCGCTCCGCGGAAAGCAAAAACGTCCATATCCCGCTCTCCACATAGGTCCCGGCATCGGGGATGAAATCAAAATAAATCTCCTGCGCCTGGCTGTATGGTCCCGGTTTGCCATAATAAACCAGAATCGCGGTATCACCGAAGCGATAACGCTGCACGCCGAGCCGTTCCGGCAGCAGACCAATCATCTCTCCGGACGGCAGACGCAGACGCAGGGCAAAACGGTCGACATAGGATTTCCAGAGCTGGATGGAAATTCCCGTCTCATACGGGGCGATGGAAAGCTCCACAGCGTTCTCCGCTCCCGGCGATGGGGACAACATCCCGGAGCAGTGTCCCTGCGATGCGCCTTCGTTGCCGCTGCCGACCACGATTGTCGTGCGGCCATAACCGGCGGCGCTGTCCAGAAACGTCTCCAGAAGGCTGGTGCCGTCGTGCGAACCATAGTTGTTGCCGAAACTGATATTGATCACCAGCGGCATTCCCAGGCGCACTGCCTCCAGCACGGCAAAATTGACGGCCCGCATCAGCTCGGTCGTGCGCGGGAAGCCGTCGGCTCTGGCCATGCCCAGGCAGACCACGATCAGACTGCTTTCGTAAGCCACGCCGCGCCAGGTCCCGCCGTTTTCCCGGCCATTTCCGGCGGCGATCCCCGCCACCGCGGTGCCGTGGCCGCTTGCATCTGTCTGCGGCAGCCGTTCGCGCGCCCGGGCGCGGCTGCCTGCCGCAAGCGCTTCGTTGATCTCATCCACCGTGTACACCTGATCCCGCGCCTGATCCCACAAAAGCGCGATCCGCGTCCGGCCGTCCGCGTCGCGGAAATCCTCATGGAAATAATCGATCCCGGAATCCAGCACAGCCACCAGCACGCCCCGCCCGCTCAGATGCAGTGGATCCTCCTGCACAATATTGATACAGGAAGCCGCACGCGCACGCGACGCCGCAAACCAGAGCCGCTTCGGCTTCTCGACAAACAGAATCTGCGGAAGCTCACTGACCGCCTCCACCAGCGTTTCCGGCACCGTCAATATCGCGTATCCGCCAAGCAGCTCCTCCACAGAAGCACCGAGGCTGCGCGCGGCGTCAAGACTTCCCGCGTAGCGGACAATCAGCTCCCACTCCCGCGTCTGCTCATCGTATCCGGTTTCCAGATCCCAGGAGCGTTCCCGCTCTTCCCTGGATGTTTGCAGCGCCAGGTTTAAAAGATTCTCTAACTTCTGGTCCGGCATAGGCTCCCATATTTTTCCTTCAGATATTCCACATAATAAGAAGGATTGAAATCCTCGCCCGTCATCTCGCGCAGCAGCTCGCGGCTGGTCTTACGTTTTCCCCAACGGTGAATATGGCTGCGCAGGTATTCCCGGATGGGCGACAGATCACCCGCTTCCAGCAAAGCGTCGATATCCAGCTCGCTGCGCATGCCATGCAGCATCTGCGCGCCGAAGGCGCTACCGAGCGCGTAGGAAGGGAAGTAACCGAAGGATCCCTGCGCCCAGTGAATGTCCTGGAGCACGCCCTCCGCCGCATTTGCCGGGCGCACGCCGAGGTATTCCTCATATTTATCCGCCCAGAGCTGCGGCAGCCGGGACACCTCCAGATTCTCCTCGATGAGCTGCTTTTCCAGCTCGTAGCGCACCAACACATGCAGGCTGTAGGAAAGCTCATCCGCCTCCGTGCGGATCAGGCCGGGCTCTACACGGTTGACGGCGCGCACAAACTCCTCGCGGCTCACGCCGGAAAGCTGCTGTGGGAACAGCTCCTGCAGCTTCGGGTAGACCGGGACCCAGAACGCCGCGCTGCGCCCGAGGATATTTTCAAAAAAGCGCGACTGGGATTCATGCATGCCCATCGAAGCGCCCTGGCCGAGCAGCGTCTGCGTCAGCTCGTCGTCGATCCCCTGCTCGTAAATACCGTGCCCGGCCTCGTGGATCACGGAAAACAGCGAACTGTCCACACGGTCGCTGTAATGCGTCGTCAGGCGGACGTCGCGGTTGTGGAGATTTGTCGTGAACGGATGGGCGCTGACGGCCAGCACACCGCGCTCAAAATCAAAGCCCACATACTCCGCCATATATTCCACCAGTTCCTGCTGTTTTTCCTCCGGATAATCGCCGCGCAGAAAGCCATTTTCCGGCTGACAGCCGCTACGTGTGACTTCTTTGAAAAACGGTACCAGCTCGTCGCGCAGCAACCCGAAAAAGCCATCGAGCGCTTCCATATCAAAGCCCTTCTCATACTCATCGAGCATCACGTCATAGAGCTTTTGTCCCGGCTTTGCACGGTATCCCGCGAAACGCTTCTGAAAATCGATGATTTTCTCCAGTGTCGGCGCGAACTGCTCAAAATCCTGCTCCTGCTTCACCTGCGCCCAGACGCGGGTCGATTTCGCCACCAGCTCCTGAAACGCCCGGTATTCCTCCGGCGGGATACAGGCGAGCCGCTCGTACTCGTCCGCCGCCTCCCGCACGATCGCCGCCGGAATCTCATCCAGCTTCTCCTTCCGGCAGGCGTCCAGCAGCTCCTTCATCCCTTCGCCTGTCATCGCCTCCTGGTAAGCAGTGGAAAGCGCTCCCTGAACGCGGGCGGTTAGCTCTCCCGCCTGACGCGGAGCCAGCGTCTCATTATCCCACTCAAACAAGGTCAGCGCCGTCTGCGCCGCCATCGCGCGCTCAAGACGCGCGGAAAGCGCTTCGTACGCACTGTCTGCATTCTGCATGGCAAAAGCCTCCTTCTTGCATCATCATATGAAGAGTGTTCCCAGAAAATGAAAAAGACATTCTACCTTTGCAGAATGCCTTCCCGCCGTACTTTAAAAATACTTTTTGCTGCCCCAGAGGTTGGCTTTTTTCAGGTCCAGGTATTCGTTGTAGGCTTTTTCCAGTATTTGTTTTTCATTGGCAAATTTGAGCAAATGGTAGGCCTCATAAAATTTGTAATACCCGGAATCAACGAAATATTCCTCTCGTTGCGGCTTGCTGTAGTAACTGTCGGCCATCATCAGGTACCAGTGAACGTCTTTCTCCACCATATCCCGCGGAATGCTGAACGAATACGAGCTCTTCCCGATATATTTGATGATGGAAGCGTTCACTCCGGACTCTTCCCTGACTTCGCGCAGCGCCATCTCTTTGTATTCCTCACCGGCTTCTACAGTTCCCTTTGGCAAGACCCAGCCCTCATACTTGTTTTTGTAATTCTTATAGAGCACCAGGAGCTTGCCGCGAAATATTACCACACCCTCACAGCTTGTTGCTTCAATCATTGCAATTCCTCCTGATCGGCAGCGCGTACGCGCTGCTATGGTGTGTCTCGCAGACTGAACTCAGTATAGCGCTTTTTTTACAAAGATGCAAGATTTATGAGAAAGAATCCCTGCCTGTATGAGAAAGGATTTCCTGCCTGGGAACCGCGGCATTTATCTTTGCTGCCACTGCGCCGCGTAACGCTTGTCCCGCTCGATCTGCGCCCGCAGCTCCTCGATCGAAGCGAATTTCTGTTCCGGCCGCTCAAAATTCAGCAGCTGGACTTCGATATTCTTGCCGTAAAGATCTTCCTCAAGATCAAAAATAAAGGTCTCCACACCCGCCCGGCTTTCTTTCCCAACCGTCGGCTTACAGCCGATATTTGTGACGCCCCGGTACGTCTTCCCATCCACCAGCACATTCGACACATAGATGCCGAAGCGCGGCAGATGCTTTTCCGGCGGCGGCTGGATATTGGCTGTCGGGAAACCGAGCGTCGACCCGAGGTGCCTGCCGTGAATCACGGTACCGTGAATTGCGTACGGCTCGCCCAGCAGCTCGTTTGCCTTTTCAATATTGCCGCGATCCAGCTCTTCGCGCACATAAGTGCTGCTGATATCGCGGTGATCGTCCTGCTGTTTCTCGATAATGACGGCACGGTAGCCGTATTTTGGCGCAAGCTCCGCCAAAAGCGCGGCGCTGCCCGAACGCTTGTAGCCAAAACCACAGTCCGTACCGGCGACAATCGCCCGCGCCCGCATCTGTCCGACCAGGATCACGGCGACAAAATCCTCCGCCGACATGTGTGCCACCGATGCGTCAAACGGGTATTCGATCAGATAGTCAATTCCCATCTTTTCCATGTTGGCGCGGCGCTCCTGGTTGGTCGTGATCACCGTCTGCGGCCTGCCGGTCACGATACCGGCAGGAGCCATATCGAAGGTGAAAACCGCTGTTTTCAGCCCTTCCTCCCTGCGCAGCCGCAGCATCTCGCGCAGCAGCTTCTGATGCCCGACATGCCGACCGTCAAATTTGCCGATCGTGACAACGGTCGGCTCCTCTATTTCAAACTCTCTTGTCCCTGCGATCGTCCGCATACCTGGTTGCCTCCAAGAAAAACCTTCCGCGGCTTATAACGCCGCTTTCCGGCCTCGTAATCATAAATTCCGATAAAATGACCGCAGCTGTCATAGACACGCGCAGCCCGCGGCCACAGATTCCCGTCGTATGACGTCTCCAAAACTCCGGCGGAAACCGCATCTGTACCCATGTCCGCGAGCTCCGGCGCGAAGGGGTTGCCGTTGTTGACCAGCTTATCGCCCTGCGGCCGCACGGTAAGCCGCGGCAGATCAGCGAATGCCGCGTCCACGGCCAGTATATGACGCTCCAGATTCCCTCTGTCGCGCAGCGCCTCAATCTCATCCAGGCGCAGACTGTCCGCCAGCGCAAAACTGCCCACACGCGTGCGCAGCAAATATTCCATACAGCCGCCGCAACCAAGGGTTTCCCCGATGTCGTGGCAAAGCGTACGGATATACGTGCCCTTTGAGCAGGAAACCGTCATCGTCACCCGAGGCAGCTCAATTCCATCAATCTGAATATCCGAAATTTCCACTTCCCGCGCCTCGCGCGCGACTTCCTTCCCGGCCCGCGCCAGCTCATAGAGCTTTTTGCCGTTGACCTTCCGTGCCGAGTACATGGGCGGAATCTGCATATATTTCCCGACAAATCCCGAAATCACGGCGCACACCTGTGCTTCCTGCACCTCAACCGGACATTCGCGAAGCGTCCTGCCGGTCGTATCCTGCGTATCGGTCTCCCGTCCCAGAAGCAGCACCGCACGATAAGTCTTTGATTTGTCGGTCAGCAGATCACACAGCTTCGTAGCCTGCCCCAGACAGACCGGGAGCACGCCCTCCGCCTCCGGGTCAAGCGTCCCCGTATGGCCGATTTTTTTCATGCGAAGGATCCCGCGCAGCCGCGCGACCACATCGTGGGAGGTGTAGCCCTTCTCTTTGTACACGTTGAGAATGCCGTCCATCACGCCTCCCCATCGGACAGCTGTTTTGCGATATGCAGCGAGAGGTTGTTGATCACATCGTACACGCTGCCGTTCATCGTGCACCCGGCCGCGCGCACATGGCCGCCCCCGCCAAAATAGGCGGCAACCTTGCTGACGTCAACCCGGTTATTGGAACGCATGCTGACCTTATGTACATGGCTCTCGATCTCGTGGAGGAAAATCGCGCACTCCACGCCCTCCGTGACCCGCAGCTGGTCAACAATGCCGTCCAGGTCAGAACTTTCCACGCCGTAAAATTTCACATCCTTCAGGCGCACGGCGCTGAAAATACACAGGCCGTCCATAAACATCACACTCTCCATCAGCGCGCGCCCGAGAATCTGGTTCTGCAGATACGTCTTCCGGTAAAATCCATCGTCAATGATACGGGAAAAGTCAATGCCCTTAGCCATCATCCGCCCGGCAACCCGCATCGTGTTTTCCGTCGTATTGCTGTTTTTGAACACATTGGTATCGTGGAGAATTCCCGTATAAAGACATTCTGCTACGTCTTTGCCGATCTTCTCATCCTCGAGCGATGCGTAAAGCACCTCGCAGCATGAGCTGGCGTCGGCGCGGATGTCATTGTACTCCGCGTATCCCGGATTGGTAATATGATGATCCAGGCAGATGCTGTGTGTCGCCCCGTGAAAATAGACGCCGAAATCGCCCAGCCGCTCCTCGTCCGAGCTGTCCAGGCAAACGCACAGGTCGTAGACCTGGCCTGTGCCCGGATCCTGGCTGATCTCATCAAAATGCTTCAGATAATGAAACCGCTCCGGCGGTTTTTCCAGATAGACCCGGACGCTCTTTTCCGGATACTGTTCCGTTATATATCCCAATGCCGCCAGACAGGAACCCACACAGTCCCCGTCCGGACGCACATGACCGAGAATGGCGATCGTCTGCGCATCCCGGACCATCTCCATCAGTTTGCTCATGCACGCCACCTCATTCTTCCTCTGCATCATCGTGCAGATCCTTCGTGACCTCGTCAATCAACCGCGTCATATTGACGCCGTACGCGATCGACTGGTCATGAAGGAACGTCAGTTCCGGCGTATTGCGCAGGTTGACGCGGCGCGCCAGCTCGCGCCGGATAAAACCGGAAGCGCGAAGCAGCCCCTCAAAAGCGGCTGCGGCCGCCTCGTCGCTGCCGAGCGTGCTGATATGGACCTTACAATATTTCAGATCCGGCGTCACCTCCGCCGAGGTAACGCTGACCATCGCCCCCGCGACCCGCGGGTCCTTGATCTGTGTACGGATAATCTCACTCAGCTCACGCTGCACTTCCATGTTGATTCTTGTATTTTTAACGCTGTTTTTCCGCATAAAATTCCTTTCATTGATCGGTTAGCGCGGCACCTCAACCATCATATAAGCCTCAATCGCGTCGTCCTCCTGGAGATCGTTGAACTTATCAAAGACCAGGCCGCACTCATAACCGGCCGCGACCTCCTTGGCGTCGTCCTTGAAGCGCTTGAGCGATACCAAAGCGCCGTCAAACAACTGCTCTCCGGCGCGGCTCACGCGGCAGGAGCAGCCGCGCTGCAGCTTGCCGTCCAGCACATAAGAACCCGCGATTGTACCAACGCCGGACGCCTTGAATGTCTGACGCACAACGGCATGGCCGATAACCTGCTCCTCGTAGACCGGATCGAGCATCCCCTTCATGGCCGCCTCGACGTCCTCGATCGCCTGATAAATGACACGGTACAGGCGCATATCTACTTTTTCCTGCTCGGCGACCGACTTCGCTGTCGCGTCCGGCCGCACGTTGAAGCCAATAATGATCGCGTTCGACGCGGACGCCAACGAAACATCGGACTCGTTGATCGCGCCGACGCCGCCGTGAATCACCTTGACGACAACCTCCTCGTTGGACAGCTTGAGCAGGCTCGTCTTTACCGCCTCGACTGAACCCTGCACATCCGCCTTGACGATAATCGGCAGTTCCTTGACGTTGCCCGCCTTGATCTGGCTGAACAGATCGTCCAGCGACAGCTTGGATTTCGTCTCCTCGAGCAGACGGTTCTTGCCCTCTGCGATAAAGGTCTCGGCGTAGCTTCTCGCTTCCTTCTCGTTTTCTACAGCGATGATCACATCGCCGGCGCCCGGCACATCGTTCAGGCCAAGTACCTCGACCGGCGTCGACGGTCCGGCCTCCTTCACACGGCGGCCCTTGTCGTCCATCATCGCGCGTACCTTACCATAACATGCTCCGACCGTGACATTATCACCGACATGCAGCGTACCCTTCTGGACGAGGATCGTTGCCACCGGGCCCTTGCCCTTGTCAAGCTCCGCCTCGATCACCAGGCCGCGGCAGCGGCGGTTCGGATTGGCCTTCAGCTCCTTGACCTCCGCAGTCAGCAGGATCATCTCCAGCAGCTCCGGAATGCCTTCCTTCGTGTGCGCGGACACCGGAACAAAAATCGTACTGCCGCCCCAGTCTTCGGGAACCAGCTCATACTCGGTCAGCTCCTGCTTCACGCGCTCCACATTCGCACTCGGTTTATCAATCTTGTTGATCGCGACGATAATCTCCACCCCGGCCGCCTTGGCGTGGTTGATGGCCTCGATCGTCTGCGGCATCACGCCGTCATCCGCCGCAACAACGAGAATCGCGATATCCGTAGACTGTGCGCCGCGCATACGCATGGCCGTGAACGCCTCATGGCCCGGCGTATCGAGGAAGGTGATTTTCTGTCCATTGATTTCCACCGTATAAGCGCCGATGTGCTGGGTAATGCCGCCCGCTTCGTGCGAGGTCACGTTCGTGGAACGGATCGCGTCGAGCAGCGACGTCTTACCATGATCGACATGACCCATGACGCAGACCACCGGCGGTCTCGGGATCATGTCGTTCTCGTCCTCTTCCTCTTCCTTAAGAAGCTCGGCGATCACATCGACCTTCTCCTCCTTCTCACAGAGGATCTCATATTCCATGGCAATCTCCTCCGCCTTCTCAAAATCGATATCGGAGTTCATCGTCACAATCTGTCCCTGCAGGAACAGCTTCTTGATAATCGCGGAGGGCTGCAGCTTCATCTTGTCAGCCAGCTCCTTGATCGTCAGAGTCTCCGGGATCGTGATCACCTTGATCGTCTCCTCGGCTTTCTGCTCAGACTGCTTCTGCGGCATGATGAACGGATGCTTCGACACCTTGCCGCCCTTATTTCTCGGACCGTCCTCGTTGCTGTTGCGTTTATTGTAACGGTCGTTTTTATAGTTATTGTTGTTGCTCTTGCGGTTGCTCGTCGGCTTGGCCTGCAGCTGCGTATCAAAGCTCTTGGAGCCGCCGTCTCTCTGACCAGGACGGCTTCCTCCGCGCCCGGCGCCGAAACCGCCGCCCTGGCCGGTCCGGTTTCCAAAACCGCCCGGTCTTCCCTGGCCGCTCTGGCCACTCCGGTTCCCATAGCTGCCCTGGCCACTCTGGCCGCTCCGGTTCCCATAGCTGCCCTGGCCACCCTGGCCGGTCCGGTTCCCGTAGCCTCCCTGACCACTCTGGCCGCCACGATTCCCGTAGCTACCCTGACCGCCCTGGCCGCCGCGGTTCCCGTAGCTGCCCTGGCCGCCGCGATTCCCGTAGCTTCCCTGGCCACCTTGACCACTACGGTTCTCATAGCTTCCCTGACCGCCCTGACCACTGCGGTTCCCGTAGCTTCCCTGACCGCTCTGGTCGCTTCGATTTCCGTAGTTGCCCTGACTGCCCTGGCCGCTGCGATTTCCGTAGCTTCCCTGGCCACTCTGGCCGCTTCGATTTCCGTAGCTTCCCTGACCACTCTGGCCACTGCGATTTCCGTAGCTTCCCTGGCCGCTCCGGTTCCCGTAGCTGCCCTGGCTCTGGCCATTCCGGTCGCGATTATCCCGGTATGGCTGCCCCTGGGTACGATCCGCGCCCTGCGGCCGATTCAGGGAAGACTGCTGAGAACGCTGTGTTTCCGACGATGATGCTACCGCACGCGTGCTTCCCTGCGCCGCAGTTTCCGGGCGCGCACTTCCCTGTACGGATACAGCCGGATTTGCAGTTCCCTGCGTCGGTGCAGCCGGACGTGCACTTTCCTGTGCCGGTGCCACCGGACGTGCAACTCCCTGTGTCGGTGCCGTCGGACGTACGCTTCCCTGCGCCGCTGTCGCCGGACGTACACTTCCCTGTCCCGCGTTTGCCGGACGCGCACTTCCCTGCGCCGCTGTTCCGATCCCGCCTGCCTGCGGGCGAACTCCCTGCTGTCCCTGCAGACGACTCTGGCCCTGCGGGCGTTGCGATCGCTGCTGAGAATTTTGCGGACGGTACACAGCTACCATCTTCTTCTTCGGCGCCGTACCCGCGGCGGCACCATTCCCCGTTGCTCCGCTGCTCGGCGCGGCCGACGCGGATGCCGCCGATGTGGGTGCTGCAGACGCAGCCGGACGGCTGCCTGTACCTGCCTGCGCAGTCGCCGCCGCACGCGCTGTGCCGGACGACTGCGTGGACGATCCCGTCTGAATGGAAGATGCCGGGCGTACTGCTCCGGATGCCGAAGCAGAAACTCCCGCTGATACCGGCCGCGCCGCCGGTTTTACCGCTCCCGCTCCGCTAAGCGTCCGCTTCACAATGCCGATCTGTTCTGTGCTGATGCTCGACGAATGGGTCTTCACATCCTGATTCTGTTTCTGTAATATATCCAAAATTTCTTTACTGGTTTTTCCCAGCTCCTTCGCAAGCTCATTTACTCTCATACTCACTACCTCCGATCATATTCATTTGTTTCACGATTTCCGCAGCCAGCCCTTCATCCTTCACTGCAAGAGACGCTCGCATCTCCTTGCCCATCGCATGACCGAGCTCATCTTTATTTCCGAAATAATATACAGGGATCTGATAGTAAGTACACATTTCGGTGAAATGCTTTCTGGTGTTGGCCGAGGCTTCCTCCGACACAATCACCAGCCGGGCTTTCCTCTCCTTCACCGCTTTTTCTGTAGAAAATTCTCCGCTTGCCGTCCGGCCCGCTTTCGTCGCCAGACCGATCAGGCTGAAGATCTTCTGCCTGTTATCCAAGCTGCTCCATCTCCTTTTCCAACGCCTCATAAACCTCTTTGGGAATCGCCATCTTAAACGAACGATCCAGCCCCTTCGTCCGGACGGCTTTCCGAAAGCACTCCATCGAAGGACACAGATACGCGCCCCGCCCGTTTTTGCGGCCGGTGGCGTCCACCGTAAATTCGCCCTCTGGAGTCTTCAGAATCCGAAGCATCTCCTTTTTATTTTTCATTTCACCGCAGCCGACGCACTGCCGTCTGGGAATTTTTTTAACGCCCACTTCTCCACATCCTGTCTGTCATTTCGTTAATCAACCCGCTGTCTTACTGCATACTGTCCTGCTCATCGTAATTTTCCGGAAGGTAGTCATTTTCTGACGCCGAAATTTCAAAATCTGCCTGGAAATCATCATACACGCCTTCCTCCTGGTAATCGATTCCCATCTGCTCAAACAGACCCATCTCGCGCGCCTGCGTCTCACTCTTAATATCAATCTTATAACCGGTCAGCTTCGCGGCCAGACGGGCATTCTGGCCCTCCTTGCCGATCGCCAGCGAAAGCTGATAATCGGGTACGATCACCTGTGCCTCGCGGCTCTCCTCATCCGCGACCACGCAGATCACCTTGGCCGGGCTTAACGCGTTCTCAATCAGGAACGCTGCGTTCTCATTCCATGTAATGATATCAATCTTCTCTCCACGGAGTTCATTGACAACCGCATTCACACGCGCGCCATTCATACCCACGCACGCGCCGACCGGATCGACGTTCGGATCATTGGAACTGACCGCCATCTTGGTGCGGGAACCGGCTTCCCTGGCGATCGCCCGGATCTCCACGGTACCGTCCCGGACCTCCGTCACTTCCTCCTCAAACAGCCGCTTGACCAGCTCCGGGTGCGTACGCGACACGGAAATGCGCGGTCCCTTCGGGGTATCCTTGACTTCGAGCACAAACACCTTGATGCGCTCGGTCGGCCGGAAATTCTCTCCCTTTACCTGCTCCGCCTCGTTGAGGATCGCGTCCGCGCGGCCGAGATTGATGCTGATATTGCGTCCGAAATAACGCTGCACCACGCCGGTAACCACATCCCGCTCCTTGCGGTACCATTCGTTGAACTGCATGCTCCGCTCCTCTTCGCGGATCTTCTGCAGGATAACGTTTTTCGCGTTCTGCGTGGCGATACGGCCGAACGATTTCGATTCGATCGGAACACGGACAATATCGCCGATCTCATACTTGGAATCTTTCCCTCTGGCTTCCTCCAGGCTGATCTGCAGAGCCGGATCTTCAACCTCCTCAACGACCTCGCGCTCCGCGTAGACGGAAAAGTCGCCGGTATCCGGGTCGATGTTTACCCGCACATTGTCCGACTTGCCGAAATGGTTCTTGCAGGCGGTCAGCAGCGAATTTTCAATCGCTTCGATCAGCGTCGATTTGCTGATGTTTTTCTCCTTCTCCAGAAGCTCCAGCGCCTCGATCAGTTCCTTATTCATAATATTTTCCTCCTAAATCCTTTCGTTTAAAAATCGAACGCCAGCCGGATCAGAGCGATCTGGGCGCGGGAAAACTTACGCTCACTCCCGTCCTCAAGCTCAATCGTCACATCCGCCGCATCGTAGGCCTTCAGAATACCGGTGTACTCTCTGGAGCCGTCCTGCGGCGCATAAAGACGTATTTTGACTTCATCGCCGAGACTGCGCGCAAAATCCTTATCCTTTTTAAGCGGTCGGCCAAGCCCGGGTGAGCTGACTTCCATGATATAGCTCTCCTCGATAAAATCCTCCGCGTCAAGCCAATCGCTGAATTGCCGGCTGATCATCTCGCAGTCGTCCACCGTGATCCCGCCCGCTTTATCAATGTAAGCGCGCAGGTACCAGCTTCCGCCTTCTTTTACATATTCTACGTCAACCAGCTCAAAACCATGTTTTTCCATCAGCGGCAGCAGGAACTGCTCCGCTCTTGTCTCGTAGGTTTCTTTCCTTGTCATTTTCTCACCTCGATTCCTTTATACAAAAGACTGACTCCTTACGATTTGCGGCTGCCGCCTTCATTCGCAATCTTCGATTGCTCATGAACGACGGGTGACTGCTTCGCAGTCACTCGGGAAACACCGGAACTGGCGCTTACGAGCAAGCTCGACGCGGCAGTTCCGGTGTTTCCCGCCAGCCGCAAATCGTAACCCTATACCGCAAATAAGAGTGGCCGTCAAGCCACTCTTAATCGTCAACCTTTTTGTTACTGTTGAAATTATACCACCCTGTGCGGGGAAATGCAAGTGATTTGGGGAAATATTTTACCAGCGTTCCATCAGGAGGAAATTCGTCATCTCCACAATCCGGATCCCATTCTCGATCCCTGCGTCCATGGGATTCATGGTGATTACATATTTGGGATAGTGATCACGGATTTCCATCAGATTGTCGATTTCGCGATCGGAATCCTCCGGCAGCTGCACGCAGACCTGGACATAGAGCTTCTCATCACGGCGCTGTGCGATGAAATCAATCTCTTTGGTGTCGTTCTTGCCGATAAATACCTCGTACCCACGGTGTTTCAGTTCCAGAAATATAATATTTTCCATGGCGCCGTCCAGCATTTTGCGATTATAACCAAGCAAACAATATTTCAATGCCACATCGGACAGATAATATTTTTCCTGTGTTTTGAGTATGGCCCTGCCCTGGATGTCATAGCGATGACAGGGATAGATGATAAACGCCTGCTCCAGCCAGCGCAGATAATTATAAATGGATTCCACCGACACCGTTCGCTGTTCACTGCGCAGAAATCTGGCGATGGAACTCGCGGAAAACGTCCTGCCCATATTTTCGATGATATACTTTACCACCCGGTCAAACAAATCCTGACGGGTGATGCGGTGACGTTTCACAATGTCCCGGGAAATGACCGTATGATAGATGCCATTGACGATCTGGTAAGCACTTTGCTGATCATAATTGCCCAGGGCAATAATAGGAAATCCGCCGAAACGAATGTACTCCTCCAACAATTCTTTCTGAGAGAAGCCGCTTCCTGCCTTAAATGTCAGATACTCTTTGAAGGACAACGGATAGACCGGGATGGATACAAAGCGCCCCGTCAGATAAGTAGAAATCTCACTGGACATCAGCCTGGAATTGGAGCCGGTAACATAAATGTCCACATCCTGGCTCTCCAGCAGGCTGTTCACCGCGCGTTCCCAGTTTTCCACCTCCTGAATCTCATCCAGCAGCAGATAACAATGACCCTTTCCGTCGATTTCCCGGATCAGTTCGTCGTACATTTTTCTTGCTGTGATGTCGGAGGGAATATCCATCTCCGTATATCTCTTCTGGATAATGTTACTGTCTGCCACACCACGCCGCAGCAGTTCCTGAGCCAGCATCTCAAAAATCGTGGACTTGCCGCAGCGCCGCACCCCAGCCAGGATCTTCACCAGCGGCTGATCCATGAACGGAAGAATCGCGTTGACGTAATCTGGTCTTAAAATCATCAGTTTTCGCCCCTCTCATTCTTATTATATGCAAAATTCTTTGAAGTATCAACAAGTTTTTCGTGTTAAACAAGAAAAACTTTTCCATTTGTTTTGCATATAATGATCGTAAGAGCTCCGCAACCGCCTTGCCACAGCCTGTCTGCCATCTGACAACCAGCTATCATTGGCGGTTTCCGGACAATTTATTTCCCGGAGATGACTATGATTCCCAAACTGCAAGTGAACGATTTAAGCTACGCCTACCATTCGCTTGAGGGTGAGACGCCGGCGCTCTCCCATATCTCATTTCAGGTCGCAACGGGTGAGTTCGCCGCAATCGTCGGCCCGTCTGGCTGTGGAAAATCCACGTTGTTGTCACTCCTCTGTGGATTGCTGACGCCGGAAGAAGGAGAGATTCTGATTGACGGCGCGCCGCTTTCCGCGTCGTCATCCGGTATCGGCTATATGCTGCAGCGCGACCATCTGCTCGAATGGCGCTCGATTCGCGCCAATGCCGCCCTCGGGCTGGAAATCCAGAAAAAGCTGAACGCCGATTCGCGCCGCGACGTCGATCAGATGCTGAAAGACTATGGCCTTGCCGGTTTTGAGGAAGCCAGACCGGCCGAGCTTTCCGGCGGCATGCGCCAGCGCGCCGCTCTGATCCGCACGCTGGCCTTAAAGCCCAGTCTTCTGCTGCTCGACGAACCATTCTCCGCCCTGGACTACCAGACCCGGCTGTCCGTCTGTGACGAGATCAGCGCCATTATCCGCAGAATGGGGAACACCGCCCTGCTGATCACCCATGATCTGTCCGAAGCGATCAGCGTCGCCGACCGGATCATCGTCCTCTCCTCCCGCCCTGGTCGTATCAAAGCCGTGATGGATATTTCCTTCCCACCGGAATGCGAAGGTTCTCTGCAGTGGCGCAACAGCGCTGGATTTTCCCGTTATTTTAATCAGCTGTGGGAATCGCTGCGCAACGAATAGAGCAACTGTTCCAGCTCCGCCAGCGTCCCCACCTCATTGGAGGCGCGGCGCAGCGCGGCGGAGTGCGGCAGCCCGGCCGTGTACCAGGCGATGTGCTTGCGCATCTCCTTCATCCCCAGAAGTTCGCCCTTCTGCTCTGTCTGCAGGTTCGCGTGACGCCAGATCATACGCGCGATCACATCCGCCGACGGTTTCGGGATGAGCTCCCCCGTCTCCAGATAGCGGCCGATACGGTCGAAAATCCACGGATCGCCCTGCGCGCCGCGGGCGATCATCAGGCCATCACAGCCGGTCTCTTCTAACATCGCCCGCGCGGCCTGCGGCGTAAAGATATCTCCGTTTCCGATTACCGGGATATTCACAGCTTCCTTCACCTGGCGGATGATATCCCAGTCCGCCTTTCCGGAGTAAAACTGCGCCCGCGTCCGCCCATGCACCGCTACCGCGCTGACGCCGCAGTCCTCGGCGATCCTGGCAATTTCCACAGCATTGACATGCTCCTCATCAAAACCCTTGCGGATCTTTATTGTCACCGGCTTATCTACTGCTTTCACTAGCGCCGTGAGCAGACGGCGCACCAGCGCTGGGTCGCGCATCAGCGCCGAGCCTTCCCCATTTCCCACGACCTTAGGCACCGGACAGCCCATATTGAAATCAATGATATCATACGGTCCCTCCGCAATCTGGCGCGCCATCGCCGCGACCAGCTCCGGGTCAGAGCCAAACAGCTGCACCGCCAGCGGGTGTTCCTGTTCCCCCGCTGCCAGAAGCTCCTTCGTATTCCGGTTCCGATAATAGATCGCCTTTGCGCTGACCATCTCCGTGCAGGCCAGGCCGCAGCCCTGCTCGCGGCACAATAAACGAAATGGCAGGTCGGTAACGCCTGCCATCGGTGCCAGTATCCGGTTATTTTTCAGCTCCACATTGCCGATCCGTAAGCTCATGGCGCCGTATCCTCCGTAATTCCCAGAACCATCGTCTTATAATAGAGTTCCAGCGCCTCCAGAAATTCCCTACGCTCCTGCCGGTACTGTTTGATCTTTAAATCCGCCCCGATCTCATCATAATAACCGTCGTACTCCCGGGTGCGATGCCGGAATTCCAGCGTGCCGTCCTCCTCAAATTCCAGCGTCAGAATGCCGCCGCACTCCTCTGTGAACCAGACGCACATCACCTGCAGCTCCCGCTTCACCGCCTCGGGAAGACTGGCGAACTCTTCATTAAAATAATATTTTCGCTCATAACCGTTCGAACCGCAGAGTACCACGGTATCTTCCTGTTGATCCATTTTTCTCCTTTAATCGCCTCACGGCCTCCCGGATACCAGGCCCATTCCATTTTGCCAGAAATCCTGCTGCGTCGCTCCGGTTTCATCGCATCAGCAGTTTACCGCACCAGCATTTTGCTGATCTCATACTGCTCATCCGGGATATCTTTCTTCATCTGCAACGCTTCCTGAATGTCAAAGTCCACATATTCGCCGTTTTTGTAGGCCACAAGACGGTTGCTCCTGCCCTCGGCGAGCAGCGTCGCCGCCTTTGCGCCCATGATCGAGGCGTAGACGCGATCCTTGCAGGTCGGCGTGCCGCCGCGCTGCATGTAGCCGAGAATTGTCGCCCGGGTCTCAATGCCGGTGGCCGCCTCAATGCGCCGCGCCATCGAGGTGGAATGCCCGATGCCCTCGGCGTTGATGATAATGTTGTGCTTCTTGCCCGCCTTGCGGTTGGCAATAATCCGGTTGATCAGAGCCTGCTCGTTGCCGTCATAACGCTCCGGCAGCAGGATATCCTCCGCGCCGTTGGCGATGCCGCACCAGAGCGCGATGTAGCCTGCGTTGCGGCCCATCACCTCGATAATGCTGCAGCGCTCGTGCGAGGTCGAGGTGTCGCGCACGCGGTCGATCGCCTCCATCGCGGTATTGACCGCCGTATCAAAACCAATCGTATAATCCGTGCAGGCAATATCCAGATCAATCGTGCCAGGCACACCGACCGTGTTAACGCCCAGAGCCGCCAGCTTGCCCGCGCCCCGGAACGAGCCGTCGCCGCCGATCACCACGAGGCCGTCGATCCCGTGCTTGCGGCAGATCTCCGCTCCCAGCTCCTGGCCCTCCGGTGTCATAAATTCCATGCAGCGCGCCGTGTAGAGGATCGTTCCGCCGCGGTAGATAATGTTGGAGACATTCGTGCTCTCCATATCAATGATTTCTTCCTGCAGCAGGCCCGCGTAGCCCCGCATGATGCCCTTTACCTTCATCCCTTTATTGATCGCCGTGCGCACAACCGCACGGATCGCTGCGTTCATACCAGGAGCGTCGCCGCCGCTCGTCAAAACCCCGATTGTCTTAACTTCCTTTGCCATGGTGAATTCCTCCTGACCTTTGTCTTTCAATCCGCAATTTTAAGCTATTTTTTCTACCTTTTCAATCCCCTTTCCACAAGTTTGACATTCTTTTCACCCAGTATTTGCATAAGCTGTTCCTGTATTGGCGCATTTGCACAGATATTCCAGGTCGCGGGCAGGACTTTTTTGGCTCTTTCCCTTGCCAGATAGATGATGACCGTGTCGTTTCCTTTTTCGCCCGCACGCAGAATCCCCATAACCGCATCCCGTTTTTCATCATATTCGCGCTTATCCGGAAACTGTAACCATAACTCGCGCGGCACCGCGTCAAACGGCACGATGCGTTCACAGATCAGCTTGCCGACGGGATCGTCGCCGATCGAGACGCGGCCGACTAAAAACACTTTCGCCTCGTCCTCCAGCAACGGACGGCCCGTCTCAAAAACATTCGGGAATACCAGCGCCTCCACGTTACCGACCATATCCTCCAGCGTCACAAAGGCCATCAGCTTGCCGTTGCGTGTCGTCTTCAGCGTCTTCCCGGTAATCATGCCGCCCACCGTGACAATCTCCCCGTCGGTGACCACGGCGCGCCCGGTCTCCTCATCGACGATAAAGTCCGCGGTCTTCGCGGTCACACTTTTGTTCCAGATATCCAGATACTCATCCAGCGGATGGCCGCTGACATAGACGCCGAGCGTCTCCTTCTCGTAAGACAGCAGCTCTTCCCGTCCGTACTCCGGGATGTCCGGCATCGTGATCCGATACTGCTTTTTCTCTTCCTCGCCGCCGAAGTCAAACAGGCTCATCTGTCCTTCGAGCACATTCCTGCGGTCCTTTGTCTTCTGTTCGAGAAGCTCCGGCGCGACCAGAACCTTCTGATGGCGATTGCCCGGCAGGCTGTCCATGGCCCCGGCCTTGATGAAATTCTCCACCGCGCGGCGGTTGATCTCTTTCCCCGCTATGCGCTCGATAAAATCATCCAGCGAGCGGTAAGAACCGCCCCGGTTCCGCTCTTCAATGATCGCGGCGACCACACCGCGTCCGATGCTCTTGATCGCCGCCAGGCCGTAGCGGATGCCGTCACCGGAGACCGAGAAGCCGCTCTGTCCCTCGTTGATATCCGGCGGCAGAATCGGAATCCCCATCTGACGGCAGGTCAGAATGTATTCGGACACCTTCGTGGTATTGTCCATCACCGAGGTCATCAGCGCCGCCATAAACTCTTTCGGATAATAATATTTCAGCCAGGCCGTCTGCAGAGCCACCACGGCATAGCAGGCCGCGTGCGACTTGTTGAACGCGTATTTGGCGAAATCGATCATCTCGTCATAAATCTGATTCGCCGTGCGCTCATCGATGCCGTTGGCGACGCAGCCTTTTACCCGTTCTTCCTCATTTCCGTAGACAAAATTCTGGCGCTCTTTCTCCATCACCGCCGTCTTTTTCTTGGACATCGCGCGGCGCACCAGATCGCTGCGCCCCATCGTGTACCCGGCGAGATCGCGCACGATCTGCATGACCTGCTCCTGGTAAACGATACAGCCGTAGGTCGGCGCAAGGATCGGCTCCAGCTGCGGGCAGTCATAGGTGATCTGCGAGCGGTCGTTCTTGCCCTTGAGATATTTGGGAATGAAATCCATCGGTCCGGGGCGATAGAGCGAGATCCCGGCGATGATGTCCTCCAGCGTTTCGGGTTTGAGTTCCTTCATGAAGTTTTTCATGCCGGTGCTTTCCAGCTGGAACACGCCATCGCACTTGCCCGTGCCGATCGAGGCCATCACCTCCGGATCATTGTAGTCGATGTTCTCCATATCGAGATGCACGCCGCTGTTCCGCTCCACCTCCCTGACCGCGTTCTGAATCACGGTCAACGTGCGCAGGCCGAGGAAATCCATTTTCAGCAGACCCAACTCCTCCAGCGTCGTCATCGTAAACTGGGTTGTGATCGTGCCGTCCTGTGCACGCGAGAGCGGCACAAACTCATCCATCGCTTCGCTTCCGATCACCACGCCGGCCGCATGCATCGAGGTGTGGCGCGGCAGACCTTCCAGGCGCTTCGCCATATCGATGAGGTAGCGCACCTCATCGTCCTCTTCGTAGGCCTTGCGCAGATCCGGACTCTGCTTGAGCGCCTTATCCAGAGTCATACCCAGATCCCCCGGAATCATCTTGGAGATCGCGTCGCAGCGCGCGTAGGGCATATCCAGCACGCGGCCGACGTCGCGCACCACTGCTTTTGCCGCCATCGTCCCGAAGGTGACGATCTGCACGACCTGATCCTTACCATATTTTTCAACGACATAATCGATGACTTCCTGCCGCCGTTCGTAGCAGAAATCAATGTCAATATCCGGCATCGAGACCCGCTCCGGGTTCAGGAATCGTTCAAACAGCAGATTATAGCGGATGGGATCGATGTTGGTAATCTCCAGGCAGTAAGCGACAATGCTTCCCGCCGCCGAGCCGCGTCCCGGCCCGACCATGATATCGTGCGAGCGCGCGAAATGGATAAAATCCCACACGATCAGGAAATAATCCACATAACCCATGTTGTGGATCACGCCCAGCTCATATTCCAGGCGTTTCTGCAGCGTGCCGTCGTCGTCCGGATAGCGTTTTTTCATGCCCTGCTGGCAGAGGTGGTTGAGGTAACTCCAGGAATCAAAGCCCTCCGGCACCTCATAATGCGGCAGCTTCGTAACGCCAAACTCAATCTCCACATTGCAACGCTCGGCGATTTTGTGTGTATTTTCAATCGCCTGCGGCGCATAGGGAAACAGCGCGCGCATCTCCTCCTCGGACTTACAGTAGAACTGCCCGCCCTCATAGTGCATGCGGTTCTCATCAGAAACCTTCTTGCCGGTCTGGATGCAGAGCAAGATATCGTGCGGCGTCGCGTCCTCCGCGAGAATATAATGGATGTCGTTCGTAGCCACAAGATCAATACCCAGCTCCTCGCTCAGCCGCATGAGTCCCTGGTTGACCGTCTTCTGCGACGGAATGCCGTGATCCTGCATCTCCAAAAAATAATTTCCCTGGCCAAAAATGTCCAGATGACGCATCGCCGCCTGCTTCGCGTCCTCATAGCGGCCGCGCTCCAGGGCACGCGGGATCTCCCCGGCCAGACAAGCGCTGAGGGCGATGATTCCTTCATGATACCTGCGCAGCACCTCTTCATCCACGCGCGGTTTATAATAAAAGCCGTCCACAAAGCCCTTGGAGACCAGCTTCATCAGGTTTTTATAGCCCTGGTTGTTTTCCGCCAGCAGCACCAGATGATAATAACGATCCTCACCGTTTACCTTTTCGCGGTCGAAACGCGATCCGGGCGCGACATAGACCTCGCAGCCGATGATCGGCTTGACGCCGGCCTCGCGCATGGCGCGGTAAAACTCGATCACGCCGTACATCACACCGTGGTCGGTGACCGCCATGCTGTCCATGCCAAGCTCCTTCGCCCGCGCCGCCAGCTCTTTGATTTTACAGGAACCATCCAGCAGACTGTATTCCGTGTGAACATGCAAATGTGTGAAGGCCACAGCAACCTCCTTTATCCTGAGCGGGGTTTTGTTCCCGCCCCTCTGTCCCGAAACGGATCCGTTTGTGTCCGTCTGTTTTATTCTCTGCTTCCAAGTGTATCACAGGCTGGAAACGGGCGCAAGCGAACCGGGAAATTTAAAATTATCATTTCTCCATTTTTTGCGTAAACGAAAACCAGGAACTGTTTCAACCCAAAACAATTCCTGGTCTTTTCCTGGTCTTGCGGTCAGTGATTGATCAGGCCTCAGCCCATAGTTCCACTTCTTCTCTTGTCGGAATAGACGTCTGTGCGCCCGCTTTCATAACTGCCATAGCGCCTACCCGGCTTGCAAACTTCATCGCGGATTTTATATCTTTTTTCTCCGAAAGATTAACCGCGAACGCCGCCGTATAACTATCTCCCGCTCCCGTCGTGTCTACCGCTTTTACCTTATTTGCAGGCACATGAATCTCGCTTCCATCCTGCCCATAATAACAGGAGCCATCCGCTCCGAGTGTAACCAGAATGTTTTTTGCGCCTTTTTCTCTCAACAACCCAACCGCATTATCCAGAGCCAGACTGTCATCCGCCCCAAGCAAAGTCAGAATCTCATTCTCATTTGGTTTGATAACATCCGCGTTTTCAAGAAGCTCCTGCGGCAGATCACACTGTGCCGGAGCCGGATCCAGGATCACCGTTTTCCCGAATTCCTTCGCCCTGCGCGCCGCATATGCAACCGTTTCCACCGGAATCTCCAGTTGAAAAATCACAATATCGCAATCCTTTATGATATCCAGCATGCTGTCAATATATGGAATATCCACCTCTTTGTTGGCGCCCTGAATGACCACAATACTGTTATCGCTGTTTTCATCTACCGTGATAAGCGCCATACCGGTGCTGCTGTCCTTTGTTTTTTTCAGATAATCTACGCACACACCCGCGTTTCTCAGATTGTCCATCAGCATCTGTCCGTAAGTATCATCCCCGATCGCTCCCAGCATCGTGACTTTCCCGCCAAGCTTCGCAGCCGCATATGCCTGATTGGCGCCTTTCCCTCCGGGTGTCAGGCGAAAATCATCCCCGAGAATCGTTTCCCCGACCTTAGGAGCATGTTTTACATTCACAGCGAAGTCCATATTCAGACTTCCAATCACAACAATCTTCTTCATGTCGGTTATCCTTTCACACCACTGCTTGTAACGCCCTCAACGAAATATCTCTGAAGCGGAAGAAACAGCGCGATCGGAATCAACGCGGAAATAATAGACCCCGCGTACAAGCAGGACCACAAAGTCTGATGTTCCATTTTGAGAGTCGCAAGCGTAATCATGATTGTCCTGCTCGATTCCGTCCTCGCTACCAGCAATGGCCACATATACGCATTCCATTGATTTACCAGAAGCATAAGCCCTGCCGTAATAAATATCGGAACCGAAGAAGGCATAATAATACTAAAATAGATTCTCGGCCAGGATGCCCCGTCCACTCTCGCCGCCTCAATCAGGCTTGTGGGAATATCGCTGAAAAACTGCCGGAATAAAAACAGCACAAGTCCATTGGCCAACGCCGGAACGATCAACGCGGTTTTTGTATCCACCCATCCCAGATCATTGACCAGATTATACAGCGGAATCGCGATCGATTCGAACGGTATCATAAAGGATACCATAAATACCGCGAAAATCGCGTTTTTAAATTTAAAATCAAAAAAAGCAAACGGAACCGCCGCGATACTGTTGATAATACACCCGCACGGAATCAGAACAAATACAACAATCAGGGTGTTTTTCAGAGAATGCAGGAAATTAAATTCTGTAAACAGCTGTACATAAGATTTCACCGTAAACTCTACTGGTATCAAAGTATGAATGGAAAAAGGCATTGCATACGTATAAATCTCCGTATCGCTTCTCAGGGAAGATGAAATCGCCCACAAAAGCGGAAACAGCGTAACAAGCGCCATGATCACCAGGACCACATACAGAGCAATCTTCCTGCATCGTTTTTTACTCTTCGCGTTCACTATGCTTTCCTCCTTTTCTTCTTTCCTTTTTCATCTTCGTTGTCGTTTCCAAGCACTAAGAACTGAAATGCTGCCACAAGAATAATGATTCCAAGCAAAACAGTCACAATCGCCGCACTGCGGGAACGATCCGCGTATTTAAACGCCGATTTATATGCTTCATACATCAGTACATTCGTCGAGCCTTTTGGGCCTCCCTCCGTAACCAGCTGCATCGGAGCGAACAGCAGAATGTTAGAAGAGGTATTCGCCACACATACAAACAAAAGCATTTTTTTCAGAAGTGGCAGGGTAATCTTAAAAACCGTATCAAAAAATCCAGCCCCGTCAATTCGTGCCGCTTCATAAATCCCCGAATCGATATTTTTCAAGCCGGCCAGCAGAAACATCATCCAGTAGCCGCACCCTTTCCACGAAGCGATTGCGATGATACACAAAAGCGCCTGCTTGGAATCTGTCAGAAATCCCTGTGCGCCTACGCCCAGAAGCTTCAGAATACTGTTGAGAACGCCATTGTTATAATTAAACATCAGGCTCCAGATCATGGTCGCCACCGTCAGCGATACCGCATAGGGAAGATAAAATATCGTCCGGAAAATGCCGATTCCTTTCAGGGTCGTGTTCGCCAGCATTGCAAGAATAAACGCGATGAAAACCTGAAGTGGAATACAGATCAGATTAAATTTGATCGTCACCCAGAGAGAATTCCAGAATGTGGAATCCGCTATCAGGTTTTTGTACGTCTGCAGGGAAAACGCGCCATTGTAGGTAAACCCATCTGAAAATGAGGAAATGACCGGGTATATCTTAAAAACACAAACCAGCACAAAAGCCGGGAGAAGCATTGCGTATGGTACCCACTTTGTTTTTATTCTCAATTTTCTCCCCTCACACAATCCTTTCTCTTTCCGAAAAAGGCCTCTCATGAGACCTTTTCCGGAATGATTTTAATATTAAATTGCTATAACAGTTATTTATACGCTTCCATTGCCAGATTGATCTGTTCGATCGCGGAGTTTAAAGTCGCCTCTACTTCTTCTCCATTGCGGACATCTTCCCATGCTGCGTTCATGATCGTCTGATATTCGCTGAAGGCAGGCGTCAACGCACGGGAAACCGCGGTATTCTGCGCCTCATAAGCTGCAATCTTCAGAGATTCGGCCGCACTGGCATCATCCTGAATAGATTCCAGAAGTGATACTTTTGTCGGCAGCTGGTTATATCCCGCATACCACAGATCCGCGCCCTCACCAATACTCATCCATTTGATGAAATCAGCCGCAGCATCCTTGTTCTCTGACGCGTAGTTGATACCAAAATTCCAGGAACCGGTTCCCGTTGCCACATCACTCTCATGTCCTTCAAACGTTGGCACCGGCATTACATCCCAGGTTTCCATACCATTGTTTCCGCAATATGCATCCAGAGAAGTAGTATCAATCATGAACACAACTCTCCCCGCCGCAAACATTGTGCGAAGCTCATCCGCCGCCACGCCGCGGGACGCGATTCCTTCATTGACCAGATTCTGATACCATGCCATGCCTTCTATCCATTCGTCAGAATTCAGCACTCCGTCTACCGTAAATCCATCTTCTCCGATATTCAGGCCCCCGAGGCTGTTCACGATCGGATTCATCTGGTATACACGGCTCACCTGACGGAACTCAATTCCATAAATTCCCGAGTTTCCATCCGGATTCACCACACTCAGCGTCTGCTTGGCCAGATCGATCACTTCATCCCAGGTCAGTCTGTTTTCCGGCGACACATCGTCTCTGATCTCAACCCCTGCCTGCTCAAGCAGCGCGGTATTATAATACATGCACATGGAAGAAGTGTTCATCGGCGGAGCGTAAAACACGCCATCAACCGAGCCGCTCTTTACGGAAGCGTCTGTCAGCTGCGCCCGTTCCTCATCGGTAAAATACTCATCCATCGGCGCGAGATATCCTCTGTTTACATACGCGGAGACAAGAGGAACGTCCACCGCAAGTACATCATAATCCGTGGTGCCGCTTGAAATCTTAACTTCAATGACATCCTGAATATCCGTCGTCGTGTAGCCCTCAAGAACCACCTTCACGCCCGTTTCCTCATAATACTTCTCTACAATCGGCTCCAGTGTCGATATGAAATCCGTATTTGTCATATAGGTGATCGTTGTTTCACTTTCTCCTGATGCCTCAGATGAGGATGACTGGGAAGAACTTCCTGACGATGCACTCCCTGACGATGTGCTTCCAGAGGATGTACCGCTGCTACTGCTCCCACAACCTGCCAGCGATGCGGTCATTACTGCCACCAGCAACGATAAAGCAACCAGTTTTTTTCTTTTCATTTTCCCTCTCCTTGTCTCTTTTTTATATTCAGCCTGACGGCCTGAATTCACATTATTGTGTCAGTTTACGAAACAGATCTTCAAAAAGCGCATCACAATTAATATGATAAATATATCGGATTGGATGACGTTCTCTGTTAAACGCGTAATGATAATCATAGGTAGGTATCGGGCTCGGCTCATAACGTCCACACATAAAATCCCGATTTATGAGCCATGCGACTGCCGTCACATCCCATATGGGTTTTTTCCATGTCGGGAGGCAGTCTCTTTCCACCGCATACCCCTTTGTGGCCTTCACCAGATAATCACAAAGCTGATTTTTTCCTTTCAGCCAGTAGTCCAGTTCCGGCGCGCTGAGCGTAAATGCCGAAACCACTCCCTTGCACGGAAGAAGCACAACCGGCACACCGCTGGAGAAAAGTACTCTGGCTGCCGCGACATCCTGTGCCAGATTAAACTCCAGCGTATCCGGCCACTCAAAAGAATGTCCTCCCAGCCAGATCACAACCATCCGCTCCCTGATCTCCGGCTTTAAAAGTAACGCCGACGCTACATTTGTTATGGCGGCTATCGCTACCACATAAAGCGGATTATCCGGCGTATGCTTCATAGCCCTGTCCGCGAGATCACTCGCCGCATCTGACAGCACCGGCTCCGTCTCTGATGAAAGGTATCTGTCGGAACCACGGAATACTGCTTTTTTGTATGTTTCCTGGCCCATCAGAGTGAGAATATTCATAATTTCCTGATAGCTTTTCTCCATACCGTCTTTCGGGCTGACAGACTTTGGCACCCGCACCGGAGCAAACGGAGGTACCGGGCGGAAAAATGGTGCGGCGTAAATCGCTTCTACGTTCAGCTTTTCTGTCGATCTGAGCATATATGCCAACGCATACTGATCATCAATCTCGTTGAAAGTGTCCGAATCCAGCACGACGTCCACTTTCTGTTCCGGCCATTCCAGCATTTTCATAATTCCGGCATCATTCATCGCGTTGCGCCTCCCGTCTTTTTATCTTTTTCCCAAGAAAAACATTTTCTTAAATCATTTTCTTAAATAATACATCTTATTTATCTTTTTGTCAATGCAGTTATATTAGTTATTTTGCACAATTATTTGTGCTTGATTTCTTGCATGTTTTCGATATAATAGAACACAGAATAATTTCACTCAAACAGGAGTCCAATTATGACAATCAAAGAAATTGCCCAGTTGGCAGGTGTATCCATCTCCACCGTGTCCAAAGTCATAAATCGCAAAGATACCGGTATCCGTCCGGAAACCAGGGAGCGCGTTCTGCAGATTGTAAAGGAGTTCAATTATTCCCCTTACGCCAACGCAATCCCGAACACCGGCAGCACATTTATCCTGGGAGTGCTTGTTTCCTCTCACGCTGACAATCAAATCCTGAACGGTATCTTTCAGGCGGCTCGCGCACAGTCTTACACGATTCTGGTCGCTGAAACCAACCATGACCCCGAAACAGAGCACAAAGGGATCACCGCTCTGTGCAGACACAAGGTGGATGCCCTTCTGTGGGAACCTGTGGACAAGGACAGCCTCCGGCATGCGGATGACCTGCGTTCCGCCAACATTCCCTATCTGCTGTTTCATTCTGACCAGTTTGAGGACGCTTATAATATCAATTTTGAACAGATCGGATACTTCGCCGCCTCGGCTCTGATCAGGGCGCGCCACCGGAATATTGCCTGCCTTCTCTCACCGGGGATACAATCCCAGCCATTTTTAAACGGGTACAAGCGATGTCTTTTTGAGTCCGGGATTCCGCTTAATGACAATATGATTTTCCATGATGTAGACGATCTGCTGCTGCGCAAGATTGCCAATCATTCTGTCACGGGAGTTGCAAGCACGCACCTGGGAACCTCTCTGTATCTTTATGAAGCTCTCAGAAAGCTTCATTATCATATCCCTACTGACGTTTCTCTGATTTCGCTGAGGAAGGATTCTCAAAAAGATATTCAATTCCCGCCGATTTCCACGATCACCATCCCCTATCGGGAACTCGGCTTCCATCTTGGCGAAAATTTTATAAGAGCAAACGAACAGGGAGGAACGGTTCCCCCATTTGAATTTGAGGTTTGCCTCGACAACACGCTCTCCATACAGATTCCTTACGAGCAGCGTCAGCAGAAACTCACTGTGATTGGAAGCATCAATCTGGATGATTATCTGAAAGTAGAGGCGCTGCCTGTGACGGGCACCACAGTTATGACGTCCAACACCTCTCTCTATTCAGGAGGAAAGGCAATCAACCAGTCTGTCGGCGCTTCCAAGCTGGGAGCGAATGTGAATCTCATCGGCGCTGTGGGCACTGACATGGATTCCGACATTATTTTTTCATTTTTATCAGAGCATGCCATCGATGCCTCCGGCATACGCCGCTGCGCCAACGAAGTTACCGGAAAAGCATACATATTTGTACAGCCGGACGGCGATTCCATGATCTCGATCTTATCCGGCGCAAACAACGCGCTGCGGCCCGACGATATACTGGACAACGAGCGTGCTTTCAAGGATTGCCGTTATTGCCTGATGCAGACAGAAGTCCCACAGGAAGCGCTTATTCAGGCCGGCAAAATTGCTCATAAATATGGCGCAAAAACGATACTGAAACCTTCCGCCTGCACGGTCCTTGATAAAAAGCTTTTAAAATACATTGATATCATCATTCCAAACCGAAAGGAGATCAACGTCCTGTGTCCCGGAAAATCTCTTTCCGAGCAGGCTGATTATTTCCTGAATTCCGGAATTGAAACCGTTATCATCACGCTCGGGAAAGACGGATGTTACCTGAAAACCAAACAGGAGGAAGAATATTTCAGCGCGTCTGATTTCACACCCATAGACAACACCGGTGCCGGCGACGCGTTTATCTGCGCGCTGGCCGTATACCTGCAGCGCGGACATCATTTGCGCAATGCAATTAAAATCGCGACCTACGCAGCCGGTTTCAGCATCACCAGGGAGGGCGTTACCCCTTCCCTCATTGACAGGAATACTCTGGAAGCTTACATACGGCAAAAAGAGCCAGCACTTCTGGATCTTCCCGATACCCCCGCATCCACGATCGCACAACGGAGATAACCGACATGCATACTCTGAAAAAATTCATTGCCTACTACGCGCCCTACCGGGCCGTATTCGTTTTCGATTTGTTCTGCGCGGCCCTGATCAGCATCGTCGATCTGGCCTACCCGCAGCTGCTGCGCACGCTGACCAAAACCCTGTTTACCCGGGACGCGGCCGCGATTCTGCGCGCGCTCCCGCTGCTGGCGGCGTCACTGTTTGCCATGTATGTGATTCAGGCATTGTGCAAATATTACGTCAGCGCCCAGGGGCATGTGATGGGCGCACGCATGGAGACTGACATGCGCCAGCAGCTCTTCGACCATTACGAAAAGCTTTCCTTTTCCTATTACAGCCGGAACAATTCCGGGCAGATGATGAGCAAGCTTGTCTCCGACCTTTTCGATATCGCGGAATTCGCGCATCACGGTCCGGAAAATCTGTTTATTTCCCTCGTAAAAATCGTCGGTTCGTTCATCTTCCTGTTTCTGATCAACTGGCGGCTGGCACTGCCCCTGATCGTACTGGTCATCTGCATGTTTCTTTTTTCCGTGCGGCAGAACCAGCGCATGCAGATCACCTTCATGGAAAATCGACGCAAAATCGGCGACGTCAATGCCAGCCTTCAGGATACTCTCTCCGGTATCCGCGTTGTGCAATCCTTCGCGAACGAAGCCATTGAACACGACAAATTTGAGCGCAGCAACAACGCGTTTCTGCTTTCCAAGATCAACAATTACCACTGCATGGGCAGCTTCATGAGCTGGAATCTGTTTTTCCAGGGCATGATGTATCTGGTCACCCTGGTGTTTGGCGCCTGGCTGATCGCCGTCGGTAAGATGGAGGCGGCGGATCTGGCCATGTACGCCCTCTATATCGGTATTTTTATCAGCCCGATCCAGATCCTCGTGGAACTGATCGAGACGATGCAGAAGGGTCTCTCCGGCTTTCGCCGTTTCCTTGATGTGATTGAGACAGAGCCGGAGATAAAAAATGCCCCCGACGCGACACCCCTGACCGATGTGACGGGTCATGTCTGCTATGAGGACGTTTCCTTTCATTACAACGATGATCCCGGCACAGAAGTGCTCTCCCATGTGTCATTTGACATCCCGGCCGGAAAGTCGATTGCTCTGGTCGGTCCTTCCGGCAGCGGCAAGACGACCATCTGCTCACTGCTCCCCCGCTTCTACGATGTAACAGGCGGCCGCGTGACCATCGACGGGCGCGATGTCCGCACGATCACTCTGGACAGCCTGCGCCGCAATATCGGCATGGTACAGCAGGACGTCTACCTCTTTGCCGGCACAGTCCGCGAAAACATCGCCTATGGCAAACCCGGCGCTTCCATGGAAGAGATTGCGGAAGCGGCCCGCCGCGCCAACATTGACGAATTTATCCGCTCCCTGCCGGACGGCTATGATACCTATGTCGGGGAGCGCGGCGCCCGTCTCTCCGGCGGCCAGAAGCAGCGCATCTCCATCGCGCGCGTTTTTCTCAAAAATCCGCCCATCCTCGTTCTCGACGAGGCCACAAGCGCGCTGGACAACGAGAGCGAGCGTTATATCCAGAAAAGCCTTGATGAGCTGGCCAGGAACCGCACCACAATCACGATCGCTCACCGTCTCTCCACCGTCCGCGGCGCTGATGAGATCATCGTCATCACCGAGGATGGTATCGCTGAGCGCGGCACGCATGAAGAACTTCTGCAGAAAGATGGGATCTACGCACGCTACTATCGCGCGTAATCCTGTTTACAGGCACCAGATAATAACGCCCCCTGTTTGCTATATCATAAAAGGGCACTGCAAAGCTACCTGTCTGGATGGCTTTGCAGTGCCCTCTTTCTTTCATTCATTTTAATATCTATCTGTTTCAATCCCCCCAGGCTGGCACCCCTACTTTTCGCCCAGCAGGTATTTTTCAATCTCCTTCATAGCTTCCGCCTCATCAGAGCCGTCCGCGGAAACCGTCACGGATTCGCCGTTTGAAATCCCAAGCGTCATCATCCCCATGATGCTCTTGGCATTGACACGGGCATTGCCGTTTTCCACGTAAATGCTGCTCTCAAACTGACTCGCGACCTGTACCAGCATGGCCACCGGTCTGGCCTCCAGTCCTGACGCAAGTCCGATCGTAATACTCTTTTTTAACATAGTTCTCCTCCTCATTTTCCGGGCGCATCCTCACGCCTCACTACCAGGGTCCTGCTGACGCAGCCTGTCGGCAATTTCACCCAGCTTTCGCAATCGGTGATTGACTCCGGATTTGCCGACCGGCGGTTCCAGCGCTTCCCCAAGCTCCTTTAGTGTCGCATCCGGCCTTGCCAGCCGAAGCTCAGCCATCTGCTGTAAATTTTCCGGCAGGCGTCCAAATCCCACCGTATCCCTGATATATGTGATGTCCTCAACCTGTTTGACCGACGCCAGTACCGTCTTGTTGATATTGGCCGTCTCACAGTTTACCTTGCGGTTCACATTGCCCCGCATCTCCTTGACAATCCGGATGTTCTCCAGCTCCATCAGGGAAAGCGGCGCTTCCATCACATTCAGGATATCCACAATCTGGCTTCCCTCTTTGATGTACACCACATAGTACTTCTTGCGACGCACAATGCGGGCGTCCAATCCAAACGAGAGAATCAGACTCTGCAGCTGGACTGCCTTCGCTTCGGTAACGCAGGCAATCTCAAAATGGTAAAACCGTTCCGGATCGCTGATCGAACCGGCCGCCAGAAACGCGCCGCGGATAAAGGCGCGCTTGCAACAGCTTTGCTGGATAACCACGTTCTGCTCCAACGCCAGCTCCTCTCCGATCTGACCGTCACGGTCAATCAGCTTGGTGGCCTGCAACACCCTCAGCGCGTCACTGTGGCGGCGGATGCCCACCGTATACATACGGCTGCGGCGTCCCTTCATGCCCTGGCGTATGGAAACATCATTACCTATATTAAATGTTTTTTGCAGCAATGTAAAGTATTTTCTTGAAACTGCGAGATTCTCTGTATGGATTTTTATGCAGTAATGGTCGTTCTCGGAGATCTGTATCCGGCCGCACATGCTGATAATCGCGGCAATTTCCGCGATCTGGCAATGTCTGGCAGAACCGGTCTTATAAGAAAGCTCCTCCTTGACCCTGGAAGAAAATGACATGTTAAAACTCCCCAAGAAGCTTGACTTCCATCTCTAGCCCTACGCCGGAATGTTCCCACACCCGGCGGCGCACTTCCTCACAGAGCCGCATAATCTGCGCGGCCGTCGCCCCGCCGTGATTGATCACAAAACCGCAATGCTTCTCCGATACCTGGGCATCCCCGACGCAGAATCCGCGCAGGCCCGCCTCCTCGATCAGCTTTCCGGCAAACTGTCCCGGCGGGCGCTTAAAGGTACTGCCCGCGCTCGGATATTCCAGCGGCTGTTTGCTGCGTCGCTGTCTCGCCAGCTCCTCCATGCGGTCACGAATCGCTTCCCGGTCCCCCGGCTCCAGCGCAAACTCCGCATCGAGGACAATATAGCCAGCCGCAGGGATAATGCTCTCACGATAACCGAGCGCAAGCTCTGCCGCTTCCAGTAAGCGTCTCTCCCCTTCCCGCGTCAGCACGGTAACCCGGCGCAATACGGCGGAAATATCCGAACCGTAGGCGCCCGCGTTCATCACCACGGCGCCACCGACGCTTCCGGGAATCCCGGAGGCAAATGCCAGACCCTCCAGAGACTCCTCCAGCGCGCGCCGCGCGACCGCGGTCAGCAAAGCCCCGGCTCCCGCGCGGATCCGGTTTCCCTCCACCATAATCTCTGACCATGACTGCCCGAGGGCGATAATCACACCGCGATAGCCGCCGTCACCTACCAGCAGATTGCTGCCGTTGCCGATAATATAATAGGGTATCTCCGCTTCCCGGCAGGCCATAAGCACCGCCGCCAGCTCCCGCGCATCTCCCGGCTCGGCAAAAAAATCTGCCGGGCCGCCGACGCGGAAGGTCGTATGTCTGCTCATCGGCTCATCCCGGCGCAGACGCGCCGCGCCAAGAACACGCAGAAGATCACTTTCCAACATTACGCTATCCGTCCCTGTCCTAAATGATCGTTTTTCCCAGGTTTGCCTGCACGCGGTTGTAAAGCTCCTGCGCCGCGTTGTAGCCCATCTTCTTCTGACGGTAATTGACCGCGGCCGACTCGACGATAATCGCCAGGTTCCGCCCCGGACGGATCGGGATATTGTGGCAGACGACCCGGTTTCCCAAAAATTCCGTGTACTGATCCTCCAGGCCGAGACGGTCGTACTCCCGGTCCTTATCCCAGTCCTCCAGCTTGATCACCATATCGATGGACTGGGTCTCCTTGACACTCTCAACGCCGAACAGCGCCTTGACGTCGATAATGCCGATGCCGCGCAGCTCGATAAAATGCTTCGTGATATCCGGCGCGCTGCCAATCAGCGTCTCATCGCTGACCTTGTGGATCTGCACAACGTCATCCGTCACCAAACGGTGACCGCGCTTGATCAGCTCCAGCGCCGCCTCGCTCTTGCCGATGCCGCTCTCGCCCATGATCAGCACGCCCTCGCCGTAGACGTCAACCAGAACGCCGTGAATGCTGATGCACGGCGCCAGCTTTACATTCAGCCAGCGGATCACCTCCGCCATAAACGCGCAGGTCGTCTGCTCCGACTGCAGGCAGGGCACCTGATAATGGCGGCATAAATCGAGCATATCATCGTCCGGCATCATCGAGCGGCTGTACACAATACAGGGCACCTCGCTGGCGACCAGCTTCTCATAGACCTCAACCCGCCGCTTGCGCGGCAGCGTCTTGATATACTCCTGCTCCACATAGCCGATCAGCTGCACACGCTCTCGGTCAAAATGGTCAAAAAAGCCGGTCAGCTGCAGCGCCGGGCGATTGACCTCCGGATGCGTCAGCACTTCCTTATCCGTATCGATCTCCGGGATCAGGCTCTTCAGGTTCATTTTATGAATCAATTCGGTAATTGTTACGCCATACATACACATCCGCTCCTTATCCGTCTCGTCCGTTCCCTAATCATTTTACCGATATAAAAAGGAATGTCAAGGGCAATCGCCGGTTTCTGCGCTTCCGATATCGATGCGTATCGGATTTTATAATATTTTTAAATACATATCGAATCTTTCATTAATATATCCCGCAAACAGGTTTTCCATCGCAGAAAGATTATGTCGGACATGATATTCATCAAAAGCATTATAATATGCGATCCTGTCCGTGAATTTAATATCGACAGGCGGGTATCCCGCTTTCATAAGTTCCATATTTACCAGCAAACGACCGGTTCTGCCATTCCCATCAATAAACGGATGGATGCTCTCGAATTCGATATGAAAACGGGCGAGCTTTGTTACGATATGTTCCTTACTTTCGGCAAAATCCCGTAAAATCTGCTCCATTTTCGGCTGGATCAGATATGGCTGAACCGGTTCATGATACGCTCCCATGATGCGCACGGGAATCTTCCGGTAAACACCGCGATCTTCTTTTTTATCCGCAAGTACAAGATAATGGATTTGCTTTATAATGCTCTCACTGACAGGTACCTTTTCTTTTACAAGCTCACACACAAAATCAAATGCTTCTTTATGGCCAATCGCTTCCATATGGTCCTTTAATGGCTTTTTGTCAATTGTAAGACCTCGCAGAACCAGAGCCGTTTCCCGCAAAGTCAGGGTATTCCCCTCAATTGCGTTTGAGTTATACGTGTATTCCACGATGAACTCTTCATTCAGTCTCGCGACTTCCCCTTCTGTCAACGGTCTTCTGCTGTCAAGTTCCGCTTTCTTGCGTTCAATCTGCGAAAAAATGCTTTCCTTTGATTTATAACGTCCGTCTACAGGCTTTTTCGCATCAACCGGAATTTTCCAGCCCCGTCCTTCCTGATATGCTCCCGGAATTTTACCCTCTGAGCACAGAACCCGTATCCTTCTGTCGGAAATACCCCATTTTTCAGCCGCCTGTTTTACCGTCAGGAACATCCATGATTCCTCCAATCCAGCGAGTATGATACAATAAACTCATTGTACCATATTATCGGAATAATACAAAGGATATCGGAATAATATTTTTCTTTTTATCGGAACAATACGGTTATGGAAACAACCTCGTACGATGATTATGTCGGCCGGCCTCTCAGCCAAAAAGCTCCACGGCCTTATCCGCCATGCGCTGGCCATAGAGCCGGAACGTTTCCTCAAAGGGCTTGAGCGCTTCCGTGTTGCCCGCGGTCGCGATCGCGACCGGTCCAAGATGAATGACGGGTTTGCCCTTGGAACCTCCCCCGGAGTAAGTGAGCATACCCATGACCATCATATGATCCAATATCGCGCGAATGACAAACTCGTCGCCTCCGTGAATATACTGCGCCGTAGAAAAAGCGCCTCCCAGCTTGCCGGGCAATGCCAGCTTGCCGGCCCGCTGTTCCAGCCAGGTATGAAAAGCCGCCGGGGTATCCGCCGCGTAGGTCGGGCAGCCCATAACGATACATTTGCTTTCCCTGACAAAATCCTCATCCACCGCGTCAATCGAAAACGCTCTGGCTTCCGCGCCGGAAACCAGATTCATGCCATCAGCAATCACTTCAGCCATGCGGCCGGTATTCCCTGTGGCGGAATAATAAATAACAGACATCTTCATGATTCTTACCTCCTGGGTAAATAATTTTTTCAAATAGACAGAAACCTATTCCATCATAGCACATTTTTCCGATATGGGGAACTGCTATTAATACCTACATCCGTACTGATGATCGTGGCTATACTGCCAACGCCACGACAACTATTGAACACACAGTCAGGAGTAATATTTTCCTCTTTGTCTCGACTACACCACCCATGAAAATGAGAGCAGCTTGTAAGTGGTTTTGATATAATCTATTTTCACGTCCCTCGTTGTATTAACGTCAACTGGCCTGTCCACACAAAAGTCTTTCAGGCATAATCCCTCTTTGACAGATTTTCTGAACTGCTGCAATTCTTCAAGAAATTCCTTGCTGTCTGTCATGCCGCTTTTTTTCTGATACAGTTCATAGATCACCTGTTGGTTTTCTTTTTCAATCCACAGATCTGCAAGAATCACTCCAAATATTTTGTAATCCTCTATGTACTGAAGCACCGGACGTTCTCCGCCATTGCTCCTTTCGTCTGTCAACTCACGAATCCAGTCTATCGTGTTGATACGCTCAGTATCTTCTATGACCTCCAGCACTTTTTTCTGAAGATCCATGTACCTCTTCGCCTCAATCAGCAAAATTTCTTTTTGCGTTATATTTATAATAATCGCATCAACGTGGTCTTTGCCATTTACGTTAACCGGAAGTTCAAACCATGAGCAGCACACATCACCAACTGCCCCAGCTACAGCCTCATATGCTTTTGAAAAATTTACAGTAAGATTTCTTTCTGTAAATCCCGTACTTTTCTTGGATGGGTAAAAAATATTCAGAATTTTCTCGTAATTGCGCTGATAAGCCTTTAATACTTCCCTCTTGTATGTGTACTCCATCTTTGAATTATCCTCCGAATCCTGCTTTTTCTAATTTGCGCTGACTAATTCTTCTGCAACAGTCTCTGGTTTGTAAAAATATACGCTGCCATGCAGGGCACAGATAACTGGTACGGGCCAGCAGAAGATATGGTGAAAGCAAATGTAATTTCAATCAGTGATTTCCTGGCAACACGGGACGATGTATATGATCTTTTAATACATAGCGGGCTGGAGCGCGAAACAGCCTTAAAGATTGCCTGGAAAATTCAAAGAGGACGTAGCATCGATGACAGATTAGAAGAATTCTTATATGAACATAAAGTCTCGAAGCTGGCAGTTCTTTTATGGTTAGGAGATGGCTATTTATGGCCGCGATCGGACGCGATCGCGTATATGCAGATGTTTTGCCGTCTGGTTTATTATAGAATTCATTACAGGGATATATTTGAAATGTGCATGGATAACATCATATCAAAATAATTTCTCTCAATATTTTATCTGGCCATGTACAATTTTTTTAACATAGGGTACAATGGAGATACTAATGGGCTCTCGGAATCTTGAGCCTATCTGTTGTAAATTTTGCAACAGTTACCTCCAGCCTAAGCTCACCTTCGCTGAAAATATTTTTATATGCCGGGATATGGTCAATTTGTCTTGCTGAAACAATTCTACCATCTGATCAAAAGCGCGCAGGTTTCTATCCCAGCAGTCGCCGGGAACATGTCCACGCAGCACGCCTTCTCAAGCCGGTAGCCGCCCGCCTGCAGCGCTGCCAGATCACGCGCCAGGCTTGTGGGTTTGCAGGAAATGTAGACAATGCGCTCCACGCCGTAAGCGATAATCTTTTCCAGTGCTTTCGGATGAATGCCGTCGCGCGGCGGATCAAGCACGATCAGATCCGGCTTATCCTCCAGCTCGTCGATCACCTTTAGAACATCGCCCGCGATAAACGTACAGTTTTCCAGGCCGTTGCGCGCCGCGTTGGCGCGGGCGGCCTCCACCGCCTCGGGAACGATCTCCACACCAACGACCTTGCTGGCGACCGGAGCCAGGATCTGTGCGATCGTGCCCGTGCCGCTGTAGAGATCAAAAACCACCTTCCCATCCGTCTCACCGACATAACTGCGCGCCAGCTCGTAGAGCACCTCCGCCCCCAGCGAATTGGTCTGGAAGAACGAGAACGGCGAAATCTTAAACGTCAGCCCCAGCAGCTCTTCATAGAAATAATCGCGGCCATGCAGAATGACCGTCTCATCGCTGCGCACCACGTCCGCAAGACTGTCATTTTTTATATGAAGAATGCCGACCAGCGACCCTTCCAGCTGCAGTTCCAGAAGCGCAGCGCGCCAGCCCGCAAGCAGCTGCTCTTCCCCAGCTAAACTGTTTTTCCCAGCTAAACTGTTTTTTCCCACATCCGGCGCGGTCACCCCATTTTCTTCCGATGGCTCCGTCTGAAAACATTCTGTCCGCAAAAACTCCGTCTGCGTCGTCGTCACCAGCGCGACGAGAATCTCCCCGGTCTTCACGGCGCGGCGCACCAGCAGATGACGCAGATAACCCTGGTGCCGCAGACGACGGTAATAACTGACCCCGGCCACCGCGAAATAGTCCAGCGTCGCGCGCAAGATGCGGCAAAAATCCGCATGCACGATCCTGCAGGCATCCGTCGTCACGATATCATAAAAACTGCCACGCGCGTGCATGCCCAGCGCCAGCGGCCCGTCCTTATGCTCATCCCCGAAAGAAAACTCCATCTTGTTCCGGTAACCGTCCACGAGCGGGCTTCCCTTGATCTCCTCAAATATGTAGGAGCCCGGTTTTACCGTGCCGTTCGGTTCCACCGCACAGTCTGGTTCCACCGCGCCATCCAGCTCCACCGTGTCGTCCGGTTTCACCGCGCCGTCCAGCAGGCTGCGCACCTGCCCGGCCTTGATTTTCAATTGTTCTCCATAAGGCAGGCTCTGGTACAGGCAGCCGCCGCAGCGGCCAAAATGCGGGCAGACGCCTTCCGTAAGTTCCAGCGCCGACGGCTCTATCACTTCCAGAAGCCGCGCCTCACAGCGGCCTGCGCGTTTTTTATTAACCGCGGCGCGCACAAGCTGTCCGGGAATCGTGTTTTTGACGATCACGCGCGCTCCGTCCACATGGACAACGCCCCGGTTCGGGAAGTCAACCCGCTCTACCCGCGCCTCAAAACAATCTCCTTTTTTCATCACATGCTCCATGCCGAAAAAAGCGTGCCCCTCCAGGAAGCACGCTCTTTTTGGTTCTCACTCTTTCTTTTCTTTTGGCTCCGCGTCCTCATCATCTTCAAAGAAATCATCATCGAAGTCATCGTCGAAATCGTCCTCAAAGTCTTCCAGATAATCCGGCGTGAAGAAACGGTATACCGCGTACGCGATCCCCGCGACCGCCGCCACCGCGCCGATTATCGCGAGAGCCCACAGAAGCGCTGTCTTCCGCTTTTCTTCCTCCTCATTTCTGTGCAGGAATTCATTCAGCTTGGTCGTATTGACAATTTCCTCCACGCGCGACAGCGCGTCTCTTCCCATCGTATTCATGTTGTCAAAGCGATTCATCCATCCCACATCCTTTCCTGATGATCGGCGTCGAATATCTGCCGTCTATTTATTATACCATCCTTTTTTTCTTTTTACTATCCTATATTTTTGTCAAATTGTTATTATCCGTTACTATTGCGAATGAAGAAAAACGGTCGTGAATGCCATTCAAATTTTCACCAGCTTTGCGAACGAGGCGAACATCTTTTTTACCCCGACGCGGTCAAACTCCACGGTCACCTCGAAATCCCTCGGCGTGTCCTGGATCGTGCGCACGGTGCCTTCGCCAAATTTGATATGGCGCACGCGATCGCCTTCACGGTAGGAAAGCGATCGCGGCTTCTCGACGGCAAAGGCCTTACCGAAAGCAGGCGCCACCGCGGCCTTCTGGCCAAATTTGCTTACACCCAGCTCTTTCTGGCGATTCTTCCACGACGGGCCGTGTGTCGTCTCCGCGCCGCCGCTTTCCGGGCGGCGCACATGCCGCTCGGGACGATTCTCCAGCAATTCCCTGGGAATTTCTTCCACAAAACGGCTCGGCTGGTTAAAATGCGTCTCGCCGTTCATCATGCGCAGACGCGCCGCCGTCAGCACCAGACGCTCCTTCGCGCGGGTAATGCCCACATAGCAGAGACGCCGCTCCTCCTCAAGATCCGTGCTGTCGTCGGAGGTAACCGCCATATAGGAAGGGAACAAACCATCCTCCATCCCGCTCATGTAAACGACCGGGAACTCCAACCCCTTTGCCCCATGCAACGTCATCAGCGTCACGCAGTGCTCCGTCTCATCCATACGGTCGATATCCGCGACCAGCGCGACCTCCTCGAGAAAGGCGTCCAGCCCCGGCTGTCCGCCATTTTCCTCGTAATCCGCGGCCTTGCTGATCAGCTCATCGATATTTTCCAGGCGGCTCTGCGCTTCGATCGCCTCATCCGCCGTCTCCAGTTCCTTCTGATAGCCGGTCTCATCCAGAACCGCCTCAATGATCTCCTTCGGGGACGCGCCCTCGTCCATCATCGACCGGAAATGCCCGATCTGACTCACAAAATCGCCGATTTTCCCGGCCGCCCTGCCAAGTCCCGGTACCTTCCCGGCATTTTCGCAGGCTTCAAAAAAGCTTCCGCCGTTTTCCATCTGCCACGCCGTCAGCTTGCCGATCGACGTGTCGCCGATGCCGCGCCGGGGCACATTGATGATCCGCTGGACCGCCAGATCGTCCAGCCCGTTAGCGATTGTCTTCAAATAGGCCAGCACATCCTTGATCTCACGGCGCTGATAAAAATTGACGCCGCCCACGATCCGATAAGGCACGCTGCCGGCGATGCATTTTTCCTCGATCAGGCGGGACTGAGCGTTCGTGCGGTACAGTACCGCGTAATCCTGATAGTCGCGCCCATCCGCGCGTATATCGCGCACGATGCCGTCCGCCTCCTCCGAAGCCTGCTCAAACTGCCGGAAGCTCACCGGCACGCCTTCGCCGTTGGCCGTCCACAGGGTCTTGGGCTTGCGCCCTTTATTGTTGCGGATCACCGCGTTCGCCGCGTCGAGAATGTGGCTTGTGGAACGGTAGTTCTGTTCCAGCTTGATCACGCGCGCCCCCGGATACGTCTTCTCGAAATCCAGGATGTTGCGGATATTTGCGCCGCGAAATTTATAAATCGACTGATCGTCATCGCCGACCACGCAGAGATTTTTATATTTTCCGGCCAGCAGCTCGATGAGAGCAAACTGCGCCGAATTGGTATCCTGATACTCATCGACCATAATATAGCGGAAACGCTCCTGGTAATACTCGCGCACGTCTGCGTTCGTCCGCAACAGGTCGACGGTCTTGAAAATCAGATCGTCAAAATCCAGAGCGTTGTTGCTCTTTAATTCCTCCTGGTAGCGCTGATAGATCTCCGCGATGCGCTTCTGCCGCCAGTCCCCCTGCGCATCCCGGAAAAACGTATCCGGACTGATCAGTTCGTTTTTCGCGTTGGAAATCACGGAAAGCATCGCCCGCTCCTTGTACTGCTTCGGATCCAGATCCAGCCTGCGCAGCACCTGCTTCATCAACGTACGCTGATCGTCGGTGTCGTAAATCGTAAAATTGTTATCATATCCAAGAAGCTCAATATAACGGCGCAGGATACGCACGCAGGCTGAGTGGAACGTGCTCACCCAGATGCTCTGCGCGCCTTCTTCGACCAACCGGTCCACGCGCTCACGCATCTCTCCCGCCGCCTTATTTGTAAATGTGATCGCGAGGATATTCCAGGGATTGACCCCCTTATCCGCGATCAGATGCGCGATGCGGTGCGTCAGCACCCGGGTCTTGCCGGAACCCGCGCCCGCCAGTACAAGAAGCGGTCCCTCCGTACAGAGGACCGCCTCCTTTTGCTGCTCATTCAGATTATCGTAAACTGCCATGTATCTTCCTTTCGCCCGGAACGTTGTCTTTCGCACCGGGTATTATCCCGCATCGGGTATCGCTTCAGCCGGATATCACTCCGCACCGCAGTATCCCGTATCGGCATCATTTCGCGCAGGCGATCGCCTCGATCTCCACGAGCGCGTCTTTCGGAAGCGCCGCCACCTCAAACGCCGCGCATGCCGGGCAGGCGCCCTCAAAGAATGTGGCGTACACCTCGTTCATTGCTCCGAAATCGCTGATATGCTTCAGCAGCACCGTCGTCTTGACGACGTCCGCCATCGTCAGGCCTTCGCTCGCCAGAATGTTCTGAATATTCGTCAGGGACTGACGCGTCTGAGACGCGATATCCTCACCGGCAAACTGACCCGTGGCCGGATCGATCGGAAGCTGCCCGGATACAAATACCATCCCTCCGGCGCAAATCCCCTGGGAATACGGTCCGATCGCTGCCGGTGCTTTCTCTGTTGCCAATACTTTTTTCATGGATATGTCCTCCTTATTTGTGTTTTAATAACATCGCGCCATTATTATACAAAAAATGAAGCCGTTCTTCAATGACTATTCACAGAAAAATCAATACAAAAATCAACGATTTACTTGATATCTGGTTTTGAATACTATATACTGTAATATGAATGATACCAGAACCAAAAATCATGAGTCGAATGAATATCAACCGAGGTGACAAATCCCATGAAGCACAATGAAGAACGTTTGAATGAAATTATGGCCCGCTTAGAACAGCTCCCCCACGTACCCCTGGAAAAAATCCCGGAGATTAATCTGTATATGGATCAGGTAACTTCTTTTATGGAGGAACAGCTCAAATCCACAAAGCGAAATCCGGAAGACAAAGCGCTGACCAAAACCATGATCAACAACTATGCCAAAAACCGCCTGCTCCCGCCCCCGGTCAAAAAGAAATATTCCCGGGAGCATATGGTCATGCTGCTCTTTATCTATTATTATAAAAATCTGCTTTCCTTCGCCGACATCGAGCAGTTGTTTCTGCCGCTGACCTCGCATCATTTCGGCACCGATAATCAGCCGTCCTTTGACAGCATCTATGAGGAAATCATCGAGCTGGAAAAGCAGCAGATGGAACCGCTGCGCGAGGATGTCCGTACCAAATATCAGGCTGCCACGCAGACCTTCGCCGACGCTCCGGAGGATGAGCGCGAATATCTGCAGCTTTTCGCCTTCATCAGCGAGCTATCCTTCGACGCCTACTTAAAAAAGCAGATCGTCGAGCAGCTCATCGACCAGTTCCGCGCCGAGGAAGAAGCCGCAGCCCCCAATGCCGGGCGGAAAAAGCGTTAGGCTTCCTCCTGCTCTCCCGGTGCCTGCGACGCGCAGCGCGCAAATACCATATCGTAGCCGTCGTTGCCGTAATTCAGCGAACGGTTGACGCGGCTGATCGTCGCCGTGGACGCGCCGGTCTTCTCCGCGATCTCCAGATAGGTTTTTTTCTCCCGCAGCATCCAGGCGACTTCATAGCGCTGCGCCAGCGACTGCAGCTCATTTACCGTACAGACGTCCTCAAAAAAAGCATAGCATTCTTCCGACGATTTCAGCGTCAGAACCGCCTGAAACAGATGATCGAGCGCTTCTGTCCTGATCTTATTATTCACAAGCGGATATCCCCTTCCAATTCCGATTTGCCGGCTTTCCGGCTAATTTCATTCCAATTTGCTGGTTTTCCGACCAGTTTCATTCTGATTTTCCGGTTTCTCCGACCCATTCAGTTTATCACATCAAATTTTTAAAGTCCATAGTCTCCTGTCACATTTTTCCAGCTTCCGGATAGAATGATACATGAAATGTAATCTTAACACGATTTACAGCAGCTCCTTCAGCTTTCGTGCAAAGTATATCGGAATATTTGTAATCAACCCATCTTTCCGATACCCACGCTTTGAAAACCGGATTGCATATTCGGGCTGGTGAGCGGCAACATACCTTTTAAAGGATGGGGCAGACTTATCTTCCCCGCCTTTTGCTTCCACAGGGATAATCTCCGTCCCGTACTGAAGTACAAAATCAATCTCACTGTTTTTGTCAGAGTAGTAACGCGGCTCCACTTCAAACTGTCCGCGAAGCTGCTGCAAAACAAAATTTTCGGTCAGCGGTCCCTTGAATTGATAATCCGCTTTCAGAAGAATTGCGCTGTTGTCAACACCAGCCATCGTTTTCAGAAGACCGGTATCAAATGCAAAGAGCTTAAATTGATCAAGTTTATCAAAAGCGGAAAGCGGATGCTCCATTTTGGAAACATTATAGACGCGGTTCAGCATACCGGCGGAGACGAGCCATTCGATGGCTTCCTCGAAATCACGTGCTCTGCCGCCCTCCCGGACTGCACCGTACATGAATTTTTCATTGGGTTTGGCAAGCTGGGTCACAATGCTGCGGAAAACCATGAGGATGCGTCCGCTGTTGATCCTGCCATTATGCTTGGAAAAGTCATTCTCATAAATGGTGATAAGCTCCCGCTGTATCTGACCAATTTTTGCCGGGTCTTTGTATTTGATCCAGGAAGCCACGCATTCAGGCATCCCACCAATAATGAGATAGTTATTATACGCTTCCAGCAGGCGGTTATGGAAAATCTCCTCGATCGTCTGCTCTTTCTGAATACTATCGTAATATCTGTAAAGGGCCGGATCAACTGCCTCCAGAAATTCATCAAAAGCAAGCGGATACAGTTCCAGCAGATTCACCATTCCCACCGGATAAGATTTCGGCTGTGCAAGCAGGGTGCCGAGCAGACTGCCTGCCGCGATCACATGATAGTCATTCGCTTTTTCTTTGAAATATTTAAGTGTATTCAATGCCTCCGGGCATTCCTGTATTTCATCGAACATAATCAACGTTTTTCCAGGAACAATCCTCTGTCCAACGATCATAGACAGCAATTCGATGATCCGATGAGGATTTTTATTTGTTTCAAATATGGATTTTAATTCATCTTCTTCATCAAAATTAAAATAAACATAACTTTCATAGCAGGTCTGACCGAACTCTTTCATGAGCCATGTTTTGCCGACCTGACGTGCGCCTTTTAACACCATTGGCTTACGATCATCGCTGGCTTTCCATTTTATTAAATCCTGAATCGCATTTCGTTTCAATACCATCGCCTGCCTTTTTGATCTGTTGATATTAGTATATCACATTTTTCTGTGTTTTAAAAATAAATTTTGCACATTTTTCCTATAAAATAAAGCAAATAAAACACATTATTCTTTCATCAATGAATGAAATCGTATATTTTCAAAAGTCTCCTGTCACATTTTTCCATCTTCCGGATAGAATGTAGTATTAACGCAATTCACGGGAGGCATTTATGAAAAATAAGTTTCTGCCCGGACGGGCCGGCAATTTTCTTGTTGCCAGAGAACCGGATATCGATTTTCACTGGGATAAACGGAAAGGGAAAAAGGTGCTTGGTGGGCACGCAGGTGTAGTACATATATCCATGTAAATTATGAAACAATCGTAATTTTGTGCAACTGGGTGGATGGGATGACACAAAATATCATATAGCAGAATGAGTAGTCGCGGATTCTTATTCCTGCGGCTATATTTGTATTGATATTTTTAAAAATCCCGCATATAATAAAAGTAGGGAAATTCCTACTTTTCATGTCAAATTTAAACGGAGGTGTAACAAGATGTCAAATAATACATTTGTTGATAACGCGAAAGTAATGTCAAAGGGACAGGTTACGATACCCAAAGATGTCCGCGAGGTTCTCGGAGTATCGAGCGGTGACCGCGTAACGTTTGTCGTAGAGGGAAACACAGTCCGCATCGTCAATTCTGCCGTATATGCCATGCAGGTACTCCAGGCGCAGATGCAGGGTGAGGCAGAAAAAGCGGGGCTTACGTCTGAAGAGGATATTCTTGCGCTCGTAAAGGAAGTACGGGCAGAAAGCGAGGTGTAAATGAGAATACCCATTGACACAAATATCCTGATTTCCGCGGTACTGAATCCAAAAGGGACACCGTTCCAGGCATATCTGAAAGCTGTTACCTATCCAAATCACGGAATGGTCTGCGAGCAGAATATTGATGAAATGCGAAGGATCTATAATCGCAAATTCCCGAAGAAGATTTCCTCTTTTGAGCAATTTCTGTCTATCGCTCTGATGACACTGGAACTTGTACCTACGCCTGATGAAGAAGATGATCTAGAACAGGAAATCCGGGATGTAAATGACCGCGCTATTTTACGGGCAGCAATCAATGCTGATGCCGATATTCTTCTGACTGGCGACAAGGATTTCCTTGAATCCGGCGTAACTCATCCTAAGATTATGAATGCTGCAGAATTCCTGTTGACATAATTATCTCTTCTCCGCAACAAAAAGATTTACTATTTTCAAACAGTCTCCTGTCACATTTTTCCATCTTCCGGATAGAATGTAGTATTAACGCAATTCACGGGAGGCATTTATGAAAAATAAGTTTCTGCCCGGACGGGCCGGCGCCGCCGCGCTCGTCCTTCTGGCTGCCGTGGCACTTTCCGGCTGTCAGGGCAAACCGGCGTCCGCCGACGCGCAGATCGAAGTAACGCTCAATGAAGTCGCGCATTCCATCTTCTACGCACCTCAGTATGCGGCGATTGAGCTCGGCTATTTTGCCGACGAGGGTATTGATCTTACGCTTGTCAATGGCGGCGGCGCCGACAAGGTCATGACCGCTCTGGTTTCCGGCGACGCCGATATCGGTTTTATGGGTTCGGAAGCCAGCATCTATACCTACGCCCAGGGCGCAGAAGACTATGCGGTAAATTTCGCCCAGCTCACACAGCGGGCCGGCAATTTTCTCGTCGCCAGGGAACCGGACATTGATTTTCACTGGGATAAATTAAAGGGGAAAAAGGTGCTTGGCGGACGCGCAGGTGGCATGCCGCAGATGGTATTTGAATATATCCTCAAGAAAAACGGTATCGATCCGAAAACGGACCTGACCATCGACCAGAGCATCAGCTTCGGCCTTACCGCCGCGGCCTTCACCAGCGACGATTCAGACTACACCGTTGAGTTCGAGCCGTACGCAACCGGACTGGAGCTGGAGGGCAGCGGCTATGTCGTGGCCTCTCTGGGCGTTGATTCCGGCTATGTACCCTACACTGCCTACTGCGCAAAGAAAAGCTATCTCGCTGAAAATCCGGAGATCATCCAGAAGTTCACCAATGCATTGCAGAAAGGCATGGACTATGTAAACACCCACTCCGCGGAGGAAATCGCCAAAACCATCCAGCCACAGTTTTCCGAAACGCCGCTGGAAAATATCACCGCGATTGTCAGCCGCTACAAGGAACAGGACACCTGGAAGGATGATCTGATCTTTACGGAAGACAGCTTTGACCTGCTGCAGAATATCCTCGAGGAAGCCGGTGAACTGGAAACGCGGGTGCCTTACGCGGATCTGGTAACGACAGAATATGCAAAAAAGGCAGCGGAATAGATAGCAGAAAACTGCTTTCTATCCATCATCCCGAGAATATCAAAAAAACAAAAAACGTCCCGGGCAGGGAATATGGCAAACGCTCCCGCCCGGGATAATTTCATGTCTTATAAAATTTTTACAGCTTTTCCGTTTACAGATTTACCTCAATTTTTTCTTCCTTAATGTTGTGCTTTTTCGCATAGCCGGTCAGGATCAGCGTCAGCGCGCCGTCTCCGGTAACATTGCAGGCCGTACCGAAGGAATCCTGCAGAGCGAAAATGGTCAGCATCAGACCGGTCCCGGTCTCATCAAAGCCGAGAACCGAGATAATCAGTCCCAGAGAAGCCATAACCGTACCGCCCGGCACACCGGGAGCGCCGATCGCGAAAATACCAAGAAGCAGGCAGAACAGAACCATGGAACCAAGAGCCGGAAGCCGCCCATAAAGAATCTTGGACACCACCATAACAAAGAATGTCTCTGTCAGCACGGAACCGCAAAGATGGATATTGGCAAACAGCGGAATGCCAAACTCAAGCATATCCGAGCGCAGAACCTTGCTCTTTTTCGCACAGCTCAAGGCCACAGACAGCGTCGCTGCGGAGCTCATCGTACCGACTGCCGTCAGATAGGCCGGACCGTAATGTTTCAGAACCTCCCACGGATTGCTTCCGGAATAGGCTCCGGCCACGCCATAGAGAACCGCAAGCCAGATATAATGTCCGATCATGACAATCAGGATTACCTTCACAAACACCGGGAACTGTCCCGTGATGGTGCCGTCGTAAGCCAGACCCGCAAAGGTGGTAGCGATAAAGAACGGCAGGATCGGAATCACAACCTTCGTAACAATATCCAGCACGATGCGCTGGAACTCATCCAGAACCGCGGTAATTACCTTCGCCTTCGTCCATACCGCAGCAAGACCAAGCAGAATCGAAAATACCAGAGCGCTCATAACTGACATGATCTGAGGAATGTCAAGCTGAAACGCCACTCCCGGCAGATCCCGCAGACCATCCACACTGCTCACGATATTCATCCCCGGAATCAGCGTAAATCCGGCTGTCATCGAGATCAGCGCCGCGCAGACCGATGACACATAGGCAATGGTCAGCGCCACAGCCAGCATTCTGGAGGCGCTGGAACCCAGCTTCGTAATGGAAGGCGCAATAAAACCGATAATAATCAGCGGAACACAAAATGTAATCAGCTGTCCCAGAATGTACTTGATTGTGACAATAATCGTCATCAGACCTTCCGGTGCCCATAACCCCACAATCGTTCCGATTAACAGACCCAATACCAGCTTAGCCGGCAAGCTTTTTAATAAATTCATACCTTTCCCCTTTCTCGTTTACGCGATTCGGATGATCGCATACCCTCATTCTATCGTGATTTCATCACGATCATCATTCGCCGTTCGCCATGAGTGCGTACACCCGAAGGGCGTACCTTGTGTAAACGCCATCCTGGCTCACTTTCGCTCATTCCATCATAATCTCAATGATTTCCTCGTTTGTTTCCTTCATACCCTCCCGGGCCAGACGGCCCACGTTGCGAATGGTATTTTCCACGCCCTTGGTGACAATCCCGTCGCCGCCGTAGAACTGCTGTCCGCGGATGTACATATTGTAACCCAGGATACCCGCATCCACCGCCTCGGCAATCTTAGCCGCACAGGAAGCCTTTGCTCCGTCGCAGACCATACCGGACATAATCGCGATGGCATTGACCACCGTATGTACAACATCTTCATACCCGCCGCCGCAAAGATAAGCAATACCCGCTCCGGCCCCCGCTCCGGCATTGACCGCGCCGCAATAGGCAGACAGACGGCCGATCGGCGTCTTCTGATGAATCGCCGTCAGATTGGAGAGCGCAAGCGCCCGGTAAAGCTTCTCCCGGCTGACTTCCAGCTCCTCGGCATAGACAATCACCGGCACGGATGCCGTGATTCCCTGGTTGCCGCTGCCCGAATTGATGACCACCGGCAGTTCACACCCATTCATCCGCGCGTCCGAACCGGCGGCAGCCATCGCTCTCGCCCTCGTCCGCACATCATCTCCATTCATATCCAGCAGAACGCTGCCAATATTGGCTCCGTAATCACCCAGCAGCCCTTCCCGGGCAATCGCCATATTGTACTGGATCTGCTGATCCAGGATATCCTGGATATCCGCGGTGTCCACCGTCGTGATGAAATCCCAGATACCCTCCATACTCAGAAGCGAGCGATCCGTCAGCCCTTCCTCGCTCTCACCTTCTACTTTTTCCTCTTTGAGGACAACGCCGTTCTTCTCGATCAGGACGATATTGGTGTGGTAATTGGCGATGCGCACCCACGCGCTGGCGTCTCCCTTGTAAAGGGTAACCAGGATATCAAAGACCAATCCATTGTCAAGTCTCTCAACTTCGACGTTCGTCTGATCCACAAATGTCTGGATCTGTGCGATCTGCTCCGGCGTCACATCAGCGATAACCTCCAGCTCCCGATCCGGATTCCCTGCCACGATCCCCGCCGCAGCCGCAGCTGCGATTCCTCTCATATGGTTGGTATTCGGCACAATCACGGATTTCACATTTTTGATAATGCTGCCGCTGGCGCCGATGACCACACGGTCCGGCAGATCGCCCAGCGTCCTTTTTGCAACCGCGGCCGCGTAGGCGAGCGCGATCGGCTCCGTGCAGCCCATTGCGGGCTGAAGTTCTTCCCTCAGGATCTGGATATAAGCAAAATACCTTATGTCCGTTCGTTCCATAGCATCCCCCTCTTCTGAATGTCCGGGATGACGGAAAATTTCTGATTAAAAAGCTGATTGAGCAACCTTTGATTCGCCATCCGTGGACTTGTATTTTCTTTAAAATTATAGTATCATAGCGTTATCCAAAAGTAAAATTTAATTTTTTTAATGAATTGTTTATATTTTTTTATGGGTTATGGAGGAAAATCATGGAAATCCGTGAAATCAATACCTTTCTTCTGGCTGCCAGACTGGAAAGCTTCTCCAAAGCCGCCAGAGAGCTCGGTTATTCCCAGGCGGCGGTCACCATCCAGATTCAGAATCTGGAAAAGGAACTTGACGCGCGTCTCTTTGACCGCATCGGCAGAAAAACCGTTCTCACCCACACCGGACAGATCTTTTACAGTCACGCACTGAATATCTCCAGGGAAATCTCCGCTACCAAATCTGACATCATGCGCAGATCCGAGCTCACCGGCACGCTCTCGATCGGCGCGATCGACTCCGTCTGCACCTGCATTCTTCCGCCGCTGATCGAAGAGTATCACCAGAGATATCCCGCTGTCACGATACGGATCGTCCCCGATTCCCCCGCCATTCTTCTGGACAGCCTGGCCAAAAACCAGCTCGATCTCGTCTACCTGCTGGACCAGAGGATTTTTGAACCCAGACTGAAAAAAGTGATTGAGGAACCGGAGGAAATCATTTTCGTCACCTCCGTCTCTCATCCGGTCACCAAAAAAGAAAGCCTCGTTCTGGATGAGGTTCTCTCCTGGCCGTTTATTCTCACGGAAAAGGACGCCAGCTACCGTTTCGCGCTGGATCAGTATCTGGGCGCTACCGGGCGGACACTGAATCCGTTTCTGGAAACCCGCAACACCGAATTTATCGTCCAGCTGCTCAAATCCGGCTCCGCACTCTCCTTTCTGCCCCGCTTCACGGTACAGCACGAAATAAACGCCGGAACTCTGGCCGCGCTTCCCGTCAGGGACTTCCGGTTACGATATTGGCGACAGGTACTCTATCACAAAGACAAATGGCTTGCCCGGGAGATGGCCGCCTTCATCCAGCTGGTTCAGGATACAAAAGCATGATAAAGCTTTCCCAGGTCTTTTGCAGATAATCCCTCCAGCCCGCGCGGCGTACCTCGCCATCCGAAAGGATATCCACCTCGCCCAGCACCTTTCCATTCAGTTCGTAACGAAGCACGCCGGCCTTCTGACCTTCTTCCACCGGAGCGGACAATTCTTCCTGCAGCTGGAGTTTTTTCTCAATCGTCGAGAAGTCCTCGCCGCCAAGCCCCAGATAGGAAAATTCCCCTGTGTAACGCAGTTTTACCTGCTCTTCCACACCGTCGCGCACCGACATTTCCGGCAGGGCCGGCATATCCGTATCTTCGTACAATCTGCAATTGGCATACCCGTAATTCAGCATTGTCTGCGCGTCCGAAAAGCGGGTCTTGTAATCAGGCGCCGCCATCACCACGGCGATCAGGCGCACGCCGTCTTTTAGCGCTGTCGCCGACAGACAGTATTTTGCCAGCGAGGTAGAACCGGTTTTCAGACCCGTAACCGTAAATCCGGTCGCCATTTTCAGAAGCTTATTGGTGTTGGCCAGACCAAACTCTTTCGTCCCCTGTTTCGTTACATGCACGATGTTTTCCATCCAGATCGTTGAATAATTGTGGATCGCCGGATAGCGCGTGATCAGCTCCCTGGACATGATCGCGATATCCCGCGCCGTCGTTACGTGTGTGGAAGAATCTGTCAGACCGCAGCAATCCTCAAAATTCGTGCCGTTCATGCCAAGTCCCGCCGCGCGCTCATTCATCATCCGCACAAACTCCGGTTCCGTACCGGCGATGTATTCGGCCATCGCCACCGAAGCGTCATTTCCCGAAGCCACCACGATACACTTAATCAGCGTCTCGACCGTCTGCACCTCGCCTTCCTCGAGGAAAACCTGGGAACCTCCCATCGATTTGGCGTAGGCGCTTGTCACCACCTCGTCGTCCAGGTGGATCTTCCCGGCGTCGATCGCGTCGAAGATCAGGATCAGCGTCATAATCTTGGTAATGCTCGCCGGGCTGCGCTGCTCGTCGGCGTTTTTCTCAAAAATCACCTGTCCCGTCGACGCTTCCATCAATATGGCGCTCGGCGCCGCGATCTCCGGGCCGCTCTCCGATCTGCTGTCCGCTGCGGCTGCTTCTGTAGTGGTTGCTTCTGCAGCGATCGCGTACGGTATTCCCTGTCCACTATTTACAAGCGAAGGCTCTGACGCATGAACTGACACAACCGGTACAATATACAACGCCGCTACCAGTATCAGCGCGCACAAAATCGAGAGAATCTTCCTCATAGCCTTTTCTCCATCCACATTCTCTGTTAACCATTGTATGGCGGCGGACAGGCCACTTATGCAGAAGAACATTGCAGAATCGTTTCCGGTATCTTCCCTTTCTCTTAAATAACAGTCCACGAAAAGTATTTTTCTGGGAAAAATTTCCAGGACAAAAATCATCCCGGTGATAGCCGTGAGAAGATAAATATGTTAAACTATGAGGGAAGAGAATTACCGAACAGATAAGCAGTTCAAAGACGAATACCGCAAAAAATATACCAGTCTGACGAAACGGAGATTTACATAGATGAACCGATATGAATTTGGTCGGCGCTACCGCAGGAACCGGATGCGCCGTAAGATATTGCGCTGTCTTGCCGGCCTGCTCTGCGCGGGTGCAATCGGCGCGGGCGGATGGTTTGCCGTATCCGCATTGCGCGGACAGCAGGAAAACAATAACGTACAGATTGCCCGCCTGCAAGCGGAAAATGAAGATGTCACTAATACCGCTGCCGCCGGTGCAAACACAGACGGTACGACAGACGGCAGCGCAGGTATGGGAACTGGCAGCACAACGGATGGATCCGGCTTGGAGACTGCCACCCTTCAGAGTCCCCTGGAGCTTCTGCTTGCCCGCGCGGACACACTCGCGCTCGGCTACGACTACGACGCCGCGATCGCCCTCCTGCAAAACGACACGGAGTATTCCACGGAACCGGCCGTACAGTCCGCAATCGCAGACTACGAAGCCACAAAAGCAGCTCTGATACGCGTTGACGTCACCCAGGTCACGCATGTCTTCTTCCATTCCCTGATCGTCGATCCGGCAAAAGCCTTTGACGGCGACGCAGACCAGGACGGCTTCAACCAGGTGATGACCACCGTATCAGAATTCAAAAAAATCATCCGGTCCATGTACGATCGCGGCTTTGTGCTCGTGAGCCTGCACGACCTTGCCTGTGAGAGCACGGATGAAAACGGGAACACAGTGATGAAGGCCGGCGACATCCTTCTCCCGGAAGGGAAAACTCCCTTTGTCATGTCCCAGGACGATCTCTGCTATTACATTTATATGGACGGCGACGGCTTCGCGAGCCGCATGGTGATCGGCGAGGACGGCAAACCTACCTGCGAGATGACGCTTGAGGATGGCAGTACCGTAACGGGCGCCTATGATCTCGTACCGATCCTTGAAGAATTCATTCAGGAACACCCGGATTTTTCCTACCGGGGCGCGCGCGCCGTCCTGGCTTTCACCGGTTATCAGGGAATCCTCGGCTACCGTACCGCCTATAACTACGCGGATTCCGACACCTATGAACAGGACAAGCAGACCGCGACAAAAGTCGCCCAGTGCCTGCGCGACAATGGCTGGGAACTGGCCTCACACAGCTGGGGACATTTAAATCTCGGTGAGATTGAGATGGAACGTTTCCGGGAAGACACAGACAAATGGAAAGATGAGGTTGAGTCGCTGATCGGCCCGACCGACATTATCCTTTTCCCATTTGGCACCGATATCGGCGACTGGCATCCCTACAGCTCGGACAATGAACGCTACGCCTATCTGTATGAAAAAGGATTCCGCTACTTCTGCAACGTGGATTCCAGCAGGTACTGGGTACAGCTAAACGGCAAATGCTTCCGCCAGGGCCGCCGCAACCTTGACGGCTACCGCATGTGGAAGGACATTACTGCGGAAGCGGAAGGACGCGAGCGAAAGCTGGAAGACATCTTCCACGCGGAAGATGTCTTCGATGAGGCGCGGCCGACACCGGTTCCGGATCTCTAAACATAGGGTTACAGAAGTCCGCGCCCCCGCAGATAGCTCTCAATAAGATCCACGGCACCTTCCGTGCCGGTTTTTGCCGTATTGATCATCAGATCATAATTTTCAATATCCTCCCAGCTGCGCCCCGTATAATAACGATGGTAATCGCGGCGCTCCCGGTCGATGCGACGGATGTTCTTAACAATATCCTTCTCATTGAAATAATGCTTTTCACGGATCCGCTTCACCCGTGCTTCCATATCTGCGTAGATAAAGACGCGCGCCAGGTCATCGCGTCCCTCAAGGACATATTCCGCGCAGCGCCCGATAAATACGCAGGATTCCGCGTCCGCAAGCTTGCGGATCACCTCGGACTGGAAGCGGAACAGATTATCCGCCGAGACCAGATCCGAACCGAAGGACGGCTCCCCCAGCTCCGGCCGCAGACTGCTGATCACCTTGTACAGCATGCGGTTCCCGGCGCGCTCATCCGCGAGATGAAAATAGCTCTCCTTGATACCGCTCTCATCGGAATTCATCCGGAGGATATTTTTGTCGTAACAGTCGATACCAAGACGCTTCGCGAGACGGGCGCCGATCTCTCCGCCGCCACTGCCGTACTGACGGCCGATGGTAATAATCCGATGGTTCTCTCCCATATTCATCCCTCCTTGTTTCTAAGCACACGGACTTCCGTACGGACAGAGCCTCGAAAAATCTTTGGCTCTGTCTTTTGCATACATCTCACCATGTCCACTAACCTCAGCTTTCACCTACGGTTCAGCTTCGCTACACCGCAGGCGTCCTTTAGGAAGTGGCCAGGTGCAAGTTCGCACTAACCTCAGCCTTCGCCTACGGCTCAGCTTCGCTACACCGAAGGCGTTCTTTAGGAAGTGCTCACATTGTACCATATTTTCTAAATTTTTTTAACTGTTTTTGGGAAATATATGAAATTTTAATTGTTTTTCTGTTATTGCGCCGCTTCTTGCAGCATGTATGTCGCGTATCCGTAGTTGTGCAGCAGCTGCTCCGTCCTGGCGGCATTGTCCAGATTTAAAAACGCGCCGACACGGACGCTGTAATTGCCGTCTTTATAGACAATAAATGCCGGGAAACCCTGACTGCGCAGCGTGTTGGCCTGCTTCTCGGCATTTTCCCGGTTCCGGTACAGACCCACCTGAATCTGGTAATATTCCGGTGGCCGCTCCTCCTCCCGGAGTGTATCCACTACTCCCGCCGCGATCGCTGCGGCAATCGCATCAAACTGCTCGTCAAACAGACGATTATCGATATCGTTATCCAGAAAACCGGTTTCCACCAGCACAGCCGGCATCCTCGTATGGCGCAGTACAATCAGACCCGGCCGTTCCTGGACGCCTAAATTTGTGAAACCAGCCTTTTCCAGCCTTGCATTGATATTTTTCGCCATCGCCCCGGCAATGCCGCTGTCTTCATACACCAACGTCTCCACGCCTGACGCTGTTCCCGGAACCGGCATGGCGTTGCGGTGCAGCGACAGAAAATAATCCGCGTCAGCATGATTCGCAATCATCGCCTTTTCAAACGGCGTATTATAGATATCCGTCACCCGTGTGTAGGCAACATCAAATCCATCGTCGGCAAGGATCTGACCAACCGCCAGCGCCAGCCTCAGGTTGTCGTCCTTCTCTTTTCTCTCGTTATATACGGCTCCCGGTTCTGCGCCGCCGTGCCCCGCGTCAATCACAATTCGCTTCATTTCCGCCACAATAAAACACTCCCTTTGCTTACTGCTTATAATCTACAGTATGCAAAGGGAGTCGCTAACTTGCCGGATACATGCACGAAACCGGACAGCAACAATTGCCATCCGGCTCCGTGACTTTACCATGCAGGTCAATATTTATCGTTCGATCAGGCCACGCTCGAGTTGTTTGTCCGGTCTATGATCTCATTCTGCATCATATTTGTCAGCGCGGTGAAGTAAGCGCTGTAGCCCGCGACGCGAACGATCAGTTCCTTATAATGCTCCGGATCGGCCTGCGCGGCCTTCAGCGTCTGCTGATCTACCACGTTCATCTGAACCTGCTTATCGCCATTCGTCAGATATGTCTTCACGGCAACCGCCAGCTTTTTCATGTCCTCATCCGATTTCAAGGCGGTCGGATGGAATTTCATATTGAACAGGGTTGCCTGATAACCGTCCTGGGCAATCTTCATGCCGCTCTGGAACGCGGCCAGCGGTCCATGCGTATCCGTACCCTGCTGGGGAGAGATCATGCCGTCCGCAAGAATCTCATGCGCATACCGTCCGTCCGCGGAAGCGTTGACGACCTGTCCCGCGGGCTGGTGCGCGGAAATCGAGATCCCGCTGGGAATACTCTTATCCCCGCAGACCTGGGGACACGCGTTGACGTGTTTCTCAAAGTGCGCGTAGATATCGGTCGCGAGGGAATCCGCGTAATCGTCATTATTCCCATACTTGGGCGCGTCGATGAAATCCTGGCGCATCTGATCGAACCCTTCCCAGTTCTTGTCCAGCGCCTCAACCAGCTGCTGCAGGGTGTACTTTTTGTCCTCAAATATCAGCTTCTTGATCGCGGCAAACGCGTTGATCACGTTGACTCCGCCCACGCACATAATCGTGGAACCCGTATCGAACGGTTCAAAGCTCCGCTCCATAAAATCTTTTCCGATCTTTAAACCATCATGCATCAGGCCACTCCGGAAGGGATTGGAACAGACGCGGATCGTCGCCAGGGTGTCCATGTTGGACCGCCAGGCCGCATACTTCATGAAATGATCTTCCTGCGCGTAGTACGCGTTTAACAGGCTCTCAAAATCGGTAAAGTCGGACATCTCCCCGGTCTTTAAGCCGATCTCCTCGCCGCTCAGGGTACACAGGCCATTGTGAAGCAGAATATCCATCACCTGCGGCATATTGAAAAATTTCACACCGATCGTACGGCTCTTTCCGGGGATGACCGCGTCCAGGCAGCCACAGATCGCGTACTCGCTGGCGTCCTCCTTGGAGAATCCCAGGCCGGTAAAGTAATTAACATAACTGTCGTCGCTGACAAACGCCGGCATGCCGATTCCCGACCGCACGACCTCGACGCCCTTCTGCACCACCTCCAGCGGAGTGTTTTTATTGACGCGCAGCGTGATCGTGTGGTGCGGAGTCTGCGTATCCAGAGCCGCCTGCATAAAGAACATCGTCAGCTCATTGGACAGGTCCTTTCCTTCCGCGTCGCATCCGCCGATAATGAAATTCTGCCAGCGGCTGTCGCCGGAATGGCGCCCTCTTCCAAGTCCGCCGCGCACGGTATGCCAGGTCATACATTTAATGCGGATAATCTCCAGAAGCTCCAGAACCTCGTCGTCGGTAATCGTGCCATTGTCGATATCCTGACGGTAATAAGGATACAGATACTGGTCAATCCGTCCGCCGGACATCGTGTTGCTGCTTGTCGCAAGGAAGGTAAACCAGAAAGCCTGAAGGGCTTCCCGGAAGTTTCGCGCCGGATATTCCGGAACCCGGCGGCAGATTTCGGCCATCTGAAGCAGCTCAGCGCGGCGTTTTTCATCGGTGCATTCCGACGCGAGCCGCTCGGCCTCATCCGCGTGGCGGTTCGCGTAGTTGATCCACGCCTCGTACACCTTGATCATACTGGTCCAGAACTCGAATTTCTCCATGTCTTCCATCGTCGTGCAGCGCATACCGGCGATATACCCTTTGCACTCGTCGATCATCGCGCGCACGCCCTGATTGATCACGCGGTCATACTCGACGCAGCAGAGCACAAACCCCGGACCGACGCCAAGTCCGGTCTGCGCGATCGCATTGGTGGAACCGCTGTCCCGGTTTTTCCAGACCGGAAGAACCACGCCGGATTTCAGGAAAGAACGCATATCGTCATTATCCCATTCCATGGAAGCCAGATAATCATAATGGTGCGCGTTCACCGCGGCCTTCTCCATTCTCTCATTCAGCGCATACAGCTTTTCCTCATCTTCCGGAGATATGTAAACGTTGCTCGACGCCGCCTTCAGCCCGGCAATCTCTTCCCTGGACCACAGCCCCATCTCAAAGTCGATTTCCGAGCCGTTGTAATGGCTGGCGCCCACCCCGGCAATCAGATCATCATCCGGAATCCAGGCGGTAAAACGCCGGAAATAATTCGCCAGCAGGCCTGCCCGGTAGACAAAGTTTGTGCAGTTGCGATACTCATCCAGCGTATCGCAGGCGATCTCCAGCTTCTCGACGCCAAGCGTAATCGGCGTGGAAAGCGCCTTTTCCTTCATTCTTTTCACTCGTTCTGTCATCATAGGATAAATTCTCCTCTTTTTTATTATTTTATCATTTTCACCTGATTTCCGCTACTTTTCCCATATCGAATTGAATTTTTTGTGAATAGTACACATTTCTATCTTTTAAAATTTATGCACTAAGCACCGAAGGGCCGATTCAGCCGGCAGAATAACATTCACATACGGCAGTGAAATGGAAAGACAGCAAATGCCAAGACGACAAATGCAGAGACAATATATGTATGTATACAAAAAACCCATTCGAAAATGGGTTTCACAAAGAACACATATTATACCAAAAAAATTTTCCGGATGGGATAATTCTACTCCTCGACGTCCACACCCCTCGGGCCGACATGCGTGGAAAAAACAATTTGCGTGCTCGTCTTGCCAAACTTCTGCAGCTGGCCGATGAAAATATCCAGCTCGACCGTACTCTGGAAGGCCACTTTCATGAGCATGGAATACTCGCCGGTCACACAATTGCATTCCAGCACATTGGGGATCCCTTCCGCGTAAGCGTAAAACTCCGGCTTGTCCTCCGGCATTACATCCAGATTGACAAACGCGAGAATATGATACCCCAGCTTCATCGGGTCAATCAGCGCATGGTATCCGGAAATCACGCCGTCCTTCTCCAGCTTTTCGATCCGCGCGGAAACCGCCGGCGACGACAAAAACGTGTTTTCCGCGATGGTCTTGAGTGACACGCGGGCGTTTTCCTGCAGCAGTTTCAGTATTTTTCTGTCAATATCATCCATCATCTTTTTGATCCTCCCATTCATACGGCTCACGGCTGTGATAAATACAGGAAACGATATACATTGAACCCGTTCATAAACAGCTGCAAGTGCTTTCATGCGAATACGTAAAAAGGCGCCCGGATCAACATTTCCGAACGCCCTCGTTCCTTTTCTAATCAGTATATTAACCGTTTATCGGTCAATTGTCAAATGTTTTTCCATCATCAGTGAATCTCCGTCAATGAATCTCTGTTACTATTCACGGGGTGGGGAAAAGACGGACTGAGATTTTGACTTTAAATTT